>JBCDLH010000003.1:0-397188 GCA_038745585.1 Pseudomonadota bacterium
GCTCATCTCGGTGGTGACGCCGGCCCGCTTGCCGCCGTCGACCTCGGCCTTCTTGACCCAATCGTTCAGCGTTTGGGCCGCACAACCGATCTTCGCCGATACCGACCGGATCGCCTGCCAGCGGCTCTCATGCTGCCCCGGGTTGTCCAGAACCATGCGAACGGTCGCTCGCGCAATTCGGGGGAGAACTTGTTCGTCGTCTTGCTCATGATGCTCCATCCTACTCAGGAGTTGGAGCCTCCGGCAAACCCGGCGCGGTTCAGTGCCCGAAGAGCTTCGCACGCCCGTGCCGGTGCCGGATCGCGATCCGACGAACGTGCGTGAGCTAATGCTTCTGGCGGCAGAGGCGATCACGGCGGTTCAGGCTGCGAACAGCAAGATCGCGGCGATTGATGAGATCCTTGATGGGGCCCTGAGACGTCGGTAGCCGGCTTAGCCTCGGCTTGGTTGGTGGGCGATCCAACGGGTGTGCACGAGGGAGCATTCATTGCGTCTCGCAGAAGGCAAAGGTTTAACAAGGAAGTCGAACACTCTGCCGCGACAGGTGGCGATCCTACTCGGCCATTCTTTTACGGAAGCCGAATAGTCCGGCGAGCGCCGACAGCAGCAGCATCGCGCTTGCCGGTAATGGGATGACGGACGGCTCTCTTACGATCGCGCCCGGAAACACTCCCGAACTAGACTGGACCGTCACGCCGGGATCTGTAAAAAGCGAAAACGTTCCGGTACTCGAAAGATCGATGGTTGTCGTTCCAGGATTAGCATTCCGAACAGCAAAAGAAGTCATATTGGCGAAGACTTGAAACGTCTCGTCCTCTTCCAAGAGAGTAGTGCTAACGCTTAGGACCTCATCAAGCACTTGACCGAAGACGGGACCCGCTCCAAGGCTCAACGTTAAGCGGTCGGAAGCAATGGGCGCGGGTCCATCGAATCCAAACAGGGTGTTAGCCCAATTACTCTCGTCTGCGACTGTGCCCCTGAAGATGGCGATATAGACATCAACATCGGTAAAGAGGGGGCTCGGACGGTCTAGGCTCGTGTCTGGACCGTCAGCACCAATCACACCATCGACGGTGAAATCCAGCGTGATATTTAAGCCTGCCTCGCCCTGTGCATTGAGCGTGTCTCCAAAACGCGCTTGTGCGACGGACGAGAACGAAGCGCTACCAGGGATGCCAGAGTACGAACTTTGAGCGAAGACCCCAAGTTCGCCTTCGTTGAGATCGGCCAGTGCGGACACGCCTCTCGGCGATGTGAAACGCCCGGTGTCGCCCAAAACAGTGTCTTCGTTGACCTTAAGCTGCTGGTTGCGCACCCCTCCCGGTGGATCAATGGGCTCCTGAATGGTTCCCACTGGGTCATTTGCGTTACCATCTGGATCGGACAGGATTCCGGTGACGATTGTTTGAGTGAAATACCCAAACTCCACTGCGGCGAAAGATGGCGTCACCAATCCTGGGAAAGCAAGCGTAGCAACAGCCACGCCCGAAAGAGCAGTCTTCATGATAAGTTTGTCCCCACTATGTACTAGCACAAATGCCGAAAGCGCTTCGGCACCCCCAGCTTCACGATGGTTTGGGGTTAATCCAATAGTCAAGTAAAAAGTCGCCTTTCGATCATCCAAAACGCTTGTAGGGTCGCCCAGCTATCAAAGCACGGCTAATTCAAAGAAATCGCTACTATGTCGGCCTCTTTCATTTGCAGTGCCAGCTGACAGCACTGCCGTTAGAAGCAGTTTGCTAAGCAAGCATGTTCCCCAATGAGTGTCGTCTGCCGTTACGCAGGCAGCGGTAACCGGGCAGATCGGCGTTTGAAGACGCAGTGTTCTCAGCTTAGCCGACAGACAGTCCGGCCATTTTCCTTCAATCGGGGCCTGCATCGCATTCGCGCGCACGGCGACACTCAAAGGTGCCCCCGAAGCGGAGGCGAAGGTGCCCCCGAAGTTGCAACCCGCTGATGTCAAACACTTATTTTGAGATATGGCAGCCCGTAGGGGAATCGAACCCCTCTTTCCAGGTTGAAAACCTGGCGTCCTAACCGATAGACGAACGGGCCAGCGCCGTAGGGGTGTTCGATAGGAAAAAGCTTAGGGGAGGGCAAGCGGTTTCTGGACGGGTCTGTTTCGGGCGGGCGTTTGTGGCCTCACCTATCTACGGACCGCAGCGGGACGCATCCTCGAGGCGGAGCTGCGGGATTGTCCGTCCCTGCCATACGTTGAGGTCGAGCCGTCCTGCAACGTGGAAGCGGTCGCCGCCATGGTCGAGCAAACCCGCGCCGAGCGCTGTGTCGAAGGCGCCGAACGCGATCGCGTCTACTTGGCTGCCGCTCGGATCTCCGATGCGGAGCTTGAGGTGCCCACTGCCGACCTCACGCGCGTGCAAGACACGCATGTCCGGCAGGGCGAAGCGCGGTGCAGGAGCGCCGGCGCCGAAGGGGCCCGCCTCCTCCAACCTTTCGATCAGATCGACCGTCACGGCCTGGGGCATGAGCACGCCGTCGAGGGCCAAGGTGCGCGGGCCCGTGGCCCCCGCCCCCTGACGCTCCAGCAAAACGCCAAGACGCTCCATTGCCGGCGTGAGTAGCGACGCTTTGAGCGTGAGACCCGCCGCCATCCGGTGTCCGCCGCCCTTCGAGAGAAGGCCTTCCGCGACAAGTCTTTGGATACTGGCGCCGAGATCGATCCCAGAGACAGAGCGTCCGGATCCTTTGCCGACACCGTTCTGCAACCCGATCACGACCGCGGGTCGGTGCAGTGCTTCCTTCAGCCGGGCGGCTACGATGCCAACGACGCCGGGATGCCAGCCCTCGCCCGCTGCCCAGACGAACGGCGCATTGCTCCCCCGCGCTTCGGCCTGGGAGAGCGCCTCTTCGGTGACCCGCTTTTCGATCTCGCGCCGCTCTTGATTGAGGCGGTCGAGATCGGCCGCGATGCGGTCTGCCGCGTTCGTGTCTTGAGTCACGAGGAGCTGAGCGCCGAGGCTAGCTTGGCCGATGCGCCCGCCGGCGTTGATCCGCGGCCCCAGGAGGTAGCCCAGATGGTAGGGCCGCGGCGCCTCGTCTAGCCCCGCCACATCTGCCAAGGCGCGCAAGCCCGGGCGCGCCCTCTGCGCCATGACGCGGAGACCGGTGCGCACAAAGGCACGGTTCACACCCTGAAGCGGCACCACATCGGCGATTGTGGCGAGGGCGACCAGATCGAGCCCCGCCATTAGGTCGGGTGCGGCGCTGCCCTCTCGCCGCATCTGGCGGCCGGCCTCAACCAAGGTTAGAAATACGACACCTACGGCACAAATATGGCCCAATTCGCCCGTTTCGTCTTGCCTGTTGGGGTTGACCACGGCGCGGGCCGGGGGGAGCGTTTCGCCGCCGAGATGGTGGTCGAGGACCAAGACGTCGGTGTCGCCGGCCGCGCTCAGCGCGTCGTGGGACAGGGTCCCGCAATCGACGCACACGATCAGGTCGTGGGATGCGGCGAGGCCTGCTATGGCCGCAGCATTGGGACCGTAACCTTCGTCGATCCGGTCGGGGACATAGAGCGTTGCGTCCAGAGCTTGGAGTCGCAACCAGTCTATCAGGAGAGCAGCCGATGCCGCACCATCCACGTCGTAATCCGCGAAAATGGCGATCCTCGCCTTGCGGCGGACCGCCTCGACGAGGCAAGCAGCGGCGGCGGGTGCATCCTTGAGGCGGGAGGGGTCGGGCAACATGTCGCGCAGGGTTGGCGCAAGAAAGCCCTCGACCTCAGCCGGAGGAACGCGCCTTTGGGCGAGGACGTGGGCCACGGCATCCGGCAAACCCGTTGCTTGGGCGAGCGCCTCCGCGGCGCGCTCGGCCTCAAGGCTTGGACCCGACCAGACCTGACCGGTCAGGGAACTTGAAACCCCTAGAAAACCCATCGGCCTTGCATCGTCCAGCATCGCGTGCCCAACATGTGGTAGATAGTGGTTGGACCGACGCTACAAGCGGGGCGCTTGAGGGTCAACGAGCTTCTCCCCACCAAACCAACAGTTCGGGCTGGCGCATTGGTCCAACGCGCAGCGTGGGACGTCGGGCGGATCCGAACGTGTCTGCGGGCAGCGACGGACATGTGACAGGGCGACACTGTCTTCGGCGTGGTGCCGAGTTTGTCCGGCAAGCGCTCTCTTTTCAAAGAGCCGGAATTCGAAGCAACTTTAGGAGGTGGCGCTCGGATGCTCCAATAACGCGCGAAAGCGCGTCAGCGCGGCAGATGCGGCTGCGGGCTGAACTTTACCGGGTTGCGGTAGGACATGCGGCGCACAGAGCCGGTCTTCGAGCGCATTAGGATCGTCTCCGCCGTGAGGTAGCCGACCTCGCGCCGAATGCCGGGCAGAATCGAGCCGTCGGTCACGCCAGTTGCTGCGAATATGACATGTTCGGTCACCATGTCATCGCGGCCATAGATCTGATCAAGGTCCTCGATCCCCGCCTTTTGGGCGCGGCCTCTTTCGTCATCGTTGCGAAAGAGAAGCCGACCCCACATCTGCCCGCCCATGCACTTGAGCGCGGCGGCGGCAAGGACGCCCTCTGGCGCCCCGCCTGAGCCCATATACATGTCGATGCCAGTGTTGGGTTCGGCGCAGTGCATGACACCGGCGACGTCACCGTCCGTGATGAGCCGGATGGCCGCGCCGGTCTCTCGGACTTCGCGGATCAGGTCTTCATGCCGAGGACGTTCGAGAATGCAGACGGTGATGTCGGACGTCGCACAGTGCTTGGCGGCGGCCAGAAGACGCACGCGTTCCCCAGGGCTCTGATCGAGCGAGACGATGCCGTCGGGGTATCCCGGGCCGATGGCGAGCTTGTCCATGTAAACGTCAGGCGCGTGGAGCATCGAGCCGCGTGGGCCCATGGCGATCACGGTGAGCGCGTTCGGCATGTCCTTTGCTGTGAGCGTCGTGCCCTCGAGCGGGTCGAGCGCGATGTCGACCGCCGGCCCCTCGCCGGAACCAACCTCCTCCCCGATATAGAGCATGGGCGCTTCGTCCCGCTCGCCCTCGCCGATCACAACGACGCCGGTGATGTCGAGTTTGTTGAGCTGATCCCGCATTGCGTTGACGGCTGCCTGGTCTGCCGCTTTTTCGTCCCCATGGCCGATGAGCCGGGCGGAGGCCAGAGCAGCCGCTTCGGAGACCCGAGCCAAGCCAAGCGAAAGCATGCGGTCGTTGAAATCCTTGGGCGTCGTCATCTTGGCTCCTCTGGCAATTCCTCACCGGGGGTAGACCCCTGCCATGACGGGAACAAGACCGTTCGCACAGTGAGTGGGAGCGTTCTTTGAGAGCGTGCGCCGAGCTGCGCGCGGCAGATTCACACCCCGGCATGTTAGCTTTCCGCGGCCGTCGCCATGCTCGTGCTCTGAGAGCCACTTTTTTCCGCAACGCAACCAACGGCGCCAATTACCATAGACCAGTAGACATCCGAGACGGCTGCGCGGCCCAGGCGCCCGCCCTCGCGATACCATGTATTCACGCCGGTTAGCATGGCAATCAAAGCGAGCGTTGCAAGCTTCGTGTCCGCAATCGCAAAAACACCATCTGCGCGTCCGGCCTGCAAGATACCTTCGAGCGCGTCCTCGTAGCGCCGCCGCAGGCCCTCGATCTCGGCGAAGTTCTCCGGGCTGAGGTTGCGCAGCTCCATGTAGGACACAAAGACCTCGTCGGGTCGTTCGAGGTGATAGCGGATGTGAAACTCGGTGAAGTGGCGCAGACGGTCCTTAGGTGCTTTTGGATGATGCTCTCTGGCCCATGTCGCGAGGAGATCCTCCATATGGCCGCGCATCAGGTCCGCGAGGAGGGCCTGCTTGTCGGGGGTATAGGTGTAAAGCGCGCCCGCTTGAACGCCGACTTCCGCAGCGATCCGGCGCATCGACACAGCGGCGTAGCCTTCCTGAGCGAAAAGGCGCAGCGCCGCTTGGCGGACGCGTGGGCCAGTGATTTGCCCGTGGGAGCCGGATTTCCTTGGCATCGTGCGAGTGTGATCTGAACGATTGTTCAATTCAAGCCTGCTTCGCTCCGACGCGGGGTGCTTGTGCCTTCGCTAAGACGCGCTTTCGGCCAAGCTAGATTCTGCGTAAGCTCCGGCTGATATAGCGCAACCAAGAGAACAACGGCGGCACAGGACCCATGGCCGACCTCTCTCTAACACGTAGTGGGCCAATGCCGTCGGCGTTTCGCCAGCGGCACAGCGTAAGACTGCGCTTTATTCTATGCATCGGCCTTTTTCTCAACGGATGTGCGCAGTTTCCGGAATTGGACCGGGCTATCACGCCCGAGGGCCAAGCTGCACCGGCGCCCGAACTCGCCCCGCTCGATCCGCTGCTTGCGCCCGCGGACACGTCGCAGGCCGGGATCGTGGATCTGACAGACGTCAACGCGGCTGTGACGGGGCGGGCAGCAGCAACGCGACAAACGGCCGAGGCCCTGGCCGCGCAGCAGAGCCAGGACCCCGAGACACGTGCGCGGCTCGCTGCACGACGGGCCGTACTGGCCGAAGAGCGCGCGACCGGAATGCCGTAACAGGAGCCCGTCCGAGAGGGTGGAGCACGTTGCACGCCCCTGTCCGACGGGCTAAGCCGCGCGCGGTTAGACGAAGCCCGGAGCGGGAGCGCAGCATGACAGAACCACTTCGCCTCGGGATCGCGGGACTGGGCACGGTCGGGGCAGGGGTCGTAAAGATTATTCGCCGCGCCGCTCCGACGCTTGCAGCGCGGGCCACGCGTCCCATCGTCCTGTCCGCCATCTCGGCCCGGTCGCGCGACAAGGACAGGGGTGTGCCGCTCGCGGATTACGCCTGGGAGGACGATCCGGTAGCGCTCGCCCAGCGCGAAGATATCGACGTCTTCGTCGAGCTGATGGGCGGCGAAGATGGGCCGGCTCTGGCCGCGGTCGAGACGGCGCTCAGGGCGGGTAAGGATGTCGTTACCGCCAACAAGGCGATGCTCGCGATCCATGGCCAGGGGCTGGCCGAACTTGCTGAGGCGCACGGCGCGACGATCCGCTTTGAGGCCGGGGTTGCGGGCGGGATCCCTGTGATGAAGGCGCTAACTGAAGCGCTGGCGGCCAACGAGATCACCCGTGTCCTTGGCGTGATGAACGGGACCTGCAATTACATTCTGACCAGGATGGAGAGCGAGGGCCTTCCCTACGACACCGTGTTTGAGGAGGCGCGGGCGCTCGGCTATCTCGAAGCCGACCCAACGCTCGACGTGGGCGGGATCGACGCCGCGCACAAACTCGCGCTCTTAGCCGCGGTCGCTTATGGCGCGCGGGTCGATTTCGACGGCGTGGCGCTGGAGGGGATCGAACGGATTTCCATAGAAGACATCCGGCAGGCGGCGGAGCTCGGGTTTCGGATCAAGCTCTTGGGCGTCTCGCGCATGACGGGACGCGGGCTCGAAAGCTCGATGGCGCCCTGCCTCGTCCCGCGAAACAGCCCGCTTGGCCAACTCGAGGGACCGACAAACATGGTTGTTTTGGAGGGCGACCAGGTGGGTCAGATCGTCCTGCGCGGCGCGGGCGCTGGGGAGGGGCCCACCGCGAGTGCTGTCATGGGCGACGTGATGGATTTGGCCCGGGGTCTGCGGGTCCAGACCTTTGGCCAGCCGGCGGCGACCCTTGTGGCTTTGCCACGCGCAACATCGGCCTTGCCGGCGCCCTATTACCTGCGCCTAGCGCTGACCGACAAACCTGGCGCGCTGGCCAAGGTCGCGAGTCTCTTGGGCGATGCCGGCGTGAGCATTGACCGAATGCGACAGTCCCGCCATGAGAGCGCCGAGGCGCCTGTCCTGATCGTGACGCATCCGACGACACGCGATGCGCTCGATACTGCGCTTGCGGGTATGGAGGGCACGGGCGTCGTCCCTGTGGCGCCAGTTGCGCTTAGGATCGAAACGGTGTGAGCGGGCGGGGTGCGAAGGAGGGCTGGGACGAGGAGATCTTGGCCAGCCTTGCCGCTTCGCCTGGCCGCAGACTCGTCGGAACCGGCATGTTGGTGGTCCTCGGCGCGCTTCTGAGCTGGACGGTCATCGCCTTCCCGCCAGCAGCGCTCGGCTGGCTTGTTTTTCTGATCGCCGCGGCAGCCTTCGCTTTCTTCTCGGCTCAGCGGATGTGGGAAGCAACATCGCGCACGGTCCTGCTGACGCGCGCGGTCCTGAGGGAAGATTCCGGGCGCATAATTGCGCTGGTCGAAGAGATCGAAGCGGTCGACCGTGGTCTCTTCGCCTTCAAGCCGTCGAACGGGTTTCTCCTGCGCCTAACGCGACCCGCGCCGCGCGTTTGGGCGCTTGGTCTCTGGTGGCGCTTTGGACGGCGCGTGGGGGTCGGCGGCGTCACGCCCGGCGGACAGGGCCGGGCGATGGCCGATATCCTCTCTGCGCTGATCCTCGAGAGGTCGCAGTCGGATCAGTAACACTTCAATTCGCCATACGCGACCTGCGGCGCAAACCGCGGCCGCGTGACAACGGTGTTTCGCATCGGGATAATTTCGTTCATCCAGTGCGTGAAGAACGGGACATAATCGAGCGTGCCCTCGGTGATCACGACAGTATCACCGAGCACCATGAGCGGGATCGTATCCTCGATATCGGGAAGGCTCTCGTTGGTCAGAGGCGTCTTGCCGGTCGAGGCCCATGACCAGCAGAGCTCGAGATCACGCTGCGTATCGTCGTCGCAATTGTCGGTGCACTTGATGGTTGTGATGCGCAAGGACGTCTCGTCGGCCGAGTCGGTCATATATTGAAAGACCCCGCCCAAGCCGCTGAAGTAAGCGTCATTAAGTTCAACGGTCTCTCGGCTGATCATATCCGCAACGCTGTACGTCGCCTTCAAGACCGCGTTTTTAGTGCGGAATGCATCATACCAAACGAAACTCAGCGCAAAGAGCCCCAAAAGGAAGGGCATCATGACCGCCGTTTCGACCGAAATCGTGCCGTTCGGGTCGCGCATGAAGCAGCGGATGCGGTTTGCGAAGCGTGTCATTGTCGTCATTCTCCGTCCGGCTCAATCACGAAGGCCGAGGTGGAGACCAGTGCGTAGAAGCCTTCGAAGCCACTGAACTCCGGCATTTTAAGACCGAGGCGTGTGGTCGGGAAAACAGGATTTAGCAATGCGCACACCCGGATCATCATTAGATCGTTCGGCTGTCCGTCCTTAAACTCAAAATCAGTAGCTGGTTCGGCCTTCTCTTCTCGATCTTCGCACTTCGCCTTGTCTGGGAGCGTTTGCCACGTATCCGTGGGGATCGTAGTCATCTCGATCAAGAGCTTGTTGGCGCAATCGGGCACCACCGCCGACCGGCGACAGATGTTGTAGCGCAAGAGCTCTTGAAGCTGCGCGACTTGTTCGTCGTCCGCGTTGTCAACATCTTGGAATTGGCCGAGGCGCACCGCGCGCACCGTAAGGTCGGTTGCACGGTCGATCATGACCTGTCGGGTCATGTAGAGGCCGAGCTCGAATGCGGACAAGAAAAGCGCCATGAACACCGGGAAGAGTATCACAAACTCCACCGTCGCTGCACCATCCTCGTCCTTGCGCCAAAAGGCCAGACGTCGCAGGCTCCAGGGCCTGTCTCTCTCACGTCGGCTCATTGCCTCGATCCCCTTGTTAAATCCGCACTCTTTAGGCACCTGCCTACGCAAAAGCTATGGCGGATTTGCGGCATCCGCGCGAGTCTGCGGCCCTATTGTTGCTGTGCTTCCGATGGTTGCTCCGCGCGGGCTCGCATTGTTTTCCTGCGACCGTTGTTGCAAGCAAAGTATGCTCACTGCGTCAAGCGGAGTTGGTTGATTGTGCGCGCGATGGACGAAAACGCCGCTCCGATCTCCAACTGGTCAACATCGAAGTAGTGATTGATCGACGATGCACAGTTTCGCATCTCCGTTTTCGCGCCTTCCGGAGCTTCGAACGCAATTGTAAAGACGATGACGTCGTTCGCCTTAGCTGCGTCGCATGCTTTGTAGAAGTCAGCAAGGTTTTCATTGCGAGACGTGAGCTTTTCATCCTTACCAATTGAGCTGTTTTGGTTATTTGTCTCAACTTCGGCGTTCAATTTCTCATGATCGATGCCGTCGATATCATCCACATCGCCGCTTTCATTGTCCTCATCGTCTTCGTCCGGGTCTCGAAATTCGTAGTATTTTGGGATGAATTGATCGGTAATCTGACCGTCTGTCATCAAGACGATGTACTTCACCGAGTCTGTCGCATCCCAAGCGCGTGGCCGGTCATATGCCATGGTCGGCATTTCACCCGTTCCCTCGAGCACATCCAGGACGCTCTCGCTGGCCGGGTCGAGCAGAGCAAGTCCGTAGCGCATTCCGTTGTGCGTGCCGGTGCCGTCGTGCAGACGCATCGAGCGCAAGAAGGTTTCAAGCGCGACAACGTCGTTCTGCAACGGACGGATCCTCATATGCTCTGACGGGCACCAGCCCCAATCCATAAATTCCCAGTCCACATTCCACTTGTGGAAGTGAGGCACTTGTGTCGACGAAGAGTCGGGAAACCCCGTGTGATCAAACTCTTCGCGCTCAAGGTACACGCAAGATGAATTGTCGTGTAGCCGCTCTCCCCCCATTTCGTCAAAGAGCAGCGGCCCCGGGTTGACTTGGCCGGAGTAAGGAACGACCGAAACCGTCGTGCCTTCTGCGCGGTCTCCTTCAAGCACCATTTGCACAAATTCGACGGCGGCGTCTTCAAGCGGCTCAAGCCGATTTTCAAACCGCATCGTGCCGGAAATGTCGAGCACCAACGAAATCTCAACGTCAGTCACTGACTCGAATGCCGTCGATGTAGCGTCGACGTCCCAGTATTGTTGGCCAGGAACAAATATCGTGTTCATGTCAAAGCCGGCATCCGCTGTCGACGTGCGAAAGTTGAGCCCCTCCGTCACATCAGAGTTCTTGAGCGCACCTGCCATACCGGCGCGCATCACGTAGTCGGCGATCACTTCTTCGGCTTCGAGAGGTTGATCAAGATCGGTCGCGGCCAGCACCGCCCGATCCAGAGTATTCTGAAGTTGCGTGCGATACACCTCATAGAGCTGCATCGACAGGCCCAAACCTGTCGCCATAAAGATACCCAAGGTCGTGAAGAGGCCCCACGACAGCATTGCGCCATCTTCGTCGGCGCAGAAGTTTGTCAGGGCCGTGCGGGTGCGAAGCCATCCGCGCGACGTGCGCAGGGGTGCAATCGGGTTCGACGTCTCGAAACGTGTCATGTGGCAGCCTTTCACTCACTAAGAGCGTGAAAACACTGTGAGTGCTGGAGCCGAAGCGCGGCGAGACGGTGCCAAAAAAATGGCAAAGATGGGGCTAGCCCAGCGAATGCGCGGGATGGAGCGGAAACGATCTGTTTCCCATGCGCGGGGCTCTGTGCTTTTGGACAGAACCCCGTCTGCCAGCCTACTGCGTCAGGCGAAGCAAGTTGATTTGCCGCGCGATCGCTGAAAAGGCGACGTCGACGTCTTCGGGTGCGACGGCAAAAAAGTTAATCGTGGTTCCGGCGCAGGCCAAAAGTGTGTCTTCGCCTTGGCCATAGATGTCCATCCCAACGGTGTAGACGATGATTTCCTGGTTGCGCGCCGCCTCGCAGATCTCCTCGGTGCGCGTGTTTTTGTTGCTTGCTACGGTCGTATCGTAGACAGCGTCGCGGTAGGTCTTCCAATTGCCACCGATTGCCTCGGCTTTGATGTCGCGCGCAAAAACGCGCACCGACCAATTGTTCCAAACTTCTGGCCATTTCAGGTTTATAGCGGCATCGTTCCCGAATGGCTCGGCTTGCCACGAGCCCGAGGGCTGGGTGGTGATGTCGGCGCTCTCGAACACGAAGTACTGGCCGCTATCTTCATCGAAGTAGGACACGATACCTGTCCCCGGGTCTTGCCACACCATAGAGTTGCCACTGCGATAGTCGTCTCGAAGTTGGAACTCTTGTGTGTTTTGCCCGTCAGACATCACAACCAAGACCTTCATCGTGTCCGGACGCCCGTAGTCGAACGGACGGCCACTGACCTCCGACGGAAGATCGGCGTTGCCGATCAGTTCGTCGACCACCGGCCGAAAGGCCGGGTCGAGCAGGGCCGCACCCCACTTTGTCGCAATGTCGATGGACGTGTTCCCACCGGCCCACATCGCTTCGATCTGACCTTTGAGATAGTCTGCGTCCTGCGAAAATGGCGCGATATGACGGCTCGTATCGAAGGGACAGACCACTCCCTCAGTCTTTACGGGCGCATCCCAAGTAAAAATGTCGAAATGACCTCCGCGGCGCAGTTCGTCATCTGGGTCCATGGCGACAGTGTCGAAGCTGTCGCCTTCGAACTCGGCACAAAAGCTGTAGGTGTGCTCGCTCGTGTAGTTCAGGGCGCCCCCCAAGAGCGGCCCTGCATTCACTTGCGTCGCAAATGGAACGAGCGAAACAGACACTGTCGATGGCTCATCGAATGGGCCCGGTTGCATGACCATGTCGATGAAGTTCTGCGCTGCCGGTTTGAGCAGGTTCAGTCTGAGGTTGTCGTTCCAGCCCATGGAGCCCGAGTTGTCGAGCACGAGAGAGATCTCAACATCTGTTATGGCCTCCCGCGCCTCACCCGTCGCCTTGGCTGGAAGGCTGTGTTTGCCGACGAGGTCAATGAGCATGGTGCCCAGTTGCCCGCTGATGTCTGCGCTAACGACGCGTTCAGTCTCGCTTGAGGTCGAGTCGATATGAACTGCCTCACCCGGGAGGCCCGACCTTTCGAAATAATCACGCACAACCTCTTCTGGCGTCAAATCTTGCTCAAGATCGGCCGCGGCAAGCACCGCACGATCGAGCGTGTTCTGCATGTGAGTACGAAAGTTTTCCGTGCGGAGCATGTCGATCCCCAGACCGACCGCCATCAGAATACCAATGATCATGAACGTCGACCAGACGAGCATCCCGCCCTCTTCGTCCCGCGCAAACTGCACTACACGCCCGCGCCCGGGCGCAGCAATGACATCGTCAAGTGCGAACGTCTCTGCTCTGTGGTTGAGCATTTCGGCACCTCCAAACATTCGAAGCCACGCGCGGGCGACGCCGCGTGAAAAACATTTTGCTCCCACCCCACAGTCAGAAAGCTGCCGCAGATTTTCCGCAAAGTCACAAAGCTGCCCCAATTGGTTCCGGGAGCGAACCGAACTTACGGAGGGGGCGCCTCTGTTGCCAATTGTGGCTGAAATCGCGCAGCTCTTCGGCGCAGGCGGGGCTTTCTCTTGTCCCGAGGGGCAACGTCTCGCCCGAATCGAGACTGCGTGGCGCAAGTAGGCGGGGACGAGGGCGGAATTCGGCGACGAAGTGTCGGCTGAGGCGCGACGATCCGACGGGCCACGAGCCGCGGAATTTCATGGGCTTTTTCGCGAGGGCGTGCCTAGGCTGCGCGTGGCGAGGCGCGCACAGCTTCCGCTCAGGGTCAGGGAGGGGCCAATGAACACCGCTTTTCGCGAACCGAGTTTCCGTGAGTCTGTTGATCTCATGTTCAACCGCGCCGTCGCGCTGATGGACCTTCCGCCCGGCCTCGAAGAGAAGATCCGTGTCTGCAACGCCACCTATACGGTCCGGTTCGGCGTGCGCCTGCGCGGACGCATCCAGACATTCACCGGTTACCGCTCGGTCCATTCCGAGCATATGGAGCCGGTGAAGGGCGGGATCCGCTTTTCGCTTTCTGTGAGCCAGAATGAGGTCGAAGCGCTCGCCGCGCTCATGACATATAAGTGCGCATTGGTAGAGACGCCTTTCGGTGGCTCAAAGGGAGGGCTCTGCATCGACCCCAGGGAGTATGAGCCCCATGAGCTCGAACTCGTAACCCGACGTTTCGCCTATGAGCTCGCCAAGCGCGACCTTATCCACCCGGCGCAGAACGTGCCCGCGCCGGATATGGGGACTGGCGAACGTGAGATGGCGTGGATCGCCGATCAGTATCACCGGATGAATACGACCGACATCAACGCGAATGCCTGTGTAACCGGTAAGCCGCCACATGCGGGTGGCATCCAGGGCCGCGTTGAAGCGACGGGGCGGGGCGTTGAATACGCCCTTCAGGAGTTCTTCCGGCATCCCGAAGATGTTGCTGCAGCCCGGCTTTCAGGCAAGCTAGACGGCAAGCGGATCATCGTTCAGGGCTTGGGAAATGTCGGATATCATGCCGCCAAGTTCCTGAGCGAAGAGGACGGCGCCAGGATCGTCGGCATCATCGAGCGCGACGGAGCGCTTGTTGATGAAAACGGTCTCAATGTCGAAGCGGTGCGAAACTGGATCGCCCAGCATGACGGAGTGAAGGGATACGCCGACGCGACCTATGTCGCCGACGGCATCAGTGTGCTCGAACACCCGTGCGAGATCCTCATCCCCGCTGCGCTTGAAGGCGTGATCACGCGCGACAACGCTCAACGGATAAAAGCAAACCTTATTATCGAGGCAGCGAATGGACCGATCACGGCCGGCGCAGACGATATTCTCCGCGAGCGCGGGGTCGTGATCATACCGGATATGTACGCCAATGCTGGCGGCGTGACCGTGTCATACTTCGAGTGGGTCAAGAACCTGTCACATATCCGCTTCGGTCGAATGCAAAGGCGTCAAGAAGAAGCGCGCCACCAACTTATCGTCAACGAGCTGCAGCGGCTCGATGCGCATCTGGGCGATGCTTGGTCCCTCTCGCCGGCCTTCAAGGAGAAATACCTGCGCGGCGCGGACGAACTCGAACTCGTGCGCTCCGGCCTCGACGACACAATGCGTGGGGCCTATCAGTCAATGCGCGAGGTCTGGCATGACCGGGACGACGTGACCGACTTGCGCACCGCAGCCTTCATCGTGGCGATTGAGCGGGTGGCGAAGAGTTACCGCGAGAAGGGTCTATAAGCGCGGACGCAATTGAGGGCGCCAAGGGTCACCGCTGTGAGATGCGAGGTGAGTGCTGCGGGGGTATGCGTCGGCCATGACGTATTCCTCCGGCACGCAGCGATGCGCCAGCGTTCGGCACGCTACAGCGTGGCAAGACCGATCAATCGCGCGGCGTTCTGCCTAGGCAGCGCTCGTGGCGCGCGTATGCACGCTTAGGAAAAAACAATCGTCCTTTGTGTAAATTGACTATGGAACCTATGTGTCGCACCCCTATCTAATTGAGGCGCACATTGAAACGGGTCTGCCCGGACCTCTGCTGCGCGGTACGTGCGAAACGGCGGAGCAAGACGAGAATGGGCACAACGTCAGGCCACGGGGTAGAGCGCGGGCCGGGCTTGTTGGCCTATCTGCCCGCGCTGGGTGCGCTCGCACTTTTCCTGTCCCTTATTCCTATTGTTGCGCCGATTGCGAGCGGTGAGATCGTCCGTTGGAGCGTTGACTGGGTGCCATCGCTCGACGTCCGCTTCTCCGCTCTGTTCGACGGGCTCAGCCTCACCTTCGCGCTGCTGATCACCGGCATCGGCGCGCTCGTCATGCTCTTTGCGGCAAAATACCTTGAAGGACACGAGCATGCAGGCCGGTTTGGCCTCTATCTCTTCAGTTTCATGCTGGCGATGCTCGGCCTTGTGCTTTCCGATAACCTTTTGACGCTGTTCGTCTTTTGGGAGCTGACGTCGATCACCTCCTACCTTCTCATCGGGTTTGGCCATGCGAATGCAAAATCGCGTCGCTCTGCGCTGCAGGCCCTGTTGGTTACGGGCATGGGAGGGCTCGCGCTGCTTGCGGGATTTATCCTGATCTATTCGGTCGTTGGCTCGTTCGACCTCGAAGTTGTGCTCGCTTCGGGCGATCTGCTGCGCGCGAGCCCGCTTTACACCCCGATCCTAGTCCTCGTGCTTGCTGGCGCTTTCACGAAATCCGCCCAGTTTCCGCTGCATTTTTGGTTGCCAAACGCCATGGCTGCTCCCACGCCAGTTTCGGCTTATTTGCACTCTGCGACGATGGTCAAAGCCGGCGTTTTTCTTCTTGCGCGCCTGCACCCCGCGCTTTCGGGTACTGATGGCTGGCTCTGGGCTCTCACGCTTTTCGGCGGCGTGACAGCTGTCTTCGCATCGGTGATGGCGCTCAAGCAGACCGACCTGAAGCAGGCGCTTGCTTACACAACGCTCATGGCGCTTGGCACCCTCGTGCTGTTTCTCGCCGACGGATCGTCGTCTTATGCAATCACCGGCTTCATGGCGTTTCTTGTAACGCATTCGCTTTATAAAGCAGCACTCTTCCTTGTCGTCGGCACGGTCGACCATGGCACCGGCAGCCGGGACGCGCGCACCCTTGGTGGGCTCGCGCGCGCCATGCCGGTGACGGCGCTTGCCGCAGCACTCGCAGGGCTGTCGATGGCCGGCTTGCCGCCTTTCGTTGGCTTCATATCCAAAGAAGTCCTGTACAAGGGTGCGGGCGAGCTGCCTCTCGAAGTGATTGTGACCGGCTTTGCTCTGGCAGCCAACGCATTGATGTTTGCCGTTGCCGGTATCGTTGCTCTGCGCCCCTTTTGGGGCGCGCCGCGCGGAGAGACTCCCGTGAAGCCCCATGAAGGGCCGTGGCAGCTCTGGCTCGGTCCGCTCCTGCTCGCGATCCTAGGTCTCGCCTTTGGGCTTTTGCCTTGGGTGAAACAGACGATCCTTGTCTCTCCCGGCGTCGACGCCGTGCTCGGACGTGCAGGCGAGGCGGAGGAGCTTCGTCTTTGGGCCGGGGTCAACCTCGCGCTGCTCCTCTCGATTGTGACGTTCATTCTAGGCCTCGGCTTATATGCGTTCCATGCCCAGCTGCGGAACACCCTGATCCGCATGGGCGCGGTGGCGCCATCCTTTGATGTCGGGTGGGATAGGTTCCTCGACGCGCTTAAGGCGTCAGCCGCCTGGCAAACCGACCTGCTACAGTCTGGACGACTGGTCAATTACATGGCCGCGACCTTCGCCACGCTCTTTGCAACCCTTGCCGTCACGCTCGCGGTTCGCGGCGGCGGCATCGGCTTTGACGCGGAGCGGCTCGGCCAATTGATGATAAAGGAATGGGCCATAGCCGCGCTGATCCTTGGGGGAACGCTCGTCGTGACGGTGACGAACTCGCGCATCACCGCAATCGCCGGTCTCGGCGTCGTCGGCACCGGCGTTGCACTGCTCTTTATCGCTTACGGCGCGCCGGATGTCGCCATCACGCAGCTCTTGGTTGAGGTGCTCGTGGTTGTGCTCGTGGCGCTGGCGCTGCTCCGTCTGCCGCACTTCAAGCCCGAGCCGGAGCCCAGACGTAAGATCGACGCACTCTTGGCCATCGGCATTGGCGGGGTCGTTGCGTCCGTGACGCTCATGGTCGTGTCGACGCCGGTGGACCGGCGGCTTTCCACCTGGTTCGAGCAGACGGCCTGGCCCGAGGCCTTCGGTCGGAACGTGGTCAACGTCATTCTCGTCGACTTTCGCGCGCTCGACACGTTTGGCGAGATCGCCGTTGTCGTCGTCGCAGCCATCGCGGCACTTGCTCTCCTGCGGACGCGCGCGGCACCGTCCAAAGAGGAGGGCGCCCCATGACGTCTGTGATCCTGCAAGCCGGGGCGCGCATTCTCGTGGCGCTTCTGCTCGTCTTTTCGGTCTACATGCTCTTGCGTGGGCACAATGAGCCCGGCGGCGGTTTTATCGGCGGTCTGATCGGCGCGCTCGGCTTTGTCATCAACGCGATCGCTTGCGGGACGGCTAGCGCGCGCGAGGCGCTTCGCGTCGAGCCGTCGAACATAGCTATGGCCGGTCTTGGCATTGCCCTTGGCGCAGGAATATTCGCCGCCCTTTTCGGCGACCCGCTTTTTACCGGTCAATGGCTTTTCATTGGCGCGACGGAGGACGATAAGGGCCTGCCGCTCTCCTCGGTCCTCGTCTTTGACATCGGCGTCTACTTGGTGGTGATGGGCTCGGTCCTCACGCTCGTCTTTGCCCTGGAAGAAGAAGTTTGATGGAGCAGATCGTCGCTCTTCTCATCGGAGCACTCGTGGCAGGGGCAGTCTACTTGATGCTGTCGCGCTCCATCGTGCGTTTCCTGCTCGGTCTCGTGCTGATCTCAAACGCGGCCAACCTGGTGATCTTTGCGGCGGGCGGGCTAACGCTCGGCGCTCCGCCGCTGGTGCCCGAGGGCGCAGAGGCGCCGCCTGCGCTCGTGGCCAATGCCCTGCCGCAGGCGCTCGTTTTGACGGCCATCGTGATCGGCTTTGGCCTCTTCGCCTTTGCCCTCGCCCTGGTGTACCGCACATATACGGAGATCGGGACGACCGACAGCGATGAGCTTCGCTTGGCGGAACCGGTCGATGACAAGGCTATGTCAAAGATACTGGTGACAGAGCCCCAGCCGCGTGTGGCCGAGCCGCTGAAAGCCGCCGAATGAGCTGGATCTTAGCAACCCCCATCGCGATACCGTTTCTGACAGCCGTTGCCGCCTACCTCTTGCGGGACAAGCCCGCCGCGGGGTGGATCTCGGTCGCGGGTGCGGCGCTGCTCTTGGTGGCTTCCGGAGCGTTGATGAGCGCAGTCCTTGCGGACGGCGTGATTGCGGGGCAGATGGGCACGTGGCCTGCGCCATTCGGCATCACGCTGGTCGCGGATCTGCTTTCGGCGGTCATGGTTGTCATTACGGCCATCACGGCGCTTGCCGTTGCCGTCTACGCGCTGGGCGATGTGAATGCTGCTCAGGAGCGGATGGGCTATCACGCGCTGTTTCAGGTTCTGATCGCGGGGGTGACCGGTGCGTTCCTAACGGGCGATCTCTTTAATCTATACGTGTGGTTCGAGGTCATGTTGATCTCATCCTTTGGGCTTTTGGTCCTCGGCGGCACAAAGGAACAGCTCGACGGCGGCATAAAATATGTGGCGCTTAACCTCGTCTCGACGATTCTCTTCCTCTCCGGCATCGGCCTACTCTACGGGATGACGGGCACGCTCAACATGGCCGATCTCGCGGTTACTGTGCCAGAGCTGGAAAACCAGGGTCTGGTGACGGTTGTTGCCATGATCTTCATGATTGCGTTCGGAATGAAGGCGGCCGTCTTCCCGCTCTTCTTCTGGCTTCCAGCGTCCTACCATACGCCCGCCTTCAGCGTGTCGGCCGTTTTTGCTGGGCTTTTGACCAAGGTCGGAGTCTACGCGCTCATCCGGATGTTCACGCTCGTTTTCAATGGGGACGTGGGCTACACGCACACGGTCCTTTTGTGGGTCGCGGGCTTTACAATGGTGACCGGCGTACTCGGCGCTGCCGCGCAGCAAGACTTTCGCAAGATCCTCTCGTTCCACATCGTGAGCCAGATCGGCTATATGATCCTTGGTCTCGCGCTCTTTACGCCCCTCGCGATCGTCGGCGCTGTGTTCTATCTCGTGCACCACATCATCGTGAAGGCAAACCTCTTTCTCGTCTCAGGCGTCGCCAGCCGGCTCACCGGCTCCACCGAACTCGGGCGGATTGGCGGGCTTTATGCCTCTGCCCCTTTCCTCGCGATCCTTTTCCTGATCCCGGCGTTTTCGCTTGCAGGTTTTCCGCCGCTCTCTGGCTTCTGGGCAAAATACGTGGTGGTGAAAGCCTCGCTCGATGCGGAGGCTTGGATCCTGGCTGCCGCGGCGCTTGTGGTCGGCGCTCTGACGATCTATTCGATGACAAAGATCTGGGCTGAGGCATTTTGGAAGCCGCATCCCGACGGCCGTCTGCCTGCGCTTTCTTCGATCCCTGTTCGGGATCGCGCTTTCCTGATCGCGCCGATTGCGGCGCTTGCGGTCCTGACCTGCGTGATTGGTCTCGCGCCAGAGCCGTTCGTACAATTCGCCGAAAGGTCTGCCGAGCAGCTTCTCGACCCGTCGAGCTACGTTGCGACCGTGCTTGGTCCCGACGCTCTTCCCGGCGAAGAGGTCGCACGGATGGAGGGCATGCCATGAGCTTTCTGTTGCTCAACCTTCTCCTCGCCTTTACCTGGGCCGCTGTGACCTCAAGCTTCACGCTCTCGGGCCTCGCGATCGGCTTCGTGCTCGGATATGTCGCGCTGTGGTTTACCCAGCCGATTTTTGGTCAGGGCCCGAGCCCATACTTTACGCGCGTGACCGCTGCGATCAGACTCCTCGTCTACTTCTTCTACGAGCTTATCAAGTCGTCCATCGACGTCGCCTGGGATGTGCTAACACCACGCTCTTACGCCAAGCCGAGCATGATCGAGATGCCGCTGGACGCGAAGTCAGACTTGGAGATTTTGCTTGTGACAAACCTTATTTCGCTCACGCCGGGCACGCTCTCGGTCGATGTGTCCGAGGACCGCTCAACCCTCATTGTGCACGCGATGTTCGCAGAGAACCCGGAGGAACTGGTGGCCGACCTGAAGAACGGGATGGAGCGCATGGTGATGGAGGCGGTGGGATGAGCGGCCAGGAATTTCTAGACCTGTCGCTCGAGGTCTCCTTTTGGATGGTGATCCTCGCATTAGTTTTTGCGTTTATCCGCTTGGCCAAAGGGCCGACGTTACCCGACAGGGTTGTCGCACTCGACATGATCACGGTGCTAATCGTCGCCTTCTGTGGGCTCTTTGCCGTCCTCTCCGGCGTCTCGGCCTTCTTGGACGTGGCACTCATCGTTGCTTTGATTGGGTTTCTGACAACGGTCGCGCTGGCGCGCTTCGCCGAACGCAGCCGGTTGCGGGCGGCTGATCGGCTAGATCAGTCAGTCCGCTCAAACGGAGGGTCGACCTCATGGAATGGGTAATTGGAACGCTTTGCCTCATTGGAGGTGTCTTTTCGGTCATCGCTGGGCTCGGCGTCCTCCGCCTGCAAGATGTGTTGATCCGCATGCATGCCTCGACCAAGGCGGGGACGCTGGCCTCTGGCATTATCCTGGCGGCTGTCGCGGTTCATTTCGGAGATGCTGAAGTCACGGCGAAGTCGATCCTAGCCGTGCTCTTTCTTCTCCTGACCGCACCGATCGCGGCGCATATGATTGGGCGCGCTGCGATGAAGCTCGGCGTGCCGCTCTGGAACACAGAATATCACAGCCTGACGACACGGGTAGCGCAAGACAGCTCCAGTACCGAACGCTGACAAACCGGCCTTTCCGCTTCCACATAGTTATCCACATCTCGACGCCGCGCTGATTGTCGCGGTGAGTCACACTACAAGCCCGACATAGCGCTCTCGCGTCTGCCCTAGTCCTCGGGAAAAATTCCAGATATTGCAAAGCCTTACGGAAACTAGAAGAACGAGCTAGCCGAACCTACGGGACACCGCCCCTCCCGAGATTTGGCTAGAAGTTAACGGCAAGAGCATCACTCTGCTGGTGCGCACGTTCCACCGCCGCGCAAGTTGTGAACACAGAGCCTTCAAGCGACCTTGACAGGGCTTTCGGCGAGAAAAGTGAAAATTCGCTGCGTGACAACCGGCAAGGCAACGCGCTATGGAAAGGTACGACGGGGGTGTCCGTTCTGCACAACGCAGGTCGGGCTGAGAATGACCCTTAGAACCTGAACCGGATCATGCCGGCGGAGGGAGTCGTTGGGTCGCCCGCTGCAGTTGCCGCAATTCGCCCAGCCTCCTTCCGGAAAAGAAGGAGTCGAGGCCAATCATGCCCAACACGACCCTGGACAACCTCGCAAACCCTGGTGCAGCGCTCACGCGGCTCCGCGCCGCCAAGCCGCTGGTGCATTGCATCACCAACTACGTCGCGATGTCGACGGCCGCGAATGTTGTCCTTGCTGCCGGTGCTTCGCCTGCGATGGTTCATGCCGAGGAGGAGGTCGCCGACTTTGCGCCCATCGCGGGTGCGCTAACGATCAACATCGGAACAACGTCGGCCCATTGGCATCGGGCGATGTGCGGGGCAGCCGATGCGGCGTGCGCCGCTGGCACGCCCTGGGTGCTCGATCCGGTCGCGCACTTCATTACACCTTTTCGGCGGGAAGCTGCAGCGGAGCTGGTTCAGCGGAAGCCAACTATTCTGCGCGGAAACGCCTCTGAAGTCATCGCCTTAGCGGGCGCCGAGACGGGCGGAAAGGGCGCGGATGCTGGCGATGACGTCGTCGCCGCCGAAGCTCCGGCCCGCGCCCTGGCCGCGCAATCAGGCGCGATTGTCGCTGTAACCGGAGAGATGGATTTTGTCACTGATGGCGAGCGCGTCGCGCGGATCGCAGGCGGGCACCGCCTCATGCCCCAGGTGACAGCGCTCGGCTGTTCGCTCACCGCGCTGGTGGGGGCCTACGCCGCCATTGAGAGCGATCCATTCGACGCGACCGTCGCCGCCTGCGCCCACTTCGCCGAGGCGGGCGCAAAGGCCGGCGCGCTTGCCGCTGGTCCGGGCAGCTTTGCAGTCGCATTTCTTGATGCGCTCGCAGCCACCGAGCCGGACGCACTCGCCGCTCGGGTCTCTGGCGCATGACGCTTGATCTTACCTGCTATCTCGTCCTCGACGAAGCGCTGTGCCAGCCGCTGTCGATCACGGAAACGGCGGCGCGTGCGGCCGCCGGAGGGGCGGGCCTCGTGCAATTGCGCATGAAAGACGCCACCACTGAAGAAAGGGTCGCTGCCGGAAGAGCCGTGCAGGCGGCGATTGCCGGGCGCGCCCTTTTTTTCGTTAACGACGATGTCAACGCCGCGATCGCGCTTGATGCCGATGGCGTCCATGTCGGGCAGGGGGACACGCCGCCCGAGGCGGTGCGCGCGCAGATCGGGGCGAGCAAACTGCTCGGCCTTTCGATCGAGACGCCGGACCAAGCCTGTTGCGTCGACGGTGGTGTTGTCAATTACATCGGTGCGGGGCCCGTGCGGGCGACGGCAACGAAGCCCGGCCACGCGGCACCCGTCGGGTGGGGTGGGCTGGCCCAGATCGTCGCTGCCGCGCCCGTGCCCGCTGTGGCCATCGGCGGGCTGTCCGCAGCAGATGCCGAGGCTGCCGTTCGGGCAGGGGCGCAAGGTCTCGCCGTGGTCTCGGCAATTTGTGGCCAGCCCGACCCAGAGGCGGCGACGCGCAAGGTTGCTAGGGCCGTAGCCCAAGCGCGGAAGGCGCTGGTATGATCCCGACCGCGCTCTCCATCGCCGGCTCGGATCCCTCGGGCGGGGCGGGACTCCAGGCCGATCTAAAGGCGTTTTCAGCACGCGGCGTCTACGGCATGGCCGCGCTCACGGCGCTCACCGCGCAGAACACGACCGGCGTTGCAGGGGTGCACCTCGTCCCGGCCGACTTTGTGGCCAGCCAGATCGCGGAGGTGCTCATCGATGTCCGCGTCGACGCGGTTAAGGTCGGCATGATCGCGAATGCCGAGATCGCGCTGAGCGTGGCAGGTGCGCTCGCCGAGCTCACCTGTCCCATCGTCGTCGACCCGGTGATGGTGGCCAAGGGCGGCGCGCCGCTCCTCGAAGACACTGCCGTTGACGCCGTGCGCACCGCGCTCTTGC
Source organism: Pseudomonadota bacterium (assembly GCA_038745585.1). Classification (GTDB taxonomy): domain Bacteria; phylum Pseudomonadota; class Alphaproteobacteria; order Rhodobacterales; family Rhodobacteraceae; genus HLUCCA09. The sequence continues at coordinate 23,381 of JBCDLH010000003.1, forward strand.
CGCGCGCCACGCTCTTAACGCCCAACTTGCCCGAGGCGGCGCGTCTCCTCGACGCGCCTGTCGCGAAAGATCGCGATCAAATCGCGGTGCAGGCCGCGGCACTCCTGTCGCTTGGGCCCAAAGCGGTTCTCGTCAAGGGAGGGCATCTTGACGGTAGCTCGAGCCCAGACCTCTTGGTCGCTGACGGTAAGGCAACTTGGTTTGAGGCGCCTCGAGTGGCCACGACCAACACCCACGGAACGGGCTGCACGCTTTCCTCTGCAATTGCGGCTGAACTCGCCAAGGGTCACCCGGTCCATAAAGCTGTGTCGGTCGCCAAGAGCTGGCTCAACGGCGCGCTCAACGCTGCCGACAGCCTCGGCATCGGAGCGGGGCACGGACCTGTTCACCACTTTCACGCGCTGTGGCCGGTGGCCGGTGCGCGCTCTTCCCAAAGGACCACGCCATGACACGCCTGCTTACCATTGCCGCCCTCACCGCAGCCGCACTCCTCGCTGCCGGCGCCGCGGCCGCGCAAGACCGGATGACGCTGCTCCTCGACTGGTACGTCAATCCCAACCACGCGCCGATCATCATCGCCGAGGAGCGCGGCTATTTCGCGGAACGCGGGCTCGAGGTGGAGGTCGTCGCCCCGGCGGACCCCTCTGCACCGCCCAAGATCGTGGCCGCCGGGCAGGCCGAGCTGGCGATCTCATATCAGCCGCAATTGCACCTGCAAGTTGCCGAAGGGCTGCCGCTTCTCCGCGTCGGCACGCTGATCGCGACACCGCTCAACTGTCTCGCGGTGTTAGCCGATGGGCCCGTCGAGAGCATCGCTGATCTTGAGGGCCGCAAGATCGGCTTCTCGGTCGCCGGTGTCGAGGAGGCGTTGCTGACGCAGCTTCTGGCGGGGGCAGGGCTTACGCTCGGCGATGTCGAACTCGTCAACGTCAACTTTTCCATTAGCCCGGCGCTGATGTCCGGTCAGGTCGACGCCGTGATCGGAGCTTATCGCAACTTTGAGTTGACGCAGATGGATATCGAGGGCGTGCCGGGACGCTGCCTTTACCCCGAAGAGCTGGGTCTGCCCGCCTTTGACGAGTTGATCTACGTCGCCAACTCCAACCAGCTCGACCCCGACCTGATCGCGCGGTTTCTGAGCGCCACGGAAGAGGCGGTGCACTATATCGTTAATCATCCTGAGAGTGCGTGGGAGATCTTTGCGGGCACAGCCGCAGAGCTGCGCGACGAACTCAACGAACGCGCCTTTGCCGATACGCTGCCGCGCTTCGCACTGACCCCGGCCGCGTTCGATCACCGCCGCTATGCGACGTTTGAGGCGTTTCTCGCAGAGGCAGGGCTCTTGGAGGAGACGCGCCCCGTCTCCGACCTCGCCGTCGATGTCGGCGCGCTGGCGGCGGGGCAATGACCCATGTCTCGGGCGACTACGGTACGGCGTTTGCGGCCTGGCGAACGGCTGCGGGCGCCGAATGGGACGCCTATGTGCGCCACCCCTTCGTCTCCGGGCTCGAAGACGGGACGCTGCCGCGCGCGGCGTTCCTGCGCTACCTCGTGCAGGATTATGTCTTCTTGATGCATTTCTCGCGGGCTTGGGCCCTCGCGGTCGTCAAGTCAGAGACCTTGGAGGAGATGAAGCTTGCCGCCGGCGTGGTCGATGGTCTCGTCAACCACGAGATGCAGCTCCACGTGCGGAGCTGTGCAGAGGCAGGGATCGTCGAGGCGGAACTAGAGACCGCCAGCGAGCATCCGGCCAACATGGCTTATACCCGCTATGTTCTGGCGGCTGGCCAAGCCGGGGATCTCGCGGACCTTCTTGCCGCGCTTGCGCCATGCGTGCTGGGCTACGGCGAGATCGGCGCGCGGCTCGGGCGAGACGCGACTGCCGGCGGCCCCTACGCCGATTGGATCGCGACCTATGCCGGAGAAGACTACCAGGGCCTATGCCAAGATACGGGCGCACTGATCGACGCCGCACTTGCGCGCCGGATTGGCGCAGACTTTGCCTCAAGCCCGCGCTGGCCGCGCCTCAGCGCACATTTTCATGCGGCCACCCGGCTCGAACAGGGCTTTTGGCAGATGGGTCTCACCCCGTGACGTCGCCGGGCGTCACGCTTTCCGGCTCAGGTCAGATCGCCGGCGAGGCGCTCTTTTCGGATTTGAGGCTGCGTCTCGTGGGTGGCGGCTGGACCTGCCTTTTGGGTCCCTCGGGCTGTGGAAAGTCGACGCTGCTGCGTCTCCTCGCTGGGCTCGACACGGGCGCTGTCTTCACGGGCACGATCACGGCGGAGGACGGCCTCCCGTTGGCGGGGCGCGTGGCCTATATGGCGCAGGAGGACCTGCTGCTGCCCTGGCTTGATGTGCGGGGCAATGTGCGCCTTGGGGCCCATCTTCGTGGCCTGGCGCCGGACGGGCCCCGATCTGAGGCACTGATCGCGCGTCTTGGCCTTGCCGATCATGCCGAAAAGCGTCCCTCGCAGCTTTCGGGCGGGCAACGGCAGCGGGTTGCGCTGGCGCGGACGCTGATGGAGGATCGCGCGGTGGTGCTTCTCGATGAGCCGTTTTCAGCACTAGATGCGCGAACACGGGCGGAAATGCAGGAACTTGCGGCAGAGACGTTGGCGGGACGCACGGTTCTTTTGGTCACGCATGACCCGGCCGAGGCCGCGCGCATGGGCAACCGTGTGTACCTGATGGAGCATGGCGGCCTGACCGACATGCCGCCGCCCCCGACGCCTGCCATTCGGGAGACGGGCCATGGCGAAACCCAGCGGTTCGGCGAGGCGCTCATGGCCCGACTCCGCGCGGCATGAGTGGCGCAGGGCGGATCTCTTCGGGTGTGCGTTCGGAGGGGGCATCGAGCCCCCGTCCGGCCGCGCGCGACCCAGCCCCGTCGCGCCGCTGGCGGGCCGTGGCGCAGGCCGCGCTGGTCACGCTTGTGCTCTTGGCACTGTGGGAGGGGCTCGTCCGCCTCCTCGCCCTGCCCCCCTTTATCTTGCCCGGGCCGCTGCGGGTCGGACGGGCGCTGATCGAGAATGCAGGCCTCATCGCCTATCACACTGGTATCACTGCGGTTGAAGTTGCGCTGGGCCTCGTGATCGGCGCGGGGCTCGGGGCCGCGACCGCTATCGGGATCGCTGTCTCGCCACTGGCCCGCGCGTTCATTCGGCCCGCGCTCATCGTGACCCAAGCGCTCCCCGTTTTTGCGCTCGCGCCAATCCTGACGTTGTGGTTCGGCTATGGCATGGCCTCGAAGATCGTGATGGCCGTGCTCATCATTTACTTCCCGGTGACGTCGTCGTTTTTTGACGGTCTGATGCGGACACCGCAAGGCTGGCTTGATTTGGGCCACGTCATGGGCGCCACACCGAGGCAGGCGATGTGGCGGATCCGCGTGCCGGCAGCGATCCCCTCGCTCGCCTCGGGCCTCCGCCTTGCAGCGGTCTACGCGCCGATTGGTGCGGTCATCGGCGAGTGGGTTGGCGCGGCGGGCGGGCTCGGTTACCTTATGTTGCTCGCGAATGGTCGGGCCAAGACCGATCTGATGTTTGCGGCACTCATCGTACTGGCACTGCTCGCTCTGTTGCTCTACCGCCTCGTCGGCGCGGCCTGCGACAGGCTGACGGCGCGGATGGAATAGGCCAACCGCGCCGCTTTAGGATCGCAGCGCGAGCCAGGCATGGGCGACGGCATGCGCGGCATTGGCGAGCATCCGCCGTTGCTCGGCCCGCAAGCTCGACTGTGCCTGGATCGCGCGCGCCACGGCCAGATCGATCTGTTTGAGATGGCTGTCGATCCGCCGCTCGGTCACGTTCGGTTCCAGCAGAAACTGCGACCCCAGAAAGAAGCGTGTCTTCCCGTCTCGTTCAATTAAGGATTGCAGGAAGAGCAAATTGTCGAACGCCTCTCCATCCTTGCGGCGATTGCGGAAGACGACCTGCCCTTGGCCTGCGATGCGCACGACCTCGCGGACCTCGGCGCGGGCTGCGTCATTGTCCAGATCGTCCTGCAAAAACCGGCAGTTGCGCCCGACCACCTCGTCCTCGCCATAGCCCGTCAAGGTAAGAAAGGCGGAGTTGGCGATGATGAGTGGCATGTCCGGCGCAGTCGCATCGGCCAGGGTCAAAGCAATCGGGGATCGCTCGAAGAGTTCCTTTAGCTTGTCGAGGCCCGGTCCTTTGCCTTCGGGTTCGTCTTTGTCGATCATCTCGCCTTGCGTCTTTGCCACATTCAACGGATCGGCCAATACTTTAGGTGAGTGGGGAGCGAGTTTGAACGGGGCGCTAAAAGATGCCGCAGGATGGTGCGACGGACGCAGGGTCAGACGTAGCGACGACGCGCGAGGCAAACTCTCCCCTGATCATTGGGGTTGGCGCCTCGGCGGGCGGGTTGGAAGCGTTTCAGACGCTGCTGTCGCACTTGCCGGAGCGGCACGACCTCGCGCTCGTTCTGGTCCAGCACCTTGACCCGGATCACGAGAGCCTGCTGCCAGAACTCCTTTCTAAGCGCACGCGCACGCCCGTACAGTCGATCACCGATGGGATGGAGGTACATCCCGGCAACATTTATCTCATCCCGCCGGGTTTCTCGCTCCTGATCGACGGGACGACGCTTCATCTGGAGGCTTTCGATAGCCCGCGCGGGCTGCGGCGCCCAATCGACCGCTTTCTAGTCTCGCTCGCCGCGTCCTGTGGGCCCAATGCGACGGGGATAATCCTCTCCGGTACGGGCTCGGACGGATCTGTCGGGGTCAAGGCAATCAAAGAAGCTGGCGGTCTCGTCTTCGTCCAGGATCCCAAACAGGCCAAGTATGACGGCATGCCCCGCTCGGCACTGGCGACGGGAGCGGTCGACCTTGTGTTGCCGTCTTCGGAGATGGTCGACGTCGTCAACGATTATTACAACCGCCGTTCGGGCATCGAACCCTCAATTCGCAATGATGCGGAGTTTATAGAACGGGTTGCAAAGCATGTGCGCTATCGCACCGGGCACGACTTTGCCCACTACAAAGAGGGCACGTTCCTCCGGAGGCTCGCCGTGCGGATGTCTGTCCTCGGGATCGACGCGCCGTCTGACTATCTAAAAGAACTCATAGACAATAAGGCCGAGGCGGGCCGCCTGTTTCGCGATCTGTTGATCAATGTCACCTCCTTTTTTCGAGATCCAGACGCCTTCGACTCGCTGCGCGAGAAAGTCTTGCCGAAAATCATCCAGGCCCGGGAGCGCGACGAAGAGGTCCGCGTCTGGGTCCCCGGCTGTTCGACAGGCCAGGAGGCCTATTCCATCGCGATCCTTTTGGCCGAAGAGGCGAGCCGCGTAGATGCGGGTCCCAGGGTCGCCGTCTTCGGCACCGATATTGACGATGAAGCCCTGCGCACGGCGCGGCGTGGCGTCTATCCCAACTCCATCGCCGAAGAGGTGCCGGCCGAGTATCTAGAGCGCTATTTCCGCCCCACGTCGGGCGGCTATGAGGTGTCGCCGGCTCTGCGCGACATTGTGCGGTTCTCGAACCAATCGCTGATCAAAGATCCGCCCTTTTCAAAGCTCGATCTCGTTTCATGCCGAAACGTAACAATCTACTTCGATCAGGTGCTGCAGGAGCTGTCGATCCGTGTGTTCCATTATGCTCTGCGCGAAGGGGGGTTTCTCTTTATCGGGCCTTCGGAGAACCCCCCGGTTCTCCAGCGCTACTTCGCAGATTTCGTGGGCGCGTTTCGCATCTTCCGGCGCAGGGCTGGTCCGGCGCGACCGCTAAACATGCCGAGCACCGGGATGAGCACGATCTCGCCGGGCCTTCCCGTCGAGGGTCTTGCGGGAGACTTTCATCAACGCTCCTACGAGCAGGCTTTGCTGGCGACCCATGTCCCGCCCTACCTCGTCCTTAATCTTGCAAACGAGGTGATTTACGCCTCAGAAGGCGCCGCGAAGTATCTGGGGGTCAAGCCTGGAGCCACGAAAACCGGCCTCCTCAGTCTAATTCGGCCAGAGCTCGAAGGCGTCGCGCGACGACTGATCAACCTCCAACCGGAGCGTGGCGAGCGCTCGGAGCGCGAGTATCAGGGCGAGGTCAACGGGCGCATGGCGCGGATTGTGCTTTCGCTCGAACGGCTTGAGGACGACACGACGCTTCTCGTCCTGCGCGACTATCTCGACATTCGCGAGGATCGACCGGGCCACCGCGACACGGACGACAATGGCATCACCGATTATGTGCGCGACCTTGAGGAACAGCTCGATGGTGCGCGCCAGACGATCCGCACGACCGTCGAAGAACTTGAGACGTCGAACGAGGAGCTGAAATCCTCGAACGAAGAAATGATGTCGATGAATGAGGAGCTTCAATCGGCCAACGAAGAGCTTTCGACCATCAACGAGGAGCTGCAGAACAAGGTCGCCGAGCTCAATGAAGTCAACTCCGACCTGTCGAACTTCATCCGCTCGACACGTATTCCTACCGTGTTCCTCGATGAGGATTTACGTTTGCGCAGCTTCACACCCGAAGCGCAGGCCTACTTTCGGTTTGTAGAGTTGGATCGCGGGCGGCGGATCGACGATATCGGGTCGGACATTTCGATGACGACGCTGGTCGAGCTGACCGAAGATGTCCTTAAGAACGGGCAACCGCGCGAGGCCGAATTGCAGACGGCCGACGGCACGGCAGAGATCGTGCTCCGTGTCCTGCCTTACCGAAGCGACGGCGCGCCGGTGACCGGGGTGGTCTTTACGCTCACGGACGTCACCGAGTTGCGGGCTTATGCGCGCGAGATCGAACACCAACGCGCGCAGGCCCAAAAAAACCTCGCCGAGATCGAAGAACTATACCGGGTCTCCCCCCAAGCGATGGCACTGGTCGACCGCGACTATCGCTTCTTGCGTGTCAATCAGCGCATGGCCGAGATCGACGGGATCGGCATTGACGACCATTTCGGCAAGTCCATCGGTGAGGTGATGCCCCGGCTGCAAGACCAGATGGCGGGCCCAGTGGCGCATGTCTTGGAGACGGGCGAGCCAGTGCTCGACCGGCGGGTTTCTGGCCATACTCAGGCGCATCCCGAGGACGAGCGCGTCTGGGAGGTCGACTGGTATCCGATCCTCGATGGCGGCGGGCCCGTCGGCAGCCCCAATCGGGTCCGCGCAGTCGGTCTCAACGTCCGAGACGTCACCCATCAGGCCGATATGAGCCGCGAATTGCAGCGCGTGATGAAAGAGCTGCAGCACCGGGTGAAGAACATGCTGTCAAACGTTCTAGCGCTCGTAAATCGTGCGCGGCGCGAAGCGGAGACGGATACGGCCGTCTTTGAGACGCTGGCCAAGCGGATCGAGGCGCTAGCAAACACGCACAAGCTTTTAACGACGGCCAATTGGGGCGCAGCGCGCGTCCGGGACATCCTCGAGCCCGAACTCACCCATGTCTATGGGGCGGACCGGGTGCATCTGCGCGGCCCCGATCTGATGCTCAATGCCCGTGCGACCCTTGCGCTTGGCATGGCTGTGCACGAACTTGCCACCAACGCCGCGAAGTACGGCGCGTTCTCGAATTCCGCCGGAACGGTCTCGCTGTCCTGGAGCCGGGTCGACGAGGGTGAGGGCGAGCGCGTTCGTATGATCTGGCTTGAGACAGGGGGGCCGGAAGTCGCCGATCGCGGGGAGGCCGGCTTTGGCTCTCAGCTCATCAGCTCGACCATCGAGGGTGGGCTGGAGGGTCAGATTGCGATGGAGTGGAACAACGACGGACTAAGATGTGTGATGGAATTCGATTATGACATCGCGCGGGAAAGCTTACGAGATCAAGGCGCAGATGCAGCCGAATGACAGCACGATCCTCTACCTCGAAGATGAAATTATCATCGCACTCGATACCGCTCAAACCCTTGAGGATATGGGCTTTCGCAAGGTCCACACTGTGCACAATCTACGGCGAGCAGAGGCCGCCGCACAGAGCGCAGACAAGGTTTTCGACTGCGCTCTGCTTGACGTCAACATAGCGGGTGAAGGGCTTTCACTCGACCTTGGGCGGATGTTGCTTGCCCGTGGCATCCCGGTCGTCTTTGCCTCGGGCTACAACCGGCATGAGATGGAAGCGGAGCATTCGGGGTTGACCTTTGTCGAGAAGCCGCTCAACGCCGAAACGATTTCCGACGCATTCGAGCGCGTTGTCTTCAGCCAATAGCGTGCCGCGGCCACTCTCTTGGTTGCCTGCGCCTCGTATCAGATTGGTCCCGCGACGCTCTCGATCCCGCTCTGCTCCAAGAGGTCAGCAAGCACTGGGTTTGGAAAGCGGCGTTTCAACGTGACCGCATAGAAGGTCTCGCTGATCCCTTCGAGCTGTCCAGCTTCGACGAGGCGGCCCGCCGCCAGCTCGTCTTGCACGACAATGGGCGGGAGCACGGCGAGACCAATCCCCTCGCGCGCAAGCAGGCGCATCATAGCCATATCGTCGACTTCCGCTGCGATCTGGGGCCGGATGTCGAGCCGGTCCACCAGCGCGTCAAAGCCAACGCGCACGCCGCTTTCGGTCGTGGGCAGGATGACAGGCTGGCTGCGCAGCAGGGTCTCGATATCGCGCTCGGGCCCCAATAGCGCGGTCGATCCCACAAGGCTTACCGGCTGCTCCGAGAGCCGGTTCGACAGATAAGAGGTCACTGCATCCTGTAGCGGTGGCTGATTGATCAGCACCACGTCGAGGTTGAGCCCCGCCAGCGCCTGTAGGAGGTCGCTCGTGCTGCCAGAGCGCAGGATCACCTCGACATCGCGCCGCCCCAGTATGGGCCTCAGAAACTCGATGTGAAAGTTGCGCGAGAGCGTCGCGAGCGCTCCGATCCGTATGGCTTTGCGCGTCGTACCGGTGTCCTTCAGCGTGCCGATGAGCTCGCTGCCCGTCGCAAAGATCGTATCGGCATGATCGAGTGCGATGCGTCCGGCCTCCGTCAGATGGAGCTGCCGCCCGCGCCTTTCAAAGAGGGCGTGGCCCAGTTGTTCTTCGAGTTGCCGGATCTGCACTGAGATCGCCGATTGGGACAGACTGAGCCGCTCGGCGGTGCGCGTAAGGTTACCGTCATGGGCAACGGCCCAAAAGTAGCGCAAGTGGTGGTAGTTAAGCTGAGCCATCAACGATCTATTAAATCGAACAATAACGCGCAAACAATGAATTTTCTAAAAGCAGGTGCGCCTGCTACCGCTCGTCGCACGTTGCACCCGTGCCGGAGGGATTTCCAGATGTCTGCTGCGTTCGTACCGCTCCTTGCGCCACTTCCATTGATCGCCGCCTCAGTCTACGCCTTTCGCGGTCCGGAACGGCGACCCGGACGAGTCCTTCGGCTTGTGGAGCTCGCCGGCCTTGCTGCCATTGCGGTCGCGGCTTTATCGGTCGTTCTCTTGTTGACCCAAGGGGCGAGCACAAGCGCGTTGATTGGCGTGGCCGGGATGGGCCTTTCGGTGCGGCTTGATGCGGTCAGCGTCGTCATGCTGTGCCTTGTATCCTTCGTCGGATGGGTCGTCCTTCGCTACGCGGGCACCTACTTGGACGGAGAGGATCGGCAAGGCGCTTTCACGGGCTGGCTGTGTGCGACACTCGCGGCCGTGATGCTCTTGGTCACGGCTGGTAACCTGCTGCAACTAGCGCTGGCTTGGATCGCCACGAGTACGTTTCTGCACCGTCTCCTTCTACACTACGCCGACCGCGTCCCGGCGCAGCGCGCGGCGCGGAAAAAGCTCGTCTCGGCGCGGATCGGCGAGGTCGCCCTGATGGCCGCGGTCGCGTTGATGGCCTGGGCCTATGGCACAGGCGATATCGCCGAGATCCTGGCCCTCGCCGACATGGGCACGGCACCCGTGGGCGTTGCCTGGATCGCAGCCCTCCTCGCTGTAGCAGCGCTTCTCAAATCGGCCCAGTTTCCAATGCATGGTTGGCTCACAGAAGTGATGGAAGCACCGACGCCCGTTTCCGCTCTGCTCCATGCCGGTGTGATCAACGCGGGCGGGTTCCTCCTCATCCGCTTTGCTGACGTGATGCTGCTGGCACCTGCCGTCCTTGCGATCCTCGTGATGGTAGGCGGGTTCTCTGCGCTCTTCGGCGGGCTTGTCATGCTCACGCAGCCTGCCGTGAAGACGTCGCTTGCCTGGTCCACCGTCGCTCAGATGGGTTTCATGATCCTGCAATGCGGACTTGCCCTCTTCCCGCTAGCGCTGCTCCACATCGTGGCACATTCGCTGTACAAGGCGCATGCGTTCCTTGCCTCAGGCATGGCGGTTGATGGGGTCGCTTCGCTTCGCCGCCCCGGCCCAGTTGCGATCCCTAATGCTGGCGCAGTGGCACGGGCCTTCCTGATCGCATTAGCCATCTATGCAATCGTCGGCTTCAGCTTTGGTTTTGCCGGCAAATCTCCGCAAGCGATCGCCCTCGGTGCGATCCTGATCTTCGGCGTGGCCTACCTTCTTGCACAGGGCCTGGCCGATGCCGCCCCGCGGATCTTGACGCAGCGCACCGCGGCCTATTCCGTCGCCGCTGCGGTCGGCTATTTCGCGCTGCAGACCGGAGCAGAGTGGCTCATGGCGGGCACTCTTCCGGTAACGCCCGCCCCTGGGCCGCTTGAATGGGCTCTGATCGTGCTCGCGCTTGTGAGCTTCGGCACAGTTGCCATCGCGCAGGCCATGTTCCCGCTCTGGGCCTATCACCCGGCAGCGGCCGGGCTGCGTGTACACCTTTCAAATGGCCTTTATGCCAACGCGGTGTTCGACCGGTTGCTCGGCAACTGGTCCACCCGGCGGATCTCCTGAGCGACAAAGAGGAGTAGACTCGATGACCGAAGCGAACGCACCGACCCCGCTCCCCACAGACGCTCTGTTGCAGGCTTGCGATAGAGCCGCGCGCGCAATCCCGCCGGTTTGGCCGCTCGCGTCCTCAGTCGCGGTGAACCCCTACCTTGGCCAAACTTCCGAAAGCCTGGCCGACGTAGGCGCGCGGCTCGCCCGCGTCGGCGGGATCCTGGTGACGATGCCGCGCGCGTGGTACGCTGGCAAGCTTGCCAACGGCACGATCACGGATGCCGACCTCGCCGCAGCGTTGGAGGCCGCTCCGGTGGAGGAACGCCCGCACGACCTCACTGCCCTAAGGGCCGCTCTTGAGACGTCGGTTCCATCCCCCGAGCCGCTGCCGAGTGTCGCGAACCTTGCGGCAGAGACGTCTCAGATCGACTGGCCGAGCCTCATTGCCGAGCGATTTGGTGTGTGGGCGGCGGGCTATCTCGACGAGGGGCAGGCGCTCTGGGCCGCGCCGCGCGGCCACGGCGCCTATGCCGTTTGGAAACAGACCGCCACTCATGACCTGACACCCGAGATCGCGGGACTTGCAGGCTTTGCTCAGTTCATCTCCGACGCTCCCGACAGCGCCGACAAGGCGATCGCGCAATCGCTCGCGCGACTTGGCCTCACGGAAGCTGCCCTTGAGACTTATCTCCATCAGCTTCTCCTTAGCCTCGGCGGTTGGGCGCAATACGCGCGCTACAAGCTCTGGCAGGCCGAGCTTGGCGGAGGGGCGGATGCAACGATCACTGATTTTCTCGCGATCCGCCTGCTGTGGGAGGAGGCGCTCTACACGCAATATGAGAGCGAGATTGGCGGCAAGTGGCGGGGCGTTCTGGGCGCCCATGCCACCCCGCTTGCGCCGAGTGCCGATCAGTGTATCGACGCTATTTTGCAGGAGGCAGCGGAGCGCGCGGGCCAGCGTGGCCTCGCCGAGACCTTTGCGTCGCCCGCGCCGCAAGCGAGTGACCAGCGGCCCGTTGTGCAGGCGGCGTTTTGCATCGACGTGCGGTCCGAGGTTTTCCGCCGGGCGCTCGAAGCGGTAAACCCTGACATCCAGACACTCGGCTTTGCGGGCTTCTTTGGCCTTACGACCGCGCATCGCCGGTTTGCCTCAGACGTTGTCGAGCGCCGGCTGCCGGTGCTTCTAAATCCAGGGGTCTCCACTGTGTCGGGCTGCAAAGGTCATGCCGAAGCGGACCAGGAGGCTCGGTTCAAGGCGCGGGCCAAGCGCGCCTGGGGCCGGTTTAAGTTGGCCGCAGTCTCCTCCTTCGCGTTCGTTGAGGCGACGGGACCGATCTACGCGGGCAAGCTCCTCCGCGATGCACTTGGCAAGTCGCCGAACAGCGCACCGGACGAGCCGGCCCCGCGGCTCGATCCAGCGCTTGGTCTCGAGACGCGGATCGGAGCAGCAGCGACGGTGCTGCGGGCGATGTCGCTGACAGAGACTTTCGCGCGGGTCGTGATCCTTGCAGGGCATGGCGCCAATGTCGTCAATAACCCCCATGCCAGCGGGCTCCATTGCGGGGCTTGCGGCGGGTATTCAGGCGAGGTCAACGCACGTTTGCTGGCTGCCCTTCTGAACGATGCCGACGTGCGCGCCGGCCTTACGTCAAAGGGAATCGACATCCCGAACGACACATTGTTTGTCGGAGGGCTCCACGACACGACAACGGATGCTGTCACGCTCTACACCGCCGATCACCCCTCAAAGGAGCATGCCGAGGACCTCAAGAAGGCGCGCGGCTGGCTCAAAGCTGCGGGCAAAGTCACACGCGGCGAGCGTGCGCTTCGCCTGCCGCGGGCCGAGGGAGAGAGCGACATTGAGATGCGCAGCCGGGATTGGGCCGAAGTTCGCCCGGAATGGGCATTGGCCGGGTGCAAGGCCTTTATCGCGGCCCCGCGCGGGCGGACCGCAGGGCGTAGCCTCGAAGGTCGTGCGTTCCTCCACGATTACGACTGGAAGCAAGACAAGGAGTTTGGCGTCCTGGAGCTTATCATGACCGCACCCGTCGTCGTCGCGAGTTGGATCAGCCTGCAATATTACGGCTCGACCGTCGCGCCGGAGCATTTCGGCGCGGGTAACAAGCTTCTCCATAACGTCGTCGGCGGGATCGGTGTCCTTGAAGGCAATGGCGGCAACCTCCGCGCGGGCCTACCCCGGCAATCGGTCCATGATGGAGAGCGCTACATCCACGATCCGCTGCGGCTTTCGGTTTGCATTGAGGCGCCACGCGCGGCGATGACGGATGTCCTTACGCGGCATGAAGGCGTGCGCGCGCTCTTTGACAATCGCTGGCTGCACCTCTTTGCGTTGGACGAGGCCGGGCAGATGGCCTGGCGCTATGCCGGCGATCTGGAATGGGCGCCGATGGAGCCAGTAGGCACACCTTTGCAGGAGCTTAAAGCGGTCGGCTAAGGCTGCAAACCTGCTTGACGTCTTGGGCTCGGCCACTCTGGCTGGGCCTTTTGTCTTTAGCAAGAGCCGGTCTTGTTGTCGCCAAAATGTAAGTGCTGTCGCGCAAAGAACCCCGTCGCTCGCCCGTTTCCGACTAAAGTGTTTCTTCAACGCGCGGCCTTCTAAGCAGATGGGATTGGCGGACTTGTCTAGGCACCGAACGCTGCGCTGGCAAAGCGTTAGGATGTGCGCGGCATCTTCCTCGCTCGCGTGCTGGAGCAGCGGCTCTGGCGTTTGCGCGACATCGAATTCGCCCCTTAGATACAGGACGTTCCCATGGCTCTCATCTCCGACGCGACGACCTCGTGGTCCTCTCCCATCACGCTAGCAGACGACGAGATCTGGCAGACGCGTTATGGTAGCGTGTTTCTGACAACCACCGCTGCACCAGATGCACAGGACGGTTTCAACCTGCTACAGGGCGATGGCGTTTTGATCCGCGCGGGCCGCAGCGTACGCTACCGCAAGGATGGTACGACCGACGCGATGATCGTCCGCGAGGCCGTGTGATGCGGTGGGTCGAGGCGGCGTGGCTCCTTGGGATCGCGAGCCTGTCGCGGCTCGCCCAAAGCGTACTAATCTTTGTGGCGACGCCGCGAAACACGCTGGAGCTTGCCACGGGGGCCGACCCGCTGACCTTGACCATCACGGCACCCGCGGCCTTCGCCGGGAGCCGCGTTTTTTCGCCCTCGGATCTGAGCACTGGACCGGTCGTGCTCGCCGCGCCGGAGCTCACTGGGAGCGTGAATGTCGATCAAACTGTCGATGTGCAGCGCGCAATCTGGGCCTATGACGGGACGGCCGATGAACCGACCCTGGCCTGGCAATGGCGCGCAGATGGCGTCGACATTCCCGGCGCGACCGGCCCGAGCTATTCTCCGAACGCAGGGCAAAGCGGCGTCGGCCTCTCGGTCGTCGAAACCGCGAGCGATGCCTTCGGTGCGCGCAGCGTCGCCTCGCCTGAGATCACCGTCGGCGCCTAAGGGCCCCGACGCGCGACCCTTTCGAAAGGAACTTCGATGCCTCTTATCCGCTTTCTCGGATTTCCGGATGGAGAAACGGTCTCCCTGGGTGCTGCACAATCCGGTCTCTCCGACAGCGCCAGCCAAGGAGACTGGAATGTCATCCCCGAGGTGGCGATCGAGGTCACACGCAGCAATACGGATGCGCGATTTGCGCCCGAGGCGATCTGGTTCGAGGCGCACCCCTCGAATTTTGGGACATCACCCGCGCCAGCCGCCTCCATCGCCTATGATCCGGAGTTTCACGAGATCGAGTATGTCTGGGATTTCGGCGATCCGGGTGACGTGTTCGCGGCGCCGCAGAACGTCCCCGACTTTTTCCGCGATGCCAACTCCGCCACGGGCCAGATCACGAGCCATGTCTATCGCCAGCCCGGCACCTACACTGTGACCTGCACTGCACGACGCGTCGTTGACCCCGACAAGATGGAGCTCGAAGAGGCTGTCGGCACCTTCGAGATCGTCGTGGGCGATGCCGACACCCGTTGGAGCGCGGCAAACACGATTGTCGTCGCGCTCGACGGCGATTTCACTGGGGCGCCTGCCTCCGATTATCAAGCCACCCGCACTGAGAACGACTTCTGGTGGACCAAGCCCGACCACTGGGCCCGCGCGCTCAACGACGTGCCCGATGGCGGCGCAGTCCGTGTCCTCTTCAAGCGCGGCGAGGATTACTCGGAGTTTAACAACGGGTTTGCCCACGGCAATGATGCGTCCCAGGGCAACTTTCATCAATTCGTGTATTTCGGCGCCTGGGGCACCGGCGACGCCCCGATAAGCGGTCCGGTCAATCTGACCGGCCTCAATGGCGGCGCGATGGTCTGGGACGGGGTGCAGATCCTCGACGATTACGACGATGTCACCCAGACCGGTTCATCGGACACCCTTTGGCAGACGCGCGGGGGCGGCTATGCCCTGATCACCAATTGCACGATGCGCGGCGGCGGCGGCGGTGTCCTCTCCAACGGGGGCTCGCCGGCGATCAATGGGTCAAGCGATCCGATGTGGCTTTCTATTCACGACACGACGATCAGCTCGGTCGCGACCTACGGCCTCTTTATCGATGCACGCGCGGACAATTACGATGGCCTGGGCGGGCGGGACCGTGTCGCCCAGATCGGCTGTTTCGACATCGACACCGGCACTGCACCCCATTCCGGCACCAACCGTCAGGGCCCGGTCCGCACCGCGGGCCGCGAGGATCTCTTGCTGATCGGCAACGAGTATTACAGCCGGTTCGGCTTTACCGGACAGGGCGCGTGGCCGGCGGACGGGGTCTCGGCCACTGCGGAACAGCCCTGTTTGCGCCTCTTTCAGTCGGGTCAGCCAGAAGAGGGCACAGAGCGAAACGGCCGCGTCGTTGTCTCGCGCTGTACGGGCGAGGGCTCAGAGTTCTTTTCCGCGGCCTCGCTCTTTGAGAACCCACCGCCCGTCGGCAATCTCGTCGTCGATCAGGTCATCCATGTCGGCTCGGCTTCGTGTACGGCCTTTGCCTTCTTTGAGATGGGCGCAGTAACGATCCGTAACTCGCTCTGGATCAAACCCGACGTACCCGATGCGTTTGGGCTTAACACGCTCTTTGCCGTCGAGCTCAGCCCCCATGACAGTGCGCTTACGTGGGACCAGGCCGCGCGGCAGGCCGAGCCTATCGCACTTTACGGAAACTCGTTCATGGTGCTCGGCGCCTCGGATCTCGTGCTCGGGCCGTTCTCGGCGATCGACTCCTTTGATACCTACTCCGAGACAAACTCGCTTACCTACATGCCCGCCAACCCAAGCAACCCCCGGCACGAGGACTTTGCGCCCTTCGACAGCACCAAGCTCTGGACGTTGCGCTATGAGGGCCGGCTCGAAGCGAGCGATAACGGTATCTTGCAGACGCAGTACGCGCCTCCCGACGGCTCAGCCAGTCTCTATCAGCCTCTGCCCGGCTCGCCCGTCATCGGCACGGCGGTCGGGGCATTGCCGGTTGTCGACCTATTGGGCCGCCCGCGTGCGGCGACACGGTCGCGCGGGGCGCTTGAGCCCGAATAGACGCGGAAGGCCTTCAAGAGAGACCGGGATTGCGTACTGGGGCGCCCCGTCGCCCTGCGCAGTTGCAGTATCGGCCAAGCGCCGTCTGGACAGCGGCCGCTGCCCGGGGCACCAAGAGCGCCCGAGGGCAAGGAGTGGCGGGATGGAGATCGACGCGCTGGCAAGCGCCGTCCTGGCCGGAGAGCGGCGCGCGCTCGCGCGTGCGATCACACTTGTGGAAAGCGCTCGTGCAGACCATCGCGCGGCGGCGATCGCCCTCTCCGAGCGCCTCGCCGGCAGCGGGCGCGAGGCGCTCCGTATTGGCCTTTCCGGCACGCCCGGCGTTGGAAAGTCGACCTTTATCGAGAGCTTCGGTCTGATGCTCACTGGGCAGGGCCTGCGCGTCGCAGTCCTGGCAGTTGACCCATCCTCGACGCGCTCGGGTGGCTCAATCCTTGGGGACAAAACGCGCATGGAGCGCCTTTCCCGCGATCCGGCCGCTTTCATTCGGCCCTCGCCCTCGCAGACCGAACTTGGCGGGGTCGCGCGCCGTACACGGGAGGCCGTCGCGCTTTGCGAGGCCGCGGACTTCGATGTCGTGCTGATTGAGACGGTAGGCGTTGGCCAGTCTGAGACGGTCGTCGCTGAAATGTCGGATCTCTTCATCCTCCTGATCGCGCCTGCTGGAGGAGACGAACTTCAGGGCGTGAAACGCGGGATCATGGAGGTTGCGGATATGATCCTCGTGAACAAAGCCGACGGCGACTTGCGCCCGGCCGCGAGCCGTACATGCGCAGACTACGCCGGGGCGCTGCATCTCATGCGCAAACGCCCCGAGGATCCGGCCGGCTTTCCCAAGGCGCGCATGGTCTCTTCGCTGTGCGACGATGGTCTGGCCGAGGCCTGGTTCGACATGCAGCAACTCGCCGATTGGCGCCGCGCCGAGGGGCATTGGCGGCGGCGGCGTGCAACCCAAGCCCGCGGCTGGTTCGAGTATGAAGTCCGCCAAGGCCTGCTGTCCCGCCTCTCCGGCGATCTTGCCGCCCGCGAGTCCCTAACCCGCCTCGGAGACGAGGTCGCCACCGGCAAAAGCTCTGTGACGGCGGCGGCCCAACAGATGCTTGCCTCGCTCGATCGAAGGTCCTAATCCGCCGGCCGAAGGCGTCGCTGCGGCGGAGCAATCGCGAGAGGCCCAAGCTTCTTCTTGCTTGAAATACCGTCGCCGAAGGCTTTTTCCGCGCTCAGTTCCCAATCGTGCGCTCGAGCAGTGAAAGCCAGTTCTCCCGGGCAATCTTCGACACGAGCCGCGCGCCGTAGCCGTGGGCACGCATCGCTGCCATCAGGTGGGGCAACCCGGCGGTGTCTCCGATGCGCTCTGGCACCTGACCGCCGTCGAAATCCGAGCCGAGGGCCACGCCGTCCTCGCCCAGATGCGCGAGTAGATGGTCGATGTGGTGCAGTGCGATGTCGAGCTCCGTCGCCCGCCGCGGCCGGCCATCGGGCCGCAGAAAGAAGGTCGCAAAGTTGAGACCTACCAGACCATTGCTCTCGGCGATCTGCGCCAATTGGCGATCGGTGAGGTTGCGCGGGCTCGGGCAAACGGCATGGGCATTGGAATGTGTGGCAACGAGCGGCGCGTCCGAGAGGCGCGCCACGTCGTCCATACCTCTTTCGTTGAGATGGCTGAGATCGATCAGGATTTTAAGCCGATTGCACTCCGTAACCAGCCGCTTGCCCGCCTCGGTCAGCCCCGGCCCGGTATCGGGCCCACCAGGAAACCGAAAGGGGACGCCATAGCCAAAGATCGTCGGGCGCGACCAGACGGGGCCGAGCGAGCGCAGGCCCATCGCGTGAAAGGCATGCAGCGCATCGAGATCGGCGTCGATCGCCTCAGCGCCCTCCATATGGAGCATGCCCGCCACGCGCCCCGCTGCCATCGCCGTGCGGATCTCTGCCGCCGTGTGGCAGACAGCGAAATCTGCCGGCGCCGCACGCGCCATCCACAGGAATAGACCGGCCTGCGCAAGGGCGACCTGCTGTGCCGCGCCGCGCGGGGTTTCGGGCGGTGTCGGGAGCTCAGAGGGCGTCTGTCGCAACCGCTCTTCGAAGGATGTGCCTCCCGGTCGCTCCCCCGGCGGCACGAAGATCGCAAAGAGCCCGCCGGCAAAGCCCCCCGCGCGCATCCGCGGCAAGTCGATATGGCCCTTGTCGTTCCGATGTAGCCAGATCTGCCTGCGCTCCGCCCGATTCATCCAAAGCCTGAGGAGGAAGTCGTTGTGTCCGTCGAATACGGCGACCGGTTCTGGAGCATCGGTCTCTGGTGTGGTCGCAGCCATGGGCGCCTCCTGAACGGCGGAGGCTAGACGCGCGCGCCCCGCGCTACCAGCCCGAGAAACGGCTTGACAGCTCACCTCGGCCCGTATTGAAGGTCGCATCCGCGCAAGGGCGGCTCGGCCAATTCGGTCGACGCCCGTTTTCAGTCGCTACTTTCTGCGGGCAGCCCGGCGGCGACGCACGTGGCCCGCACCAAAACCGAGGGAATGGACAGATGTCGCGTGTCTGTGAACTGACCGGCAAACGCCCCATGGTTGGCAACAACGTCAGCCACGCCAACAACAAGACAAAGCGCCGCTTCCTGCCAAATTTGCAGGACGTCACGCTGATCTCCGACACGCTGGGCCGGTCCTTCCGCCTACGCATTTCATCGGCCGCCCTTCGCACGGTCGATCACCGGGGTGGGCTCGACGGGTTTTTGGCCAAGGCCAAGGATGGCGAGCTCTCGGACCGGGCGCTGAAGATAAAGCGCGAGGTCGCAAAGGCAGGCACCGCCGCGGCTTAAGCCAACGTGTGTCCGTCGTGTGGCCTCGCCGCGTGCGGGGGCCCATTGCGTTGCGCGTTTGCTCTCAGCTGGCCGGTTGGCTCTCTACGCGCTACCCGACGCGACCCTTCGCCTCAGCGCGATCCGCCCCGCTCTCTCTTTTGTGCAAAGAGCCGGCGCCCTAGCTGCTTTGCATGACACGATCCGTGCTGTCCCTCGTCTTTTCGTTGCTCGTCGTTGTGACCTCGGTCGGCGCCGGCTTTGCTCGCGGGCAGGGGGCGCCGGCGGGCAGCTTGACGATCTGCAGGGGGCACAGCGTCGTCACGATTTTCGTCGACGCCGCCGGCAACGAGGTCGCGCTTCCGGTGCTCTGCCCTGATTGTGTGCTGAAGTCTTCGGGCCCGGCACCCCCCGGGACAGCCTCCGCCCAGCAGCGTGCCGCGCGGCCCGCAGATTGGGCACCGACACAGGTCGCGGTGGTCGCATCCGCGGTGAAGCTGCCCGCAGCGCGCGGACCGCCTCAAGCGCTTTAACCCCCTTCACCCCAGATAACGTACATTGCACGCGCCACATCCTTGCCAGACTTCTGGACGATGCTTTGAGCGCGTGACCATTAGGAGAAGCCCGATGATCAAGACGAAATCCTTCGCCGCTGCGGCAATCGCGGCCCTGCTCGCCGGTCCGGCCCTCGCGGGCGGCATCGTAATCGAAGATGCCTATGCCCGCGCCTCCTCGCCAAATGCGATGGCCGGCGCCGCCTTCATGATGATCCGCAATACCGGCGAGACGGACGATCGTCTGGTCGCGGCCAGCTCCGGCATTTCCCAGCGGGTCGAGTTGCACACGCATATCGAGGATGCAGGCGGTGTCATGCGCATGGTCGAGATCGAGGATGGCATTCCCGTCCTGGCCGGCGAAACAGTCATGCTCAAGCGCGGCGGTCTCCACGTCATGTTCATGGGGCTCAACAGCTCCATGGTCCATGGCGAGAGCGTTGACGTAACGCTGACCTTCGAGCAAGCCGGCGACATGGACGTCGTGATCCCGGTGGACCTGGAGCGGCGCCCGGCCAACCATGGCGGACATTCACACTGACCCAGCGGTAGCCCGCTGCTCCGCGGTGCGCGGTCCGTCGCCGGGACGCCGCGCGCCGTATCGCACCGCTTTGGCGGCGCAGGCCTGGCGTGAAAGCGCTGCCCGCTAGTGGGGCAACCGGAGCCGCGCGTCCTCTTGCATCGCCGGCGCGCGAGCGTTGATCGCGCGGAACCAGTCGACTATCACGGCCCGCTCCCACGTCTCCATATAGGTGATGTTGCCCGGGGGCATGGCGTGGCTGACGCCCGACTGTAAAAAGATGTCCTTGGCCATCGCTGCGATCTGCGCATCCGTCTCCAGCATGACACCCTTAGGAGGAACGCGGATCCCGGCCCAGGCGGGCTCGGCCGCATGGCACATCGCGCACCGACCGAGAACGACATTGCGCACCTCTTCGAACTCCTCCAACGCGACGGCGTGTTCGAGCCGCTCGGGCACGAAGGTGAATTCTTCGTCCTCCGGATATTGCCACGGCGTCGCCGTCGACAGCATCACGATCGCCGCAAAGACCGCCGCGGTCGCTCCCCAAGTCCACCACGGTGCGCGCCAGATCGAAGTGCCTTTCTGGCCGTGCATGGTGTTGAAAAAGTGCCGGATCGTCACGCCCATGAGGAAGATGAGCGCGGCTATCACCCAGGCATGCTCCGTCCCGAACGCCAAGGGATAGTGGTTGGAAAGCATCAGGAAGATGACGGGCAGCGTGAGGTAATTGTTATGGGTCGAGCGGAGCTTGGCGATGCGGCCATATTCGGGGTCTGGCGTGCGCCCGGCCTTGAGATCCGCCACGACGATCTTCTGGTTCGGAATGATGATGAAAAAGACGTTGGCGGACATGATCGTCGCCGTGAACGCGCCGAGATGGAGGAGTGCGGCGCGCCCGGTAAAGATCTGGTTCAGCCCCCAGGACATCACCACGATGATCGCAAACAGCGCGACCATCATCAGCGTCGGCCGGTGCCCGAGCTTGCTTTTGCACAGGTAGTCGTAGATCAGCCAGCCCACCGCGATGGACCCCGCCGAGAGCATCACCGCGGCCCAGACCGGCAGCTCGATCTTATCATAATCGATGAGGTACAGCTCCGCCCCCACCCAATACATCACGATCATCAACACCGCGCCCGAGAGCCACGTCGCATAGCTCTCCCATTTGAACCAGGTCAGGTGCTCGGGCATGTGCTCGGGCGCCACGGCGTATTTCTGGATGTGATAGAATCCTCCGCCATGGACCTGCCATTCCTCGCCGGTCGCGCCGATAGGAAGGGTCGGGCGTTTGGTCAGGCCGAGATCGAGGGCGATGAAGTAAAACGACGAGCCGATCCAGGCGATCGCTGTGATCACGTGGAGCCAGCGGAGGGCAAACTCGAGCCATTCCCACAGGAGGAGCGTGTCGAACATTAGCGAGATCCGTTGCGGTCGGTCGGCCTATTGGTAGCGTCTTTGGCGGAAGACGGAAATGTCCGCTACGCCGCAACGCAGCGGGCGTGCCAGCCTTGCCAGTTTTGAGGGCATAGGGCCACCCCAAGGCGCGGCTGCCGTCTGCAGCGGGTCGTGCGCCCCTGAGCAGACGGGCGCGCCGTGAAAGGGGCGGCCTTTGGCGGACGCACTGCTCTTGCGCCGTCGCGCCGTCGCTAGCTGCCGCGATAGGTCGAGTATCCGAAAGGCGACAGGAGCAGGGGCACGTGGTAGTGATCGGCTTCGCTCATGCGAAACCGGATCGGAACCTCCCCCAAAAAGCTGTCCGGCCGGCCTGTATCGGTCAAGTAAGCCCCCGCCTCAAAGACGAGTTCGTAGGCCCCAATCTGGAACGCCGCTTCGGGCAGGATCGGCGCGTCGGTCCGGCCATCCGCATTCGTCACCATGCGCGCCATTTCGATCCGCGTCTGCCCCTCGATCCGGTAGAGCGTGATTGCGAGGCCCGCGGCAGGCGTTCCTTTCGCGGTATCAAGCACGTGGGTCGTAAGATATCCAGCCATCGACGCCTCCTATGGCCGCGGAGTAATCGCCCCTTGCTGTGAAGGGAACCCTTGGTCTTGAAAAGGCAAAGGCCGAATTCCTGCGAAACAGCCGGGAGCCTGGTCTCAGCGCGAACCACATCCCGAGATCCACTACGCGAAGCGCCCGCTTGCGGCATGTGTCTTCTACTCGTCGTCGAGCCCAGCTACACGGCGGGCATGCCCGTGCCCCGCCTCCTCTTCGTCTGCCTCGGCAATATCTGCCGTTCGCCCACCGCCGAAGGCATCGCCCGAGCCAAAGCGGCGGCCGTGGGTCTCACGGTGGAGGTCGACAGCGCGGGGACCAGCGACTGGCATATCGGCGCGCCGCCCGACACGCGGATGCAGGCTGCGGCCGCCGCTGCCGGATACGACCTCTCGCCCTTGCGTGCGCGGCAATTCACGCCCGCGGACTTTGCTGGGTTCAACGTCATCTATGCGATGGACCGTAAGAATCTTGCCGCCATTGAGAGCCAGCGGCCCGCGGGGGCCGAGACGCCCGTCCGCCTCTTTCGCAGCGCCGACCCCAAAGGTGGGACGGACGTACCCGATCCCTACTACGAGGGTGGCTTTGACGGCGTGGTCGATCTCATCGAACGTACGCTCGACCGCATCCTCGCCGATCTGCGTTAATACGGTGGATCTGCTGGGCCAAAGCTTCTCCCCAAAGCGCGCGGGATTTCGCGCGCACCCTTGGAAACCCCTAGCCGCAGATGTTGCGCGCCTGGGTCCCGAAGTTGCGCCACCGCTCCCAGAAGGCGTCGTTGGCGGGTGTATCGGACTTTCGCACCTCCTGCGCCCGCTGGGGGTCGCGGAAAAAGCGCGCGCCCTTCCTTTGATCGGCGTTTGTCAGAGTTTGATCCGCCACGCGTTGGATGCACGAGCAGAGCTCCCGCGTGACCGCGCGCCGATCCGACTGGTTGCACGCGCGTTCGATGCGGCGCGCCTCGGCCTCGGTTGTCGGCAAGAGGATGGCGGCGGGAAGAGCGAGGGAAAAGACAATCAAGGACGTCGTCAAAAGTCGCATAATCTGCCTCATGGATGGGGCGCGCCTCTTGGCGGGCGCGTCGTCACTGCATCCCTTTCATACGCATATTCACCGCTGAAACTCAATCGACACGCGGTGTGCGGCGCAGGGGCTGAGCGCTCAGGCCCGGTCGTCTTTTGGCGAGGCCATCACGACGTAGGTCGTGATCGCGTTGACCTCGGGCACTGTGCCCAGGCGCTCGGTGTGAAAGAGTTTGTAGGCGGTGAGGCTCGCCGCCTCGACACGCAGGAGATACTCGACCCCGCCGGTGATGTTGTGGCACTCCCGCACTTCGGTCGCCTGCGCCATTGCCCGCTCAAAGGCCTGTTGCGCGGCCTTGGTGTGCGACGAGAGGCCGACCGTAACATAGGCGACAAAGCCCGTGCCGAGCGCTGTCTGGTCGAGCACCGCGCGGTAGCCTCGGATGATGCCGCGGCGTTCCAGCGCTGTGACCCGACGCAGACAGGCCGAGGGCGAGAGGCCGACGCGTGCCGCGAGCTCGGTGTTCGGCAGCCGCCCCTCCTTGGAGAGCGCTTGCAAGATCCGGTCGTCTATTGCGTCAATCTCGGCCATTTATTGCAGCTGAAAGCGGAAACGCGCGACATACGCAACCCTTGAGCGCCGGGACCGCGCTAGGATTGTGGGATGGACTATCAGCTTTTGACCGCGCTCGCCCTCTTTGCTTTTGCTTCGTTCGTGACGCCAGGGCCGAATAACCTGATGCTGATGGCGTCGGGCGCCAATTTCGGCCTGCGCCGGACTGTGCCGCATATGCTGGGCATCGCGCTGGGCCATGCGTTCATGGCGCTGCTGATTGCGCTTGGGCTGGCGCAGGTCTTTACCGCGTGGCCTCCCGCAGAGACGGGACTCAAGGTCGCTTGCGTGCTCTACATGCTGTGGCTTGCGTGGAAGATCGCCCATGCCGCCGCACCGGGGGCGGGCGCGTCGCGCGGGCGCCCCCTGACCTTCCTGCAGGCGGCGGCCTTCCAATGGGTCAACCCAAAGGCTTGGGCCATCGCGCTTGCCGCCGTGGCGATCTATGCACCGGGGACGGGGCCGTGGCTCCTCGCGGCGATGTTTGTGCTCATCAGCTTGCCGAGCATCAGCGTCTGGGCCTGGCTCGGCCAACAGCTCCGCCGAATGCTGACGAGCCCCCGCCGTCTCCGCGCCTTCAACTGGACCATGGCCGTGCTCCTTATCGCTAGCCTTTGGCCCGTCCTACGGATGTAGCGCCCCAGCGTCCGTTCCCTCCAAGCAGCAAGGTCCGCCCTGCATTTGGCCGAATTCCCGCTCGACCGATGCAGGGGGTGCAGATGTTACATGCCAGCCGCAGCCTTTGGCCGTGCCGAGGTCGAGAGCACTTGGTCGGCTGAGCCGACGATCAAAGGATCAGGCGGCGTAGCGATCTCAGGGTCTTTCCCGGGATAGTCCAAGGTCGACAGGAAGTGCCGCATACAGTTCAGCCGCGCCCGTTTTTTGTCGTTCGACTTGATGATCGTCCAGGGCGCATCGGCGGTGTCGGTGTAAAAGAACATCGCCTCCTTGGCATCGGTGTAAGCCTCCCATCTGTCGAGCGAGGCCTTGTCGATCGGGCTCAGCTTCCACTGCTTCAGAGGGTCGGTCTCGCGACTCTTAAAGCGCAACCTCTGCTCGCGGCGCGTGACCGAGAACCAGTATTTGTAAAGCCGGATGCCGGAGCGGACGAGCATCCGTTCGAGTTCCGGCGCCTCGCGCATGAATTCGAGGTACTCATGCGGCTCGCAAAAGCCCATCACGCGCTCAACCCCCGCCCGGTTGTACCAGGAACGGTCATAGAACACCATTTCGCCCGAGGTGGGTAGCTCACTGATATACCGCTGAAAAAACCACTGACCCTTTTCTTCCCAGGTGGGCTTGTTGAGCGCAACGACGCGGGCCGCACGCGGGTTCAGATGTTCGGTGAAGCGTTTGATGGTGCCGCCCTTGCCCGCCGCATCGCGCCCCTCGAAGACGAGAACGAACTTTTCGCCCGTCTCTTGCGCCCAAAGCTGGACCTTCAGTAGCTCCGCCTGCAGCGCCGCCTTCTCCGCCTCGTAGCGCCTCCGGCCCATCTTGCGCTTGTAGGGGTAACGCCCTTGCTCAAACGACAAAGGCGGCGCCTCCTGCGACACCAGCCGCTCGTCCACCTCGATCCCCTTGGCCTCGGCAGACTTGATAATATCGCTCTGCAAATTCATCGAACACCCCTCCGCTGCTGGCTGCAATCCTGCCAGACTACGCCGCGCTGCAGCAGCGCGCTTTGAGATGTGTCAAGAAAGCGTTATGCAGTGCCGCGCCCCGCGCAGGGCCGCGACCAACGCGCGTCGCGCCGTGGTTTTGCCGGTCCTCGGCCCCGTGCAGGCGGCGCGGCTGAGCCCCTTAAAGCGAGGGCAAGACTGCGCGACAGGCGGTTGAGATTCATGCCGCTTGGCACATTGCCTGGCGATCCCGCCGCGCGGCTGTAGGTCACCGATAAAAGCCGCATCGGCGAGACATGGGCTGTCCCCAGAGTGATGTGCGCGTCTTTGAACGGACCGACACCGCCAACCATTCCGCCGCACTCCCCGCCCTCTGGACCTCGCCCGACACTGGCGTATGTCCAAGGGCTAGGCTATCCCGCCCCGACCAGCATTTCAGAGGCCCGATGACCGACCTCAGCCGCATCCGCAACTTCTCGATTGTCGCCCACATCGACCACGGCAAGTCCACGCTTGCCGACCGGCTTATCCAGATGACCGGGACCGTCGCCGAGCGGGACATGAAGGAGCAGATGCTTGACGCGATGGATATCGAGCGCGAGCGGGGGATCACGATCAAGGCCAACACCGTCCGCATCGAGTACCCCGCTCAGGACGGCCACACCTATATCCTCAACCTGATCGACACGCCGGGCCATGTGGACTTCGCCTATGAGGTCAGCCGGTCAATGAAGGCCGTCGAGGGCTCGCTTCTTGTGGTGGACGCAACCCAGGGCGTCGAAGCGCAGACGCTCGCCAATGTCTACACCGCCATTGAGGCGGATCATGAGATTGTCCCTGTCCTCAACAAGATCGACCTGCCCGCCGCCGAGCCCGAGCGCGTGATCGAGCAGATTGAGGATGTGATCGGGATCGAGGCCACCGATGCCTGCCTCATCTCCGCCAAGACGGGCGTCGGCATTCCGGACGTGCTGGAGGCAATTGTTCAGCGCCTGCCTGCGCCGGAAGGCGACCGCGAGGCGCCGCTGAAAGCCATGCTCGTCGATAGCTGGTACGATCCCTATCTCGGCGTCGTCGTTCTCATCCGCGTCATGGACGGCGTCATCAAGAAGGGCGACGAAATCCGCATGATGCAGACCGACGCCAAGTACCGGATCGACAAGCTCTCTGTCCTCAAACCCGAGATGAAGGACATCGCCGAGCTTGGCCCCGGGGAAATCGGTATCCTCACCGCGTCGATCAAACAGGTGCGCGACACCCGCGTGGGCGACACGATCACCCACGACAAGCGCCGCACCGACGCCGCGCTGCCGGGATTTAAACCCGCGCAGCCGGTCGTCTTCTGCGGGCTCTTCCCGGTCGACAATGCGGAGTTCGAAGATCTGCGCGACGCCATCGAAAAGCTCGCCCTCAACGACGCCTCGTTCAGCTACGAAATGGAAACCTCCGCCGCGCTCGGTTTCGGCTTCCGTTGTGGGTTCCTCGGTCTGCTGCACCTTGAGGTCATCCGTGACCGGATCGAGCGCGAATACGATATCGAGCTGATCACCACGGCGCCCTCCGTGATTTACCACATCTACACCCGCGACGGCGAAATCATCGAGCTCCACAACCCTGCCGACATGCCGGACCCGGCCACAATCGATCGTATCGAAGAGCCGCGCATCAAGGCCACGATCCTGGTGCCGGACGCGTATCTCGGCGACATCCTCAAGCTCTGCCAGGATCGCCGGGGCATCCAGCTCGACCTCACCTATGCCGGCACCCGCGCGATGGTCGTCTACGATCTGCCGCTTAACGAGGTCGTGTTCGACTTCTACGATCGGCTGAAATCGGTGACGAAGGGCTACGCGTCGTTCGACTATCAGATGGAGGGCTACCGCCAGGACAATCTCGTTAAGATGTCGATCCTGGTGAACGACGAGCCGGTCGACGCCCTCTCCATGATGGTCCACCGCGACCGCGCGGAGAGCCGCGGCCGCCAGATGTGCGAAAAGCTCAAGGAGCTCATCCCGCGCCACATGTTCAAAATCCCAATCCAGGCGGCGATTGGCGGCCGCGTGATCGCCCGCGAGACCCTCTCCGCGATGCGCAAGGATGTGACGGCGAAGTGCTACGGCGGCGACGCCACGCGTAAGAAGAAACTGCTGGAGAAGCAGAAGGCGGGCAAGAAACGGATGCGTCAGTTCGGGAAAGTCGACATTCCGCAGGAGGCCTTCATTAATGCGTTGAAGATGGATGGCTAGCGCCAAACAAGCCAAGGCTTGTCTCGTTCGCGATAGCGGGGCGGCCAAGCGTTAGCCACATGCAGAAAGCCTCCCGATTTCTTGTACGCTGAGACCCGCATGTGTCGCGCGCGGCCCTTTCGAATGGGGTCGACGAGAGCCCCCCGAGAGCCGAGCGGCGGCGGACGGGCTTGTCCCACATTTCGTTGAGCTCGAAGGCCGTCGTGCCATCCTCCGCCTTAGCTAGGAGCTTGCGCCGGTCGAAAACATCGCGGTCGAGCGCGGCGAAGTCGGCAAAACGCGCCCGCTCTTGCTTGCGCCGGATGTCGGCGCGCGTGCCGTCAGCATGGTTTGCGCCGTGGATCGAGCTGCGGATCATGGCGGCATCGGGCCTCGAATTCGAGAGCGGTTTCTGGCGCACCGCCCAGCTCTCTGCCCTTCGACCAACAGTTCCTGAAAATTCGCCGAGTTGAGGCTCTTTGTGAGTGGCAGGCAAACACCATTCCACGTTGCACAATGGTGTCCACGACAGCGAGAGACCGCCGCCTCTAACGGCTCGCCAAGACGCGGGGCCGATCACGATGTCAGGGCTAAGACCTGGTCCAGGCGACCGAGGTGAACTCTGTGCTGCCTTATGCGCACTGAATGGGCGCCCTCATGCGCGCGCTCACTGATTCTGTCACAACCCATCAATTTTTGACACGCTGGAAGATTAAGACTGAGGCGCGCGCGAAGCTTAACGCGCGTTCCTACGCCGATAGATCGCCTTCGGTGTTGTGACCCGCGGGGCGAACTCGAAGGCATTGGTTTTCCGCGCCGATTTGTGCGAGAGCATCGGTAAAGCAAGGCTTATCGTTCCTGACAGGAGCCAACCATGGCGCGCCTTTACGACTCTCGGAAACGCATTCTGGTGACTGGCGGCGCGGGCTTTCTAGGCTCGCATCTGATCGACCGGCTTTTGGATCAGGGCCAAGAGGTGCTCTGCGCCGACAACCTCTTTACCGGTACAAAGCGCAACATCGATCATCTTGCAGGGCACCCGCGCTTTGAGTTCTTGCGCCACGATGTGACTTTCCCGCTCTATGTCGAGGTCGATGAGATCTACAATCTCGCCTGTCCCGCGAGCCCGGTCCATTATCAGCATGACCCCGTCCAAACCACGAAGACGAGCGTGCATGGGGCGATCAACATGCTGGGCCTCGCCAAGCGTTTGAAGTGCAAAATCCTTCAGGCTTCGACGTCCGAAGTCTACGGCGACCCGCACCAACATCCCCAGACCGAAAGCTATTGGGGCAACGTGAACCCGGTGGGTGCGCGATCCTGTTACGACGAGGGGAAGCGCTGTGCAGAAACGCTCTTTTTCGACTATCACCGTCAGCACGGACTTGAGATAAAGGTCATCCGGATCTTCAACACCTACGGGCCACGCATGCACCACGCCGATGGCCGCGTCGTGTCCAACTTCATCGTCCAGGCACTGATGGGTGATCCGATCACCATCTATGGGCAAGGCACGCAGACGCGTTCGTTTTGCTACGTTGACGATCTCGTTGACGGGATGATCCGTCTGATGGAGAGCGAGAGTGGCTTTACTGGGCCGGTCAACATCGGCAATCCTAACGAATTCAAGATCAGCCAGCTGGCTGAAAAGGTGGTCGAGCTGACCGGCTCAAAATCACAAATCGCGTTCCAGAACCTACCGCAGGACGACCCAAAACAGCGCCGCCCAGACATCACGCTCGCCGCGGAGAGACTTGGTTGGGCCCCCACTACCGATCTTGATGCAGGCCTGCCCAAGACCATTGCCTACTTCACGGAATTGCTGCCAGAGCTGCGCGCAGCCTGATCCAGTTCGGTGGGGCTTATCTGTGTCGCAGGGGCAAAACGTCGGTTTAGAGTTCGGACGGGGTTTTGCGGGAAGGCCTCGCCGTCTGAGCCGCGCGCTTGGCCTGCAAACGCGTCGGGTTTAGGCGATCAGCTTGGCGGAAACTCTGCGCCCAGCCAATCCCGAGTAGCGCTGCGAATAGTGCGGCACAGGCCGGAATTTGCAGAGGAAACTCTACTGTAGAGTGCACTGCGCCGGCCGCAACGACACCAAGAGCGATGGCGGGGATCGATGCATTTTGCCGCCGTACGACCGTCCCACGCGCCAGCCGCCAGACCACCGCAAGAAGCAGGCCATAGAACACCAAAGCGGCCACGAGCCCCAGCTCCCAAATGTTTTCCAGATAGCTGTTGTGCGCCACATCCCATTCTACAGCTGCGACCTCGATGGGCAGAAAGGGTCGAAACGTGTCGTGGAACGCGCCGAGCCCATGTCCCAGCCAGAGCCTTTCGCCAAGGTTCTCCACAATGGCCGAATAGACGGCGATCCGTCCGCTGATGTCGGCATCGGCAAAGCGCTCTAGCGTTCCGGACCCGAAGGACAGCGCAACATAAGCCAAGAGCGGCAAGGGAACTGTCAGAAGTGGGACAATCGTCTGACGCCGGCGCCAACCCCTTGCCAACAAAAATACCAGAACGCCGGCCGCGGCGGCACCCGCGCCTGCGCGGCTCTCTGTCATTGCTACGGCGACGCCGCAGAGAATGACCCCGACAGAATACACCCAGGCGCCGGAGAAAAACGCCACAATTAGGGTACGCGCCACGTCTCGCTCACTATCGGCCGAAGTGTGCCGTGCAAAAAAGTTGACAAGGAGCGCGAGGTTAACGATCAGCCCCATGGCGCCGTAGAACGCGTAGGAGTTGCGGTTGACGAAGGTCGCCGTGACATATGCCGGTACGGGTCGGTCCACCCCTATGGCCGCTTCCATGCCGAGTGTCACCATGGCGATGCCATAGGCGGCAAGCAGTGCTGAAAAGCCCGCGATGGCCCTGAGGTAGGCCCAGGCCCGCTTGGTACGCAGCGCGCTCGCCGCCAGGAGCCATGCAACCGCGCCGTAACAGGCCAGCCGCAACACAAAGTGTCCCCCGCGCCCCGGATCGGCGCTGATCCGCGGCGCGGTACCCTCGGGCCCGACGATCTCGGTAACCTCGGACCAGGCCGGATGGGCCCACATGCCCGAGACCGGTAGAATGGCTTGCAGTACGGCCCAAAGCAGAACTGCTCCATAGGCCACGATGTAAGGAAGAGCTCTGCTCAGTGCTGGGGCCGGGGGCTGCAGGAGCGTGAGCAGACCTTGCGCGGTAAAGAGTACCAGGACGGCGAGGGCCAGAAACGTCCACAGGACGGGTCGGTTGGCCCCTAGAATTATAGAAGAGCCCAGTACGGCGAGTAGCGTCCCCCATCCCAGGAACCCTTGCACCCCCGAAAGAACCTTGGAGTATTGCGCTTCGGTCAAGGTGTTTGCCCCTTCGTTTTCTGCCCTGCAAGCCAGAGGTGTGCTGCGCGTCTGCTCATGGCGCCCGAAGAGCAGGCAAAAACTCGCTCGGGCGCGTCACATCTCAGCTTTGAGCTGTACCGTTTCGACACTCGACATTGACCTGCCAGACGCCTCTAGCTAGTGCGAGCGAGACCGTCACGGGAGCTTTAGCTATGCGCGTTTCCTTTATCGCATCCATTATTCTCGGAGCCATCGTGGTTATGCCGATGTTGTCAACCGGTGCTGATGCCCAAATTCAATGCGGTGATGACTCGACGCGGTGCCAGGGAGGGTTCAACAATCCCGGTCGTTTTTTCAACGATATCGGCGACGGGAACCTGAACGGTATCCGGCAATGCGATGTGTGTGACGCAATCGCGCTCCGCCAGTGCGCAAACCTCGGACCGACGCTTCCCCCGGGTCTTTCCCCCGTTACGGGAGCGGACGCTGCGGTGCTTGTGGCAGAGTACAACAACCTGGTCTTCAGCACTGTTTTTGATCGCGGAACGTTGCGCGATCAATGCCGAAATTTCCCCGCAACCCAAGCAACGCTCGACAACATTTTGCCCTTCGCATCGCCACAGTAAGGTGGGCGCTTATTGGCCGATTGGAGAAGGATTATCTTTGAAACTCGGATCTGCGTCGCCAGTCAACGGGCTTGGCCGGGCTAGAAGTTCGGTGTCCCGGCGCAGCATCTCCTCGTAGGCCGTCTTTTCTCCGGTAAGCTCGCGGATCGTGGCCACCATGGCTTGGCGACGTACGGCGAGCCCAGCACTCGTGGGGCCCAATTGCCACGCGCGTTCGAGTGTACGGCGAGCGGTGTTCACATCCTCCCGCTTCAGGAGCGCGTGGGTGTAGTACAGCCAAGAAAATGCGTTGGCCGGATCTTCTTGCAAGCTTTGCCGAAAGAGATCCTCGGCACGCAAGACACGGGCGACACGCGCGTCACCGCTCGCGACGCTAAAGAGTTGACCGTCTTCGTTGAAGGGGAGCAGGTCTGCCATGAGATAGCCGTAGCCTTGGCGATTGAGATAGAGCCCAAGGTCGTACATCACAGCCACGTCTTGCATGCGCGTGTTCCCCCGGGCGCCCTCGATCAGCAACGCTTCGTTAAAGCCCGGAGACTGGGCGCGAACCAAAGCAAAGGCTCCCCAGCCGATGAGGGCAAAAGTGAGAGCGGCCGCGATGTAGGTGACGTGTTGCAATCCTGGACCACGTGATGATGCTCACCCGCGACTTACCTAGCGCGTTGGATACCGTCCAGTAACACCCGCGCTTTGCCGGATAATTTGTCCCGTGATTTGGGACGGGGGCCGCGCTGCCGGTGGGCTCGACATCGCCAAACGGGCTTTGGCCGCGCCGAAGAGGGGAAGAGGGACTGAAAAACGCATAGCTCTCCCGAAGAGACGCGATAGCTTTGCGGGCGCTTTCCGGCCATCGAGAGCTCGTCAAATTACCCGAAAGCGGGCCATGGGCGGATCGGTACGAATGATGCGCGGCTTGAGCCCAGGCGTCATCATCGCCTGCTCTGCGATGTCGAGGCCCAGGTCGCGCGTGTCGCTTAGGTCGACTCGAACCCCCCCGGAGCGACCGGAGCCTCTCGGCAAACGGCCTCCTGTTCAGACGCGTGAGGCCGGCCGGCCGGGCGTCGCTCCGTTCAAAGGGGTCTGTTGCAGTTTGGGCCTCACTTCTTGGATTTGATCGGGATGTCCGCGGGTGTGATGGCGCCGCAAAGCGAGCCCGCAAGTCCGCAGATTGCATAATCCGCGACCAAAGCACCTGCGGAAGCATTGGGTTGTTGGGCGACGTTCGGGTGACCTCTAGACACGCCATAATCCATGTACCGAATGGCGCGGCATCTTGGTTTCGGACACGTCAGATCAGATGTCGTTGGTCATCTCGGAACGCGGCTGGCTACGGCGCTGGTCCCGGGAAAAGCTCTGCGCCCATCCTATTCCGATGAGCACAGCAAAAAGCGCAGCTACTCCAGGCAGTTGCAACGGATAGTCGATAACCGAATGTGCGGCGGCTGTCGTGAGGACTGCCAACGCCATGGCCGGAAGGATCGGGTCGTGATCGAGCGGCGCCGGCGCGTCGTTGCCGCGTTGGTTGAGATCGAGAGGAGCCCCAGACGTTCCACCCGGCGCAAAACCCGGCGCAAAACCCGGCGCAGCGGCAGTGTTCCTTTCTGGCTTACCATCTTCTGCCTCGCCAGGCTCGCGATCGAGCCGGGCATCACCAGGTTTGCTCGGCCGAGAGGTGCGGGTGTGCGGGTGCTTGGCCGCGCGTACGCCCATCGCAATCTGCACCGTCACTAGGAAAAGCGCTAGGTAAAGTGCCGCGGCCGCGGGTAGGCCCAGCTCATAGGCATTTTCCAGATAGCTGTTGTGGGCGTAGAGCCAGTCGTCATGTGCGAGTTCGGCCGGAACATGGGCGCGGAATGTGTCGTGAAAGGCGCCGATCCCCTGGCCGAGAAGGGGGCGCTCGGCGATCACTGGCAGCATGCGGGCATAGATCTCGAACCGTCCGCCGCTGCTCTCAAAGGCCAGAAGTCGCTCCAGCGTGCCCTGGCCATAGGTGTAGCCGATCAAGCTCAACAGCCCCACAAGCGCGATCCATACGAGCGTTTGTGCCCCGCGCTGGCGCTTCAGCATACAGCCGGCGAAGACGACGAGACCAAGCAGCGCGGATGCCACTCCCGCACGGGACTGGGACAACGCGAGAGCCGCGCCGCAGAGCAAGGTCCCTGCAAGGAAGATCCAGCCACCGCGGAGAAGGTTTTCGAGCCATGCGCGCAGAGCGGAAGAGCGGTTGCCGCCTCGTTCCAGCCCTCGGCTCGCATAGTGCAAGTAGACCGCTATGTTTGCGAAGAGCCCGAAGGCCGCGTAGCACGCATAGGCGTTGCGACTGACAAACGGGCCGGTCGTGTAACTCGGCCCGAAGCGGACCACCCCGCTCAGCGGATTGGACCCTCCCGCCATTGCCCAGATTGCGTAGAGTGCGATTAGCATCGAGAAGAGGGCGATAGCTTTGACGTAGGCCCAAGCCCGCATCTCGTTGAGCGCGCAGGCGACGAAAAGCCATGCGATCATGGCGTACGTGGCCAGCCGCAACACGACATGTGCGCCCTGGCCGGGATCGGCACCGATGCGTGCGATTGCGCCGGTCGGAGCAAGGGCCCAGACCGGGTGTGCGAGGGCGGTGGGGGCGGGCGGAAGCACTTGCATCAGCCCCCACGTGACTGCAGCACCAAAGAGCAGCGCTGGCCAGACCGCGCGGCTCAGTGCAATCGCGGCGGGGCGAAAGAACGAAAAGAGCACATGCACGGCAAAAAGACCCGTTATGCTAAGGGCAAGAAGCGTCCAAACGATTGGAAGGTCGCCGCCCCGAGGTAGAACGGCCAGAAAAACCGTTGTCAGCGCCAGCCAACCAAGGCTTCCCTGCAGCCGCGCGAGCGGCCCATCGAAGCGAGATCCCAAGATCATACCGCGGTCTCAACCAAGAAAAGTTGCACCGCGAACGCGACCCTGCTCGTGACGGCGAGGAAGAAAAACGAACGGCTTTGCGTCATCGGTGTCGCCTAATCTAGGTCAGAAGCCGTCCATATGTGCGGCAGAGCTATGCAAAAGGGAAGCACGGACAACGAGGCACTATGGGTGTTGATGGAGCGCATTGCGCAGCTCTTTTGGGAACGCGCCAAGGCTTCGCGTCGCTGTTCAGTCCATCGAGGCAACCTCGAGAAGCCTGAAGGGCGTGAGGTGGGTGCAGATATCACCGGCTACCTGCCAACGCGTCGGAATTGTGTTCGAAGGCTGCGCGCAATCCCGCCACAATTGGGCTTACCCATGAGTCAGCTACTGGGATCCGCTTTCTACCTCCGGTTGCTGCTCCCTCTCGCTTTGCGGCACGTTTGCCAATGCGGCGGCGGCAGCTTCGGCAACGTCGGGCGCCAGCGCTTCGAGCAGAGCCAGATCGGCGCGCGCCAGCTCGTCATGGGCAGTTGTGTCGCCTGTCAAACCACGCAGCGTGGCCACCAGATTGAGCCGGGCAGCGGCCAGTTCGGGTTGCGCCGGGCCGAGCGCTTTGCAGAGAGCAAGCGCCTCTCCGGCTGCCGCGCTCTCACCCCGCGCTGCCAGCGCGGCGCCGTAGAGTATCCAGATTTGCGCGTTGGCCGGATCGCGCCGCAGGCTCTCAACGAGATACCCCGTTGCAAGCTGGGCGTAGCGGTCCCTCGCCTCGGGGGCCTCCGGCGGAGTCACGCCCTGCGTCTCAGGGTGCAGGAAGCCATCGCCCGCTGCCTGCAAGTAACTGGCCATGTCGTACATTGCGTAAGCGTCGTTGACCCGCTGGCTGCCCGTCACGGTAGTGACCTGAAGCGCCTCGTTGAAGGCCGGCACACGCAGCGCGATCATACCGAAGGATGCAGCTCCGAGGACAAAGAGCGCGCTTCCGGCCAAAATTGGCACGGGCGTAGACAATCCGACGAGCATGGGGCGCCCTCACGCAAGAGAATCACCGGACCATTGAGTTGCCCGAAACCGTCGCGGTCCAGCCCTAGCTGGCCCGACCAAAAGTAAAGCGAACGTTAAGAACTGCCCGATCGGAGGATAACCGCCGATCAGCTTAGGGTTGCGGGCTCCGAGAGTTTTCCATCTGTCTAAAATTCGCTCCAAATCCGCGGAACTTGGTACTAAAACGTGGCACCGATGGCTGAGTCGTGTGTGTGCAGAACGCATACGTTGACGCTGTCGTCGGTGATAGGAATACCGTCCGCATACGTCGCGTGGACCGGAGGCTGGAATGCCCATAGATCTACAGCTCTCGGTTCCTGAGTTTTTCCGCGGGCGGGCGCGGTATTCGTACCCAAAGAGCCACCCTTTCCCCGACCACTGGTCGCTTAGGTTTAGGGTTTTCAAAAAAGGCCTCGACGTGACCCTCGGGCTCATATCGCTGCCCTTGATCGCCGGCATGGCGCTGTTGCTCCTTGTTCTCAACCCGTGGTTCAACGCGGGCCCAGTGTTCTTTACACAAGAGCGGCTGGGCCGTCACCGCAAGCCCTTTTGGGTGATTAAGTTCCGAACCATGACGCCAGCGAACGAGGGCTGTCGGCGCGGCGCGGAGGAAGCGCTTGAGCACGACCGGATCACGCCTCTTGGAGCATTTTTGCGCAAGTCGCGCCTCGATGAACTTCCAAACTTCTTGAACGTGCTGCGCGGTGAGATGAGCACGATCGGCCCGCGGCCCGATTCGAGAGAGCACGCCGAGCTCTTCCTCGACACAATTCCCCACTACGCGTATCGGTACATGGTAAAACCTGGAATTTCGGGGCTGGCCCAAATCGAGATGGGCTATGCCGAGGGATCAGAGCAAACAGCGCTGAAGGCGCACTATGATCAGCTCTATGTCGAGATGTCTTGCGGGCGGCTCGACGCCTTTATCGCATGGCGCACCATACGAGTGATGGCAACGTGCTTTGGTGCAAAGTAAACGCGCCAAACGCTCGAGCCATAGCGACCATAACCGCGTTGCAAGCTTGTCGCTGTTCCCTAAAGCACCACCAGCCCTGAGCCTCCGAAGAGCGGACCGGCTGCGACTTCAGAACTTGGAAGAGACTAGACATGACGACTGACCAGGCTTCGGACCATCCACAACCCTCTCGCCACGCAGAAGCCGAATGCAGAACGCCGCCGCACGGGACGCCCGACATGCTGTGGTATCTTGCTCAATTGCGTCCCAACCAGCTCAACCGTGCATGGTGCAATCTTGAGAGGCTCGGCTACGAGTGTTTCATGCCTCGCCAACATGCCACCCAGCGCAAGGGTCGGCAAATCGCCCCCCGGCGCGTGCCGCTCTTCCCCGGTTACATTTTTCTTTCGCTCAAGCCGAAGCAGGCCTGGCGGCCGGTAAACGGCACGTTTGGGGTCGTGCGGCTTGTGATGCGCGACGCGGTCACGCCGCAGCCTGTACCGGAAGCGGTCATGGCAGAGCTTCTGGCCCGGACCGGGAAAGACGGCATGCTGCTCCCACCAATCGATTTGGTGCCGGGTGAGACCGTGCGCCTCCAGGCAGGCCCGATGGCTGGCCTTTTGGCGCAGGTTGAGCAGCTCGACGGTCCTGGCCGTGTTCGCGTCCTGCTCGAACTGATGGGACAGGCCGTGCGGGCCACTCTGCCGAGCGCTTATGTCGAGCGTCTCGCCAGCTAATCACGACGAGAGACCGAGCCGAACCCGGGTGTTGCACGTCAGGCTAGATATCATACGAGTGGCTCGCTTCGGGGCCACGTTCCGTTGCCCTTCACCCGGTTGGTGCATAGGCAAATGGCAATTGCTGGAAGGAAGGGACGTTGATGCCCTACTCAATGCGAGTTGCCGTCTCTCGGCGAAGGTTTTTCCTCGGTATCTTAGCCACAGGCGCCTCCGGCTGTGCGCAGTTGCGCTTTCCGGTGACGACCGCAGGACAGCAGGACTTGCCCGCGCGCGATATCACCGTGATCCGCGTTACAGGGGCAAACATCACATCTTTTCGCGAGCCAATGCGCGCGCCCGTCAACCATTCGGCGGGCAATCCGCCCCCTGTGATCGGGCGTTACAGCTACCGAGTTGGAGTGGGCGACACCATTCGGGTCACCTTCTTTGCCGATCCGGCAGGGGTCACTTCGCCGACAGAATTTGCACCAGAGACGGTCGCCGTGATCGACGAATCTGGGCGGTTCTTCTATCCTTTCCTGGGCACGGTCCAGGCCGAGGGCCGCACCGTGGGCGACGTGCGGGCCGACCTGACCGAACGGCTTGGCGAGTTTTTCGCCACGCCCCAAGTCGAGGTGGCGGTGGTGGAGTTCAACGCGCGGCGGGTGACGATCACAGGTGCCGTGGGGGCGCAAGGACAGCAGGTCCTGACCAATGTACCCACAACGCTTCTCGATCTCGTCAATATAGCAGTCGCTTCGCCGGACGCCGATCTGTCGCGGG
Organism: Pseudomonadota bacterium; assembly: GCA_038745585.1. Classification (GTDB taxonomy): domain Bacteria; phylum Pseudomonadota; class Alphaproteobacteria; order Rhodobacterales; family Rhodobacteraceae; genus HLUCCA09. The sequence goes on from JBCDLH010000003.1 coordinate 61,373, forward strand.
TCGAGCTTCGACGCCGAGGCGAGGTTTACACGGCAAACTTGCTCAGCTTTCTCGAGCAGGGAACGCCACAGAACAATCCCATCCTATTGCCGGACGACTTCATTCGCGTTCCAATTGCCGAAGAGAACAAGGTCTTCACGTTCGGCGAGATCTCCACCGGAGAGATCCGTCTCGATGTTGCTCGCAAAACGCTGCTCGAGGTCCTGGCCGAGGCCGGCGGGATCGACCGAATTCGTGCCGACGCTCGGGGCATCTTTGTCTTCCGACGGGACGATCCGGCGCGCGTTGGGTTCGACGTGTATCAGTTCAATCTGTCGAACGCGGCCGCGCTCGTGCTCGCAGCGGAGTTTGGCATGGCACCGCTCGACATTGTCTTTGTCACGAACGATCCCGCAACGCGCTGGAACGACACAATCACAAAGATCATCGGGCCGTTCAACACGTTGGTGTCCGCGCAGACGACAGCCGAGCAAGTTGGACAAGTCCCGAATTGAGGGCGGCCGGCTTACACCGAGCGCGCATCTTGGCGCACGAGCGGAGCGTGCCCGGGAGCATTGCACGCCCCGGCAGTCGGCGACCCGGCTCTCAGAGGCAGAGGCTAGAACATCTCCGTGCCCTGAGCAGCGTATTTCCGGATCGGAATTGGTGTTATCCTAAAGCCACGCAACGCGACGTTCGAGAGGTTTACCCAGGTGGCCAGATTGGACCTTGGGACTAAGGTGGAGACCGATGACCCAGCAGGACCGCCTCCGTTCCGTCCCCGACATCGCTGATGCCGCACCGCTGAAGAGCGCCGGCTACGGCGGCTATGGCGGTCAGCGCCCGCTCGCCGAAGAGGACGCAGGCGATTTCGACCTCCGCGCCATTTTACTCAAGCTCTGGCACGGCAAGTGGATCATTGCGATCTGTTTGATGTTGGGCGGCCTCTTTGGGGTGTTGAATTCCACCCAGCAGCCGGCGCGCTTTTTTGCAACGGGCAAGGTGATGTTTGATGTCCCGCGCGCCAATGTGGATGCCGGGCAAGATGTCGTCGGCGATGTCATCGGGCCGCTGCGCAACCAGATCGAAGTGCTGCGCTCCACCGCGCTATTGGAGCGCGTGGTGGATGATCTCAACTTGACTCAGAACCCGGCGTTCAACCCGGCGCTCCGTCCGCCGCCGGAGCCCACCTGGAGAGACCGGATCGCCGTGCCGCCCGAGATCCAGGATCTGCTCATCACAATGGGCTTACGAGAACCAATTGCAATTGGCGCCCCGCCGCCCGACCCAGTCGCCGCGGAGGAGCGTCTGCGCCGTCAAATCGTCGAAACCTTGCGCTTAGCTATTCGGCTACGCCCGATCGAGAATTCGCAGGTCCTCGAGATCGGTTACGAGTCTGGAAATGCTCGCCTTGCAGCTGCGATCGTCAATTCGGTGTCGGAGCAGTACATCGTTGATCAGCTCGAGGGCCGGCTTGACACGTTTCGTTCAGCGACTGCCTGGCTGACCGAACGGGTCGAAGATCTACAAGAGCGCGTCGAAACGGCAGAAGCCGCAGTACTCGCCTCGCAGGCGCAGATCGCGTTGAACGCCGGCGTTAGCCTCGCAGCAGTCCAACAGCAGCTCGCCGCGTCCACGACGGCGCGCAACCTTGCTCAAGATGGAGTGTCGACACTCACAGCACAATACGCCCGCCTTTCCGGCGCTCTCGAGAGCGGAGCGTCCATCTCGGCTTTGCCGGAGTTTCGCGAGAACGAGGCGATTGCAGCACTCTTGGAGCGCGAGATCGAGCTGCGTGGCAACGATAACGACTTGGCAGACACGCTCCGCCCCTCGCACCCGACGCGGCTGCGCCTGGCCGAGGATCTTGAGCAAGTGCGCGCGCAGATCCGTTTCGAGGCCGAGCAGGTCGTCGAGGCAGTTCGGCTACAGCTTGATGTTGCCCAAGAGCGTGAGGCTCAGCTTCGCGAAGAGATACGCGATCTGCAGGCGCGCGAATTGCAGCTTTCGACAGAGGCCGTGGAGGTACGAAATCTCGAACGCGAGGCGCAAGCCAGCCGGATCCTCTACGAGAACCTCCTGTCGCGTCTGCAAGAGACCAATGCGCAAGAGGATCTACAGACCGCCGATGCTCGTATCTTGACGCCTGCTGAGGTACCGCTGTCCGCTCTTCCAACCGCTCAGAATCGTTCGTTGACGACGGGGCTGGTCGCGGGGTTTGCGCTTGGGATCGGAATCGTCTTCCTGCTCGACCGATTGAACAACACGTTCCGTAGCCCCTTTCAACTCGAAGAGATGCTGGGCGTGCCAGTCTTGGCGACGGTGCCGCGTGCGGGCTCGAACATGAAGCGTGCCGATGTGGTGCAGCGTCTTCGGGAGAAACCGAACTCGGCACTTGCGGAGTCGGTGCGGAACCTTCGGACCTCGATCCTGCTTTCCAATGTCGATGTCGCGCCGAAAGTTGTGATGTTTTCCTCCTCTGTTCCGCGAGAGGGGAAGTCGACGACATCAATGTTGATGGCGCTGACGTCGCGCCAAATGGGAAAATCCGCGGTCATTGTCGACTGCGATCTTAGAATGCCAGCTTTGGCAAAGGTACTTCAGGTCAAGGATGAGACGCCGGGCCTCTTGTCGGTGCTGTACGAGACAGCTTCGATCGATGAAGCGATTTATGTCGAGGAAAGCACCGGTCTCCATGTGCTGATGACCCGCCCGTCCGAGCGCGTGGCCAAGATCAATGCAGCAGACGTGCTGGCCTCGGCCAAGTTCCGACACATCATCGAGGTGCTTGCCTCCCGCTATGACCGGGTCATCCTCGATACGCCGCCGACCCTCGTGGTCGCCGATGCGCGGATCGTTTCGGAGTTGGCCGACGCAGTGGTCTTTTGCGTGCGCTGGGACAACACACCCCGCGACGCAGTGAAGGAGGGTCTTCGCGAGCTCCTAAGCGTTGGTGCCCCGGTTGCGGGCGTCGCAATGACGCTTGTCGACGAGCAACGTGCGGCAACCTATAGCTATGATGGATATAGCTATTATAAGGGCCGATACCGCGACTACTACGAAGCGTAGCTGTTTGGCGAGCATGGGCGGGACGCTTCACCGCGGTCTTTGAGACCGCCAGGCTCCAGTTGCGCGTGAGCTTTGCGCTCGTTGCGGTGTCGTTTGCCTGCGCGCAGCATCGCTTGAAGTCTTACGCGTGCAGCGTTTTCCCAGCGGGGATCGGCCGCGTTTGACCTTGAGAAGGGTGGAACGCAGCGTATCACGCGCGCACATCCGCCGCATTCTCAATGTACCAGCGATAGGTGGCGGCCAGGCCCTCCGACAGAGGGATGCTGGCGCGAAACCCAAGCCCTGCCAAGCGCTCGATGTTTAAAAGTTTCCGGGGTGCGCCATCGGGTTTGGTGGGGTCGGTCTTGATCGTGCCGGTGAAGCCAACGGCTTGGGCCACCATCCCCGCCAGTTCCAGGATCGAAACGTCTGTCCCGGTGCCCACGTTTATGTGGCTTAGCATCGGCTCCGTGGCTGCCGCATAGGCCGCGCGGTCTAGTCCGAGGACAAAGAGCGAGGCCGCTGCCATGTCGTCGACATGGAGAAACTCGCGCTTCGGCGTGCCAGTGCCCCAGATCGTGACCGATGGTACCCCGGTCTCCACAGCTTGGTGGAAGCGGCGGATGAGCGCTGGAAGGACGTGGCTGTTCTCGGGGTGAAAATTGTCCCCGGGCCCATAGAGGTTGGTGGGCATGACAGAGCGGTAGTCGCGCCCATACTGCCGATTGTAGCTCTCGCAGAGCTTGATGCCGGCGATCTTGGCGACAGCGTATGGCTCATTCGTTGGCTCGAGCGGCCCCGTGAGGAGCGCGTCCTCGGCCATCGGCTGCGGTGCAAGTCGGGGATAGATGCAGGTGGAGCCGAGAAACAGGAGCCTGTCCACACCGGCCAGATGCGCCGCGTGGATGACGTTCGCCTCCATGATAAGGTTTTCGTAGAGAAACTCTGCTGGGTAAACCGTGTTGGCGTGGATCCCCCCCACTTTTGCGGCGGCGAGGATTACTGTGTCCGGCCGCGCATCTGCAAGAAAGCGCGTCACGGCGTGTTGATCGGTCAAGTTAAGTTCGGCACGGGTGCGGGTCAGGATATCGGCGGCCGCCACGCCCTGAGTGCGCAACTGGCGGTGAATGGCAGACCCCACCATTCCGCGATGCCCCGCAAGGAAATAACGGTTCATTTCGAGCGCTCCAGATTGGGCCTGCCAGCGCTTGGGTCGGTGCATTGACCACATCGCAGACGCCGAGGACAGTGTCGTCGACGCCAGCCTACTCTGCGAGGCGTCGTGTTCGCCAGTGTTCTCGATCTTCGCATGCCAAAGTGCACGTCTCGACGTCGAGCTCTGGCCGCTATCCCGAGCCGTATGCCTGACCCAGCGATGGAGCGCCGCGCCGCGGGATGAGAAAAGACGCGCAAGGCACCCGCCGCGCCGCCCAACGCACCGCATATCGACGATCCGTCCCTGGAAAACCCCTGGGCGGAGGTCTTGTGATCCGTCGCACGTCAGCGCCCTACCACTATGGTCATTGGCTGTCCGCGACAGCGATGGGACGCCGCGCCTCTCGTTCCGAACGGCGCAAGCAAGAAACAGCCTCCGCTTGACCAGCGGCCTTGCGCGGGTGAGTGAGCGGATGGCGTTCGAAGGGGAGAGGAGCAAAATGGCGGCAGAGACAGAGCGGCTTACGCTGGCAGACGCGCGGGCGCTGATCGCGTCGGCGCTTGGCGCGGTCGGTGTGCCGGGCGCACAGGCGGCGTCGGTCGCCAAGGCCCTCGTTGCGGCCGAGGCGGAGGGCCAGGTCGGCCATGGCTTTTCCAGGCTGGCCGATTACGCGGCTCAGGCGAAGAGCGGCAAGATCCAAGCGACGGCAGAGCCAGAGGTTCAGGCGGTCTCGCAGACGGCGCTGCGTGTCGATGCGCGCCATGGCTTTGCCTTTCCTGCGCTAGACGCTGCAATCGAAGCTGGCTGCAGCGTGGCTGCTCGGTTTGGGACCGCGCAGATGCTCGTCTCACGCTCACACCATTGTGGGGCGCTATCGGTTCAGGTCGAGAAGATCGCCGAGCGCGGGCAGATCGGGCTAATGGTCGCCAACTCGCCGCCCGCCATCGCGCCCTGGGGCTCTCACGTTCCGATCTTTGGCACCAATCCGATCGCCTTTGCTGTGCCACGGACAGCGCAGGCCCCGTTGGTCATCGACCTGTCGCTGAGCCGCGTCGCGCGGGGCAAAATCATGCATGCCAAAAAAACCTGTCAGAGCATTCCCGCGGGATGGGCGCTCGACAAGGACGGTCATCCGACGACGGAGCCCGAGGCGGCGCTTTCGGGCTCCATGGTCCCTATCGGTGAAGCGAAAGGAACGGCGCTGGCGCTGATGGTCGAGATCCTCGCGACGACCTTGACGGGGGCCAATCCAAGCGCCGAGGTCTCGTCGTTCTTTACCCCGGACGGGCCGCCGCCTGGGACGGGGCAATTCCTCATGGCGTTGAGGCCCCACGAGCCGGATGCATTTGCCGCGCGGCTCGAAGCGCTCCTCGCTTCGATCACGGCGCTTGAGGGTGCGCGTCTCCCTGGCGCGTGGCGTGCGGCGGCGATCGCGCAAGCGCAAGCCGGGGGGATTGATGTGCCGCGCGCCTATGTCTCGGTCGCGCGAAGACTGGCGGCGGGGCAGGGCGGCTAGGCGGCTCGCGGACCATTGGCGCCCGCCGCTTGGGCGACCAAGGCGCGCCGCGATAGGTCCAACAAGACAATCGCTCCCGCCTGACCGATCTTGGGACCAGAGTATCGGTTCGCGCGGCTGGCCGTGTTCCATCGGTGCATGAGCAAGGTTGCGCAGCTTGCGTCCAGCACCATGCCAACGCAGCGGAGCGAAAGTGCCTAAACACCGGCGTGTCGTTTGGGGCGATAAGTGCGTTTCGCGCAAAACCTGGATCACGGCCTTGCGCGAAATGCTGTGCAGCGTTCAAGCGGTGCGGGCGTCTCGCCTTTCGCTGATGTCTCAGGTTGAAGGCGAGACGCTTTAGGGCGTGAACTGGCTAACCCTGTCCAATCGAGCCGGCGGATGTCCAAAGTGCGGGAGCGCGCTGCCAAAACGCAAGCGCTGCCCTTCAATCACCATGCGCGCTCCCAGATTGCGCAACACGGGGCAGGCGACACGATAAAACCGGGCCCGGCTTGGGAGCCAGACCCGGTCCTTGGGGACGCGGCCTGCGGGGGAAGCAGGCCGCTCTCGTCAGGCCATCGCGAAGGGGTCGTCGATCAGGCCTGCGATCTCAACGATAAGCCCATCATCGCTGTTTTGCGTGGCATCGGCGAAGCCGGCGATGAGGTCTTGCGCAGCCACCAGGCTCGCGTCTCGGTCGTCCCGGTCGTAGGCGTCGTTGACGGCGGTTGCGTCCTCGACATCGCCCAGGCCTTCGACAACCGCATACAGCAAGCCGAGATCGACTTTGTCCGAGATAACCTGCGCATCTGCGGCGGAGCCGGTATCGGCCTGCGCGCCCTTGATCAGCGCCAGCATAAACTCGGCGCGGGTGACATTTCCGTCGTCGAGCTCGCCGACCCAATACTCTTTTCCGGCCGTGTCGGCCTCCCGGTCGAAGAGGTTCTCGTAAGCGATGTCGACCAGTTCCCCGTGCTCACCCTGGGCGGGCAGCTTCATCAGGCTCTCTTCCTGAACAAAGAAGCTCGATGCGATCTGGCCGATGCCGAAACCGTCGGCAAGCTCAGTGCCCCAGAAGTAGAGGCCGAGCGCATCAGGCGTCCGGTCGAAATAGGCGACATAGAGCTCGGCGATCTCGACGAGTTCCGCTTCGCCGAGGCCCGTCGCGGCCGTGAGGACCGTCAGGTCGATGCCGTCCTCGGCAACAAAGTCGAACCCGTCTCCGAAGGTCAGCGTCTCGACATCGACAAGCGTGTCGGTGCCCGTGCCACCATCGGCGCGGTCGGTCACGGTCACCTCGTTGTCGTTGAAGGCAAGGGTGTAGCTTGTCACCGACCCGCTCACGTCTGCGGTGTCGCTGCCATCGCCACCGAGGAAGAGATCGTTCCCCGCGCCGCCCTCAAAGCTGTCGTCGCCGCCGAGGCCGGAGACGAGGTCGTTGTCGTCGCCGACGATAAAGGTCTCTGCCGTGTCATCGCCGATGATAAAGTCGACATCATTCGAGCCGTCCGACACGAGAAGATCCACCGGCAGCAGCACGCCGTCGATCACGTGAACAACGCCGTTCGCGAGAGTGATGTCTGTCTCGATGAGTACCGGATTTCGCAGCTCTGGATCGGCATCGACGATGCTATTGGCGCTGACGCCGAGCGTGGGCCCGAGCAGCGTCGGGATGCTGTCGGCGCTCAGCACATCGTCGGCAATGAACTCGCCCGGTGCGACGTGATAGCTGAGGATATCGGTGAGAAGCGGCACCGGGTCGCCCCCGCCGCTGAGCAGAGTGAGGGCGTCGACGATGAAGGAAAACGCATCGGCCTCAAACGTGTCATTGTTCGGGTCGCCGTCAAAGCCGAGAGTCTGTGCGATATCGACAAAGGCCAGATCGTCGGGAGCGAAGACCGTCAAAGACGCTGCCGGGTCGTCGAGTGCGGCCGTCAAACCCGCGATGTTTAGCGATGTGAGCAGAATGTCGAAGTCGTTCGCCGTGCCGTCAAACTCACCGCCTGACGCCGCCACCAGATCGGCAATGGTTGTGTTGCCGGGGATGTCGAGCGGAATGAGGACGCGGTCGATCGCCTGGATAATGCCATTCGATCCTTCGATATCGGCGATTGCGATCTCGGGGTCTTCCAAATCGGGCTCGCCGTCGACAAGCAACGGGGAGTCCGGCGCGATCGTCGCCCCATTGAGCAACGTATTGATGCTGTCGGACGCCAAAACCTCTTGGCCGGTCTTGGCACCTTCCGAGACATGGTAGAGCAGGATATCGGTCAAGAGCGGGACCGGGTCACCCCCGCTGAGATCAGTCAGGGCTGCAACGATCGCATCAAAGACCGCGTCTTCGTCTTCGGGGTCGCCCGTATAGCCGAAGTCGGCCGCAAGCGCGGCGAAAGCGGCATCGGTGGGGGCAAAGACCGTGATGTCGTCGAGATCCGCGACGGTGTCGACGAGGTTGGCCGTGCTGAGCGCTTGCACCAGGATCTCGAAATCCGGGTTGTTCACGGCGATATCGACGACGTTGGGCGGCGGTGGCGTATTGCCGGGAATGTCGAGCGGGATGAGCACGCGGTCGATGGCTTGGATAACACCGTTCGAGCCCTGAATGTCGGGAATTACGATGGTCGGGTCCTGCAGGTCAGGCTCGTTGTCGGCCAGCATTCCCGCGCTCGCCGTAAACGTCGCATCCTCAAGCAGCGTCGGAACGATGCCGTTTAAGTCGTCGGCCAGCGTTTCCGTGCCCGAGACATGGTAGAGCAGAATATCGGTCAGGAGCGGAATTGGGTCGCCCCCATTGAGATCCGAAAGGGCGGCTGCAATCGCGCCGAACACCGCGTCCTCGTCTTCCGGGTCACCGGTATAGCCGAGATCGACGGCCAGTGCCGCAAAGGCGGCGTCGGTCGGGGCGAAGACAGTGATGTCATTCAGCCCGGACACGGTGTCTACGAGCCCTGCCGCGCCGAGCGCGGTCACCAGAATGTCGAAGTTGTCGTTCCCGACCGCGATATCGACGACGTTCTCGTCGTTGCTGACGGTTACGTTTTCGGCGTCGCTCATCTTGGTCTTCCTCCAGTCGGTGGCGCGCGGGTGCGCCGTGATCTTTTATGCCCCATGACACGAAGCACTTCGCGCGTGGGAATAATACACACAGGATAAGATGTCGCACCCGGCGACAAGGTCAAGAAATATGTGGAAGAAAATTCCACAGGACGTAAGTCTCGCCCATGGCAACGCCCGATGAGGACCCTTTTCCGCGCCTGCTGCGCGGCTTACTGCGCCCGCTCGTGCGAACCTTTATCGCGCGAGGCCTGACAGCACCAGCACTCTATCGCCTCCTCAAGCGCATTTATGTGGAGGTGGCGCATGAAGATTTCCGGATTGGGGACGATCCGCCGACCGACAGCCGGATTAGCATGATGACGGGCGTGCATCGCCGCGATGTGAGAACGTTCCTAGACGAGGGCGATGCGGGCTGGGAAGAGACGCGGCGCAAGGTGGCGACCTTTGCGACCGTTCTCGGCCAATGGCTGGCACGGACGGACACGACCGATGCCCAGGGCCGCCCGCTTCCATTGCCCCGTGCCGCAGAACGCGGGGTTAGCTTTGAGGCGCTTGTTCGCGATGTGAGCACCGATATCCGCCCGCGCACCGTGCTCGACGAGTTGCTGCGCCAGGGCGTCGTCGAGGAAGGCGAGGACGGGCTTCTGCGCGTCGCCGAAGGGGCCGCTGCGGGGCCGGGCGCGGAGGAGGACAAGCTCGTCTTTTTCGCCGCCAACGTTGGCGATCACATCGCCGCCGCCTCGGAGAACCTACTGGCCGACGCGCCGCCCTTTTACGAGCGCGCCGTCTTCTACACCCGACTGACCGACGCGTCTCTCGACGCGGTCGAGGCGCTGGCGCGGGAAAAGGCGCAGAGCTTGCTCGAAGAGATCAACCGCGAGAGTGCCGCAGTCCAGGCGGCGGACCGTGCTGCACCGGACAATACCGGGCGCTACCGCCTAGGGGTTTACTTCTACCGCACGGCAGGGTCGGGTGCGCCGAGCGCAGGAGCGACAACGGCGCCAGATGCCGATACGACGACCGACGGAGACTAGGAACGTGGCCCCCCTCACACGACGGCGTTTGATCGGGCTGGCCGGTTCGACCGTTCTTGCCGGCTGTGCCAGCCCCGCACTCGTCACTCGTGACGACAAGCGCGACCCGTTCGAGGGCGGGATCGGTGGCACGGGTATCGTCGGCGTGCTGACGGATTTCGGCAGCGTGCAGGTCAACGGCCTGCGCATCGAGATCGGCGACATGACGCGCGTCGTCACCGCGCTCGGGCCAGTCGGTGCCGAGGCTCTCGCGGCCGGTCAAGTCCTGACGATCATGGCGACGCGCAGCCGCGATCGTCTCGTGGCGCGGCATGTGCGGATCGAATTCCCGCTGGTCGGGGTTTTGGCGCAATCTGACGGCGGCCTCTCTGTCAACTCCGTGTCGGTGCGGATCGAGCCGGGCGCAGTGCGCGCCGGAGCGCTTGGCGCGCGCGTCGCCGTCTCGGGTCTATGGACCACAGATGCGGTGGTGGCGAGCCGGATTGACCCGGCGCCCTTCCCCTTCGACATGGTTTCGGGCGATGTCGCGCGCGGCGGCAGCGCAGCTCTGCGTGTTGGGAGTGTCCCGGTCGAACCGCAGGGCGGGCAGACGTTTCCGAACTCCGGCGCTTATGTCGTCGCCACCGGCCAGTTCGATGCGGCGCGGCTTCGCGTCGAACGGGTGGCGACTGGGCGCTTTGTCACTGGCGCGCAAAACTTGCGCCAACTGGCGGTCGAGGGCTATCTGCGACGGGTCGCCGCGGCGCCGGGCTTCCGCATCGCCGGGCTCGGCCACAGCTTTGACGAAGCGCTGCGCGTGTCTGACCTTGCGGCGCGCCGCGCGATCTATGTCGGCCCCTATGACGGGCTCTTCCTTGCTCGCGCGGGCTATACCGTCCCCGAAAGCGTGACGGAGCGGCGGCGGCTGCTCGGCGAAGGCTATGACGGCCCGCTCGGCGACCGCGCGGTGCCTACGCGCTAAACGCCATTACCGGGACTGGCGACCCCGGGAGGATTCGAACCCCCGACCTGATGATTAGAAGTCACCTGCTCTATCCAGCTGAGCTACGGGGCCGCGCGCGCCGATGGCAGCCCGCTTGGCTTAGCGTTCCCCTTCCCGGCACTCAAACGAAATCAAGACCGGCGCGGACGTTCCCCTGAGAGCGCGCGGGAGAGGAAGACACTGAACGGGTTGTCCACATAGCCGCCAAACGGCCTGCATGGCGTAAAGCCTGCGCGCCGGTAGAGCTCAAGGGCCGGGGTGAAGGCCGCGGCGCGTCCTGTCTCTAGGCTTGCCCGCATGGCGCCCTCGCCGCGCGCTGCCTCCAAGATGTGCTCCAGGAGGGCCCCGCCCGCGCCCCGCCCGCGTGCCTCGGCGACGACGTGCATAGACTTAAGCTCGGCATGCGCGGGCTCGATGATTTTGTACGCACCGATCCCGAGGATGGCCTGACTGGCATCCGATACGGTAAAGAGGCGCGCACCGTCCCGAATGAGGCCCAATGCGTCCTGCGCAAAGACGTTCTCGGGCGGCGTTATGGACCGCATCAGATCCAGATGGCGTTCAATCAATGCCCCGACGCGCGCATCACGGGGGTCGGCTGGCGCTACGCGCATCGATGCAATCGCCCTGGATCCCCAGCGGTCGGACCCGGACCTGTCATCTTCAATGGGTCCATGCGCCGCGCCGATTGGTGGCGAAGTTCTCGCCGTAGCCCCGGGCGCGCACATTCGCCTTGCGCTTTTTGGGTTCGATCACAATGGCTTCGATGCCATGGTCCTGGGCATAGTCGAGCGCGGCTTCTTTTGTCTCGAACCGCAGGCGGACCTGACTGTTCATGTCCCCTGACGATGTCCATCCCATGAGAGGGTCGACCTGGCGTTGCTCGGCAGGGGCAAACTCCAAAACCCAGCCCTTGGTCTTGGCCGTCCCCGATTGCATGGCCGTCTTCGCTGGCTGAAATATGCGCGCTTGCATGCCTGGCTCCCGTTTCGATTGCCACAGGATATGGCGCGCGGCATGCTTTGCTGCAATGGGAACCGGCGCTTTGCAGCCAAAGCTTGGCCAAATGCGCCGGGCTCTGAAGGTGTAGCCGCAGTCTTGCCGCAAAGCCGGGCTAACGACAGTCATGGCTTGCAAGCACATCGTTATCGGCGGCGGGTCGGGCTTTATTGGATCGGCGCTCGCCTCGGCCTTGAGGGCTAGAGGCGACCTCGTCACTGTCATTTCTCGACAGGACGGGATCGATCGGCTGACTTGGGCTGCGCTTGCCTCCAAGGGCCTGCCCAAATGCGACGCCGTCGTAAACCTCGCCGGTCAGCACATCCTACAACCGGGACGGCTCTGGACACGCGCCTATCGCAACGAAGTTGTGGCCTCCCGGCTGCGGACGACCAAAACCCTCGTTGACGCGATCAACGCGAGCGCAGAGCCCCCCGAAGTTTTCATCTCTACCGCCGGCAAGTGCTTTTACGGAACCGAGAGGCGCCCTGATAGCTATCCGGCGCTGGACGAGACGGCCGAGCCAATGGGCGTCGACTTTCCGGCCGAACTCGTGGGCCAGTGGGAGCAGGCGGCAGACCATCTTGATACGAAACGGGTCCGCCATGTGCGCGTGCGAATTGGCGTCGTGCTGGGAGCTGTCGAGAGGATGAGCCCGATCGGCCGGCTTTGGCGTATCGGCCGTGCGCGGGGCTTTTTGCCGATCATCCGTCTGCCGTTTTGCTTCGGGCTAGGCTGTCGCCTAGGCCATGGGCGGCAGCCATTCCCTTGGATCCACATCGACGACATGATTGGCATTCTCTTGATGCTCATCGACGATCAAACGGCGCGCGGTCGCTTCAACGCCGTCTCCCCCGGAATTGTCACGAATACAGAGTTCACCGAGGCCTTCGCCCGCGCGCTACGCCGTCCGATCCTCTGGTCGATGCCGGAATGGCTGATCGTCGCCGCTGTTGGGCGGGACCGTGCTTCGATCCTAACCGAAGGCCAAAACGTCGTGCCTGCTCGCACGCTCGCCCAAGGCTACCGCTTTCGCTACGCCAAGATTGATCCCGCGCTCGAAGATCTCGTGGAAATCACGTTTTAAGCGCACGCATCGGGCGCCGCCTCTCCTGACAGACCTTGGCAGCAGCCTCGCTTGCAAAGCTGGGCCAAAGGCGCACATTCCTCCGGACAGGAGACCGCCGATGCACAACAACTCCCCAGAAGCAATGCCCGTCTTGGCCCATGCCGCGCCCGAGGTCGCCGCGCGTGAAAAGCTCGAAGGCGGGAAAGCCTTTGTCATGCATACAGAATTTTCGGCCGCAGGCGATCAGCCGACGGCGATTGCGGAACTGTCGGAGGGCGTCAACGGGGGCGAGCGGGATCAGGTCCTCCTTGGCGCGACGGGAACGGGCAAGACCTTCACGATGGCCAAGGTGATCGAAGAGACACAGCGCCCGGCCATCATCCTCGCCCCAAACAAGACGCTGGCGGCCCAGCTCTATGGCGAGTTCAAAGGGTTCTTCCCCGAAAACGCGGTCGAATATTTCGTCAGCTATTACGACTACTATCAGCCCGAGGCCTATGTGCCCCGGTCCGACACCTACATCGAAAAAGAGAGCCAGATTAACGAGCAGATTGACCGGATGCGCCACTCGGCAACCCGGGCGCTGCTCGAACGGGACGACGTGATTATCGTGGCGTCCGTCTCCTGCATCTACGGCATCGGCTCGGTCGAAACTTACGGCGCGATGACCCAGGACTTGCACCAGGGTCGCTCGTACGACCAGCGCAAGGTCATGGCCGATCTCATCGCCCAGCAATATCGCCGCAACGATCAGGCGTTTCAGCGCGGCTCTTTCCGCGTGCGCGGCGATAGCTTGGAGATCTGGCCAGCCCACCTCGAAGACCGCGCCTGGAAGCTCTCATTCTTCGGCGAGGAGCTCGAAGCGCTGACCGAGTTCGACCCCCTGACCGGGGCGAAGACCGACACGTTCGAGCGCATCCGGATCTACGCCAACTCGCATTACGTGACGCCGCGCCCGACGATGCAGCAGGCGGTCAAGCAGATCAAAGTCGAGCTGCAGCAGCGGCTCGACCAGCTCGTCGGCGACGGCAAGCTCCTCGAAGCGCAGCGCCTCGAACAGCGCACGAATTTCGACATCGAGATGTTGGAGGCGACCGGCGTCTGCAACGGGATCGAGAACTATTCGCGCTACCTAACCGGTCGCGCCCCGGGCGAACCGCCGCCCACACTTTTTGAGTTCATCCCCGACCACGCCATCGTCTTTGCCGACGAGAGCCACGTCTCGGTGCCGCAGATCGGCGGGATGTATAAGGGCGATTACCGGCGGAAATTCACCCTCGCCGAGCACGGCTTCCGCTTGCCGTCTTGCATGGATAATCGCCCGCTCAAATTCGAGGAATGGGACGCGATGCGCCCCCAATCGATTTATGTCTCTGCGACGCCAGGAGGTTGGGAGCTTGAGCAATCGGGCGGGGTCTTTGCCGAACAGGTGATCCGTCCGACCGGTCTTCTCGATCCCGAGGTCGAGATCCGCCCTGTCGAGATGCAGGTTGACGATCTTCTCGATGAGATCCGCAAAGTGGCCGAGAAGGGCTACCGGACGCTTGCGACCACGCTGACCAAGCGCATGGCCGAGGACCTGACAGAGTATCTCCACGAGCAGGGGATCCGCGTGCGCTACATGCATTCCGACATCGATACGATCGAGCGGATCGAAATCCTGCGCGACCTACGTCTCGGCGCCTTCGACGTCCTCGTTGGCATCAACCTGCTCCGCGAGGGCCTCGACATCCCTGAGTGCGGGCTGGTGGCGATCCTCGACGCGGATAAAGAAGGGTTTCTCCGCTCCGAGACCTCGCTCATTCAGACCATCGGCCGCGCGGCGCGCACTGCCGAGGGTCGCGTGATCATGTATGCCGACTCGGTGACAGGTTCGATGGAGCGCGCACTCCGCGAGACAGAGCGACGCCGCGTCAAGCAGATCGCCTACAACGAAGCGCACGGGATCACGCCGGAAACGGTCAAGAAAAACGTCGAGGACATCCTCGCGGGGCTCTACCAAGGCGATACCGACATGAACCGGGTGACGGCCAAGGTCGACAAACCCATGGTCGGGGCCAACCTCGCCGCGCATCTCGACGGACTGCGCGAGGAGATGCGCAAGGCCGCCGAGAACCTCGAGTTTGAGGAAGCCGCGCGCCTCCGCGACGAGATCAAACGCCTCGAAGCCGTCGACCTCGCCGTCGCAGATGATCCCCTCGCGCGCCAATCGGCTGTCGAGGAAGCGGTCGAGGGCGCCCAGAAAGCTGCGGGCCGGTCAACGGCCGGCAGAGCGGGTCAGCGCGGCGGCAACCAAAAGAGGCGGAAACGCCGAGCGTAGGCAGAGCATTCCTCTCATTGTGCTCGGGGCGAGCTGCCATTGCGGCCCCGCTGGCATCGCAACCGTGAAAGTCTTAGCCTGTCGGGGTGTGGGCCGCGCCACGCCACTTCTACGGATACTCTCGGATGCCCAACTTTCACCTTTTTGCCAGTGGCCCACGCCCCGTCGCGCCCTTTTCCCATGCGGTAGAGGCAGAGGGGTGGGTGATCCTCACCGGGCAGATGCCGACGGACCCTGCTGCGCCCGATGCCCCGCTTCCGCAAGGCATCGAAGCGCAGACGCGGCGGGTCATGGAGAACCTCGCTTTGATCCTCGGCGAGCTCGGGCTCGATCTCTCCCACGTCCTGCAGTGCCGCTGTTTTCTGACCAACTTCGAGCGCGACTACGCCCCTTTCAACGCCACCTACGAGTCTTTTTTCGCGGCCGAGCGTCGTCCGGCCCGAACCACCGTCGGTGTCACGGCCCTCGCTGTCGGCGCCCTGGTGGAGATCGATTGTATCGCGCGACGACCGGATTGAGTTAGCACGGTCCCGCGTTACTCGGCTGCAAGGCGCGCCGTGATTGCCCTGGCCGCGCCGCGTCACACGCCTACTTCAGAGGGATGAAACGCATTTTGCCCCTCGCGCTCGCCGTCGGCCTCGTATCGCTGTCCCCTGCTGCCGCGTGGGAGTTTCGCGTGACAGATATGTGCGAGATCGCGCATGCCGGGCCGGAGGGCGAAGTCAGCGTCTTCTTCGATCCGGGCACCAGGCTCTACGGCATCACGGTGACGACCCCGGCCGCCTGGCCTGACGCGCCGGTCTTTTCCGTCGCCTTCGGGCAAACGGGCCTGACGATCTCGACGAACCGCCATGTTCTTTCCCAGGGTGGCCGCGCGCTGACAGTGACGGATACCGGCTTCGGGAACGTCCTATTGGGCCTAGAAACGGCTGGCAGCGCCACGGCCTCCGCCGGGGCAGCAGCGGCGCGGTTCGACCTGGACGGTGCGCGCGATGCGGTCGCGGAGTTCCGGGCCTGCACCACCGCGCCTACGGCCTGAGCCCGACGCACCACCGCACATTAAAACGGGCGCTCGAAGAGCGCCCGCCAGTTTGCAATAGGTCCCACAGGGCCGCAGCCCGAGGGTCAGTTCACTTCGGTGATCCGCCCGTCGAGGAACGGAGTGAACGGTCCGTTCTCCGTGAGCCAGTCGGCGACCACCCGGTCCACATCCGGTCCGAAATCGTAGGCGTTCATGCCGTTCGAGGCGAACATGCCATAGCCGTCCCCGCCCTTGCGCATGAAGTTGTTCGAGACGACACCGTAGACCTTCTCGGGATCGAGCGGCACCATAGTGCCACCCTCATCGACCATGACCTCGACAATGCGCCCCCCGGGCTCGGCCGAAGGGCTCCACGAATAGGTCATGCCCGCCACCTGAGGAAAGCGCCCCGCGCCCTCCTCGACTTGGCTCACCCCGTTCTCCAGCGCAGCAAGCACATCCGAGCCCTTGAGCTCAAACGTCGCCAGCGTGTTCTGGAACGGCAGCACGGTCAGGACTTCGCCCATGGTGATCTCGCCCGCATCGATCGAGGCGCGCAGCCCGCCGCCGTTCTGGATCGCGATCTGGATGCCCTGGTCGCGGGTCCGCTCGAGCATCGCATCGGCGACGAGATTGCCCATATGGCACTCGCGCGCCCGGCAATTCGCCCTGTCGCCATCAATAACGTCGGTCGCTTCCGAGACGACTTCGGCCATCTTGTCACGAATGGGGCCCGCCAGCTCTTGGACACGCGCATCGACGCCCGCATCCTTCGCGACCTCGGGACCGACGAGGATCGTATCGCCCTCAGCAAAGGATACGTTGCCGTCGTCATCGAAGGTCAGGATCAGGTGGCCGACATATTTCGAGTAGGCATAGGCTTGCACGACGGGGACGAGCGTGCCGTCCTCCTGGCTCGCAAAGGTCGGGTAGGCGCCTGCCCGGTCAGGATCGGAGGCCGAAAGATAGGTGTGCGAATGCCCGCCCACCACAGCGTCCAGCCCCGAGACAGCCTCGGCGATGCGGAGGTCGTCCGGCAGGCCGACATGGGTCAGCGCGATGATCTTGTCGACACCTGCGGTTTCCAGCTCGGCGACTTGTGCGGCAATCGAGTCGATCTCGTCCTGAAAGATCACGTTCGGCCCCGGGCTCGAGAGCTCTGCGGTATCGGCAGCTACGGCCGAAACAAGCCCGATCTCCTCGCCCCCAACCTCGAGCACAAGCGTCGCGCCGACCTTGCCGCCCAGCTCTTCGGATTGCGAGAGGTCAAGACTGCCGGAGATCACCGGAAAGGAGAGCGCGTCGACGAATTCGGCGAGCTTGGCCGGCCCGAGGTTGAACTCGTGGTTGCCGAGCGCCATGGCATCAAAGCCGATCATCTCCATAAACTCGGCCGCCGCAGCGCCTTGATAGGTGGTGAAAAAGAGCGAGCCCTGAAACTGATCGCCCGCATCCAGCACGAGGACATTTTCGCCCGCAAGCTCCGCGCGCTTTTCATCGAGGAGCGTTTTGAGGCGCGCAACCCCGCCAAAGCACTCGCCTGCAGCGTCGTCCTCGGCCGAGCACGTGCTGTCGAAGCGGTTGATCGGCTCGATCCGGCTGTGCAGATCGTTCACGTGGAGGATGTGCAGCGTGTACTCTGCCGAAGCGACGCCGGCCGAGAGCGCCAGCGCCGCGCTCGTGGTCATTAGTCGGACGAACATTGGGTGTCTCCCTGGTGATTATCGCCTCAGCCTGCGATCTCCGCTCGTGAAGGTCAAACATCTCTCGCGCCCGCCGCGCCCTGTCACCAAGTTGCGTTCGCAGAGCCTGGTTCGGGCAAGGCGGCCCGGCTTGACGGCTGCGCGCCTGCGGTGCAAGTCGCTCATATGCTTGTCTTCAAGATCTTCCGCCGCGCCGAGTGGGACGCGTTGCGCAAGGCCGGGCGCAGCCTTGGGGCTCCGATCGACCTCGAGGACGGCTACATCCATCTCTCGACCCCCGAGCAGGTGACCGACACAGCCGCGAAGCACTTTGCCGGAGAAAGCGATCTCGTACTTGTGGCACTTGCGACCGACCGCCTCGGCCCCGAGCTCAAATGGGAGGCCTCGCGCGGCGGCGCGCTCTTCCCCCATCTCTACCGCGCAATGACGCTTGACGATGTGGTCTGGGACAAGTCGCTGCCTTTGGGCGCCACCGGCCATATCTTCCCCGAAGGCGTGGTCTGAGGCCGCCCGCCGATGCGCGCCACAATCCAGACAATGCGCCTCCCCCAACCCTTCTTTGGGCTGAAAATATCCCGGGGGACGCCGAAGGCGGGGGGCAGCGCCCCCAACCTGCCACTGCGATCCCGCGCCCGCGCCCTGGCATGAGCGTCCTAGAGAAAGCGGCGCTGACCGCGCTCCGCATGGTCGATCCTGAGACGGCCCATGCCCTCGCCTTGCGCGCTCTGAATGCCGGGCTTTTGCCTTTACCCGGCGCGCCGCCGACATCCGAGCGCCTCGCCACCCAGCTCGCCGGGCTCACCCTGCCCAACCCAGTGGGCCTCGCCGCCGGATTCGACAAGAACGCGATCGCGCTAAAGCCCCTCGCCCGGGCGGGCTTTGGCTTTGTCGAGGCCGGTGCCATTACGCCGCGCCCGCAGGAAGGCAATCCGCGCCCGCGTCTCTTCCGCCTCCCGCTCGACCGCGCAGCGATCAACCGCTTCAGCTTCAACAATGCGGGGATGGAGAACGCCGCCCCGCGCTTGGCGCGCCGTCCGCGGGGCGCGCTCGTCGGGCTCAACCTCGGCGCCAACAAGGACAGCCCCGACCGTGCTGCTGATTTCGCGACCGTGCTCACGCGGCTCGGGCCGATGATCGACTTTGCCACCGTCAACGTCTCCTCGCCCAATACCGAGCGCTTGCGCGATCTGCAGGGCGCCGCCGCCCTCCGCGCCCTCCTCGCCGGCGTGATGGAGGCGCGCGCCGCGCTTGCCTCACCGATCCCCGTTTTCCTCAAGATCGCGCCGGATCTGAGCGACGCTGAGCTGGCCGCGATCGCTGCAACCGCGCTTGAGACGGGTCTCCAGGGCCTTGTCGCCACGAATACAACCTTGGCCCGCGATGGATTGCGCAGCCCCTGGCGACGGCAAAAGGGGGGGCTCTCAGGCGTACCGCTCTTTCAGCGCTCGACCGAGGTCCTTTATCGGCTCTACGCTGAGACGGGCGGGGCGTTGCCGCTCATCGGCGTCGGCGGGATTGGCAGCGCAGAAGATGCGCTGACCAAGATCGAAGCCGGGGCCAGCGCCGTCCAGCTCTACACTGCGCTCGCCTATGAGGGCATCGGCCTTGGCGCGCGGATCGTGCGCGGGCTCGATGCCCTGTTGGTCGCGCGTGGATACAGCCATGTCTCGGAGGCGGTCGGCGCCGGGCACCGTCCTTAGCTTCCGCGAGCGCGGGCGCCCAATGAAGCGGCCCGTTCGAGCGCCGGATAGCGAAAGCCCAGCGTCACGCCCCGTGCAAGGAACGCAATCGTCATCGCCGCCCAGAGCCCATGATTGCCGAGGACCGGTGTCAGCGCGACAACCGCCAGCGCATAGATCGCGGCCGAGAGCGCCATCATGTTGCGCATATCCCGCGCCCGCGTCGCCCCGATAAAGATCCCGTCCAGCATATAAGCCGCCACACCGGCCAAGGGTGCTGCCACGGCCCAAAGCAGATAGCTCCGCGCGGCCGCGCGCACCGCCTCGGCAGTGGTCATCAGGTCGATGAGCCAGGGTCCGAGCAGCGCAAAGGCCAGCGACAGCGCCGCCATCAGCCCCAGCGACCAAAAGCTCGCAAACAGAGCCGCGCGCCGCAAGACAGCAACATGACCCGCGCCAAAGGCCCGCGCCACCAACGCCTCGGCGGCGAAGGCAAAGCCGTCGAGGATATGCGCCGAGAGACTGAGAAACTGGATCAGCACCTGGTTGGCCGCGAGCGCCACATCGCCGAAATCCGAGGCCAGAAATAGAAACGACAGGAAGATCGCCTGTAGAAGGAGCGAGCGGATGAGGATGTCGCGGTTGACCGACGCCATCGTTAGGAGCGCCATATGGTCAAACACGCGCGGCCAGTCCCGCCAGGCTGATCCGGCGAAGGCCGCGCGGCAAAACCAGAGCCCGAGTGCTGCGCCGGTCACCTCGGCAATCAGGGTGGCGATTGCGACGCCTTCGACGCCCCAGCCCAGCCCCAAGACAAAGACGAGATCGAGCAGGATGTTGATCCCGTTCATGGCAAGCTGGAGCGCGAGGACGGCCATCGTGCGCTCTTGCGCGATAAGCCACCCCGTCATGCCAAAGGCGGCGATGGCAAAGGGCGCCGCCCAGATCCGGATCGCGAGATAGGTTTGTGCCAGCCCCTCGACCTCCTCGCTGGCCGGCGCCAAGGCAAGCGACAGGGCAAAGATCGGCGCTTGGAGGACGATGACGAGGAGCCCGCCGGCCCCGGCAATCAACAGGACCCGCGTGAGGATCGCCGATACCTCCGCCCCGTCACCGCGGCCGAGCGCCTGGCCCGTCAGCCCCGTCGTGCCCATCCGCAAAAAGCCGAAGAGCGAGAAGATCGTCGCAAGGATGATGGCTCCGATGCCCACGGCTCCGATTGGGGCCGCTTCGCCCATCTGCCCGACGACACCGGTATCGACAATTCCGAGAAGCGGCGCGCTGGCGTTTGCAAGAACGACCGGCACCGCAATCGATAAAACGCGCCGATGTGTGATCGGCGGCACGTCCGCGCGGGCGCCGGGCGGCGCGTCCCCCTTCTGCCTGTTCACAGCAGGTTTAGGCGAATGCGCCGACGCATCAGGGGCGCGGCGGCATCAAAAAGTGGCCGGTCGCGGCAGCAAAGAGTTTGTCGCGGTGATCCTGCCAGGCCTCGACATGAACCGAAGCGTAGCGCCGCCCTTGGCGGTTGACCCGCGCCCGCGCATACGCATCGCGTGGCAAGCCCGAGCGCAAGTAATCGACGGTAAAGGCGATGGTCTTGGGCAAGCGCGGCATGTCCGCGTGCTCGACGCTGAGCGCCCCCTCTTCGACCGCATCCCACAGCCAGGTCCAGCTCAACTCGATGAGGGCCGTCACTTCGAGGAACGACGCGGTGACACCGCCATGAAGTGCGGGCAGCGTCGGATTGCCGATAAGGTGCTCGTCATATCGCAAAATGCCGGTCAGTTCGTCACCGCGCCGGTCAAACGCGATACCCAGAAACCGGATATAGGGCACTCCCGCGATCAGCCGTTGCAGAGCTTGGTCTCGCCGCTGCTTGACGACCTGAACGGGTTCGGGCGTGCGATGTTGGCTCATGGCGTTGCCCGCGGCGCGGCACGCTGAAAGGTGAACGTGCCGGTCGCAGTGGCCACGGGCGTCCCGGCCTCTTCATCCCGCGCGACGGCCCGGACGAACGCGACCGAACGGGTCACATGATAACACGTCGCCTCCGCCGTGATCCGCTGGCCGGGTCGGGCCGACCGCATATAGTCGATCCGGAGCCCAATCGTCGCCGTCGCCGCCGCGCCTTCGGGATGGGCCATCACGGCCGCCCCGCCGCAAGTGTCCATGAGCGCCGAGACGGCGCCGCCATGGATGACGCCAGTCGTCGGCTCGCCCACAAGGTGCTCCGAATAGGGCATCGCGATCCGGGCCCAGCCATCGCCGATTTCTTCGAGCTCGATATGGACTGCTTTGGAAAACGGGATCGCTTCGATGAATTGCCGGGCGATCCGGGCTTTGTCGGGGGACGAGCTTCCGGTGCTATCTTTGCCCATGCGGATCTCCAGGCGCGCTATCCCCGGCTTATCCGCCCTCTGCACCGCCGCTGCAAGAGCCTGCCACGAGTGCGCCAGAAGCATGCGCGTGCCACGAGACGCCTGAGCCGCGCGGGTGATCGCGCGTTTTCTGGGCAACCTCCAATACCGTTGCCCGCCCTCTGCATCGGATTTAGACTGACGTAAGGAGGGCCGAAGATGTCCGAGGAGCGCCTCACCTTCAAAGAGATGTGCGCACGGTTCGACGCCACTCCGCGCACGCTGCGCTACTACGAGTATATCGAGCTTCTTGCTCCGGAGCGGGATGGGCGCACCCGTTATTACGGCCCGCGAGAGGTCGCCCGCATGACGCTGATCCTGCGCGGGCGGCGTTGGGGGTTCTCGCTCGAAGAGATCCGCCAGTGGCTGGAGCTGTACGAACAAGCAGGCACTCAAGCCCAAATGCAGACCTTCGTTGATCTCGCCGATCGTCAGCTCGCTGACCTTGCGCGGCAAAAGGACGAGATCGAGGCCGCCATCGAGGACCTGCGAAAGGTTCGCGCCGAAACGGCCAGCAACCTTGATTAAGACCGCGACACCCCGTTCGCACAAGACGTTTGCAAACGCCTCGAAACTGACCCGACCCTGACGCTAGGGTATGTTATAGAATTTCGCTCATCTCCGCCGCCACGCAATGATCAAAGCGTCCCATTCCCGTGACGCAGCGTTTCATTTACCTTCACGTCAGCCAATCTTGTAGGGTCGCACCCGAGCAGTCATCTGCCGTCCGTTAGGTAACACGGAGATGACAAGGATGACGGAGAATTACATGACAATCAGGGAGATGTGCGATGCCTTCGACGTCACACCCCGCACCCTGAGGTTCTATGAACAAAAAGAGCTTTTGGCCCCGCTACGACAGGGTACCAAACGCCTCTTTACGCGCCGCGATCGGGCCCGCCTGACACTGATCCTGCGGGGCAAGCGTTTTGGGTTTTCGCTCGAGGAGATCCGGCAATTACTCGATCTTTACTATGTGGGCGACCAGCAGGTGACACAGCTCACCAAAACACGTGAAGTGGCCGTCGCTCATCTGACGCAACTCGAACACCAACGCGCAGACCTCGACGCAGCCATCGCCGACCTCAAGGATCAGCTCGGCTGGGTCGAAAACCGCCTGGGCGAACTCAACGTTGCGACACCACAAGCGGCCAATGGCTAACGCCCGCCAGAGACGACCCGACAAGCCCGCACGCTGCAATCCCCCCTAATGCCCGCCAAAGACCCTTAGGAGACGCACCGGATGCCCCACTATACCGCACCCGTGAAAGACATACAGTTCGTGCTGCATGATGTTTTCGAGATCGAGCACCAGGATATCCCAGGCTATGCCGAGCTCGAGCCGGATTTCACGTCCGCTGTGTTGGGGGAAGCCGCCAAGATCTCCGAGGAGGTGCTCGCCCCCCTCAATCGGATCGGGGATGAACAGGGCTGCCGGTTGGACAACGGCGTCGTGCGCACGCCTGATGGCTTCAAACAAGCCTACGACCAGATCGCGGAGGGCGGCTGGATCGGGCTCGACGCGGATCCCGAATTTGGTGGGCAGGGGATGCCCTATCTCTTGGCAACGGCCGTCGGCGAAATGTTTGTGTCTGCCAATATGGCGCTCAACATGTTCTGGGGGCTCACCCACGGCGCCTATTCCGCCATCGCCGCCCACGGCTCAGAGGCCCAAAAGCAGACCTATCTGCCAAACATGATCTCGGGCCGTTGGGGCGGCACGATGAACCTCACCGAGCCCCATTGTGGCACCGACCTTGGCCTCATTCGCACCAAGGCCGAGCCCCAGGACGACGGCTCGTTCAAGATCACCGGACAGAAGATCTGGATTTCCGCGGGTGAGCACGACATGGTCGACAACATCGTCCACCTCGTGCTGGCAAAGATCCCCGGCGGACCGGACGGCGTGAAGGGCATTTCGCTCTTCATCGTTCCGAAGTTTCTCGTGAATGACGACGGGACGCTCGGTGCCCGCAACGGCCTCTCCTGCGGTGGGCTCGAAGAGAAGATGGGCATCCACGGCAACGCCACCTGCGTGATGAATTACGACGGGGCGACCGGATATCTCATCGGTGAGATGCACAAGGGCATGCGCGCCATGTTCACCATGATGAACGAAGCGCGCATCGGCGTTGGGCTCCAAGGCTATGCGCAGGGTGCTGTCGCCTATCAAAATGCGCTCGCCTTCGCCCAAGATCGGCTGCAGGGCCGCGATCTCACTGGGGCGCAAAACCCCAACGGTCCGGCCGATCCGATCATCGTTCATCCCGATGTCCGGCGGAACCTGATGCAGCAAAAGAGCTTCGTCGAGGGGGCCCGCGCCTTCGCCCTCTGGGGCGCCGAGCTCATAGACCGTGCCCATCGCGGCGAGAACAGCGAAGCAGAGGAGTTGATTTCGCTGCTTACCCCCGTGATCAAGGGCTTTCTCTCTGACAAGGGCTTCGAGACAACCGTGCTCGCCCAGCAGACCCTCGGCGGCTCGGGGTTCACCAAGGAATGGGGGCTTGAGCAATTCGTTCGCGATGCCCGGATCACGATGATCTATGAGGGCACCAATGGTATCCAATCGCTCGATCTTGTGGGCCGCAAGCTCGCCCAGAACGGCGGGCGGGCCATCATGGCGTTCTTCGACTTGGTCAAGGCCTTCCTAAAGGAGAATGCCGAGAGCGAGGTGCTCGCAGACGGCTTTCTCGACCCGCTCAAATCCGCATCAAAGGACCTGCAGGCCGCGGGCATGTACTTCATGCAGAACGGTATGAAGAACCCCAACAACGCGCTCTCGGGGTCCTATGATTTTATGCACCTGTTCGGCCATGTTTGCCTCGGGCTCATGTGGGCGCGCATGGCCAATGCGGCGGGCCACAAGCTGGCCGCAGGCGAAGGCGATCCGGCCTTCCTGCGCGCCAAGATCGAAACCGGGCGCTATTACATGGCGCGGCAATTGCCGGCCACCAAGCTGCATCTTGCGCGGATCGAAAGCGGCGCGGCGCCGGTTATGACGCTCGAAGCGGCAAGCTTCTGAGGCCAGAGGTGAACGCGCGCTCCATCCGCCCGGCGTCGCCGCACTTGGGCGCTGTCGGAGCCTCCGGCGGCGATATTTGCCAGCAAGAAGAAGCAAGGCAGTGCGCCCCGACCGGACGGGCCGCGATGTGGGCGGGTTCCCATATCGGCCGAGGCGTCTTCTCCTTGCACGGTCATCGGCGTCGCCGCCTGTACCGTGGTTTCGAACTGGCCGCATTAACCTTAATGATGCGTTACCGCCCCCCTTCTTCTTGCTGAAAATATCGCGCGGGGGTGCGGGGGTGCGAAACCCCCGCTGCGGAGCCTATCCAAAAGGAGCGTCGCTTTGATTGACCTTCACTGTTTCGGAGAAAGCGGGAACGCCTATAAGGTCGCGCTGGCGCTCGAAGTTTCAGGGCTCCCTTGGCGCCCGATCTATGTCGACTTTTTCAATGGCGGTGGCCGCAGCGCGGAGTTCCGCGCGCTCAACCCGATGGGCGAGTGCCCTGTCCTTGTCGACGGTACGACAGTGCTCACGCAATCCGGGGTGATCCAAGACTACGTGAGCGGTCTCACCGGCAAGCACGGGGGGGCGAGCGCCGAGGAGCGGCGCGAGGTCCTGCGCTGGGTGCTGTGGGACAACCACAAGCTGTCGAGCCAGGCGGGCGTCACCCGGTTTCTCATGAACTTCGTCTCGCCAGAAAAGCGCCCGGCGGAGGTGATCTCCTGGCTGCACGGCCGCCTGCGGGCTGCTTACGCCGTCCTTGATGCGCATCTCGCAAACCGGGATTGGATCGTGGGCAATGGCCCGACCAACGCCGACTTTTCCTGCTGCGGATACCTCTACTACCCCGAGCCCTTTGGCTTTGACAGGGCCAAGTGGCCACAGATCGACGCCTGGCTGACCCGTCTGTCGAACCTGCCAGCCTGGAAACGCCCCTACGACCTCATGCCCGGCTCTCTCGCCGATCGCGCGTGAGCCCGCAAGATCGAAAGGACGACTGATGACCGACGCTTACATCTACGATGCCGTGCGAAGCCCGCGCGGCAAAGGACGCAAGGACGGCGCCCTCCACGAGGTGACAGCGGCGCGCCTCTCTGCCCAGATGCTGAACGCGCTCAAGGCGCGCAACGGGCTCGAGGGCCACGCCGTCGAGGACGTCATCTGGGGCAATGTCACGCAAGTGGGCGAGCAGGGCGGATGCCTCGCGCGGACGGCCGTTCTGGCCTCCGATCTCGACGAAGCGATCCCCGGCCTTTCGATCAACCGCTTTTGTGCCAGCGGGCTTGAGGCGGTTAATCTGGCCGCCAACCAGGTCCGCGGCGGCGGCGGGCATGGCTACATTGCGGGCGGGGTCGAGATGATGGGCCGGGTGCCTATGGGCTCGGACGGCGCCGCCATCGCGGTCGACCCCTCGATCGCGATGGAGACCTACTTTGTCCCACAAGGTATCTCGGCCGACATTATCGCCACGGAGTACGGCTTTAGCCGCGATGACGCCGATGCATTTGCTGTCGCCTCCCAAAAGCGAGCCAAGACGGCTTGGGAGGAGCATCGCTTCGACAAGAGCATCGTCACCGTGACCGATCAGAACGGCTTGCCGATCCTGGACCACGACGAATACATGCGCCCCGGCACAGACATGCAGACCCTTGGCGCGCTCAATCCGGCGTTTCAGGCGATGGGCGAGGTCATGCCCGGCTTCGATGCCGTCGCCCTCATGAAGTATCCGCACCTCGAGAAGATCCACCACATCCATCATGCGGGCAATTCCTCGGGAATCGTCGACGGGGCCGCGGCGCTGCTCATCGGTGACAAAGAGTTTGGCGAGGCGAACGGCCTGGCCGCACGCGCGCGGATCAAGGCAAGTGCCAAGATCGGCACGGATCCGACGATCATGCTCACCGGCCCCGTCCCGGTGACCGAGAAGATCCTTGCCGAGACCGGCATGGAGATCGGCGATATTGACCTTTTCGAAGTGAACGAAGCGTTCTCCTCGGTCGTCCTGCGCTTCATGCAGGCCTTCGACGTCGACCACGCCAAGCTCAACGTCAATGGCGGCGCCATCGCCATGGGCCACCCGCTCGGCGCGACGGGCGCGATGATCCTCGGCACGCTGCTCGACGAGATGGAGCGCGCCGACAAGGAGACGGGGCTCGCGACGCTCTGCGTCGCTTCGGGCATGGGCGCCGCGACCGTTCTGGAACGCGTGTGAGGGAGGACGACCACATGGCCGATTTCACGATGGACAAGGGCGCCGACGGCGTCGCGATTATTACTTGGGACGTCAAAGAGAAATCGATGAATGTCCTTAGCCTCGAAGGTTGGGACGCGCTTGATGCGCTTATTGACGAGGCGCTGGGCGATGAAGCGGTAAAGGGCGTCGTCATCACCTCTGGCAAGCCCGACAGCTTTGCCGGCGGGATGGACCTTAATGTCATCGCCAAGATGAAGGAGGCGGCGGGAGATGAGCCGGCCAAGGGGCTCTTTGACGGGCTCATGCGCTGCCACGGTATCCTGCGCAAGATCGAGCGGGCGGGGATGGACCCCAAGACGCTAAAGGGCGGCAAGCCAATTGCGACCGCGCTGCCGGGCACGGCGCTCGGCATCGGGCTCGAAATCCCGCTTGCCACGCACCGCATCTTCGCCGCCGACAATCCTAAGGCCAAGATCGGCCTGCCTGAAATCATGGTCGGTATCTTCCCCGGCATGGGCGGCACGACCCGGGTCGTGCGCAAGCTCGGCGCCATTGCCGCCGCCCCGATCCTGCTTGAGGGCAAGCTCAACGACCCCAAAAAGGCGAAGGCGGCCGGGCTCATTGACGAAGTGGTCGAGGATCCGCTCGCCGCCGCCAAGGCCTGGGTGCTGGGCGCCAAGGACGCCGATCTCGTCAAGCCGTGGGATGCGAAGGGCTACAAGATGCCGGGAGGCGCGCCCTATCATCCGGCGGGATTCATGAACTTCGTCGGGGCGTCGGCTATGGTGAACGGTAAGACAAAGGGCGTCTATCCCGCCGCCAAGGCGCTCCTCTCGGCGGTCTACGAGGGGGCGCTCGTCCCCTTTGACATCGCGCTGAAGATCGAAGCGCGCTGGTTCACCTCAATCCTCATGAACCCGTCGTCCGAGGCGATGATCCGCTCGATCTTCATCAACAAGGAGGCACTGGAAAAAGGCGCGAACCGCCCCGACGTGCCCGATCAGAAGGTCACGAAAGTCGGCGTCCTCGGCGCGGGCATGATGGGGGCGGGGATCGCGCTCGTCTCGGCCCAGGCGGGGATCGAGGTGGTGCTCCTCGACCAGTCGAAGGAGGCGGCGGAGAAGGGCAAGGCCTACACCGCCAGCTACGCCGAAAAAGGTGTGAAGCGCGGCAAGTCGACCCCGGAGAAGGCGCACGCCATGCTCGACCGGATAACGGCGACCGATGACGTGGCGGACCTCAAGGGCTGCGACTTGATCGTCGAGGCGGTCTTTGAGGATATCGGCGTGAAGGCCGAGATCACCAAGACGGTCGAAGCCGTCGTCGGCCCCGACTGCATCTTTGCCACCAACACCTCGACCCTTCCGATCACCGAACTCGCCAAAGCCTCCGCCCGGCCCGAACACTTCATCGGGATCCACTTCTTCTCGCCCGTGGAGAAGATGCTCCTTGTGGAGATCATCAAAGGGGAGGAGACCGGGGACCGCGCCGTCGCCAAATCCCTCGATTTCGTGCGCCAGATCCGCAAAACGCCCATCGTCGTCAACGACGCCCGCTTCTTCTACGCCAACCGCTGTATCATCCCCTACATCAACGAAGGCATTCGCATGGTGAAGGAGGGGGTGGCGCCCGCTCTGGTGGAGAATGCCGCCAAGCTCGTCGGCATGCCCCTCGGGCCGCTCCAGTTGACCGACGAAACCTCCATCGACCTCGGCGTGAAGATCGCCAAGGCGACGAAGGCGGCTCTGGGTGAGGCCTACGACGACGCGAGCGACCCGGTGCTTTTCTGGATGGCCGAGGAGGGGCGTCTGGGCCGGAAGGCGAATGCGGGTTTTTATGCTTATGACGAGAAGGGCAATCGGCAGGGCCTCTGGGACGGGCTCGCGGCGCAGTTCCCGCCCTCACCTGAGCAGCCAAGCCTTGTCGAGGTGCAGCACCGGCTCCTCTTCGCGCAGGTCTTGGAAGCGGTGCGCGCGTTCGAAGACGGCGTGCTCACCGATATCCGCGAGGGCGATGTCGGCGCGATCCTTGGCTGGGGCTTTGCGCCTTGGTCTGGCGGGCCGTTCTCCTGGCTTGACATGCTGGGCGCGCCCTATGCGGCGGACCGGTGTGATGCGCTGGCGGCCACGTTTGGCGCGCGCTTTGCCTGCCCTAACCTCTTGCGTGAGATGGCAGGCAAAGGAGCAACCTTTTATGGCCGCTATGGCGGGGGCGCTGCCGCGGAGGCGGCGTGATGTCATGCTGTTGCGGAGGTGATCAGCCGCGCGGGAAAGCCTCGATATGAGGTGAAATGCTGGCGCAAAGCGTGCCCACCTTGCGCCAGCCTTCGACCTGTGCGGCGGGCGTGCCGGCGTGCAACGCAGAGACCCGCGAGCCGCTCGGGATGCCTGCCGCTGCCTCTATCGCCTCTCGCGACGACGCGTGCAGACCGATCCAAAGCGCGGTCCCAGCATCACTCAGCCCTCGCATGGTGCCGGTCGCGGGAGCGATCCCGTGGTGTCAGGGGGGGAGTAGACCGCTCTCCGCGCTATACCATACCGCGCTTGCCATGTTCTTACTTGGGTCGCTGCTGGGCAAAAGCGTGGCATTGATCGAGAAAGCGCACCTAACGCTGCTCAATGCCGTGATTGTGATGTGGGACAGGGACAATTGCCGCCCGATTTCAAGCGCGGGCGCAGACGGTTTGTTGCCCTAAGGGGACAGTTTAGGCGTCATCGACGTTTTTTCATTGGGCTTGCGGAAATGCGGCAGCCAATGGAACCGAAATTGCGCGTCGCTGTGGGGGCTCGCGTTGACAGCCCGGCGGGCTGTCTGCATCCGAGATCCCGACGAGCGGAGTGAGTATCGATGGCAAGACGTCAGACATTCGGGTGGCTGATCGGGTGCGCGCTGGCATGGCCCGCCCCAGCGCTTGCTGTCACGATCGATTTTGAGACCGGCTTCACCGACAATGAAGCCTTGAGCAATTTCAGCTTCGCCGACCTTGCGATCACCTTCTCGACCATCAACCCCGACGAACCGGATTTGACCCTCGTCGTGGAGGCCGTTGGCGAGAGCGACCCAGACGCGCAGGGATTTTTGCGAGATGCAAATGGTGTGCGTGACGACGTAGATCCTGGCCTCGAGAACCAGATCGGCGACTTTTTTCTGCGCACTGGCGGCGCGATCGAAGACCGGGATTTCGCCAACGAGGCCGTCTTTCGGATCGATTATGGCTTTGTTCCGGTCGGAACGATCTCTGGCGAGATCTGGGACATCGACGGCAACAACGCGCAAGGGAGCGAGGCGTGGCTGGTCGAAGCTTTCGACACGCTTGGCGCGCAGATCGGCAGCATCCAGAGCCCGATCGGCACGACAACCGGAGCCTCGTCGCTCGACGGCGATGTTTGGACCTTTGCCTTCGACAACGGCAACGTCGCCGGGGGCGTTGAGGCTGTTGCAGCGCTGGAGTTCAGCTTTGTCGGAACAAAGACGACGGGCATCGGTCTCGCCTTCGACAATTTCGTCACCGGCGCCGCGCCGGACTTGCCTGCGGTACCGCTCCCTGCGGGTTTCCCGCTCATGCTCGCGACCCTCGCAGGCTCGGCGCTGGTCCTTCGCGGCAAGCGCGGCTGACCTATCAGCGGCCGACGAGATGGGCCTCACGCGGATATCCCCGCATGCGACCTTGGTGAGACCAAGCCGACCAGACCAGGTCCCTAATGATGCATCAGGACGGGCAAGGGCGCGCCTTCCAGCACGTCCCGCGTCGCCCCGCCGAGGAGTGCTTCGCGAAATCGCGAATGGCCGTAGGCTCCCATGACCAAGAGATCTGCATCCTTGTCCATGCAGTGGCGGGCGAGCACATCGGCCACTTTTGGCATCGTTCCAGCGATGACGGCGACCTCGGGCTTTGCGCCATGGCGCGAGAGCATCTGACTGAGATAACCGCCCGGATCCGATCTATCGGCCGAGTGCCGCGGCGGGTCGATGATGACGATGTTGCTGAGATCTGCCTCCACAAGGAGCGGCAAGGCGGCTCGGATCGCGCCCATCGCCTCGGGGCTCTGGTTCCAGGCGATGACGATCCGGCGCGGCGCGTCGAGCTCTTGCCCGTCGGGTAGGACAAGCACCGGCACGTGTCCGGAAAAGAGCGCAGCTTCCAAAACCGCCTCGTCAGCGCTGGACCGCCCGTCGCCATAGGGCTTTGGTAACACGACCAGATCCGAAAACCGGGCATGCCCGCCGACGATGTGCTGGATCGTTCCAATCTGCGCGACGCCGGTGACGACCGACCACCGAACAGGCAGCCCCTCCATTGCAGCGCAGACTGCGGCCTCGCTCTGAGCTGCCTCGTCACGCGCGCGATCGACCGCCTGTTGCTCGATCATGGCATTCGCCCCGGCATAGTAGTAGCCGGGGGTGGAGTGATCGACGCCGAGTGCGAGCACCTCCAAATGCGCGTCGTGCTGTTTGGCCATGGCAATGGCACCGGGCAGGGCGGCGCCTTCGACGCTGCCACCCATGACCACGGTCAGTATTGATTTGTATGCCATTTGGCCGGCCCTCCGTCATCGTACGTTCGAAGGCGACCTTAAGGTAAGGCGCGGCAATCTGCCTTGATGCACAGCAACTCAAGCCCCCGAATTCGTTGACACAGATCAAGGTCCGTTCCCCCTTCGAGCGCCCATAGAAAGTAGGTAGCCAAGTGGCTCGGCGGGAGAGGTCTCTCTGGCGGGTCGCAAAGAACAGCAAGTGGGACACTCAAATGTGGGATTATGCCAAGGTCGCCCTGTTGGGCGTGGTGGCGATCTGCGCAGCCATCGCGGCAAATTACGCGCGGGACGTCGCCTATCTCGTGCACGCCCTCATCGTCATGGGCGTCGCGGCCGGGCTTTTTGTCTGGTATCTCCGCGGCCTGGATGAGGACAAGCCGGTCATCGACCTCAGCGGAGAATACATGGATGACGTTATACGCGCGGGCGTCATCGCGACCGCGCTTTGGGGCGTCGTCGGGTTCCTAGCCGGGGTCTATATCGCTTTTCAGCTCGCCTTTCCGGTGCTGAACTTCGACTGGGCGCAGGGCTATATGAATTTCGGCCGTTTGCGTCCGCTGCACACGTCGGCTGTGATTTTTGCCTTTGGCGGCAATGCGCTGATCTGCACCTCGTTCTACATTGTCCAACGGACCTCGGCGGCGCGGCTCTGGGGCGGCAATCTCGCCTGGTTCGTCTTCTGGGGCTACAACCTCTTCATCGTGCTTGCGGCCACCGGCTATGTCCTCGGCGGCACCCAGTCGAAGGAATACGCCGAGCCCGAATGGTATGTGGACCTCTGGCTGACGGTCGTCTGGGTCGCCTATCTTGCCGTGTTCCTGGGCACGATCCTGAAGCGCAAAGAAAAGCACATCTACGTCGCCAACTGGTTCCTGCTGTCGTTCATCGTGACCGTCGCGATGCTCCACATCATGAACAACCTATCGGTCCCAGTGTCGCTTTTCGGATCAAAGTCCGTACAGGTCTTTTCGGGCGTGCAGGATGCGATGGTCCAGTGGTGGTATGGCCACAACGCGGTCGGCTTCTTCCTGACGGCCGGTTTCCTCGGCATGATGTATTACTTCGTGCCGAAGCAGGCCGAGCGCCCGGTCTTCAGCTACAAGCTTTCGATCATTCACTTTTGGGCGCTGATCTTCCTCTACATCTGGGCCGGTCCGCACCACTTGCACTACA
The DNA here is from genome assembly GCA_038745585.1 of Pseudomonadota bacterium. Classification (GTDB taxonomy): domain Bacteria; phylum Pseudomonadota; class Alphaproteobacteria; order Rhodobacterales; family Rhodobacteraceae; genus HLUCCA09. The sequence goes on from JBCDLH010000003.1 coordinate 94,244, forward strand.
CCGCGCTGCCCGACTGGGCCTCGACCCTCGGCATGGTGTTCTCGATCATCCTCTGGATGCCCTCCTGGGGCGGCATGATCAACGGCCTGATGACGCTCTCGGGCGCGTGGGACAAGCTGCGCACCGATCCCGTCATCCGAATGATGGTGATCTCGCTCGGCTTTTACGGCATGTCGACCTTCGAAGGCCCGATGATGTCGATCAAGGCGGTCAACTCGCTCAGCCATTACACCGACTGGACGATCGGCCACGTGCATTCCGGCGCGCTGGGCTGGAACGGCATGATCACCTTCGGCGCGCTCTACTTTCTGGTGCCGAAGCTCTGGAACCGGGCAGGGCTCTACTCGCTGCCGATGGTCAACTGGCACTTCTGGCTCGCGACCATCGGCATCGTGCTCTACGCGGCGGCGATGTGGGTCACTGGCATCATGGAAGGGCTGATGTGGCGCGAGGTCGATGCGAACGGCTTTCTGGTGAATTCATTCGCCGACACCGTCGAGGCCAAGTTCCCGATGTATATCGTGCGCGGGCTGGGCGGTGTGCTCTACCTCGCCGGTTCGATCATCATGTGCGTCAACCTCTACCTCACCGTCACCAAAGGTGAGCGCAAACAGCCGGTCGTCTCGGCTGCCGGCGCCGCCGCGACGCCGGCCGAGTAGGGAGGGCTAAGAGATGGAAAACCCGACACTTCAAAACGCCTCGGCCGCCCAGGGTGCTGCCGCGCCCAAGACCAACAAGATCATCGAAAAGCACAAGATCATCGAGACCAACGCCACGCTCCTTCTCGTGCTGTCCTTCTCGGTGGTCACGGTGGGCGGCATCGTGGAGATCGCGCCGCTCTTTTATATCGAGAACACGATCGAAGAGGTCGAGGGGGTCCGCCCCTATTCGCCGCTCGAGCTTGCGGGGCGCGATGTCTACATCCGTGAGGGCTGCTACGTGTGCCACTCCCAGATGATCCGCCCGATGCGCGACGAGGTCGAGCGCTACGGCCATTACAGCCTCGCCGCGGAGTCGATGTATGACCATCCCTTCCAATGGGGTTCGAAACGGACCGGGCCCGATCTGGCGCGGGTCGGTGGGCGTTACTCAGACCAGTGGCATGTCGATCACCTGATCGACCCGCAGGCCCTGGTGCCGGAATCGGTCATGCCGAAATACGGCTTCCTGATGAACCGCGAACTCGACGGCCGCTACATCGGCGATCTGTTGCAAACGCACCGTTTTGTCGGCGTACCCTACACCGACGAGATGCTCGAAATGGCACGGGCCGACTTTGCCGCCCAGGCCAATCCCGAAAACGATTGGGATGCCACGGACGCGCTGCTCGAACGCTATCCCGGTGCGCAGACCCGAAACTTCGACGGGCAGCCCGAAGTGACAGAGATGGACGCGCTTGTCGCCTATCTCCAAGTGCTCGGCACGATGGTCGACTTCTCGACCTTCGAGCCCGATCCGAACCGCTGAGGAGGGGCATCCCATGACCTATGAAGCGGTACGGGAATTCGCGGGAAGTTGGATGCTGCTCTTCATGTTCTGCTTTTTCGTCGGCGCGATCCTTTGGGCGTTCCGGCCGGGCAGCGGCAAGCAGCACCGCGAGACCGCCAACATGATCTTCCGGAACGATGCAGCGCCCGAGGGGGACCTGGAAGAGAGCCACAAGGAGGCTCACCCATGAGCAAGAAACCGTTCAAGAAAGCGTATCAGCCTCCGGAGACGACCGGACATACCTGGGACGGGATCGAGGAGTACAACAATCCACTGCCACGGTGGTGGCTTTGGGTGTTCTACGCCACGATTGTCTGGGGCATTGGCTATACCATCGCCTACCCAGCTTGGCCGCTCGTCTCTTCGGCGACGCAGGGCATTCTCGGGACAGCGCCCGCGGGCGATACCCGCGTGGCCGTCGCGGCAGAAATCGCACGTTTCGAGGCCGCCAACGCCACGATCCGCCAGCAGCTTGTCGAGACGGAGCTGACGGAGATCTCCGCCGACCCCAATCTCGAAGGGTTCGCCAAAAACGCAGGTGCTGCGGTCTTTCGGACTTGGTGTGCCCAGTGCCACGGCGCGGGGGCGGCTGGCGTGCAGGCGGCGGGCTACCCGAACCTTCTTGATGACGATTGGCTCTGGGGCGGGACGATCGAGGAAATCCACCTTACGATCTCGCACGGCATTCGCAACGAAGACGACCCAGACGCGCGCTGGTCGGAAATGCCCGCCTTCGGCGCCGATGAGATCCTCTCGGAGGAGGAGATCACCCAGGTCGTCCAATACGTGCGGCTCTTGTCCAGTCAGGAGCATGACGCTGCTCTCGCCGCCGCGGGCGAACAGATCTATCTCGATCAGTGTTCGGCGTGCCATATGGAGGATGGGACGGGCGATGTCTTCCAAGGGGCGCCAAACCTTGCCGACGCGATCTGGCTCTATGGCGGCGATGTCGAGAGGCTGACCGAGACGATCACGTATTCGCGGTTTGGCGTCATGCCGCCGTGGACAGAGCGTCTGTCTGAGGCCGAGATCCGCGCCGTCGCGACCTATGTGCATGGCCTCGGTGGAGGCATCGACAGCGAGTAACGGTACCAAAGCGATGCAAAAGGGCCGCCCGACTCGTCGGGGCGGCCCTTTTCCTGTCCGCAGCACGGACGCCTTGTGGCTTTGGCGGCGCGGCCATCGCCTTATACGCGCCAAACCCAGCACACACGCGGCACGGGCGATCCACCCATCTAAAACCTGGCCTCAAGCGCGCACCCAGCCCCACAGCTTGGCTCGAACAACAACCAGAGACCGGGCGCCTCAGCGCACAAGGGTGGGCAATCCGCACATCACAGCCCCACCCGCAAGGTGTGTCGGCCTGCACCGGAGTTGACCCATGTCAAAGGCGACACTTTGATTGTCAGCTATCCTTGACAGTGTGAACCGAACCGGTGAGCGGGTCGTCTCCTGTTCCCCTCTCACATGTTCGGTTCTGCCATAGCGTGGCAGTCCGGCTGCGGCCGGACGTCCGCCCCGATCCCCCGTCCTGTTCGCGCATCATCAGGGGGATCGGGGCGTTTTCGACAGTTCCACACCACGTCGTCCGACCCAAGGCCTCCATTGTGCTCCAGCCTCCGCTGGGCGAGGTTTGGGCGATGGTTGCTGGTGTTCAGGCAGAACGCGCCGCGGGCGCCCCTGCGCGCATCGACGCGCTCGACGTCGCGCGCGGGGTGGCCCTGCTTGCCATGGCCGTCTTTCACCTGGCTTTCGATTTGCAGATGTTCGGCCTCATCGCGCCTGGCACGCTGAGTAGAGGCCTCTGGCCCGAATTCGCGCGGTTGGTGGCGGCAAGTTTTCTCTTCCTCGCGGGCGTCAGCCTCTGGCTCGCCCACGGAAGCGGAATACGTTGGCGCGCCTATTTGCGCCGCTTTGCAATCCTCGTGAGTGCTGCCGCCTTGGTGAGCGGGGCGACCTACGTCGCTTTCCCGCAGGCCTTCATTTACTTTGGCATCCTGCATTCGATCGCGGCGGCGAGCTTGATCGGGCTCGCCCTCCTCCGCGCTCCGGTTTGGGCGCTCCTCGCGCTCGCCGCGCTTGTGGTCGCGGCCCCGGATTATCTCCGCTCGGAGGCCTTAAACCACCCTGCGCTCTGGTGGACAGGCCTCGCCACTGCGCCGCGCGCCTCTGTCGACTTTGAGCCGGTTTTGCCCTGGGCGGCGCCGTTCCTCTGTGGCCTTGCAGTTGCAAAAATCGCAGACGCTCAGGGGCTGTGGGCGCGCCTCGCCGCGCGTCCGTTCGGCCCGGCTGCCCTTGTCTGGGCCGGGCGCCACAGCCTCGCCGTTTACCTTCTGCACCAACCGTTCCTGATTGCGTGCGTCTGGGTCGCCGCGCAGGTGTTCGGCTAGTCCGGCGCACGCCAAAGCGCACCAACCTCGCTTGTTCTGCCGACCCATCGACGCATCGCATATAGACAGAAAGACTGCACCCTCTGCATATCCACAGGCTGCGCCTCAAGGTCTCGGCGATCGCAGAGCTTCCGAGGGCGCCCTGCGCAGCCGATGGAAAGCGCAAGGCAAAGTCTATGGACCGCCATCCCTCGGATGGCATGCTCCTCCCTTGTCAGCGGACAACAGCATTACACGCTCCGACAGCGCTGCTGGTCCTAGCGCACGCCGATCTCGGCGAGTGCCGCTTCCAGCAACGGTGGCAGCCCGGGCTCCGCCGCCCGCCCTTCGGAGAGATCCCTTGGCGCATCGTCCGGCGTCAGATACCGCCAGCCCTGAAACGGTCGCTTCGGCACCGCTTCGGTCCGTCGGATGTCTTCAGCGAGCACGATCCCGCAGCGCAAGATCCCGTCCGCCCCGCGCACCTCGTCGAGCGCAAGGATCCGCTGCCGGGCCAGGATCACGCCCTTAAAGACCCAGTACATCGAGCCGCCATCGAGCAGCTCCTCGGCCCGTTTCGGCCACATCCGCGTGACGTGTCGCACTCGACCGTCGGGCCCCTTGGCGCGCGGCGAGGCTTGCCAGGACAAAAGATCCTCGACCCGCTCCGCACCCACGCAAAGCTTCAAGAGGTTGATATATCTCGCTGCCATAGTCTCGCCCACACCCCTGCATCTTGTTGTTGAGCGACAAGATGAGGCAACCAATTGCGATTCTCAAGGGACATGCTATCGTACCTGCCTGCTTCAACCTCGGTTTGCCCGCTGCCCAACGCGTGCGCGCCCGTCGCGCCGATCCATCCGCATCCCCCATCCCGGAGTGCCCCGATGAGCCGCTTCGCCGCCCCCATTTCCGAAACCATCTGGGACATGAAGTACCGCCTCAAAGCTGCCGATGGCACGCCCATCGACGCGACCGTTGAGGAGACATGGGACCGGATCGCCAACGCGCTCGCGCAGTGCGAAGACGACCCCGGCCGGTGGGTCGGCCCCTTCCGCGACGCGCTCGACGACTTTCGCTACCTCCCCGCGGGCCGCATCGTCGCCGGTGCGGGCACCGGACGCTCCGTCACGCTCTTTAATTGCTTCGTCATGGGCACGATCTCAGATTCGATGGCCGGGATCTTCGACGCGCTGAAAGAAGCCGCGCTCACGATGCAGCAGGGCGGCGGTATCGGCTACGACTTCTCGACGATCCGCCCGAAGGGTGCTGCTGTGGCGGGGGTCGCGGCCGACGCCTCTGGCCCCCTCAGCTTCATGGATGTCTGGGACGCGATGTGCCGCACGATCATGTCCGCGGGCTCGCGCCGCGGCGCGATGATGGCTGTAATGCGTTGCGATCACCCCGATATCGAAGATTTCATCGCCGCCAAGGCTGATCCCACGCGCCTTCGCATGTTCAACGTCTCCGTCCTTGTGACCGATCCCTTCATGGCAGCGGTAAAGGCCGACGCGCCGTGGGACCTCACCTTTGGCGGCAAGACCTACCGCACGGTGCAGGCCCGCGACCTCTGGGACGCGATCATGCGCTCGACCTACGATTATGCCGAGCCGGGCGTGATCTTCATCGACCGCATCAACGCCGCCAACAACCTCGCCTATGCCGAAGAGATCGCCGCGACCAATCCCTGCGGCGAGCAGCCTCTCCCGCCCTACGGCGCGTGCCTTCTCGGCTCGATCAACCTCGCCGCCCTTGTCAAGGCACCCTTCGAGGAGGCCGCCGGGATCGACCCGGACGCGCTCGACACCCTCGTCGCCACCGCCGTGCGCATGATGGACAACGTGGTCGACGTCTCCCGCTTCCCGCTGCCCGAACAAGCCGCCGAAGCCCAGGCCAAGCGCCGCATCGGCCTTGGCGTCACCGGCCTCGCCGACGCGCTTATGATGGTCGGCCTGCGCTACGGCTCCGAGGACGCCGCCGCGCAGACCGAGAGTTGGCTCCGCGCCATCGCCGTCGCCGCCTATCGCGCCTCCGCTGCCCTTGCGCGCGAGAAGGGTGCCTTTCCCCTCTTCGACGCCGAGAAGTACCTCGCGAGCCCCTCCGTCACTTGGCTCCCCGAGGACCTGCGCGCCGAGATCTCCGAGCACGGCATCCGCAACGCACTCCTGACCTCCATCGCCCCCACCGGCACGATCTCGCTCTTTGCCGGCAACGTCTCCTCCGGCATCGAGCCCGTCTTCGCCCATGCCTATACCCGCAAGGTCCTGCAAAAGGACGGCAGCAAGACCGAGGAGGAGGTGGTCGACGACGCCGTCGCCAAATGGCGCGCCCTCCACGGCGACGCGCCCTTTCCCGACCATTTCGTCGATGCCCAAACCCTGACGCCCGCCGAACATGTCCGGATGCAGGCGGCCGCCCAGAAATACATCGACAGCTCGATCTCGAAGACGATCAACTGCCCCGCCGATATCCCCTTCGAGGCCTTCAAAGACGTCTACATGCAAGCCTGGGACGAAGGCTGCAAAGGCTGCACGACCTACCGCCCCAACGCCGTCACAGGCTCCGTCCTCAGCGTCGCCGAACCCGCCCCCACTCCGACCGCCGCGGAGGCGCAGGTCGAAGACGAGAGCGCACCCGCCCCCCATCAGCTTGGTCCAAATACTCAAATTCCTGCGGCAGAGCCCACGACAAACGTCACCTATCTCTCCGACCCTCTCGACCGGCCCGAGAGCCTCGAGGGTCATACCTATAAGCTCCAATGGCCCGAGAGCCCGCACGCGATTTACATCACGATGAACGATATCGAGCTCAATGGCCGCCGCATCCCTTTCGAGATCTTCATCAATTCCAAGAACATGGAGCACTACGCCTGGACGGTCGCGCTCACGCGGATGATCTCGGCGGTGTTCCGGCGCGGGGGCGACGTGTCTTTCGTCGTGGAAGAGCTGAAGGCCGTGTTCGACCCGCGCGGTGGGGCTTGGATGGGCGGCAAATACATCCCCTCGATCCTCGCGGCCATCGGCGGCGTGATCGAGCGGCACTTGGTGTCCATCGGCTTCATCGACGGCGCGGGCCTCGGTCTCAAGACCGACCCCGAAGCCGAACGCGCCGTCGTCGGCGCCACCCTCCGCGGCCCGGCCTGTCCCTCCTGCGGGCATTTTGAGATGGCCATGATCGAAGGCTGCATGACCTGCCAAAACTGCGGCTACTCGAAGTGTAGCTAGACAGAGAGCCATCCAGGGAACTCAGCACCCCGGCACGGAGCAAAGGCCAAAGGCCGCCGTGCCAGCGCCGTCCCGTCCCCACGGGTCGGCGCTTGGTCTCCGTTAGTCCTTAGCTCGGGGCGGGGAGGGACTTGGCCGGGATAAAGCGCTCAGCGCAACCGGGGCAGCGCCACCCCACGGGACGGCGCTGGCCCGGCTCCGCTCTTAAGTTGAACGGTCGCAGAAGGGCTCACTTACTCGGCTCAGCCCCCCGCCTCAACACCCCCCGCAGCACCTCCGCAAACCGCGACGCGAAGACCTGCCGGGGCGAGCCGTGGCGGCTCGCGAGCACCACGCGCCGGTCCGGCAAGCCCTCGGGCAGCGGCAGGGCAAGCACCCCCGCCGCCTCCGGCGCCAGGGCCCGCCGGGGCAGGATCGACACGCCGAGCCCATGGGCCACCAGCGCCTCCACGGCCTCGAACGCATCGACCTCCATCGCCGCCTCCACCCGGAGCCCGCGCCCGCGCAAATAGGCCTCCACCTGCTGCGAGAGACTGCTCCGCCGGTCGAACCACACGAAGGGCCGCGCGCAGAGGAGACCCTCCGCGCCTCCATCCGCCCCTCCTTCCGCCACGGCCTCCGACGCCAACAGCCGAAACGGCTCCGCGCAGATCTGCGCGAGGTCCAGCTCCTCCGCCGCCCCGCCCGGATCTGTCACGAGTGCTGCATCCACCGTCCCGTCCCGGACCAGATCCAAGAGCCGCTGCGACAGATCCGACATCATTTCGATCCGAAGGTCGGGATGCGCGGCGAACATCTCCGCCAATGCCGGCGCCGCCAGATGCGAGATCGTCGACGGGACCACGCCAATCGTCACCCGCCCCTGCAGACGATTGCCATCCGCCAGCGCCCGGATATCCGCCGCGATCTCCTCCATCCGCCGCGCATGTTCCACCAGCGCCGCGCCTTCGCCGGTGAGCGTCGGCGGGCGGCGCGAGCGGTCGAGGATCTGAAACTGCAAATCCTCCTCCAGCGCCTTGATCTGCAGGCTCACGGCGGAGTGACTGAGCCCAAGGCTCCGCGCCGCGGCGTTAAGCGAGCCATGCCGCGAAACGGCGATCACCGTGTGAAGAAAGCGAGGATTCATCCCCATACTATGAGAAATTCTCACGCAAGATGCCAGGATTTCTCGCTACCGAAAGCCTGCCTCACATTGCTATTCTCACAAAATGGTGAGGCGTGCGTTTCGGCGCGCCCCCCGAGCACGGATCAACCCGAGCACAGATCGAGAAGACGGGAGAGCAGCATGAATAAGCAGGTGACCTTTGGCGCGGGGTTTGACGCCCATAACCCCCATCTGGACAAGATCCGCGCCCTCGCCCCTGCTTTCGCTGAGCGCGCCGCGACCTGGGACCGCGAACGCACCTATCCCTGGCAAAACGTGGCCGAACTCGCCGAGGCGGGGCTCATGGGCATGACCATCCCCGCGCGTTTCGGCGGGCAGGGCGCGAGTTACCACCAGGTCGTCGAAGTGGTGGAGGAGGCCGCCCGCGCCTGTACCCTCACCGCCCGGATCATCGTAGAGGCCAATATGGGCGGGATCAGCGCCGTCATGGCGTACGGGACCGAGGCACAAAAGCGCTTCGCCGCCCCCATCGTCCTCGCGGGCGACAAGCCAGCGATTTGCATCACCGAGCCCGAGGCCGGCTCTGCCGCGACCGAGATGACGACGACCGCCCGGAAGCGCGGCGACGTATGGGTGCTCGACGGGTGCAAGCATTGGATCACCGGCGGCGGCGTGTCGAAGCTCTACCTCATCTTTGCCTGCGCGCTGGACGAGGACGGGACGGAGCTTGGGATCACGGGCTTTCTTGTCCATGTCGACCCGGAGCAGGGGATCGCGCCCAAAGGCTTTGAGGTTGTCCGCCGCGAACGCACCATGGGGCTTTGCGGGATGCCGGAGGCGGAGCTGCGCTTCTCAGGCCTCGAAGTCCCCGACGCGATGGTCCTCCGCACCCCCTCGGGCATGAAGCGCGGCTTTGCGGACCTTATGAACGCGTATAACAGTCAGCGCGTCGGCGCGGGTTCAATTGCGATGGGTGTGGCCGCAGGGGCGCTGGACCACGCCAAGCGCTACATCAAGGAACGGCACCAATTCGGCCGCCCCATTGCGGAGTTCCAAGGCCTGCAATGGATGATCGCGGATATGGACGCCGCAGTCCATGCCTCCCGCCTCATGCTCCACGAAGCCGCGCGTTCGGCAGAGTGGACCGGCTCGGGCTTTCCCGATCTGATGATGGCAGCGCGGGCCAAAGCCTTCGCCTCGGAACAGGCGATCAAAGTCGTCAATGATGCGCTCCAGATGTTCGGCGCGCGCGGCTATGGCGATCAGGAGCCGCTGGAGCGGATGTATCGCGATGTGCGGATGTTTACGATCGGCGGCGGGACAGCGCAAATCCTCAAAACGCAGGTCGCAGGCGCTGTCCTTGGCCTCAAGACACCGCAGACACGTGGCGGCTATGCGCAAAAGTCTGCGCTCTGACGCACCGGGTGCAATGGCGGCGCGTTCAAGCAGGATCGCATCGCCCGCTGGCACGGAGATCAGATACGCCCGGCAACTGGACGACCCCTCGGCCCCCTCGGCAAAGCGTATGCGTCCTGGGACAATCCCCGCCGCCACGTTGGCGTCCGTCAGAGCCTGTCGCGATCCATGCCCGGCACCTATCGGGCTCACCCGCCTCAGGGATCACGTGGATCTCTTGCAGGTTCGCAGGGGCAGCGTCGCGCCGGACGGGAAAGCTTCATTCTGCCGCTGCGCGCTGCGGGTCGGGGGCGACGGGATGCGCGTCCCAAATGTCCGCCATATAGCCCCGGATCGTCCGGTCTGACGAGAACCAGCCCGACCGCGCGGTGTTGAGCGCGGCGAGCTTTGCCCAGCCGGCGGCGTCTCGGAAGGCGAGATCGGCCTCGCGGCTCGCGCGCCAATAGTCGGTGAAATCCGAGCAGACGCAGAAGTAATCGCTGTCGCGGAGATTGCGCGCCACATTGGCGTGCCGTGTCCGGTCGCCCGCGCCGAAGGTGCCGTCTTCGACGGCTTTGAGCGCGCGAGCCAACCGCGGGTCGGCTGCGATGGCTGCCGCCGCATGGCGGGGCACTTCGCGGCGGGCGATGACCTCGGGGGCGGTCATGCCGAAAAGAAAGAAGTTTTCGGCCCCCACCCGCTCACGGATCTCCACATTGGCGCCGTCAAGCGTGCCGATCGTCGGCGCGCCGTTGAGCGCAAACTTCATATTGCCCGTGCCAGAGGCCTCCTTTCCCGCAGTCGAGATCTGCTCGGAGAGGTCTGCAGCGGGTATGAGCCGCTCGGCGAGCGTGACGTTGTAATTCGGCGGGTAGACGATCTTTAAAAGGCCTCTGATCTTTGGGTCGGCATTGACCACGCTGGCCACGTCGTTGATCAGGTGAATGATCTCCTTTGCCATGACATAGGCGGGCGCCGCCTTGCCGCCGAAGATCTTGACCCGCGGCGTCCACGCGCCGTCCGGGTTCTCGCGGATCTCTTGCCAGAGCGCGATCGCCTCGAGGATGTTGAGGTGCTGGCGTTTGTATTCGTGGATGCGTTTGATCTGGACATCGAACATCGCGTCCGGGTCAATGCCGATCCCTTGGTTCTCGGCCAGCCAGTTCGACAGGTCGACCTTGTTGGCGCGTTTGGCGGCGGCATAGCCTTCCATGAAAGCCGCGTCGTCGAGGGCGGGTTCAAGCTCGGAGAGCTGTTCGAGATCGTCGACCCAGCCGTCCCCGATCCGCGCCGTCACAAGAGCCGAAAGCCGCGGGTTGCAGGACATAAGCCAGCGGCGCGGGGTCACCCCGTTGGTCTGGTTGACGATCCGCTCCGGATGAAGCCTGTGCAGTTCGGCAAAGACCGTGTCCTTCATCAGTTCGGTATGGAGTGCCGAGACGCCATTGACCCGGTGCGCCATGATGAAACTCAGCTCTCCCATATGGACCGATCCATCGCCCGTCGCCTGGATCTTCCGGCCCGGGTTGGCACGGGCATGCATCGTGTCGATCCGCTCGATGATCTCCAAATGGCGCGGCAGCAGGCTCGCCATCAGCGACTCCGGCCAACGCTCCAACGCCTCGGGCAGCAACGTGTGGTTGGTGTAGCTAAGCGTGTTCCTTGCGATCTCTGTCGCTTCGGCAAATTCGATCCCGCGCTCATCGGCAAGAAGCCGGACAAGCTCGGGCCCCGCAATCGCGGGATGGGTGTCATTGAGCTGGATCGCGACATGATTGGGGAGCGCGCGGATATCGTCATACTCGCTGTCGTAGCGGCGCAGGATGTCGGCGAGCGAGGCGGCGGTAAAGAAGTACTCCTGCTTGAGGCGCAGGGTGCGGCCCTGGTCGGTCGTATCGTCGGGATAGAGCACGCGGGAGATCGTGCGCGCCAGCGCCTCGGGTTCGGCCGCGGCAGTGTAATCGCCCCGGTTGAAGCGCGCGAGATCGAAGGCGTGGAGGGGTTTGGCCTCCCAAAGGCGCAGGGTGTTGGCCCAACGGCCGCGCCAACCGACAATCGGAGTGTCGTGAGCGGAGGCGATCACGTGTTCGGCGGGGCGCCAGCCCGAGATCGCGCCGCCTGTCTCGCCGCCAAAGCCGATCCCGTAGGCGACCTCGGGGCGCTCGAACTCCCAGGCGTGGGGCTGGTTCAGCCAGTCCTCGGGCTCCTCGACCTGCCGGCCCGCGTCGAAGCTCTGCCGGAAGAGCCCGTGCTCGTAGCGGATGCCATAGCCATGGGCGGGCACGCCAATCGTCGAGAGGCTTTCGAGAAAACAGGCCGCGAGCCGGCCGAGCCCGCCATTGCCGAGCGCGGCGTCGGGTTCATTGCCAACGACAATGTGGAGATCCTGCCCCAGTGCCTCCATCGCGTCCGCGGCGGCCGCCTGCAGGCCCAAATTGTGGATCGCATCCTCCAGCAGCCGCCCGATCAGGAACTCCATGGACAGGTAGTAGACGCGCTTCGACTTGGAGGCATAGGTTTGTCGCGTGGCGTCAAACCAAGGGTCCACGATCCGGTCGCGGATCGCATAGGACAGGGCCATGCGCCAATCCCAAGTTATGGCGTGTCCCGCATCCTTGCCAAGGGTATAGACAAGGTGACGTTCGATCTCGGCCTTTAGCGCCGCGGCGGTGGGCGCGGGGGTCTCAAAGCTCATGCGCATCTCTCCGGTCTGGGGCGAGGGCGGCCCGCCCCCCATCTCGTCCGCCGGCATCTCGTGGCACGCGCGCAATGAGCGCGGCCAGACTGGGCGAAGGGTTCAGCGCGTGTTTCGCAGAAGCCCGTGCTGTGAGGCAAGTCCGACGCCGCCCCCGCGCCACTATGTCGGGGGGGCAAGAGCGGCGTGCGGATCAATGCAGCGCTTCGGCAGGACGGCGCCTGATCGCTGCGCGGCTTCGCACGCGTGGACCGCGCGCCTGGCCCGCTCGGCCACCTGCCGTTGCGATCCCGTAGTGGTCCTAATCCACAGGGAGGCCGCTTGGCACGCTGTCGGGCCGCCCGAGCGGGCGCTTCTTCGCCGTGTCGCCTGTCAAGGCTTCAAGGAAAGCCACGATCTGAGCGATCTCGGCGTCGCTTCGGGGCGGTAGGGCGATGTCGAGGGCGCGGGCGTGGCGCTCTGTTTCCAGCCGGTCTTGGCCGACAACATGGTCGATGGCGTCGAGCCAGGGCGCTGCAGGCAAAGCCGCGTCATGCGGTCGCCAGGCAGTCCGGGCGCCGACGGGGTCAAGGTGATGGCGAACCATCCGCTCAAGCGTCGGATAGGCGCCGTTGTGTCCATAGGGAGCGGTCAGGGCGACGTTACGCAGCGACGGCGTGCGAAAGCGGTAAGCATCTTCGAGGCGGTTGCTTTCCGCCATCCGCCCCACATCGCGTACGACCGGATCCCACGCCCGGGTGCGGCCAGGCCCGAATTGCGGCAAGCCAAGCGCGCGAAACCCGTGATCGGTCAGCATCGGCCCCGCATGGCAATTGGCGCAGCCTGCGGCCCCATAAAAGAGCCGCATGCCGGCCTCTGCCTCCGGGGTCAGAGCGCGACGATCTCCGGCGAGGTAGCGGTCGAACGGGCTGTCGTGATTGCGCCATTCGAGCCGCATGAAATGCGAAAGCGCGGTTGCGATCTCCACGATGCTGACCTCGTAGGCGTCGTCGATCTCGTCAAAGGCTTCGACGAACGCTGCGGCATAGGCAGGGATCGTGCGCACCCGTTTGGCCAAGACAGGCCAGCCCTTATCGATCCGGTCATGGATCAGGCCCGCAATCTCGTTCTCGCGCGGGTTGCCTGCCATCTCGAATTGCGCAGCGAGGGGGAAGAGGGCTTGGGCGGCGACGATGTCGGGCAGGCCCTGGGGCAGCCATTCCTGGGCGGGCGAGTTGAAGCCGTTGCCGTAAAGGTCGGACACTTCGAGCCGCCCGTCATGGAAAAGGACGCGGATATCGCGGTGGCCGATATTCCACAGCGCCGGGGCGTTGCGGGGGATGCGCTTGGGGATCCGGCTATGTCCCGTGCCGGTCAAACGCGCAGGCCCGACGCCGACCCCGCCTTCGCCGACGCCGAGCGAAAGGCCGTCTGTCCCGGCATGGTCGTGATGGTGACACGTGCCGCAGGAGATGTTGCGATTGCCCGACAGGATCTTGTCGTAGAAGAGGAGCCGCCCGATCTTCGCTTTCGCCAGATCGACGGGTAGGAAATCGGCGTCTGTCAGTGGCGGGGGCAGGGCGATGCCGGGCTCGCTTGCGCCCGCGGCACTGGCGGATAGGCTCACGGCCAGCAGAACGGGGAGGAGAGGATGCGGCTTGGGGCGATGGCGTGCGCTTTGGCGCTCGTGGCGGGGCAGGCGCTCGCCGATCTCGAAGAAGCGCGCGACCTGATGGAGGCGGGCCGCTTTGAGGCGGCGCGCGAAGCGCTCTGGCCCGCTGCGCGCTCGGGCAATGCCGAAGCCGAAGAGCTGATCGGCGTGATGTACGCGCTTGGCCTTGGCGTCCCGCAAGACGATGTGCGCGCGTTCGAATGGTATCTGCGCTCTGCGATGAAGGGGCATGCCGGGGCACAATCGGGCGTCGGCTGGTATTACGAGATCGGCCGCGGCCTGCCCGCGCCGGACCTCGTGCGCGCTTATCTCTGGTACGGGCTCAGCGAGATCGGGGGCGATCCGGACGCCAAGATCAGCCTCGAAGAGGTGCAAAAGAAAATGACGCCGGATGAGATCAAGCATGCCAACACCCTGATCGACGATTACAGGGTCTGGATGTACCCGTTCAGATAACCGGCGCCTAGGCCAGACCGTCGTGGGATCTTCCGTTTGAAGCTCCCTTCCTTTTCTATCTGCGCCATCCATCAAAAATTGACAAAAGCCCATACGCTCATGATCTTTGAACGGGGATCAGACCAATTTTCATGGAGTGTTCACCATGACAAAAGAGCCCAAGAAAAAAAATAACGCAAAGCCCGTCGACAAGAAGAAAATCGAGAAAGCGGCCTGGTCGATCAGCCCTGATGCCGAAGCGCAGCTGAAGAAGCAGGAGTTTGACGCCAAGACGATTGATCAGGCCATAAGGCCCTATCGTCTCTCGATGGTTCAGATGACGAAGATGCTGGACAAGGAATTTCCAGAGCCAGACCCAATGTGGGATGACGTGAAACCGTTCCTCGAGCGGGAAGCGAGCAAAGCTTGGAAGCCTTTCAAGATCAAGCTATCGAAGGATTTTGAGTTTCCGGCCAAGCCGTCTTGCTCGGTGAAGATATCGAAGTACGGCGTGTCTGGGCAGCTCAAGTTCGCGTGTGATGAGAAAACACGAACGCTGACTGTGAAACCCTACGGAAAGCTGACCTTCTCCGGACCGTTTTGAGTGGCGCGGGCGCACCGGCTCGTTGTGTCTGAGACTATCCACGCACCGCGGCGGCGCGCTCTCCGCGGCATGTTGTAAGAGCAGGCGGCGCAAGGACCTGAACCGCCTGTTCCGTGATCAGTGATCGACTAGGATCATCAGTTCAGCTCAGCCTCGTAGGTCTCCGCGATCTCGGCCTCCACGGCCGCCACGGCGTCGCGCATGGCGGTCAGGATCTCTTCGCCGCCATCGACGTTGGAGGTGAACCAATCGTAGACCGGGGCCGCGGCTTCGGCGAAGGCGGCTTTTTCTTCGGGCGAGGGGACGTAAATGTCGCCGCCGCCCGCCACGAAATCCTCGTAGGCCTGGATCGACTTGCGCTTTGGCGAAGCGAAGGTTGCCTGTTGGAGCTGGTAGAACCCGTCGACGATGACGCGGCGAAGGCTTTCATCCATCGACATGAACACCTCGTTGTTCATGAACCAGAGCGCGCCCATGTAGGAGTGCCCGTCGAGCGTGAGGTATTGCAGGCCCGCATCGGGGAATTTCATCCCCATGATGTCGGTGATGCCGTTCGCGGTTCCTTCGACGACGCCGGTTTGGAGCGAGGTAAAGAGCTCGGGCCACGGGATCGGCGTCGCGGATGCACCCATCGCCTGCACCAGCTCGACAGGCAGGTCGGCGACCACGGTGCGCATTTTGAGCCCCTCCATATCGGACGGCGATGTCACCCGGCGCTCGGTATTGGCAAAGTTGCGCCAGCCGCCGGTATTGCCCACCGTCATAAGCCGGATCGCGCCGCCCGAGAGCTCCAGCGTCTTGTCCTGCATTGCACGCACCAGCGGCGAGCCGTTGGCGAGCACCGCCTCGGCGACACGGTCATCCGACATCAGGTAGGGCAGGTCGAGCACCTGCACGAACGGAAAGATGCCGGAGGCGCCGCCCGACGTGGAGATGTAGATGTCGATCTGCCCCTCCGCTACGCCCTGCAGGCATTCGGCGCCATTCGAGCAGAGCTGGGTCCCGATGAAGAGCTCGACGGCGATGGCGCCGTTTGACGCCGCCTCGACATAGTTCTTGAAGACGACGAGCCCGTCATAGTCTTCGTCGTTCTCGTTGGAATTGGCCGTGGCGCGCAGCGTAAAATCCTGAGCATTCGCCACCACGGGCGCGGCCAGCAGCGTCGCTGCCAGCATCGCTCCGGTCAGTTTCTTCAGCATGTCATACCTCCCATTGGTATTGGTCTTGATGTTGGATCAGGGTGTGACGAACCCGGTCAGCGTGGGGATCGTCATGGAGATGGCGGGCACAAACGTAATCAAGAAGATCACGGCCACATGAACGAGCAGAAACGGCAAGATCGCCTTGGAGATCGTCTCGACCCGCTCGCCAGAGACGGAACTCGCCACGAATAAGACAAGCCCCATCGGCGGGGTTGCAAGCCCCACGGTCAGGTTCACCGACATGATTATGGCGAAGTGGATCGGATGGACCCCAAGCTCGACAAAGATCGGCCCGAGGATCGGGCCGAGGATGATGATCGCCGGGCCTGCATCGAGGAACATGCCCACGATAAAAAGAAGGATGTTGATCAGAAACAGCAGCACCAGCGGGTTCTCCGAGAGCGCTAGGATGAACTCCGCCAGGATCTGCGGCGCCATGGAGAGTGCGACAACCGTCTTGAAACTGACCGCCGCGCCGACCAAAAGCAGCACGGTCGCCGAGGCCATCGCCGAGCGCGAGAGGACCGGGCCGAGATCAGCGATCTTCATTGAGCGCAGCACAAAGAACGACACGAAGAGCGCATAGGCGACCGCGATGGCGGAGGCCTCGGTCGGCGTGAAGATGCCGACGAGGATGCCGCCCAGGATCAGGATCGGTGTTTGTAGCGGGGCGACGGCCTTTTTGCAGACGATGCGGAAATCGTGATCGACCTGTCTGCGATAGGCCATCAGCGCGAGATGCACCGCGACAAGGCTGACGGCAAAGGTCGTCCACCCGATCCAGGCAGCGGGCGCAACGGTGGTGCCATCTTCTAGCACCGCTTCGGCGTTGATCCCTGTGATCCCGTTGAAGATGAGATAGAGCAGACCGCCCAAATTGGCGCGTAGCAGGACGAACGACACCCAGTATTCGACCGGGCTGATATCCTGCCCAGTATGGACGATCCGCTCGGCCTTGGGCAGGTCGTAACGGTCGGCCAGGAGCCGCACCATCAGCATCAGCCCTACGCCCACGAGGATGCCCGGGATGATGCCCGCGAGAAACAGCGCGGCGACCGACTCGCCCATCACATAGGCGTAGATGATCATGATCCCCGACGGCGGGATGATCGGCCCGATAACGGATGATGCCGCCGTGATCGCCGCCGCAAAGCGCCGCGAATAGCCGTTCTTCTCCATCGCCGGGATGAGCGTCGAGCCAAGGGCCGAGGTGTCGGCCACCGCCGAGCCCGAAAGGCCCGCGAACAGGATCGACGACAGGATGTTGACGTGCGCGAGCCCGCCGCGCAGATGCCCCATAAAGGCCTGGGAGAACTCGACGAGCCGCGTCGTGATCCCGCCCTTGTTCATGATCTCGCCCGCGAGCATGAAGAACGGGAGCGCCATCAGCGGAAAGCTGTCCATCCCGTTGTAAAGGTTGCGATAAAGGAGCGTCACGTCGCGCGCCTGCCCTTCGACGAGCAACAGCGCACCGGGCGCGAAGAGGAGCGCAAAAAAGACCGGCAGACCGATCATCAGAAAGACGAGAAAGAGCGGGAGGAACCAGATCAGCATGTCATTCGGCTTCCGGCAGATCCGTCACCGGGAGCGCGGGGAGCTGGCCCGATCCACCGAGCATCGTCGCGATCTGGCGCAGGATGAGTTCGACACTGACCAGGATCAAAAGGGAGATACCAACCAGGAGCGAGGCCATCATCCAAGAGCGCGGCACGCGGTACCATTCGTCGAACGCAAACGACATCGGCACATAGAGCGACGCGGTGGCGAAGCGCCCGCCAAAGCCTGTGACCTCCGACCAGCCGATTTGTGCGGCATAGACAAGGACCATGAGCGAGAGCGCGAGGAGGAAGAGCGTGAGCCCCGCGGCGACGCGCACTGGTAAGGCGCGCTCCAGCATGTCGATGGCGACAAAGCCACCCCGGCGATAGGCCATCGGCGCGATCAGACCGGTCATCCAAAGCATCATGAAGCGGGCGGCCTCATCGGGCCAGGGCAGCGCGGCGTTCAGCACGTAGCGGAAAAAGACCTGCGCAAGGATCACTGCCACCATGATCGCCAGCGCGCCCACCGCGAAAGCCCGTCCGATGCGCAACAGCACATCGTTGATGGCCTTGAGGACCATGATCGGCCCCACCAATACGCCCATCGGCGCTCCTCCCCTCCTCGGGCACCCGTTCGCGCCCCGGGCTCGGGCCGGTTTGTCCAGCCTCGCGCCGCTGAGTGTTGCGGCTTAGCCGCCGGTCGTAAAGTCCCGTTCGGCAAAGGTGCCGTAGGCGCCGCCCCAAAAGAGCAGTGGCGCAGAGGGCGTGTGGCAGGCCCGTTCCACGCGGCCCAAAACGATGGTGTGATCCCCCGCCCCATGGGCAGCATGGTGCACACAGTCAAAGCGCGTGACGCTACCGGGCAGGGCCGGCGCGCCGTTCTCGCCGGCCTCCCAGGCGACATGGCTGAAATCGCGACCGTCTTTGGCGAAGGCGAAAGCGAGCTTGAGCTGCGCCTTGCTGAGCACGTGGATCGAGAAATGCTTAGCCGCCACGAACGCGTCGTGCCGCGAGGATGTGATGGCGGGCGACCAGAGCACGAGCGGCGGGTCGAGCGAGACCGAGGAAAAGCTGTTGGCGGTCATTGCGAGCGGGGCGCTCGCATCCATGCAGGTGACGATTGTGACCCCCGTGCCAAAGCTGCCGAGCGCCGTACGATAGGCACGGGCGGTCTCGGGACTTGGGCAAAAGGTCTCGATCTCCAAGGGGTCGCTCCCGTTCAGCGCTGCTCCTCCGTCTGGCATAGTGCATGCGCCTCCTCAGGCCACTTCGCGGCCGAGCGCCGCGGTGTAAAGCAAAAACCAGGTCTGCCGGTCCATCTCGACCTTCAGCGCGTCCGAAAGGGCGGCAATGCGGCTCAGCGTATTGGTGCCGAGGACGGGCAAGATGCGCGCCGGGTGCGCAAGCAGCCAGGCGACGGCGACCGCCGCCGTGTCGACGCCCTGTGCTTCGGCCACCCGGCGAAGCTCGGCGTTCAGCGCCTCATGCCCGCCACCCATCAGCGCGCCCCCCGCGAGCGGAGACCATGCCATCGGCGGCACGCCCAGTCGCTGGAGATGCGCGATCTGTCCGTCGGTGAAGGGCGTGTGGTGCGCGAGGCTGATCTCGATCTGGTTGGTGACGAGCGTGTTCTCCATCGCCGATTGGAGAAGCTCCCAATCGTAGGGCAGAAAGTTCGACACGCCGATGGCACGGACCTTGCCGGAGGCAACGGCCCTGTCGAGCGCGGCTCCTGTCTCGTGGTGGTCCATGAATGGGTCGGGGCGGTGAAGGAGCAAAAGGTCGATCCGCTCGACCGACATCTCCTTTAAAGACAATTCGATGCTCTTCTCGATATGCGGGGCGGAGGTGTCGTAATATTTGACCGGCGCCTCCGCATAGCGCCCCGCCGGCGCGACGATGTCGCATTTTGTGACGATCTCGACCTTGTCCTTCAGCGCGGGTGCAGCCTTAAACGCGGCGCCAAGCAGGGCCTCGGCGGTGTATCCGCCATAGATATCCGCTTGATCGAGCGTTGTAATTCCCTGTTCGAGACAGGCTTCGACCTTCGCCTGGACATGCGCGGGCGAGGTGTCGGCGTCGTCGCCGAGCCGCCACATCCCGTAGACGATGCGGGAAAAGGACAGGCCCTCCGAGATCTCCACGCGCTCTATCGCGTTGCCCATCAGACCCGTTCCCCCACGCCGAGTGGCGTTTTCGGCGTCTCGGCCGGCACCCGGCCATAGGCCTGGGGCAGGGACACCGTCTTCATGTTCGGTAAGATCCGTTCGCCCGCATGGCGACACTCGTCCAGATGCGGATAACCGGAAAAGATGAATGCCCGAATGCCGAGCTTCATATAGGTTTCAATGCGCGACATTACTTGATCGGTCGATCCCACGAGTGCGGCGCCGCAGCCGGAGCGTGCGCGGCCAATGCCAGTCCAAAGCGTCGGCTCGACATAGCCGTACTTGTCCGCAAGTTCCCGCGCCCGGGCTTGGTGCGACACGCCGAGCGAGCCTGCATCATGCGCGCGCTCTCGGATGAGTTGGCCGTATTCGTCGTCAAGCTTGCTGACGAGGTGCTCGGCATAGTCCTTGGCCTCGGCTTCGGTGTCGCGCACGATCATGTGCACGCGGAGGCCGTAATCCAGCGTTCGCCCAAAGGTATCAGCGACTTCATGAACGGCTTTCATGCGTTGCCTGAGCATTTCCTCGGGTTCAGGCCACATCAGGTAGACGTCGCAATGCTGGCCGCAGAGCTCTAACGCGGAGGGTGAGTAACCGCCGAAATACAAAAGCGGTCCACCGGCCTGGTAGGGCCGCGCAGGCTCTGTCCAAACGTCCTGAAAATCATATACTTGGCCACTGTAATTAATCTTGTCTTGGGTCCAGGCCTGTTTCAAGATCTCGACCACTTCGCGCGACCGCTGATAGCGATAGGCGCTCTCGGCCACCTCACCGGGAAAATCAGACGAGATCACGTTCAGCGTCAGCCGTCCCTCGAGCATGTGATCGAGCGTGGCGACGGTGCGGGCGAGCATGATCGGTTGCATCTCGCCACAGCGAATCGCTGCCAGCATATTGATCCGTTCCGTGATCGGCGCGCAGCCGGCAACAAAGGACAGCGTGTCCTGACCCACCTGGTAGGAGGAGGGGCAGAGGATATTGCGAAATCCCTGCGCTTCGGCCTCCTTCAAGATCGCCGAGCAATGTGCCCAGGACGAGCGCAGGTCGCCCTCAGGCACGCCGAGGTATCGGTAATCGTCAGAGCAAAGGGCCGCGAACCAGGACACTTCGGCAGCGTCGAGATCGGCGGAGGTGACGGGGACGACGGTCATCAAACTGCCCAGGCTTTCATCATTTCGCCCCTTGCGTAGCACCCGCAATCATGTAGATCAATGCTGTATCAATTCATGCATCCGGCGGACCCGCCGTGGCACCTATGCCCCGATTTCCCGATGGCCTGATGTCCCTCAGCGATCCTCTTGCACCCCCAACACCCGACGCCACCGCGGCGGCAGAGCATGCCACAAGCGTGCCGCTTTACGCCGCTGTCGCGCGCACGCTCACGCGGGAGATCATGTTGGGCCGCTTGCCTGAGGGCACGCGGATGCCGCCCGAGCGTGAGATGGCCGCGGAGATGGGTGTCGCCGTTGGTACGCTCCGCCGCGCGCTGGCCGAACTGACCGCGGAGGGACTGATCGAGCGCCGGCAGGGTTCGGGCAACTACGTACGGGCGGGGACGACGCTCTCGGGCATTTATTCGTTCTTTCGGCTCGAAAAGCTGGAGGGCGGCGGCGTGCCCTCCGCCGAGATCCTGTCGCTCACCCGCGCCGCCAAGCCCCAAGGTCCGCACTTTGGCACGAGCCCCGAAGCGCAACGCCTGCGCCGGCTGCGCCTCCTCGACGGGACGCCCGCCGCCATCGAAGAGATCTGGATCGATGCGGCGCGCGTGCCCGATCTCTCGCCGGCGATGCTCAAAGCACCACTCTATCACGCGCTCCGCACCGGTCCCGGTCTCTGGATCACCTCCGCCGAGGACCGCGTAAGCCTGGCCCCCGTGCCCGATTGGAGACCGCCGGCGTTTGTTCCAGCGCCAGGCACCGTCGCGCCGTTCGTTCAGCGGATCGGGCGGGCGCAGGACGGCGCCCCGGTCGAGTATTCCCGGACTTGGATCGATGCCGGCCGCGCGGTCTATGTCCAACGCATCACATGAGGATCTGATGCCCAAACCTTCCGACCTGACGCTCGACCGGCCCGCCGCCGCCTCTGACACCGTGAGCTACGGCGTCATCGGGTGCGGTATGATGGGCCAAGAGCACTTGCGCAATCTCGCGCTCGTTCCTGGCGCGCGGGTGGCCGCACTGTATGAGCCCGACACGGCGATGCGGGCGGAAGCGCAGGCGCTCGCCCCGGCTGCGCGTCTCTGTGCGACGCTCGAGGACATGGTGTCCTTGCCCGAGCTCGACGCCCTTGTCATCGCTTCGCCCAACCACCTGCACGTGCCGCAGCTCGAAGCCATCGCCGAGCGGCGCGCGCTGCCGCTCCTCGTGGAGAAACCGCTCTTCACCGACGGCTCGGACGCTGCCCGCCTCGATGCCTTCGCGGCCGCGTATGCCGCGCCGATTTGGGTGGCGATGGAGTACCGCTACATGCCTCCGATCGCGACGTTTCTGGAAAATGCGCCCAATGCGACCGGCGGCATCAAGATGCTCTCGATCCGCGAGCATCGCTTTCCGTTCCTGCACAAGGTCGGCCATTGGAACCGATTTAACCGGACAACGGGTGGCACGCTGGTCGAGAAGTGCTGCCACTTCTTTGATCTGATGCGCCACACGCTGAGGGATGAGCCCGTGCGCGTCATGGCCTCGGCAAGCCAATCGGTGAACCATCTCGATGAGGCCTATAACGGCGAGGTGCCCGACATCCTCGATAACGCCTATGTCATCGTCGACTTTGCCCGCGGGGCGCGCGCGATGCTTGAGCTTTGCATGTTCGCCGAGGGCGCGCGGTATCAAGAGGAGATCTCCGCCACCGGTCCCACGGGCAAGATCGAGGCGTTCGTGCCCGGGCCGTCGCGCTTTTGGCCCGCGCATCTCGGCGCGCCCCCGGTGCCTCAGGTCATCGTTTCGCCGCGTCATCCAAAGGGCCCGCAGGTCGTCGATGTGCCGGTCGACCCGACGCTTCTCGACGCGGGCGACCACAATGGCTCGACCTTTTACCAACACATGCGCTTCAACGCGGTTGTGCGGGGCGAGGGCGCGGTCGAGGTTTCGCTCCGCGACGGGTGGGCCGCCGTTGCCATGGGGCTGGCCGCGCAGGAAAGTGCGGCGACGGGGCAGGCGGTGTCGCTCGCCGACGCGCCCTTTGCAAAGGTCAATCGCGCCGCGGAATAGGCGGCGTTCGTCTGTTCGTTTAGGGTCGTGACGCCTTCATCGGAGTATCTTCAAGCGCGACGCTCTCCCGCGGCATCCTTGGGCACCGCGCCACGACGCCGCCTCAGCCGGAGAGCGGGTAGCGGTGCAGGTTGCGAAAGCGGCCGTCCTGCCCTTCGCCGAACAGCGCGATATCGTCGATGCGAAAGGGCGTTTCCACGGCCTCCTCAAAAATAGGGGCGAGCGCCATGGCGACCTTGTCGCGTGTCTCTTGGTCGGGGATCGGGCCGGTCAGGGTGATGTGAAAGCGAAACTCTTCCATTACGTAAGGGTAGCCCCACTTGAGCAGCATCGCCTCCTGGCGGGGGCTGAGCCCCGCGGCGCGGCGGCGGGCAAGTTCTTCGGTCAGGGGCGGGGCGCGGTGCCCATCGAGCGTTTCGACAAGGGTCGCGGCGAGCGCGGCGAGCTCGCCGGTATCGCCCTCGGGCACCAGCGCGAGAAAGGGCCCCAGCGCGCGCAAGCGCATCCCGTCGAGTTTTAGCCGCGACAATTGTGGCGCGAGGGCGGACAGCGCATTGTGCAAGCCTGGGACTTCTCGCCCCTCGGCAAGGCGAAAGGGCGGCTTCAGCGTTCCGTGCATGCCGTAGCGTGCGGGGGCGGACGTCAGGGCGCGCCGATCAATCGGCAGCTCGGGCCACTCTACCTGATCGGGAAGCGCGTCAAGGCGGGCCGCTTCCGGATCCCAGCCGAGCCATGCCGCACCGAGCTCGGCAAGCTCGCCCGAAGGCGCAAAGTAGACCGCATAGCGCGTGAAACCGTCCATGGACCCTCCGTCCAATCGTTCGCGCTGAGACCAGCGCGGAGCCAAAGTGTGCGAGGCCAGTCGACCGAGCGCAAGACGCGATCCGCGCCTTCGCTTCTCTGTCGCGTAGCAAGGTGTGCCTCGAGGCGCATCGCGCCGTTCACCCCAATGCGCGCGAGGGCATCGCGGTGAATGCGAGCTTACCGCGAAAAATCCCATTCAAAACAGGTCTATTATCTGCGCTTTGGCCCTGCTGTTCGCCGCAATCGCGCCCCAATTCCCCATCGTATTACGCGCGTCGGGGTATCGCACATGGCGTCCTCTCACGGTGCCCGTGCGCGCCCCCAGCAGACGGGATGGTCCCTGCGTCCGCCCCCAAACCGAGGTTTACGCCCTGTGCATTCAGCGTCCCTAAACAAGGCCGCAAGCGACACCGACCCGGTCTCCGTAACCGGCGCGGCGGCGGTGCGCGGCGGCGGGGATGCGGAGCTGCCAGTCACACGGATCGTGTCGGAAACGCCAGAGGTTTTGGAGGCGCTGAAAGCGCGGCCTCGCGCCAAGTCGCAGCTTCTATCTAGCCAAAAGAGCGGCGCTGCTGAGCGACCTGCCAAAGCCGCAACACCGCCCCCCAAAGCAGAGTCATCGGCGGTGGCTTCCGCTGCGGAGCACAAGCCAAGCGCGGAAAAGACCAAGGTGGTCGATGCAAAAGGCGGCACAGAGGGCTCCGCCTCCAACGAGTTTGGCGACAGCTTGCGTGCTGGAACACCGCTCCTCCGTGGCCAGTTCCTCATCGAGCGCTTTCTCAATGCCGGCGGATTCGGCATCACTTACCTTGCCCGCGACAGTCTCGAGCGGCGCGTTGTCATCAAAGAGTGCTACCCGGCGACAATGTGCTGCCGGATTGACGACAAGGTGCGCGCTCGGTCCAAGGATCAGCAGGAAGACTTTGACGCCATCGTTCACCTGTTCGGCAAGGAGGCGCGGCGGCTGGCCAAGCTCGACCACCCCAACATCGTCGGGGTGCGCGACGTCTTTGAGGACAAGGGAACTGCTTACATGGCGCTCGACTATGTCGACGGTCTCGACCTTCTAGACGTGATTGAGGAGCAGCCCGGGCGGCTGACGCCCGAAACGATCCGCGAGATGACATATGCGCTGCTCGACGCAGTCGCCCATGTGCACTCGATGGGAATGCTGCACCGGGACATCTCGCCCGACAACATCCTCATCGACAGCGACAATTGCCCTGTCCTGATTGACTTTGGCGCGGCGCGGGACACCGCACGCCGCAAGAGCCGGGTGCTTTCTGGGCTGCACGTCGTCAAGGACGGATACTCGCCGCAGGAGTTTTACCTCGCCCATGGCGAACAGGCGCCCGCGAGCGATCTCTACTCGCTGGCCGCGACCCTGCACCATGTGCTGACCGGGGTGCCGCCGACCTATGGGCATCTGCGGATGGCCGCGCTGGCCGAGCGCAAGCCCGATCCCTACCAGCCGCTTCTGGGCCGGATCGAAGGGTTCGAGCCGTGCTTTTTGGATGCGATCGACCAGACGCTCTCGGTCTTTTCCAAAGAGCGGATCCAGAGCGCCTCGGAGTGGCTCGACCTGATCCTAGACGATACCGGCGATTTCGCGGCCCCGCCGCCGGCGGACTTCTCGGCGCCGTTCCCCGAGCCCATTGCGAAACGGGGCCGAGATGGGCCCTCGATGCCGGCCATCGACCCGGCTATCGACGACCGGATCCGAGAGCTCGTCGAGACGACGAACCCGGAGGTCATCCGCACGCAAGAGCGGGTCGCCCAGGAAAAGGCCGAGCGCGCGCGCGCCGAAGCAGAGGCCGCCGCTGCGCGGGAGGCGGCGCGCCAGCGGCGGCTCGAAGCCGCCCGCGCGGAGGCCGAAGAAGCCGAGCGTCTGGCCAGCCGGGTTGTGCCACGGCGGGTCACATCGAAGGGCGTGAGCACGGTTCCGCGGCCCGAGCCCGTCGTCGAAGAGCCGCCCGAGGACGAGACGCCCAGCGAGGCGCCAGCCAAGCCGCCGTCCTTTCTGCTGCGCACCTTCGGTGGCGTGTGGCCGGTCGGTGGGAAACGGAATCAAAAGCCAGGGGAAGCGGGTACATGAGATTTTTTCGCGACAGATCCGGGAGTGGCGACGCCTCGAAAAAGGCTGCTGCGCCGCCGCCGAGCAATGCGCCCGAGCCGCCAGCCGAGGCCGAAGAGAGCAAGGTCGCCGAAGCGCTCCCTGCAGCTTTGCGTGCAGCCCGCGCGAATGCCGCACGCTCGCGCGGCGCGCCTGTCCTCGAAGACCCGCCCTATAAAGACCCGTTCGCCGCTCGCGCGCGTCTGCGCAGCATGCCCGCGCGGGGCCCTGTCCGCCGTCGCATCTGGGACCTTGAGGAGGAGAGCGCCGAGGCCGACGGCGAAAGTGCGTCCCATAGGACCGCGCAGGACGCCGAGGGGATTCTCGAGGGTCTTGATGATGCACCCTTCTCCGCCGAAGAGGTCTTTGCCGACGTGATACCCAACCAGGCAACGCACCGCGTGGTCTCGCGGACGATGCGCAGCGCCGCAGGGGCGCCCGAGCCCCGCGACGGCGACACGGCACAGGGCGACGCAGAGCTCGAAGGGCCCGCGCCCCAAGCGCCGCGCAGCGCAGATGCGGCTCCGAGTGTCACGGAGGCCCGCGCGCAACTGGCCCGCATCGTCGGCGCGGCAACGATTGCGTCTGCAGACCCTGCGCCGTCGACAGGTCCGACTGCGTCGGGGAGCACGCCGCCGGCCGGGCATACCGCAGCGCCCGGCCCGTCGTCGCGCCGCGCCAAGACGCGCCTCCTCGGCTTTCAAGCGCGCGAGCTCGCCGCCCGCGATCCCTTTGCCCAAGACGGCGCCGCGCCCTCGGACTGCGCGGCGGGACCGCATTTTCCGGTAGGCTGGATTGTCGTCGCTGATGGGCCAGGACGCGGCGCGTCCTTTACGCTGCAGGCAGGCGTCTCGTCGATCGGCCGCGGCGGCGACCAGACCGTGCGGCTCGACTTCGGCGATACGTCCATCTCTCGGCAAAACCACGCCTCCATCGCCTATGACGACGAGGCGCAGCGCTTCTTTCTCGGCCACGGCGGCAAGTCCAACATCGTGCGGCTGAACGGACGCCCGGTCCTTTCGACCGAGGATCTCGGCCATTGCGACACAATCCGCATCGGCGAGACCACGCTGCGCTTCGTCGCGCTGTGCGGCGATGGCTTCACGTGGAGCAACGACGACGACGAGGCCCGCACCCCCGAGCAGGGAACCGACGATGATGCAGGTCAATGAGGTTCGGTACGAAGCGGCGACGGGTCTGAGCCTCGGCGCGCGCGAGACGCAAGAGGACAGCGTTCTCTGCGACGTCCCGCAAGGGGGCGGCGCAGGCATCCTCGTGCTGGCCGACGGCCTGGGTGGCCATGCGGGCGGGGCGCTGGCCAGCCGGGTCGCGGTGACGACGGCCTTGCGCGAGCTTGCAGGGCACCGCGACGGGATGGGCCGGCTCCACGGCGACATTCCGCACCTTTTGCAAAACGCGGTCGAAGCCGCCAACCATGCCGTGTTGGCCCAAGTGGACGACGATCCAGACTTGCGCGGCATGGGAACGACCCTCGTCGTCGCCATCGTTCAGGGCCGCCAACTCCATTGGATTTCAGTCGGCGACAGCCCGCTCTGGCTGATCCGCGACGGCCGGCCAATCAAGCTGAACGAAACGCATTCTCTCGCGCCGCATCTCGATCTTTTGGTCGAGGTTGGCGAGATGACAAAGGAAGACGCCGCCGATCATCCGGGGCGCAACTGCCTCACATCGGCGCTTGGCACCGATGAGATCGAGCGCGTCGACTGCCCGGATACGCCCCGCGAGCTGACGCCGGGCGACACGCTGCTCGCCGCTTCGGACGGGATCTTGACGCTCGCGCTTGAAGATATCGCAGGTATCCTGAGCCACGCACCGCCCGGCGCGAGCACCGCCCACTGTGTCGAGCGCCTGCTCGAAGCGGTGGCGCTCGCGGGGCACGAGGAGCAGGACAATACGTCGCTTGCTCTCCTGCGGATTGCCCCCGTCGCGCGCGGCGGCACCCGGCGTGGCGTTCAGGCGCTCTTAAGCCGTGTACGCGAGAGTCTGCGGCTCGAAAGCGCAGCTGCGCGCATCGGGTTCGACGCCGTACGTGCAGGGGCAGACTAGGTCAGAGGTGGGGGCAGGGCACATGAACCAAGGCGCACGCGCGGCCCGGGCCGCTGATCAACTTGCTTCGCTTCTGCGCGCCGAGCGCCTGCCCGATAGCGTCCGCGCGCTCGGCACGCGCGTCCAGGCGCGGCTCGCCGCTCCGGTGACACTGGCGTTGGTTGGGTGGCCCGAGGCCGCGCCCGCGGCGCTTGCCAACGGATTGCTTGGCGGGCCAGTCCTCCCCGAGGCCGAAGGGTTGCCACCTGCCGAACTGGCCTTTGGCACGTCTGAGGTCTGGTCCATCTTGAAGGCGGACGGGTCGGAACTCAACGTATCGGCCGAGACCGTCCTGACCTACGACCCCTATGACATTGCGCTTCTCCGCCGGGCCGCGCCGTTGCCGCTTCTCGAACAGGTCTCGCTGCGGGTCGCGGCCCTCGAAGGCACCGCCGAGGAGATGCAGGCCGCATTACACTGGGCGCTGAAGGGCGCGGACATGCTTGTCTGGTGTACGGCCAGCCCAGCCGAGGACGCGGCGATGCGCGCGGCCCTGCCGGACGCCTTGCAGGATCATGCGTTTCTCGCCGTGCGCGGGTCAGCCACGGCCGATCCCGGAGCCTTCGTCGCCGCGCATGCCGTGCCTTTTGACGACCCGAGCGGCGCAGCACAGGGTGCGTTTCGCGCGGCCCTCCTTCGCCACGTGGCGCAAGGGCGGCGCGAGGATGTCGAGTGTGCGCTGATGCTGCTCGAGCAATACCTGCCTGGGCAGGCGCGGCGAACGGGCGTGCCCGATACAGCCCATCCCGAAAGGGACGCTTCAGCCGCCGATCCGATTGCGATCCAAGAGACGTGCGCGCTCGGAGCCGAGATCGTTGATCTTTTGGCTGCCCGCGCAGACCGTATCGCCCACCTCATCGAAGCGGAGGGTCCACTGCCGATGGAAGAGGTATTGGAGGTCTGCGCGGCCTCCCTCACGGCTGCCGCCGATCGCGCCGGCGTTTCAGAGCGCGATGCGGGCCTTGCCGACGATCTTGCCGAAGCCGCCGACTTGATGATGCTGCTCCAAATGGAGGGCAGCCCGTCGGCGCTTGTCGACGCGCTCGCCCTCATGCTCCAGGCCCGCCATGTCTGCGAGGCCAGGCTCAGCGCGTGAGGTACGTCTGTGTCGGTTTGCAGAGTGCCATCCGAGCCGCCAGACCGCAAACACATGCGATGCGCCGCGCCCGTTCGGGCGGGCGAAAGGCGCGCGGCACGCGGCGATGACGCCTGACGGAGGATACTCGTTCGGATTGCGACGAACCTCCATAGACCTGCCACAATGCCGCCGGTTCCGCGCACGCACCTTCCCCCATTTTCGGCACAGAGCATCCTGTGGAGGTCACATGGAACGGGGCAAGATGGAGAGGGTGGAGAGCGCTGGTGCTGCGCCGGAGGCTGCGGGAAATGTTGCATCCTTCGGTACGGCAAGCTGCGCCTCGACCGCGGATGCCGAGGCCGCACCCCCGGACGCGGCCCCCGAAAGCATGCCCTCGCCCGGCGCGCTCATGTCGCTTTGTTTCGAAGGGCTTTCAGACTTTGTCGCCGAGCGGGACGAGGTGTTGGCCCATCTGGATAGCCTGATCGAGGGCGGGGACACTGAAACCGCCCATGCCGCAATCCGCCACCGCGAGCGTCTCGCCGACTTTGCGCCGAGCGTGACGATGATCGGTCAGGTGAAGGCGGGCAAGACATCCCTTGTCAACGCGATGCTCGGCGAGCCCGGCCTCTTGCCCGCCGACGTCAATCCCTGGACGTCGGTCGTGACGGCACTGCACTTGACGACCAAGCCCGAAACCGCGCCCCACGGCGCGCGTTTCAGCTTCTTTGACGAGGCCGATTGGGAGCGGCTGACCCGCAAAGGTGGCCGCGTCGGCGAGTTGGCCGGCCGCGCAGGCGCCGAGGACGAGGCTGAAAAGGTCCGTCGTCAGATCGAAGCGATGCGCGCGAAAACACGCCGCCGCCTCGGCCGCAAGTTCGAGTTGTTGCTTGGCACCAGCCATAATTATTCGAGCTACGATAAGGAACTGATCGAGCGTTATGTCTGTCTCGGCGACGACTTTCTGAGCGACGCGGTTGCCGAGGGTCCGACCGCGGATATGCAGGGCCGCTTTGCGGACATAACAAAAGCTGCCGAACTTTGGCTGCCGCGCCCAGACTGGCCGCTCAGCCTCTGCCTGCGGGATACGCCAGGCGTTAACGACACCTTCATGATGCGCGAGCAGATCACCATCGGTGCGCTCCGCGACAGCCGGCTCTGCGTCGTCGTGCTTTCGGCGCATCAGGCACTCTCGACCGTCGACATGGCGCTCCTGCGACTCATCGCGAATGTGCGCTCGCGCGAGGTCGTCATCTTCGTCAACCGAATCGACGAATTGCCCGAACCGGCCACGCAGATCCCCGAGATTCGCGCTGCGATCCGCGACACGCTGGCAACCCAGCCCGGCCTCGAAGACGTCGAGATCCTCTTTGGGTCCGCGCGCTGGGCGACGCTCGCGCTCTCGGGCCGACTCTCTGAGATGAGCGACGAGGATGCCGACACCTTGCTCGCCCACGCCGAGTTTGCCCTGGCGGGACCGGCGCGCGAGCTTGGTCCGCTGGAGCTGATCTGGTGGATGTCGGGCGTGCCCTCGCTCTACGGCGCGCTCTGGCAGCGGATCGTCGAAGGAGCGGGACGCGAGAAGCTGCGCCGTGTGGCGCGCTCGGCGATGAACCTCGCCGTCGGCATGCGCGCCGCCGCCGAGGCCGATCCGCTGCGCGCCGCCCGACAGGCCGGCCAAGATATCGACACCGAGGCGATGCGCGCCGAGCTCGACACACTCGAAGCGCGCATGCTCGACGACTTCGACGCAGCCTTCGACAAGGCCTATAGCACCGCCGCACAGCGCCTCGACCGGGCACATAAGAGCTTTCTCGACCGGGCGACCGCGGCACTCGTCCATCACCTTGAGACCCACGGCGAGTGTTCGCCTTGGACGTATGACCCGGCGGGCCTCCGCCTCCTCCTGCGATCGAGCTATCAGGTTTTTGCCCGCCAACTGGCGAGCGCGGGCAAGGTCTCTGGCGAGAGCGCGGCGGCGGAGGTCGCAGGCCTCTATGCCAAAGCCTTGGGCCAACCGCGCGAAACCTTCACCTTGGCCGCGCCGGAAATGCCGCGCCTGCCGCCGCCTGTGCTCCTCGGTCAGACCATCGCGCTCGATCTCAAGGGCACGTGGTGGCGTCGCTGGTGGAACCGCCGACGGGGCTATGCGAGCTTCGCGCCCGATTTTCATGCGATGATCGAGGCCGAGACACGTCCGATCGTCGATGCGCTGGACGAGACCCACTGCGCGCCCGCAGGAGAGCCAATGCGCGCCACGCTGCGAGAGTTCTTCGCCGACCAGCGGATGCTGATCGCAGGCCTCGGCCAACGCCGGTCGGTGACCCAGTCCGCTCCGCGGGTCGGATTGCTCGCCGATACCGTTCATCGGCTAGAGCGGCTCGCGGCCTAATGGGCCCCACCGGTCGCGGAGCACCACGAAGAGGAGAACCCGCAATGCTTTCGCCTGCCCGGTCGCTGACCGACATCGTCGATTCGGAAACGGCCGCTGACCCGGTCGACACCGCGGCCCAGAGCGCGGCCGAGCCCCGTCCCCGGATCACGATCATGGGCGAGTTCAGCGCCGGCAAGAGCACGCTTACGAACCTGCTCCTCGGCGATAGCGCACTGCCGATGCAGGTCACGGCGACGCAGCTCCCGCCGGTCTGGCTCTCCCATGGGGCGGAGCGCGCCTATGGTGAGGCCGTCGATGGGACGTGCTTTGATGTCGATCTTGAAGCGCTTGGCGCGCTCGATCTCGATACCACGCGTTGCCTGCGCGTCTTCTGTGAGGCACGTGTGTTGGAGCATTGCGATCTGATCGACCTGCCCGGGATCTCCGACCCGAATATGGATCCCGACATTTGGCAGCGGATCGTGCCGCAAGCGGATGCTGTCCTCTGGTGTACCCACGCAACCCAGGCCTGGCGCCAATCCGAGGCCGCCATTTGGGAGGAGATGCCAATAAAGCTCCACGACACCTCGCTCCTCCTTCTGACGCGGATCGACCGGATCGAGGCGCCGCGTGATCGCCAGCGTGTGCTGGCCCGCGTGACGCAAGAGACGGAGGGGCTTTTTGCCGGGATCTACCCCATATCACTGACCCGTGCACTCGCCGCAGCCGACGATCGTGCGGCGTGGCAGGCCAGCGGCGCAGAAGACCTGTTTGAAGCGATCTTTCAACTCTGCAACGACCTTGCCGACGCGCCGCGCAGTGCGCCGATCTCCGGCGCGCCGACGGCTTCGGATGGCGCGCGTGCCCCCAGCGGACCTGGCGCAGAGGGGACGGTCGTCGCGCTCAAAAATGGTCCGGCGATCGTCCCGCGGCGTGTACGCCCGGGCCTTGCCAAGGCCGCAAGACCAGACGCCGAGAGCGATAGAACCGCCCCGCTCTTCTAGCGGCGACCCGGCCGATCCATCGGAGCGCCGATCCCGCACATGCGGCGTCGCTCCAGGGTTCCCGAAAGCAGATCCCGTCATCTTAGCGTGCCCGACGCCTTGGTTGACGTATGGTGATCCAGCAACTCAAACGGGCGCCCCGCCCTGCTTTTGAGCGGATGGCGCGGCGCACCGTAGGATACTGGCAAGGTTTCCTTGCCATAAGACGCTGCCCGAATGTGAGAGCTGCTGCCGCGATGTCCCTCTCCCAAAGACTAGAAGCGCTGCTTCAGGAGATCCCGGATATGCGGTCCGTGGTCTTTGGCGACTTGGTTACGGGAACGGCACTGCGCGCGGTCTCCCGCGATGATATCGGTCAGGAAGTCCATGATGCGGCGCTCGCAACGGCGGTTGCCACAATTGGGCCGGGCAGTCTCGGTGCGGAGTGGCTGCGCGCTTTGGGTGGGGAGGCGCGCTGGGCGGTGTCGTTGTCACCAGGCGACATGCAGCTCTTCTGTCGAGGCGGCGAGGAGGACAACGATGTCACGGTTGCAACCCTCGCTGCGACCGATACGGCGGGTGGGAAGATCCGTAGTATCTCGGCGGAGCACATGCTGGAGACCCTCTCCACCGCCGACGCCGCGTGCCGCGCGATGCTGAACCGAGATGACTGAGCGCCCCAGCAGCTTGCAGTCGCGCTCCCGCGCCACGCATGCGCCCGGCGAGGCCGATCTGCGCGATCAACTCGCTCGTGTGCTCGGCCGTCTCCAGGCGCCTTTGCCCGCCGTTTCGGCAGGGGCCGAAGGACGCTGCGTGCTCCCCGAGGCCCCGCTTGGCCTAAGCTCCGCCATCCTCTCCGAAATCGATGCGACTGTAATGGCGCGCAGTCTCGCCTTTGCGGCGCCTGACGGCGCCTCGCTGCGGCTCGACGTCTCGAACCGCCGCCTCCTGCACTTCGCGCTCTCCGACGCGACCGGCAATTGTCTTGTCTCCGGTGGTCTGACCTACGCCGGACAGGACGCGCTCGATGCCCTCTATGCCGCGCTCGAGACCGTGTGCTCGTGGGATGCGCTGCACGTAACCTATGGCCCGCCCTCGGGCCTCGTCGGGCTCGAGCAAGCAGGGGTCACCGTGGCAACGCTCCGCCAAGCCTTCGCCGCGCTTTCTCGTCCGGACCCGTTCCAAGACCCGCACGCGCTCGGCGCATTCTTGACTGCCAGCGCAGGGCTTACGCGCGCTCATATGCGCGCGGATGGCGCAGGCGGCGGGGAGGCGTCCTTGGCAGCTCCGCTTCTCCAGGCACTCGAGACATGGCTGGGCGGGGTCGCAACCGCGCCCTTGCCCCGCGCCATGCTGATCTCCGCTGAAGATGACGCGGTACCCGCCCTCTTTCTCGCCGCAGCCGAAGACGACGCAATTGCCTTGGCGCTTGAGCCCAGAGCAGAAGAAGACGTCCTAAAAGCCTGGTGGGCGTTCGCGCAGCCCCGCTAGCGTTCGAAGGTGGGGGTGGCACCCCTGCCAACTTGCGATATGTTTCAACAAACCGAGTGCACCACCCGCGCGCGGCCTACCCTGGCTCTGCGCCGACCCGCCCCGACGCAAACCCCGGAGGCCCCATGACCACCGACGCATCTCCGTCGCCCACAGACCTCTTCGTCATCGGCGGCGGGATCAATGGCTGTGGCATCGCGCGCGACGCGGCCGGGCGCGGCCTCTCTGTCCGCTTGGCCGAGATGGGGGATCTCGCCGGCGCGACCTCATCGGCCTCGACCAAGCTCTTCCATGGCGGCCTGCGCTACCTGGAGTACTTCGAGTTCCGACTGGTCCGCGAAGCGCTTTTGGAGCGCGAGGTTCTCTTGCGTGCTATGCCCCACATTTCCTGGCCCATGCGCTTTGT
Organism: Pseudomonadota bacterium; assembly: GCA_038745585.1. Lineage (GTDB taxonomy): Bacteria > Pseudomonadota > Alphaproteobacteria > Rhodobacterales > Rhodobacteraceae > HLUCCA09. Next base: position 128,685 of record JBCDLH010000003.1, read on the forward strand.
ACTGCCCTATCACCCCAAGATGCGCTTTGAATCCGACACGCCGACGTCGAAGCTCCTGACCGCCTTCATGCCCTGGATGAAGGGCCGCCGCCCCGCCTGGCTGATCCGCCTTGGCCTTGCGCTCTATGATGGGCTGGGCGGGCGCAAGCTCCTCCCAGGGACTTATACGCTCGACCTTTCGCGCCGCCCCGAGGGCGCCCCCCTCAACGACAAGTTCACCCACGCCTACGAATACTCCGATTGCTGGATCGAGGATTCGCGTCTCGTCGCCCTCAATGCCCGCGACGCCGTCGAGCGCGGCGCCCATGTGATGACCCGCACCAAGGTGATCGCCGCCGAGCGGGAGGGCGCCCTTTGGCGCATCACAACCAAAGACGCCGAAACCGGCGCGGAAGCCACGCATCTTGCCCGGATGCTCGTCAATGCCGCCGGCCCTTGGGTCGGCGAGATGATCCGCGGCACGCTCCGCCTCAAAACGCCCGACAACGTGCGCCTTGTCCGAGGCTCTCACATCGTGACGAGAAAGCTCTTCGATCATGAGAAGTGTTATTTCTTCCAAGGAACGGATGGCCGCATCATTTTTGCCATCCCATATGAAGGTGACTTCACACTGATCGGAACCACTGATCAAGAGCACGAAGGCGCCGACAACGCCCCCGCGATCACAGAGGCGGAGACACAATACCTGCTCGACTTTGCCTCGCATTATTTCAAAAGGCCGGTAACGGCCGAGGACGTCGTCTGGACCTATTCCGGTGTTCGGCCGCTCTATGACGATGGCGCGAAATCGGCGACGGCGGCGACGCGCGACTATGTGCTGAAGGTCGAAACGGCTGGCGGCGCGCCTCTCCTCAACATCTTCGGCGGTAAAATCACCACCTATCGCCGCCTCGCCGAGGGCGCTCTGGAAAAGATCGTCGCCCATATCCCCGCCCGCTCAGGGGCTTGGACGGCGGGCGTGCCGCTTCCTGGCGGGGATTTCCCGGTCAAAGGCGTGGCCAAGCTGATCGCCGATCTCAAAGCCGCGCATCCCTTCCTGTCAGAAGCTTGGGCCAAGCGCCTAGTCCGCGCTTACGGCACCGAGGCGAGCACGATCCTCGCGGGCGCGCGGAGTGCCGCCGACCTCGGCGAGGACTTCGGCGCGACGCTAACAGCCGCCGAGGTCACCTGGCTCATGCGGCACGAATTCGCGCGCCGCGCCGAAGATGTCGTCTGGCGCCGCTCCAAGCTCGGCTTGCGCCTCAGCGCAGATCGGATCGCGCGGCTCGATGCATGGATGGCCGAACGCCCCGCGCAAGCCGCAGCCGCCGAGTAGGGGCCCTGGCACCCCCCGCTCCCCGCCGACTTCTTGCCCTGCGCGCGCTGCGCGCCCCCCTCCCGCAGCGCGCGCCCCGCCTGCTGCAGGCTCGATGAGAGAGCCCCGCGCCCTCCTCCGTGCGCTTTATGACCGGGCCGTCGAGGTCGCCGATCCAATGCGGAGCCTCGCCGCGCACCTGCCGCCCAAGCCCCCGGGCCGCGTGGTCGTCGTTGGCGCCGGCAAGGCCTCTGCCCGTATGGCCGAAGCGGTCGAAGCCGCTTGGGGCCCCTGCGAGGGTCTTGTGATCACGCGTTACGGCTATGCCCGCCCCTGCGCGGGAATCGAGATTGCCGAAGCCGCGCATCCTGTGCCCGACGATGCCGGTGTCGCCGCGACACGCCAGCTGCTGGCATTGCTCGCGGGGCTAGGGGAGGACGACACGGTCCTGGCGTTGATCTCCGGCGGCGGCTCTGCCCTTCTCATCGCGCCCGCCGAGGGCATCACCCTTGCCGAGAAACAGACGCTGACCCAGGCGCTCCTGGCCTCGGGCGCGCCGATCGGCGAGATCAACGGCATCCGCAAAGAGCTTTCGGCGGTCAAAGGCGGTCGACTGGCCGCAGCTGCCTATCCGGCGCGGACCATCGCACTTCTGATCTCGGACGTACCCGGCGACGATCCGGGCGATATCGCGAGCGGCCCCACGGTCGGCTATCGGGGCGACGCGGCGCGGTCGCGTGCGGCCCTCGCCCAATGGGGTGTCACGCCGCCCCCAGCGATCGCGCGCTTTCTGGCGGGCGGCGCAGCCCCACTCGCCCCCGACGACCTGCGCCTTTCACGTGTCGAAAACCGGATCATTGCCGCCCCCGCCCAGTCCCTCGCCGCCGCCGCCGCGCTCGGCGAGAGAGCGGGCTGCGACACCGAAAACCTCGGCGACGCCATCGAAGGGGAAGCGCGCGACGTTGCTGCGGCCCATGCCGCCTTGGCTCTGGCGCGCCAACCGGCGCTGACCCGTCCGCTCCTTCTCCTTTCGGGGGGTGAGCTCACGGTGACCAAACGCGGCGACGGGATCGGCGGCCCCAACGCTGAATACGCCCTTGCCCTTGCTCTCGCCTTGCATCGCGCCCCCGATATCCATGCGATTGCCTGTGATACCGATGGCGTCGACGGCGCCGCCGAGGTCGCCGGAGCCCTCGTCACACCCGACACGCTCGACCGCGCCGCCGTGTGCGGCCTCTCCGCCGAAACCGCCCTCGCGACCAACGATGCGCACAGCTTTTTTGCCGCGCTCGGCGACCAAGTCATTCCGGGCCCGACCCTCACGAATGTCAACGACTTCCGCGCACTCCTGATCGCGCCGCGCTAGCGCCCGCTCACCCCTCATCTTGGTAAAAATACTCTCGGGGGGTCTGGGGGGCAGACGGCCCCCCAGCCTCGCCGCCCCTAAGACGGAGGGACCGGCGCGGGCCGCACAAATACGAGCCCCATCGAGTCCCGCAGCGTAATCGGCCCGCCGACATATTCGCCGCCGATATCCGGCGTCCGGAGCGCCAGGGTCCAGCCCCCACCGTCGATCCCCGGCACCGCCAGTGACATCGGGTCTATCTCGTCGGTGGCCTTCCCCTCCATATGCATCACGGCATAGATCTGCTCGCCCCCGCTGCCAGCCGCCGCGCCATGGCGGAGTGCGGTAAAGACGGTGCGGCCCGCAAGCGGACGGAGATAGTCGAAATGGTCGCGCGGGCCGTAATTGCCGCCGAGCCATGGCCGATCGCGCCGAAAGTTGCGCAAGGCGAGGTTGAAATCGCATTGCGCGGCTTCGAGCGACGAGAGCGAGTGCGAGATGTTGCAATACTCGTGCATGTCGTCCATCCAAGCGCGCGCGATCTCTTTGAGGTTTTGCACGGTGAACATCTCCGGACCCGCGAGCTTCGGCTCGGGCCGGTTCAGGAGCCGCACGATCTCGTCAAGATCATAATCCGTGACCTCGACCAAAGCAGGCAAAAACTCCATGAAGCGTGCCAAGTCCTCGCGCGTCTCATATCCCAAGGCTTTCAAGCGCTTAAAGTTCGCCGGTACCGAATACGAATACTCATCCACCTGCCATTTCAGGCTGATGGCCTCCTCCGCCACGACCTTGACGCCATAGCGATCGTCCTGATTGCGGATGAAACCCCACGAGGCGCGCGCGGCGGCGTTGAGAAAGTCCATTGGCACGCCGGGCAAGGCGACATTCGTCAGCATTGCGACGACCGGGTTGTCGTACGCTTTGTCCAGGATCTCCATCTTGGTCTCGCCAAGCCGCGTATTGATGTTGAGCTTGGGGCTGACTTGCGTGCCCCGGCGCAGCGTGTCGTGGTTCGACGTGCCCGAGATCCAATTGGCGCCCACATCGAGCATCTCGCGAATGCGCCAGAACTTCGACAGCCAGAATGTATAGAGAAACGGTGTATTGTGGGCAAAGGTCAGCGGCCCCCATTGAAAGACGTCATCATCGCGCTGGCTTTCGATGACGGCGCGGTAGGTCGAGCTCAGCTCCCAATCCTCCTCGGGCCAGGGCCGACCATCCTCGAAGATGAACCAGGGTCGATACGCCGTGCCCGCCACCTCTTGGACGACATCGGCCATGCTCTGCAGGTAATCGTCGTCGTGCTTCAGCTCCTGGGCCGAACTGTCCCACCATTTGAAGTCCTGCGCGCCATCGACGCGCACGCCATCGGCGCCGAAATTCACCTTGCGCCGTTGCATCTCAAGGAGGATCGCCCGCACCGCGGGGTTCTGATAGTCGAGATTTTGACCGTACATGTTGGGTCCGGCAAAGAAGTGCCGGTTGAGCGCGTCGAGCCCCTGATTGTCGGCATGTCCAAAGACGACGTCGAGGATGAGCGTCTTCGGCCGGTTCGGGAAGGTGTGGAGGACGGCGGCGAAATCGGCGAGTTCATCGGGCCGGCCGGTTTCGAGCAGCACCGGGTTCACCGCTGCCATGCCCGCGATCACAACGTCATACCCCCAATTCGTCGTGTCCGGACGCAGAAGCGTGACGGCAACGCCGCCTGTTTCCTCCCGCGCGACCTCCTGCCAAAACGCCGGGCCGCATTCGTAGACGGTCGTCGGCTCGACAGGCAGAAGCTGCACCGCATCATAGCCGAGAAAGATCTCGTCGGCGGGCTCTTTCGGCAGCCCCGCGCGCAGGCGTTCGGCCAAGCGTTCGTAATGCCGGGTGAGGGAGGCGAGCGTCCCCCCCGCCGTCGCCGTCGGCACGTGGATCTGCAGGATGTTGACCGGCGGCCCAAACTTGTGCGGTGTCTCGCCGCGCAAGCCTTCGAAATAGGCGCGGTCGGCGCGGGTCCGGTCAATTGAGCCGACATCGTAGAGCTCGGCCGGCGCAAAGGCGCCAAAAGGCAGGGACGCCGCCAATGGATCGAGAATGCGGTGCCACTCGCCTTCGATATCGCGCCAAACGAGGGCGTAGAAATCCCCCGTCTGCTCTCGCGTGCCCGCGCGCATGCCGCGCACGGCCGCAAACGTGTGCGCCTCGATCCGTGCGACCGGCAGGTAGACGCACTCAAGGCGCAGGTCCTGGCGCGCTCGGGTCAGATCCAGCGCGTCGACGGGAGAGAGGACTTCGAGGAAGACATCTCCCTTTGGCACTCGCGCATCGAGCAGCTCGGGCGTCCAGAAGCCGAAGGTCGCCAGATCGCCCGTGACCTGCCCACCGAGCTTGCGTGCGATTGCCTGCTCGGCGTCAAACGACGTCTCTGAGGTGTTCATGAGCGCTAGGGTATCATCGGCGAGCGCTTGCGCGGCGTCCATATCGGCGCCGATGCGCGCGCTGAGTGGGAGCGCGTCTTCATCCTTCATCGCGGTCTCCTTACGTTGTCCTTCGGCGGCGCCTGCGCGTACCGTCTTGCCTTAGGCTCAGCCGTCATGCACGAGAAAGAGGGCGGAAAGCGGAGGCAGGTACAGGTCCGCCGACGCAGCAAAGCCGTGGGCGCCGGGGCGTTGCGCGTCGATCCCGCCCATATTGCCGCGGTCGCCCCCGCCATAGATCGCGGCATCGGTGTTGAGCGCCTCGCGCCATCGACCCTTTAGCGGCAGGTTCAGCCGATATTGCGCGCGTTCGATGGGCGTTAAGTTGACGACAACGACCATCTCCCGGTCCTCGGGCCCACCGCGGCGCAGCCAAGCAAAGACCGAATGGTCGGCGTCGTCCGCTTCGATCCACTGAAAGCCATCGGGGTCCGTGTCCTTGAAGTGAAGCGCAGCCTCGCCGCGGTAAAGCGTGTTGAGATCGCGCACGAGACGGCGCAGCCCGGCATGGCCCGGGTCTTGCAAGAGCTCCCAGGGAAGCGACTGCTCTTGGTTCCACTCCTCTTTCTGGCCAAATTCCTGGCCCATGAAGAGGAGCTTCTTGCCCGGATGCCCCCACATGAACCCAAAATAAGCGCGCATATTGCCGAGCCGGTCTTCATGGCTGCCGGGCATCCGCTCATAGAGCGAGCCCTTACCGTGGACGACCTCATCGTGACTGATCGGCAAGATGAAATTCTCGCTAAAGGCATAGACCAGGCCGAACGTCATTTGGTGGTGATGGTGCTTTCGGTGGATCGGTGATTTGCCCATGTAGACGAGCGTGTCGTTCATCCACCCCATGTTCCACTTATACCCAAAGCCCAAGCCGCCGGCGTCCACAGGCTGCGACACGCCTGGAAAGGATGTGCTTTCCTCGGCAGCGGTTAGGATGCCCTCCGCCTCGCCATAGACGGTCGTGTTCATCCGCTGGAGCATGGCAATGGCTTCGTAGTTTTCGCGCCCGCCATCCTTGTTGGGGATCCACTGCCCCTCTTCGCGGCTGTAGTCGCGGTAGAGCATCGAGGCCACGGCATCCACGCGCAGCCCGTCGACATGGTATTCTTCGAGCCAATAGAGCGCGTTCGACGTCAGGAAGTTTTCGACCTCCCGACGCCCGAAATTGTAGATGTAGGTGTTCCAGTCCTGGTGGAAGCCTTCGCGGGCATCGGCATGCTCATAGAGTGCTGTGCCGTCGAAGCGACCGAGCCCGTGGGCGTCGGTCGGAAAATGCCCGGGGACCCAGTCGAGAATGACGCCGAGACCCGCCTTATGCGCCGCTTCGACGAGATCGCGAAACTCGTGCGGCGGCCCGTGCCGGATCGTCGGCGCAAAGAGGCCGACGGGCTGATATCCCCAAGACCCGTCGAAGGGGAACTCGGAAAGCGGCAGAAACTCCAAATGGGTAAAGCCCATATCGGCGGCATACGCGACGAGCTCCTCGGCCGCCTCCTTGTAGGAGATCCGCCGCCCGCCCTCCTTTCGTGTCCAGGAGCCAAGATGCACCTCGTAGATCGAGATCGGCGCGGTGCGCGCGTTCTTGGCGGCGCGCGCGCCCATCCACGCGCCGTCGTCCCAGCCATAACCCGAGATGTCGCGCACGACCGAGGCATTGGCCGGCGGATGCTCCGAGCCGAAGCCCACCGGGTCCGCCTTGAGCGGCAAAACCTCGCCCGACGGCCCTACGAGCTCGTATTTGTAGGCTTCGCCCTCGCCGATCCCGGGGAGAAAGATCTCCCACACGCCGGTCGCCCCGCGTCGCCGCATCGGATGCCGCCGCCCGTCCCATGTGTTGAACGCGCCAACAACGGAGACACGCCCCGCATTGGGCGCCCAGACCGCGAAATGGGTCCCGGCAACACCGTCACGCACCATAACGTGCGCGCCGAGGACGCGCCAAATGTGTTGATGCGTGCCCTCGCCGAGAAAGTACTCGTCCTGCTCTCCGATGACCGGCCCAAAGCGATACGGGTCTTCGAAACGGTGGCTCACGGCGCCAAAGGTCGCTGAGAGCGTATAGGCAGCGCGGCCCGGCACCGGCCCGGAAAAGAGGCCCGGCCACGCAGCGTTATGCGCCAGGCGATGGGAGGTGCCGCCGCTTTCGGCAACGACCTCGGATGCGCCCGGCAAGTAGGCCGTCACATGTCGCTCACCCGCCCGCTGATGCGGGCCGAGCACAGAGAAAGGGTCGTCGTGGCGCCCGTTGGCGAGGCGCTCCTTGTCGGTGTCGGGGATGAGGGCGAGCGGGTCTCTGGCGGTGAGATCGGTCATACACCTAAGCCTAGGGTCTCTCTCTGAGCATGCAACCCGAAGGTGTCGCGGGCGCGCTAACGCGCCGCTTTCGGTTCAAAATCAACGCCTAAGCCCATCCACCGCGCGGTCCCGAAGTGTTGCCAGACGCCGAAAGCATAGCAGAACCGAGCGCGCGCGGCCTACCCAGTCCGCCGCTCCAACGCCCGTCCCGTGCGCCGCCGTTCTGCATCGAGGGCGGCAGGCGGGTGGCGCGCCGCCGCCAACGTGTCCTCCAAGCTCCGCCCCTCGACCGCGCCGCAGGCGACGTCGAAGAGCGCATAGGTGTCGACGCGGGCGCGGCCCGCGAGCGTCGCTCGGGCGAGCCCGTGGGCGGCGAGATAGGTCAGATGCGCGCCCGCGAGCCGTGCCCCGGGGACGGGCTCGCCCGCCGCATTGGCCTCGCAAGCTGCCGCATCGCTTGAGTGAAACGAACGGCAGATCGTCGGCCGTGCCTCGTAGACGCGGCACATACGCGTCTCTGGGTCGAGGGCTGGGCATCCGCGGCGGTGCCACGACCGCCCATCGGGCGCGCCCGCAAGCGGGGCGAGCGCCCCATGCAGGCGCACCGCTTCGCTGCCTGTGATCGTGCCCCCGTCCTCACCGTTCAGGATGCAACAGAAGGCGCAGCCCGAGGCACAGGCCGCGCCGTTAGACGGATCGGCCCCGCGCGCGGCCGCTTCCCGTGCCTCAACCGCTCCAAGCGTCACGGCGGCCTGTCCGTCCGCCAGCCGCGCTAGGAGCGGTGCAAAAGGCATGCCCTGCGCGCTCGCACTTTCCACATAGGCGCCGAGGGCCTTGCGGGCCCGGTCGGCCAGGGCGGGGGGCGTGCCTGGCAGCTTGGCGACGCGCAGGCGCTTGAGCAGCGACGGCACGTCGGCCACGGGTCTGCCCTTGGCGTTGGCTGCCGCCGCTGCACGCCGCCGTTCCGCCCGGGTCATGGCAGGGCACTTTCTAGCTCAACCGTCATCGTCGGGAGATAGTCTCGACGCCCTGAGATGTTAGGGCTCTCGTTTCCAGGAGGGTCCCACGCGGCGCGCGTCGCGTATGCGCATCCGACACGCGATCCAACCGAAAGACTGAGGATCCGCACCCCTCAGAGCGCCAAAGCCTCGACCGTGCAAAGCGGGAGCAACCGCTGCACATCCTCTAAAGGGCAAAGCCGCGTGGCCTCGGTCGCCACAGCCGCCGCCGATGCGGCGACCCCGTGCCGGAGCGCTTCGGGCATCGTCTCGCCCTGTGCTAGGGCCAAAGTGAAAGCTCCGACAAAGCTATCGCCCGCTCCAACCTTCGACACTTCGCGGACCTTTGCGGGCCGCGCGAGCCACGCTCCCTCCGCCGAGGCGAGTACCGAGCCTTCGGCCCCGCGCGCAAAAATCACCGCCTCGGCCACGCCCTTGCCCACAAGCGATTGCGCAAAGCGCGCGGTGTCTTCGGCCGTCGGCAGCGCGTGCCCCGCGATCTCTTCGGCCTCGACATCGTCAGTTCGTAAAACATGGAGCGGGTCGTGGGGCGCGTCGACGAGGTTGCGCAGCGCCGGCCCAGATGTGTCGACAACGAGCCGCGCACGATGGCTCTCCACATGGTTCGATAGGATCTTGGGAAAGTCTTTGGCGACCCCTGGCGGTTGGCTGCCGGAGAGCACAACGTAAGAGCCGGGATGGGCGGCACGGTCGACGGTGGCCAAAGCGCGGGCAACGTCGGCTTCCCCCCAGACCGGGCCTGGCGTGACGAAGCGAAACTGTTTTCCCGTGCCCTCATCGGTCACCGAGAACGACAGCCGCGTGTTGCCGGGCCCCTGAAACGCAACTGTCGGTACGCCTTCGAGCGCCAACAGCTCTAAGAGCCGCGCCCCGTTGCCCCCGCCGATGGAGACGAGCGCGGTCGACTGGCCATCCAGCATCAGGATTGCGCGGCTGACATTGATCCCGCCGCCGCCCGGATCGATATGCGGTTCGGTGCAGCGCAGCTTAAGCTCGGGCGCGATCTCCGGCGCCGAGGTCGCATAATCGACCGTCGGGTTGAGCGTCAGGGTCAGGATCGGGGTCATGGCAGGCTCCGCAGAGGCAATCGCAGCGTTCGATCGGGCGCGAGGGTGCCACCCTATTTGCCGGATGCAAGCCCCCCAGAGTCGCGGTAGGCTCCGCTCATTGCTGAGACCGCACCCGCAAAAGAGACCGGACCGACCGAAGCAGAAGTGGCCGATGTGATCGCTGCGGCGGAGCCCGCACATCGCCGCGAGGAGTGTCGCGTACTCGATGCGTTCTTTCGAGAGGCGAGCGGCTTTAAACCCCTGGTCTGGAGCAGCGGCATGATCGGCTACGGACGCTAAGACTATGCGCATAAGAGCGGTCGCACGGGCACCTGGTTTGCGACCGGATTTGCCCTGCGCAAGGCAAATGTCGCGCTCCACATAATGCCAGGCTACGCCGATTTCGGCGACCTGCTCGCCCGTCTCGGCCCGCACAAGACAGGTGCGGCCGGCATCTACGTCACACGGCTGACGCGGGTCGATCCTTTCGTTATCGCAGAGATCGTCCGCGCCGGGCTCGCCAATCTACGTAAGCACTACGACGTCACGCCGACCTGACCGGTAAAGCGACGCGCGGCCGCCCATCCGGGCGGATGAGCGGCCAGTGCGGTCCTTAGCTGCCCATCAGCTGATAGGAAACGGGTACGTAGCGAAAGCCGTCGCCGCGCGTTTCGACATAGCCCGCGGCCGGGAACGGCATGTGATAGCCGATCGTTGGGATCTTCTCGGCCGCGAGCATGCCAAGGACGCGCCGCCGTGTCGCCGCGGCCGCTTCTTTGTCCATGTCAAAGCGCACTTCCCAATCGGGATATCCGAGCGACCACACATAGTGATTGGCCATATCCGCCATCAGCAAGATCTGCTGGCCGCCGCTTTCGATCATGTATGTCATATGCCCCGGCGTATGCCCGAACGCGCCCATCGCCGTGACGCCCGAGGTCACCGCATCGCCGTCGCCGAGGAACGTGAACTCCTCGGCAAACGGGCGGACCTTGGCCTCAAACCCATCGTTGCTCGCTCCCGCCCAGTGGTCGAACTCCGCCTGCCCGGTGATGTAGGCCGCGTTGGGATAGGCCGGATCGCCTGCCTCTGTCGTCATCCCGCCGATATGGTCGCCATGCATATGGGTGATGACAACGTGGGTCACGTCCTCCGGCGCATACCCGGCCTCGGCCAGGGCCCCGCCCAGACCTTCGGCGTTGAGCCCGGTGTCAAAGAGGATAACCTCTGCGCCGGTGTTCACCACCGTCGGCGTGAAGAAAAACGTTGCAGCATCGATGCCGAGGAAATTCTCCTCGGACACCGCGGCGAATTCCTCGGCCGAGACGTTCATTCCAAAGATGCTTTGGGGATCCTCGCGCGGCACGCTCCCGGCCAAGAGCGTTGTGACTTCGAAGTCCCCGAGCTGAAACCCGCGCGCCCGTGCCATCGGCAGCGTGCCGCCGGCCTGCGCCATTGCGCCGGTTGGCAGAGCGAGTGCTGCGGGCGCGGCGGCAGCGGAAAGGAGTGCAGTGCGGCGCGTGATCTTGGTCATGTCAGGGGCCTCCATTGGACAACGACGCAGATATCGTCTCAGAAGGTAGTGGCGATGCCCCCTAAACTTTGATCACTTTTGCACATGACTTGTGCGAATCTGCGTTTGGGACATCCGAGCGCCCGCTGCCAAGCGCCCGCTCCGCCAACTAGCGTAGCACGGTGACGGCCGTCACGAGAATGATCTCACAAGCCCCAGCCCCCGTGTCGGTGCGCGAGGTCGAGGTCTCCCACCGCCAGCCGTTCGGCCCATTCACATTTACGAGCGCCCCTTCGAGGCGCACGACTTGTCCGGGTGCGAGCCCTTCGATGGCGGTCTCGATGCCGGCGGAGGCAGGTATCAGATGCGCGTTGGTCCAATAGGGCGAGACTGCGTCAAGATCGACCTCCGAGTCCGGCCCGGTCGAGACATAGCCGAACCGCCGCGACTGTCGCATACCGATCTCAGAGACCACTGCCGGGTTCGACATCGGACCCCAGCCCAACATCAGATCGATGGGAGACACCGCTCCCCCGCTGTCAAAGCGATATGCTTTGCGCGAGAGGACGAGGGCCTCGACGACAAAGCTGTGTGTCGGCGTTGCCTGATAGGCCGGGTCCATGAGCGGGCGGGGCGCGGCGTCCAGCGCTTCCTGGAGCGGTTCATCCGGGGCCATCGCGTCGTCTAGCCCCGCAATGCGCTCCATTTGGTCAGCGCGCTGCCCGCCAAAGAGCGATGTCGCGCTGTCGCCAAAGAACGTCGCCATGGCGATGAGGACGAGGGCCCCGATCACCAGAGGATGCGGAAGACCGCCGGAAGCTGAATAGGACCCGCGCATGGCATCGGGCTAACGCCGGATTATGGCCGTTTTGCGGACCGCCTACTCCCACCAACGGTCGATGGCGGCGATATCCTCGTCCGACCAGCCGAAATGGTGCGCCAGCTCGTGCACATAAACATGGGCCACGAGCGCTCCGAGTGGTACGTCCCCGCGCTCGGACCATTCGTCAAGGATCGGACGTCGGAAAAGCCAGATCGTGTCCGGCCGGTCCGGCTGATCCATGACCGACTTTTCAGTGAGCGGCGTGCCGTCATAGAGGCCGGTGAGTTCGAAGGGATGATCGATCCCGACATCGACCAGCATCGCCTCATCGGCGAAATCCTCAACGCGGATCGCAATCGGCTCGGCAGCGGCGCAAAACTCCTTTGGCAAGGCCGCGCGCGTGGCGTCGGCCAGGGCTGCGATCTCATCAAGGGTCGGTGCGGCCTGCCGCGTCCAATCCGTCATCGCGCGTCTCTCATCCCCAATCTCCCTGACCCCAGTGACGTAGGCGTTTTCTGCCATACCCCGGGCGAGCGGCGCCCAACTTGACGCATCAGATAGCGGCGAAATGCGGGCGAATTCACGCTCTCGCCGATACGTTACGGAAGGTTGCGTCCGATCTGCGCCGCAGCCGGCAGCGCTCCCGCGCGATATGGACAATCCGACCGCCCTGTGAAAGAGCGCACCGCGCAGGAGATGCCCCCATGACCGTCACCCGTTTTGCCCCCTCGCCGACCGGCTATCTCCATGTCGGCAATCTGCGCGCTGCGCTCTTTAACTGGCTCATTGCACGCAAGGCGGGCGGAACATTCATCCTCCGTCTCGACGATACCGACCTGGAGCGTTCGCGCCCCGAATACGCCGATGCGATCCGCCAGGATTTGGAGTGGCTCGGGCTGACATGGGACCGGGTCGAGACGCAATCGTCGCGGCTCGATCGCTATGCTGAAACCGCCGACCGGCTGCGCGAAATGGGCCGGCTCTATGAGGCATTTGAGACGCCGGGCGAGCTCGACCTGAAGCGCAAGAAGCTCCTCAATATGGGCAAGCCACCAGTCTATGATCGCGCTGCGCTGGCGCTGAGCGAGACCGAACGCGATGCCCTGCGCGCCGAGCGCGGGCCAGGGGTCTGGCGCTTCCGGCTCGACCAAGAGCGGATCGAGTGGGAGGACGGGATCCTCGGTCCGCAATCCATTGATGCCGGATCGGTCTCGGACCCTGTCCTCATCCGCGCCGATGGTCAGGTGCTTTATACGATCGCTTCGGTCGTCGACGATACCGATATGGAGATTACCGACGTGGTGCGCGGCTCCGATCATGTCACAAACACCGCCACGCAGATCCAAGTGATGGCCGCTCTGGGCCATGGCCACCCCGCCTTCGCCCATCATTCGCAGCTGACAGGGCCGCAGGGCGAGGCGCTCTCAAAGCGGCTTGGCACGCTCGCGCTTCGGGACCTGCGCGCGCGGGGGGTCGAGCCCTTGGCGCTCCTGTCGCTCATGGCGCGGCTCGGCTCCTCTGATCCGGTAGAGCTGCGCAGCTCGCATCAGGAACTGATCGACGGGTTCGAGATTGGGCGGTTCGGTGCGGCGCCGACAAAGTTCGACGAGGCGGATCTTATGCCTCTCACCCACCGTGTCCTCGCGGCCGCGCCGCTGGCGGATGTGGCAGGCGACGTGACTGCGGCCGGGGTGCCGGATACGCTCGCGCCCGCCTTCTGGGCGATCATCCGCGAAAACGTCGAGACCCGCGCCGACATCGCCCCGTGGTGGGCGATCCTCCGCGACGGGGCGGAGCCCGAGATCGCCCCCGAAGATGCCGATTTTGTCGCACGTGCCCTTGCCCAGCTACCGGATCCGCCCTACGCCGCTGAAACTTGGTCAACATGGACCAGCGCCGTCAAAGACGCGAGTGGACGCAAGGGAAAGGCGCTGTTTATGCCGCTCAGAAAAGCACTTACCGGGCGTGCGCGGGGGCCCGAAATGGCCGATTTCATGCCTCTCATGCAGGCCCGACCGCGGCTTTGAAGACCGCTGCCGTTGCGGTCTGAGGCGCAAAAGCCGACGATACGACGTAGCGTTTCAGGGCCAACCGGCGGAAATTTGCCTTGCTCTCGGCGCAAACTCGCCGTATTTCATTAACCACGAAAGATCAGTGGCGTAACGAGTTCCCTTCTTTTCCTGCCGCTCCGTAAGCTTGCGGCTTCAGGGCGTCCGGGCCCCGACAAAACCCATAGATTTTGGTAAACGTTTTGAAGCGCGTGCGATGAGGTTCTCCGTGTAGGGCAGCCCGCCGTTTATGCGCTTTTCGTTTGCATAGGCCACTGCGCGGCTCAATAAGCAGGCGGCAATGGCAGACGCGCGCGCGGTCTTTCTCGAGGGCAACCTCTTTCGCCACATCTCCGTGATGGCGCTCACATCGTCGGTCGGCCTTGTGGCCGTGTTCCTCGTCGATTTCATCGACATGGTCTTCATTGCGATGTTGGGGAAAGCTGAACTCGCCGCAGCAATCGGCTATGCTGGCGCTATTCTCTTCTTCACCACATCGTTCGGGATCGGCATGGCCATCGCCGCGGGCGCCCTGGTCGCGCGGGCGCTCGGCAGCGGTGACGAGGGGCTGGCCCGGGCGCGCGCCGCCGCCGCGCTCGTTTGGGGCGTCGTTTTCTCCGCCATCTTTGCAGCGCTCGTCTGGGTCAACCTTGAAACGCTGGCACGGCTCATCGGCGCGAGCGGGGCGACCCTCGACCTTACGGTGGACTACCTCGCGATCATCGTTCCTTCGTTGCCGTTTCTGATCGTCGGCATGATCGGAGGCGCGATCCTGCGCGCCCATGGGGATGCGCGGCGGGCGATGATGGCTACGATCTATGGCGCACTCGTCAATCTCGTTCTCGATCCAATTCTGATTTTCGGACTGGGGCTCGAGCTCACCGGTGCCGCGATGGCGTCGGTCGCGGCCCGGCTCGCCATCGCAGCGACCGGCCTGTTGCCGATCTTCCGCTACCATGGCGGGCTCGCGATGCCCGGGCCCGCGGCGCTCGCCTCTGCCCTTCCTCCGATTGTGACGATCGCGGGCCCTGCGATCCTCACCCAGCTCGCGACACCAGTGGGCCAAGCCTATATCACCCGCGCCATGGCAGCCTATGGAGAGGCGGCGGTCGCGGGGATGGCGATCATTACTCGGCTCACGCCCGTCGCGTTCGGCGTGATCTTTGCGCTCTCTGGGGCAATCGGCCCGATTATCGGCCAAAACTTTGGCGCGGGGGAGAGCGACCGCGTGCGCCGTGCCTACCGGGACGGCATGCTCTTTTGCGGGATATACGTGCTTGTAGCGACCATTGCGCTCTATGCACTCCGTGGGCCGCTCGCCGCGCTTTTCGACGCCGACGGGATCACGCGCGATCTGCTCTTTCTCTTCTGCGGCCCGCTTGCGCTCGCGTTTTTCTTCAACGGCGCGATCTTCGTCTCAAACGCGGCCTGCAACAATATGGGGTATCCGTTTCGGTCGACCCTGGTGAATTGGGGCCGGCACACCATCGGTATCGTGCCCTTCGTCGCCATCGGTGGCGCGCTTTACGGGGCGCCCGGTGTCCTGATCGGGCAGGCTGTCGGCGGGGTGCTCTTTGCGGGCATCGCCGCTTTGGTCGTCAACCGCATCATGGACGGGCATGGGGCCGCAGCGCCCCTTCAAGACGGTGTGCCCTCGGCCTATCGACCGCAAGTTCGGCTGATGAGCCTATTCGACCACCGCCGCTAGAGCGGCATCGACGAACGCACGCTCGCCCGTTGAGAGCCGCGTCGCCCGGGGATAGCGCGGCGCCCGCCGGTCGTTCAGGATCGGGAAATGCCAGCCGGTGGTGGTCTCAAAGAACGCGCGCGCTCCAGCCGTGCCGAATTCCTCCAAAAACCCTTGGACAACCGTGTCGATATAGGAAAGCAGCACGGGATGCGCGGTATCAGGCGGCGCCGTATGGCCGGGCGACACGACATAGACGCGGGCTTTGGTCTCGGTCCCGCAGGCATGGAGACGCACGTTCACCGGGTGTTTGTCGTAGGCCGCTTCGCGTTCATCGAGCGCCGTCCAATCGGCGCCCGGGACCCGGGCCACGAGGCCCGCAATCTCGCCGTCCCAGGGCTCGACCGAGAGATAGGCCACGGGGCGCAGCGACGTCGACACCCAGCGCCGCCGCCAGCCACTCAGCCGTGCCGGGCGGGCATACGCGAAAGCGTGGGTTCCGCGGTTGACCAGGGATCCGTAGCCGAAAAATTGCGCCTCTGACATGCAGCAGGGGTGATACTGCGCGCGCGAGATGGCAAGGCTTATCGGCAGCGCCCAGCGCCTGTCGCGCTTAGCCGTGTCTCGACGCTGATCCTGCGTCCGAGGTGGCTTGGCGCAAACGAAACTCGCGCAGGGCGACATCGAGATCGCAAAAGTCGGGCAGGGCTTGCGCCAGAAATGCGCCCGTCGCAGCGACATAGTCGAGCACGTCGTCTCTCGGCTCGCTGCCGAGCACGGCGCGGACAGCTGCGCGGCGTCCCCCGGTGGTGCATGCGAGCGCGGCGAGCACGGCCGCGCCGGGGATCTGCATCTCGATCTCAAACGCGCCGTCGGCGAAGTCTTCGCCGGCGGCCGTGATCGCTGCGCGCCAATCGACCTCACGATAGGGCTGCTCGCGCGCCGGCTCCCAATCGTTGGCCGGACGCTCGCGCAGGAACGGTTCGATCAGGGGCGCGGTGCCAGTCGCGGCGACCAGCCCGGAGCAGAGTGCACCATACCGCATCCGACAGCCCGCCTCAAAGGCAATGGCGGCGATGTCGACGGGCGTTAACGGGCCGATTTCTCCGTTTGCGAGGCTCTTTAGATACGTGAGCGCCGGGTGGCCGGCCCGCCCGGCCGTCTCGAGCGCCTCCACAAGCCGTGCGGCGGTGGCGCTGTCTCGGGCGAGGGCGTCCGCGACGCTTGGATGGGAAAAGTCTAGAATCGCAATGCTCCTGAAAACACCTCAATGGTGTAGCAAGCTGCGGTAAAGGCTTTGGAAACGCGGGCTTTCCGCGCGTTGCATCGCGTGAAGGCCGCTTTTGGCGCGATAGAGCCGACCCTTTGGCGCAAGTGGAGACGCGAACGCAGCAGCATGACCGCCGCGCCCGTTTACTCCGCGACGTTTCGCACGCCCGCTTCGGAATGCTGGACCAGCTCTCGAAAGGCAGGCGAGGCCGCCATGAGAATGTCCCACGGCCCGGCGGCGGCGATGCGCCCGCGCTCCATCACAACGAGCCGCGTGCAGGAGCGGAGTGTGCTCAGCCGGTGGGCGATCATAATGACGGTCTTGTTTCCCGGAAGCGCCTCGATCCCGGTCAAGACCTCCCGTTCGGTTACCGTGTCGAGCGCGCTCGTCGCCTCATCGAGCACAATCAGGTCGGCGTCGCGATAAAGCGCGCGCGCGATCCCGATGCGCTGGCGCTGCCCGCCGGAAAGGCGCACGCCGCGTTCTCCCGTCTTCGTGTCATAGCCATGGGGCAGCTCCGACACGATGTAGTCGTGGATTTGTGCAAGACGTGCGCAGTGTTCCACGCGGCCGGTGTCGATCTCCTCAGGATCGATGCCGAGCGCGATGTTCTCGCGCAGTGTCGTGTCGGTCAGAAAGATCTCCTGGGGGACATAGCCGATGGTGCGCTGCCAAGCACGGACATTTGCGCGATCGATCTGGGTGCCGTCGACACTGAGCGTGCCCGATTGCGGCGGCAAGAGCCCGAGGATGACGTCGGCGAGCGTTGTCTTGCCTGCGCCCGTCGAGCCGACGATGCCGATCCGCTCTCCGGCTTCAATCGTAAGTGTCAATTCGCGGATGCCGGCATACTCGGCTCGTGGGTAGCCATAGGTCACGTCCCGAAGGGCCACAGAGGTGCGCAAGCGGAGCGGAGCCGGAGCGCTTGCGACCTCAGACGGCTGCCGCGGGCTGTGTTCGAGGGTCTCCGAGATTTTTTCCAGCACAATCGCGCCAAAGCGGAGCTGCGTGATCGCTGAATACGCGGTGTGAACCTCGGGCGAGAGCCGCTGCGCAGCAAAGGCCAAAAGGCCGAGCGCCGGGATCAGCGACCCAAGCCCCGCATTCGTGCCAAGCGTCTCTGGCCCCACGAGGACCAGGCAGAGCAGGATGAGGCCGCCAAACGCAAGGAATTGGAGCGCGAACCGTGGCGCCTCCGTGACAATGGCGATGCGGGAGTTGGCGTCAGCCATGTCCCGGGCGGGCGCCGAAAAGCGGCCCACATAGGCGTCTTCACGCCCCGTGAGTTTGACGTCCTTGATCCCGCCGATCACCTCGCTCGCCGTTCTGTAGCGCAAGGCATTGGCTGCCAGCCGCTGTTTGCCGAGCCGGGATGCCATCCGGCGGCAGGAGAGTAAGATGATCCCATAAAAGCTCGTGATCACGAGAAGCCCGCCGCCCGCGACCACCGGGTCGATCGCGAGCAGCATAATGAGAACCGCGCCCACGCTTAGACAACTGGCGAAAAGGTCCGCCGTTGGGCGCAGAAAGCCGCGGCTGACCTGCTCGGCTTCTGAAAGGAGCGTCGTCGCTAGATCTCCGGAATGGTGGTCGAGAAAGAAGGGATAGGGCTGCGCGAGATAGTGCTGCAGCAGACGGCGGCTCAGGCGGTAGACGAAGAACTCGCAGTAGCGCGAGATGTAGAAGCTGCGAAAGGTCAGCAGCGCGCAAGCCAGAAGAATGACGACGATGCTCGCGACCCCAATCGCCACGAGAAAATCATGGGCGGTCACGAGGCCGAGCGCCGCGCCGAAGGCGGCCATGAACGGCATGGTGTCGATCTGACCGGGATCCGCCAGCACGGCGAGAAAGGGAAAGAGCGAGCCGATCATCAGCGACGACGCGATGGCCGCGGCGCAAAAAATCACCAGGCCGAGGACGGCGCCCAGCTTCTCATCCGATCCCAGAAGGGACCAGCCGCGGTAGAGCGTCTGGCGAAGGCTCGGGGTCTTGTCCGAGATGGCGGCTTCTCCTTGCAGCACCGCGCGTTGCTTGCGGTGATCTACTCTGATTTGAAAAGCAAGACTGCCAAAATACGGGCAATTCGATGGTGATTCGGGGAAAAGGTGCAGCGCAGCAACCATAGGCGCGGTGCGGGTGGGTGCGGTGCAGATGAACGCGCCGCAAGTGCTCTTGCTGCGCCCGGGCGCCTCGCAGCTTCGCGCTCGGCCCGAAGGGCTCTGCGGTTGCTTGCCAACGGGGCTGGTTCTCAACTGCGTAAGGGTCCGCTGGTCTCACACGCCTACGCCAAAAAGGTCCTGGTCCGCAGATGCCCAAGCAGGCGCCTACTCCGCTTCATCTGCCCAAAGGCGAAGATCCCAATCCTCAAGAATTTCGGAGCGGGCCCTCGCATAACGCTCTTGCGCGGCTCGGTTGTAGGCAAGCAGGCTCAGTTCCTGGGCGATCTCGCTTGCCGGGGGGAGCGGCGCAGCCCGCGCGTCCTCCGGCAGATCGAAGCGAAGTGTCTCGCCAAAGGCATCGAGCCAGCGCAGCACATCACCTTCCAAAGGACAATTCCAGGCCTGGCATGTGCCGTTCTCTGCCGCTGGCCCGCCAAGGGTCAGAATGGAGAGAACAAAGCCCCCGCGATCGTTGCGGTAAAGGACGATCCGGTAGGAGCGCGCGCTCTTGCCGCGTCGCACGGCCGCGCTGTCTACGCTTCGTTTGACCTCCCACCCGGAGAACTGCAAGGGGCGCCCATTGGTGCGCTCAATCGTGATGCTGCGCGCTGCAGGAGTGCGCGCCGCGACATCAACCTCTGGGAGGCCCGATCGCGCAGTCAATGGAGCACTCCGGTCGCCTGCAGGTTTAGCCCTGCTTTGGCCACCAGATCCCTGTAGGCCGCACGCAGAGTGGCGCCGTGGGATTGGGCCTCGGTCGCGTCTATGCCAGGCGCGGCGATCGAAAGGGCGGGATCGAAAGCGACTAGGTAGTCGAGCAAGGCGCGCGGGTCGTCAAAGCGCTCCGCCCGGTGCAACGGTCGCGCCGCAATCCCCTCATCGAAGTCAGCCATCACCGAGAGCGCCAAGCCGTTTTTATGCAAAACGTAAAGGTCGATGCGGAGCAACGCATTGAGCGTCGCTTTACGATTGAGATCGGCTTCGGTGACCGGTGACGAAAGGTTTGGTGTGCTTGGGAGCGCTACCACGTGCTGCAAACGGAGGAGATGTGCGCCCTCTGTGCGCAGCGGTCGCCCCCCATCCCGGCGCAGGCGGAGCGGCGCGCTCGGTGGCATCTCGGGCGCGCGCGGCGTGTCCGGCTCCAACACGGGATGCGGCGCAAACCCCTCGATTTCGGGGGCCGGCACGTCCGCGCTCTCGGCTGGCACACCCTGATCCACTGCACGTCGCAGCCGGACCAGCAGCGGCGAGATGGAAACTGAGCACTCCAATCCCCTTCCCCTCGCGGCTTCTGCCATCGGCAACTCCAATCCTTCGCGGCTCGGCCGTTCACCATACCGAACGATCGCGCTAGCGACTCAAAAGCATAAAGGTTGATAAATCCTTAGGGAGCGAGGGGCCGGTCCAGGGGTAAGGCGCGTGATCGAGTTGCGGGTTGAAGACAATGGCGAAGCGATGCTTGTCTACGTGCTGCCCACTATTTCTGAAGCATCAGAAATGATTGTTTTTCTCCGCCCATTTCTGCCCGAGGCGCGTTTTGTCGTGCAGCCGCTCCGCCATTGAGCCGAGCGTGCGTGCCCCAAGGTCTTGTCTTTTCCCAAAGCCATTAACTCTAACGAAAGGCGTCGCACGTTAGCGTCTCTCAGCGGTCAGTTGGAGGCGTGACTTGGACGGTCAGAGCAAAGCGAGCGGCGGGGAAACACGCGCGCCGGGCAACACCGTTGCGCCGAGGGATGCGGCTGGTGAAATCGTTGTGCTTCCCCGCTTCGCTCGCCCGCCCCTGCGTTTGCGCGCAACGGCTGGCCGGCGGATTGAAGCGCGCATTGGTGACGACCATCTCTCGATCGCGCTCTGGCGGCGCGTGCGCGGCGAGTTTGCTATCGCCGTCCGCCGCCCCGAGGGCGCACAGGTGGTGGACGATGCGATCACTGCACCGTCCTTGGAAAGCGCATGGGACGCTCTGGAGAGCTTCACGCAGCCGGGCGTGCGTCGGCGCGGAGAGCCCGAAGATCGGAAAGATCTCGAAGCCTTTGGGGATCTCGTCCTCGGACATGCGCTTCAACAACGTTTCGTGCGCCTAGTGTCGGAGTTTGCCGACGGGGTCGGGCCCGACTTGGCGGTTTGGCTCACCGATCCGCCCGCCAAGCAAGGGGAAACGTCATGTCATCCGACCTAAGCTACCGCGCGCGCACACGTATGGTCCGCGGGGCGGCGCGCGATCACTTGCGCAGATTACGGGCTGATCGTCTCGCGCGCCGTGACCCAGAGGAACCGGTTGCCCCATCGGCGGGCCAACAGGAAGCAGCAGACGTGCAGCCCCCGCCGCCGTTGGCCGTCTCCCGCGCAGTAAGCCAAGAAAGCTGTATGCCAGAGCCCGCCGACCCGTCACATGCCTCCCCGTCCCATTCCGATGACGACACGACCGGTTTTAGCGAGAGCCCATCCTTTTCCGCCCCGTCCGACACACCGACTGTCCAAGCGGCGTGCATAGAAGAGCCAGAGACCGAGCATTCCAAAGACACGTCTCCGACAGAAGATCTCGGTCAAAATCTCTTTGCTGCGCCGAGCGAGGACGAGAAGCCTCTGTCACAAGCGCAGTCCAAACCGGCAGATGAGGCAGCGTCCGTCACGTCTTCAACATCCGACCAAGCGCTTGCACCGGATGAGGAAAATCCGCAGGGCAGCGGTCACCTCGAGCCTCCGGGACCTGCGCCGGCCGACGAGAGCATCGTCGATCTCTCGCGGGACAGCACGGAAGTTGAACCCGACGAATTGGCCGAACCGGCAGCGGGTTCTTCGTCAGCGGAAAACGAGAGCGAGCAAGAAACGCCGCCTCTCGACGCGTCGCCAGATGAGTCTGATCCGGATGAAGCCCTGCAGCCTTCGCAGACGCCCCAATTGCAGGTTGGTGAGACGTTTTCAGCGCCACATTCAGTAGCAGGCGAAACTGCGCTTGACGCAACGGCAGAGGCAGAGTTCCCGCAGGAAGAGGGTAGGCAGGAGGGCACGCAGGAGGAGGCGTTGGACCCGCTACCCGGACTTGACCAAGCGGAAGCTGAACCGCAATCGCAACTGCTCGAAACACTGCCACCGGACGAGCATGCGCCAATCTCTCCGTCCGAACCCAACCCAGAGGTGACCATGCCGGATGCTTCCAAGTCGGATCTTTACTGCTTGCGCGGTGCGGGCGCGGGCCTCGTCTGGATGCTTGAGCAGTGCGGCGTGCATACGCTCGCCGACCTCGCAGCTGCTGACCCGGCCATTCTCCAGCAGCGCATGGGCCTCATCGGTCAGATCCTCGACCTCGAAGACTGGGTGAACTACGCAAAGGCCAGCATCGCGGACGAGCAAAGTGGCGCGTAGGCCTAGCGAGCACACTCATTTTAAGCAACTTTGCTAGAGTTAATTAGTCTTTAGCACTCCGCCGGTATGCAGCGTGTGGGCGATGGGGCCCGTCGGAAGAGTTGGTGAATGAAGCACGAGGCAAAAGCCCTTCGGATTATCGAAGTAGATCAAGAGATCGACCTGTCCGACGCACTCGCTGTCGTGGAAGGACGGGCGCACCTCTCCATTTTGGGCACCGCCCAGGCCCGATGCAAAGCAGCCGAGAGCCGCCTGCAGCAATGCATTGACGAAAACCGTCACGTTTATGGCGTGACGACCGGGTTCGGCCCTTTGGCCAATAGGCTTGTTTCTGTAGCCGACGGCATGCAGCTCCAGCAAAACCTGGTCCACCACCTGGCGAGCGGAGTTGGTCCTTACTTCACATGGCGGGAGTCGCGTGCAATTGTGCTGGCGCGGCTGATGTCAATTCTTCAGGGCGTGTCAGGTGCTTCCGACCGCGCGATTTCCACGTTGGACGCCGTGCTGCGTTCTCCTCTCGCGCCCCGCATCCCCTCGAGAGGCACAGTGGGCGCGTCAGGCGACCTGACCCCGCTGGCGCATCTCGTGCTGTGCCTGCAGGGGCGCGGGGACTTTCTCCGTTCGGATGGAGCGATCATTCCCGGCGACGCAGCGCTGGCAGAGTTGCACCTCCCGCCGCTTACGCTTGAACGCCGCGATGGTCTTGCTCTGGTCAACGGCACCTCGGCGATGACAGGACTTGCGGTGCTCAATGCGGCGGCAATGCGGCGCTCAATCGGCTGGGCGATCTCGCTAACTGGGGTTCTGGCCGAGGCGCTCGGCGGACACGTTGAGGCTTGGCACGCGGCCTTCGCACAGGTGCGACCACATCCAGGACAAGCAGCGACGTCCGAAGCTCTGCGCCGCGCCGTTGCCGGCGGCGATCTTGTGGAGAGGGGCTTCAGTGCCGACCGCACGCTTACGGCAAAGGATGCTGGCCAAACAGAGCCTAGGCCAGGACAAGACGCGTACACACTACGCTGCGCACCACAGATCATAGGGGGGGCAAAGGACACGCTCACTTGGCACGACGAGATAGTTCTGCTTGAGCTTAACTCGGCGACTGATAACCCAATTTTTCCTGGCTCCCTCGACGTCTTGGCCCTTCACGGCGGCAACTTTATGGGTGTCCAAGTCGGTCTCGCTTCGGATGCTCTTTCTACCGCAAGCGCGGTTCTCGCCGGACTTGCGGAGCGCCAGATTGCACGGGTGACTGACGAGCGTTTGAACGGCGGTCTTCCAGCGTTTCTCCACCAGGGTGCTCCCGGTCTCAACTCAGGTTTCATGGGCGCTCAGGTCACTGCGACTGCGTTGCTCGCCGAACTGCGATCGGGGCTATCACCCGTCTCTGCGCAGTCTATTTCGACGAATGCAGCCAACCAAGATGTGGTTTCGATGGGCACAGTCGCGGCGCGGCGCGCAGGTGAACATCTACGCGATTTGGGTTTGATCCAATCCATTCTCGCGCTGTGTGTTGTCCAGGCTTCATGCTTGCGCCAAAGGCAGCTTAAGGGGACACTTTCGCCAAATGCGAGAGCCGTTACCGAAGTGGTTCGCAGCGTTTCGCGTGAGCTGGTTGACGACCGTCCACTGAGCCAGGACATTGAAGCTCTTGCCACTTTCATGGGCCAGACGCCCTCGCCGCAAGAGGACGTCGGAACAGTTTTAAGCGTCAAGTGACGTCAGCTCGACACCGTTAAATTGTGACCCAACTGGACTTGCAACTACTTGAGAGAAGATGCGGTTGCGCGGCGCATCTTAGGGATCGCCGCGCGTCCGTTTCAGGCGGTCTGTGGGTCGACCGTGAGCCCGATCGCTTCGGCGTATTTCAACCAAGTTTCGACCGATGCGACGACCGCCCGTACTTCGATTGCAACCAGTTCGATGCCTACGAGCGAAATTCGGACAAACGCGTCAATAACTACGCCCTTGTCAAGAATACGGTCGACGACTTCAGCGATGCTCGCGGAGGCGAGGCTTTTTTCGATTGCCATACAGTGTTCCTTTCCATTGGCAGATTCAGCCCACCGCCGGGACGCGGCGACCACATACTCTACTTAAGGACCTTGCCTTAAAGCACTGTGAATAAATACACTTTAAGCGTCTTGATCTGGCTTTGCGGCTTTCATCACTTGCGAGGCAGAAAGCTCTGCTATGGCCACGCGGACAGCCTTAGCGCGCTGTTCCTCCGCCGCTTGCAACGTTTCTAGTGCTGCCAGCCGTTGCCCGACCTCATCGAGCGCATCCTCTGGGCCCGCGTAGCTCTCGGCGACGCGATCAATCGCTGCATTTAAGCGCTGCGTTGCGTCCTCGCTTGCCAACCAGAAGTTCTTCATGCTGCGACACGCTGTTTCCACCGAGTCTGTCAGAACGCCGCCGCGCGCTTCCAAACGGTCGGAAAGACCCTGGATCATGGCTTCGAATGCGGGCGATGGCTCGGCGATCTCCGCCGGCGGGAGCGCGGGCGCGGCTGCAAGTGTGCCAACGTCGCGTGCGACAGCGCTCAGAACCGCGTCATGCGTGTTGAGCTTCTCGTCCAAGCTCGTGACCAACTTCCGCAAAACGACCAAGTCATGCGAGTGCGCGGCGACGGCCGCTCCAACTGGATTGGAGCTTGTCTCGAGGTTGCGGACCTGATCGATCAAAGCTTGAATATCATCGCGCAACACTCCGAAATCTTGCTGCAAAGATGCGATCGCTTTCGCGTTCTCTGGCCGTGGCATACTCGAAATGGCATCAAGTACTTGTTCGACGCCAGCAGGCACTTTCGCGAGGGGCGCCAAGGTCTTGGATATTCGGTCGGCGAGCGCCGTTGCGCGCGCCTCTGCTTTTGCATCGAGGCCTTCGGGGATCGAGACCATCGACCGAAGCAACTCATTTTGTCCCGTTGCAATCGCGTCGGCTTGTTCCTCTAGCTCTGCCTTGATCGCTTCCAAAACGGCTGCGCCTTGCGCGCGCTCTGTCTCGAAACGCTCCGCAAGTTCTTCGCCCTGCGCCTCCAGTACCCTCCGAACTTCTGCAACCTGGTCATCCGGCTTCTGGTTGGTCTTAAGGACATGTGCCTTTTCAGAGACGGTCTCCGCGGCGCCATTCATGAGACGAAGGGCCGCTTCCATGCCTTCCCAGAAGCCTGCGATTTCGCGCCGCCAATCTGCTTGCATCTCGTCCACTTGCGTGAACGTCCGCTCTGCTGTTTCGATGCGGCGCGTCAGTAACTCGTCGATGATCGGGACGACGTGTCCAGCCACTGCATCGGGCGTGATCACACTCAATTGCGCGGCAATCTCTGCGAGGCGGGCTTCCAATGCGTCAAGTCGACTGTTTTCGATCGGCGCCGGCATCTCGGTAGATGGGCCCGCGCGAAGAGGACCCTCCGTCTCGGGATCGTCGGCGCTGTCGGCTGTGCTCCTTGCATCTCCATCCAGAGGGGCGATGTCATCTGCTGACAAAGAAACGGCATAGACGGCGTAAGCATCGGTTGCACCCTCGAGGCGCGGCGGTTTTTCCCACAAAACGCCGTAGCGCCGACCCGATAGCCGGATGACATTTTGAGCGCCCTGTGTGACCTCGGCTAGGAGTTCGCCCGCTTCTTCACTCGCTACGACCGGCGAGAATTGGAGGATATGAGAGATTAGCCCATGCCGAATGAGTACTTTCTCGTGATCGGAGCCGTCCGTGACGGGCTCAGGCGTCGCCGTTTCGCGAGCCTCGTCCGCTACCGCATGTGCTGTCATCTGCGCGCGGCTTAGACTCATCTTTGATGCCCCTCGGCCGGTTGCTTGGCAGGCGCGCTGTAAGCAAACGGTTGCTGAGAACGTGGCAGTGTATTCACCATGTTCCCTCGACCCTCCTTATGACAGATGCGCGGCGCCTGCACGTGGTTCTAATTCCGTAAAGCTCCTCGGTTAACGTCCGGCTAATGTGTGGCAGGTCTTCCTTTCAAATTGTCCGTCCAAGCGGCCCCAGATCGAGAGAGAGGTCCTCAGGACGCAGGCCAAAATGCGCGGCTTGTTCGCGGATTGCGGCCTCGGCGCGCATGAGCGTGAGGCCGAGCCGCTCTTCTTCCTCCGGCGTCAACGCGCCGGCCTCCATCCGGCGTATCGCCTGCAACTCCATGAGCTCACGCAAAAATTCCATGAGGGCAAAGACGATCCTTGCGAGATCTTGTTCGACCGTATCGGGGTCGATGGCAAGAGCAAGGGCTTGGAGTCTGCGCTCGTCGAGGCCCGCCTGGTTAGGCTCCTGGAAGGGGTGCGCGCGGGTCTTCATGGGTGTGGTGCGGCTTGCAAAGTGGTGAAGAGCGGCCATGGCCCGGTCAGCAGCGGAGGGCGCACTAGCCCAGCTGGAGGAGCGTACCGCTCCGACGCAAAGCGAAGCTGGCGTTTAATCGCTTTAAACGTGCTCCAACGGACCTGCGCGGCCACAGAAAACCCATGCCTTCCGGGCTTTCCGGCTAACGACGTCGCCGCACACTCATCGCAGAGTGCACGAAACCAAAGTTCAGCTCGCTTCACCGCATCCTGATATGCGCTGTGCTTAGCGCTGCGCGCCGCGAGCCACACGCGGCCCGTCACGTCTTCATCGGGCAAGGAAAGAACCGGACTCCCATGGTCGAAAGTTGCGTATATTTCGATATTCTCAGCCGCAATTCTAAGATTTCTTTCGAGGAATTCAGTCTGCTTTAGAGCCTGATGTTCCGCCTCCTCCTCACGCATGGTGTCGCGCAATGCAAAGGGAATCACTTCGGGGTTGGTTTTGTGAAAGTCCAACAGCCGCCGGAGGCGCATGCCGGCATCGGGAACGGCATCCGTGGGCGCCGAGAGGAGGGCGAGCCGTTTCGCGATCGGGCGCACGCGCAGGGGTTCGGTCGCCACCGCGCCGGCTCTTGTCACGCCGAGGGCAAACATCTCAGGCCGAAACGCGCGGGCGCGCGCTGGGCTGCAGGTTGCGCGCATCTTGGTCCCCGACCCCTTGCATCCGGTCTGGGCTGGCGAGCACCAGATCGACCCCAACAAAGACAAGTTCGATATCAGCAACCGTCAGCCATAGCTCGCCCCGCAACACCACCCCCGCATCAAGCAACGTGTCGATGACGTCGACGAGCCGCTGGTCGGAGCGCGCGAGAACTTCTTGTGGTGTGGCGAAGTGGAGCGTTTCGCTTGGATCATCCATTGGCAAGCTCGGGAGTTTTCTCGCAAAAGCTGTAGGGCGGCCATGGCCCTTTGAGCGTCAACTGCAACCCGAGCGATGCTGCGTCCTCTTCCAAGGCGCGCGCCGCATGGCACAAATCGGCGGCCCTGTCGCGTGCGACGAGCAAGGAGGTCGCAACCAGCCTGCCGCGTCGGTCGGGCGCTTGCGTCGTTTGTGTTGCCGTGAGGCAAAACTGTGCCACGGTCCGCTCGGCAAACGCCTCGCGCTGGGCGGAAAGATCTTCGCGCCGCGCCTTTGCGCCGCGTCGCGCTTGCAGATAATCCCGGCCGGAAGGACGAGAGTACGTCGTTCTTCCTTCGGCTACTTGGCCAGTGCGCCCGTCGGCCGTCAGTGCGAGCGCGAGCTCCTGGTGCCCGCGAAGCCTCTCCAAAGTCTCACCGTAAAGGCTTGTTTTTTCATGTATGTCCACACGGAGGGCGCGCTCGCTGGAAAAGACGGAACCGAAGCGGATCGGCGCAATGTCGTGGGTCTTGGAGATCGTGCAGAGGATGTCGTGATGGTTGAGGGCGGCCGATACCTCACTTTCGACTCTCTCGTCTTCCGCAAGGTTTGCGTGCGTCGGCACAAACGCAGAGCAGACGCCCAAAAGCGTGCCGGATCGGAGCATGACAACGTCAGGGGGGAGCGATGGGCCGCACGGCCTGTACTTCATAATTCCATGGAGCATGAGGGCGGTCACGCGACATCCTCCAATGAGATTTCAGCGTTGGGGACAATGCTCGGGCCATCCCTGTCGAGCGCGATAACGGCGCCGTCTTCGGCTCCGGCTGGCGGCAAGCCGAGCCGGGCGCAATATCCTAGGGTGCGCGCGGCTTGGTCGATGTCCTCAGGCCGTTGACCGGAGGCTTCGTCGAGACGCATAAGCCGGTGCTTTCGCGCCCGCGCGAGGGCGCTGAGATCCAAAGCTTGCTCTGCGTCGAGGCCAAGATGCTCTGCGGCGCTTTGGAATCCTTCCGACTTAACGGGCTGAACGATCGCGCGCACAAAGGAGACTCCAGGGCCGGGGCCGAGGAGGCGGACCTTGAGGCCTTCGGTCCAAAGCGCGTCGATGCGCTCAAGCGCGACATCAAGCCGAGGCAGCGCCATGCGCGGGATGAGGACGACCACATTGGCGAGATGGCCGACATCGCGGGGCAGCGAAATTGCGTCTTCGGCGGTATCCGTGAGTACGGCGGAAATCGCTCCATTGAGTTGCAGCGCAAGAGCGGGCAGATCGGCCGCATCAAAGCTGAAGCGCTCCGCCGCGCGTTCGACATCCCAGGACACGATCACTTGGTACTGGGCGCGACCTGAGAGTTTGTTGAGGCCCCTTAAAAGTGTCTCGGAATTGCCGCGTAGGAGAGCGTCGATGTCGGGTGGCGGCGGCGATCCCGGAGCGGCCGGCAAGATGTCGCCCAAGCGGTGTAGCGCTTCGAGCCTCAATTGGCGTTCCAACGCCTGACGGGTCAAGCGCCTGCGAAATGTGCGTTTCGTGGCGCGACGTGGGAGGTCGGCGGGCCGTGGCGCCACGATCGCTGCGATCTCATTGGACGTATCGTCGAGTCGGCACGCCTTGGGTATGGCCCCGTGCCCTTCAAACGCCGCGCGGCGCACGAAGCCCACGATTTCTTCGGATACCAAGCTCATACGCGCGGCCCGTTCGACGGGATACCGGCATTGACCGTTGTCGCGCGGGCAGTGGCCTTCGTGCCCAGAGCCGGGCTTGGTGCAGCGTTGGCCGCCTTCAACGCGGCCTGCCGTGCCTTGTGCGCTGCAAGTGCACCGTCGAGGTCTTGCTGCGCAATCTCTGGCGTGTCGGTTTGACCGGTTGCGCGCCAGCGCCCGAGGGCCCGACGGGCAGCATCGGTCACGAGGCTTGCGAGGTCTGCCGGCGTTGCGCCCTCCGCCTGCGCCGCGAGCGCTTCGAGTGATACGTCCTCCGACAAACGGCGCCCGCGCGTGTGGACTTCGAGAACCTCCGCGCGTCCGTCGGCGTCGGGCGCGGCGACTGGGATCACAATGTCAAACCGACCCGGCCGCAGAAGAGCAGGGTCGATCCGATCCGGCCTGTTGGTCGCTGCCAGAACGACGATGTCGATGTTCTCCGAGAGGCCGTCCATCTCGGTCAACAATTGCGCGACGACGCGATCCGTCGCTGCATCGGCGCGCCCGCGCTCGGGTGCGAGCGTGTCAAGCTCGTCAAAGAATAGGAGTGCTGGCGCCGCGAGGCGGGCCCGGCTGAAGACCGCTTCGATGGCGCGCTCCGCCTCGCCAAGAAACTGCGAAAGCAGGTTGGACGTACGCACGGGGATGAAGTTCATGCCGGACTCGGTTGCAAGCGCCCGTACCAGCAGGGTTTTCCCCGTTCCCGGAGCGCCGGTGAGTAGGATCCCACGGGGCGGAGCGAGGCGCAGTTCGGCATGCGCATCACGATGTCTTAGCGGCCAGAGCACGGCTTCCGTCAGCTTGGCCTTTGCTGCCTCCTGTCCGCCAATATCGCTCCAACTGGGGGGGGCGGTATCCGATGGATCGGCGCGCAGAAGGCTCGGCCGCGTCCGCGCGCGCGCAGTTTCGAGATCGGCATTCGTGACAAAGACACTTTCGGCGACGAGATCCTCTCCATCTCGCAGAGCTGCGCGACAGCGGGCGAGGGCGGCCAGGCCCGCCTCGCGTGTCAGGGCGGCGAGATCGGCGCCGAGATACCCTGCGCAGCGGCGTGCGATACTCCGAAGATCCACGTTCTCGGCCAGGGGCGCTTGCGCCAGATGAAGCCGCAGGATTGCGCGGCGCGCCTCTGCGTCGGGCGGTGTAAACGCGATCTCCCTGTCGAACCGGCCCGGGCGGCGCAGGGCGGGATCCAGCGCATCGGGCAAGTTGGTCGCGGCGATGATGATGACGCGGTCGCGCTGTGTCAGTCCATCGAGCAGCGTGAGGAGCTGGCCGACGACCCGGCGCTCCACCTGCTTTTCGCCCGAAAGCCCTTCGCGGCGCGGGGCAATTGCGTCAATCTCGTCGATAAAAATTATGGCCGGTGCGCGCTGCGCGGCCGCGTCGAAAACGTCGCGCAGGGCGCGCTCGCTTTCGCCGTAGTGCTTTGAGACAATCTCAGGCCCGGCGACGTGAAAGAAGCTCGACACCGTTCGGTCTGCCAGAGCGCGTGCGAGCAGCGTCTTGCCCGATCCAGGCGGCCCCGTGAAGAGGACGCCGCGGGGCGCATCTAGGCCGAGCCGCTCAAAGAGATCGGGCCGTTCGAGCGGCAGCTCTATCGTCTCGTGCACGGCGTCTATCTGCGCGTCGAGCCCTGCAACCCCGGGGTAGTATGGCCGCTCTGGTGTCGCAGGCGCAAGATGGAGCTTGGTCGTTGGGCCAACCTGTCCTGCTCCCGGCGGGACGAGGCGGACGATACGTGCGTCAACTGGCTGCGCACTCCCAAGACCGTCGGTCACGCGTGCAGGCAGGAGACAGCGGTCGCCTTCGGTGAGCGGCATGTCGAGCAAAACCGGGTGAAGGTCCGCCACGCCGATCGTGTGGTCGACGGACAGATGCGCCTCTGCGGCCTCGGGCAAAAGCGCGGCGGAGATCGAGAGCATATCGCCCCAATGCGCGCCCGCATTCTCCGCTGTGACACTGTCCGCGGCAACCGAGCCGTCCGCGCCGCGTCCGGGCAGCAGGCGGACGTGGGTTGTCCGAGCGCCTGTGAGCGCGACGATGTCGCCCGGACGAAGGCCGCCGCGGGCAAGGTCCTCGGGTGCGAGGCGTATGATCGCGCGCCCGGCGTCGCGGGCCGGGCCCGGTCTGATGGGGAGCTGGAGCGGCGTCATCGCGCACCCCTTAGGCGTCCGAGCAGGATCAATTCGAGCTCCTCAAAGCGTGCCTCGTCGAGGTCTCCCGCTTCGAGCTGTGCTTCGAGTTCCGCGAGCGCACGGCGGATCGCTGTGGGGTCGGTCAGCTCGTCCATCGCGGCAGTTTCGATCTGCTCGGCCAGCCACCAGGAGCCTTTGATCGGTGCCGAGACCGGGAAGGTGAGCAGCGCGCGGATTAGACCCATGCTACCGCCTCCTCGGGAAGGGCCAGCGAAAGCTCTATAAAGTGAAACGGCGGGACCGGACCGATGAGCTGGACCTCGGGCTCGGCGCCGGGGGCAAAGCCGCTCGCACGTGCGGCACGGTCGGCGATTTCGGCCAATGCCTCGAGCGCATCTGGCGCAACTAAGCATTCCGCGCGGATCAGTTCCACATCGTCTTCCGGCGCCTTCAGCACATGGTCTTCACACGCCTTTGCGATCGCAGCGGCGAGCCCGTGCTGGGCCCGCGTTCGGCGCGCATCCAGCGCGTCGGCGACGCGGCGCCCGAGATCGATCCGATCGAAATGAGCCTCTGCCCCGCGGCCGGCCAGACGGTCGCGCGCGGCCACAAGGCTCGGCATCTCCTCCAGCATTGCAGTCAGGGCTGTCTGGCGATCCATGCGGACGCGCAGGCCGACCTCGACATGATGGCCGATCCGATCGAACTGCGTTTCGATTTCGCTGTGATGAGTCGATAGCAAAGCGTCGATCACGGCGACGTCCGCGGCAACGTGGCCAAAGCGCATAGGAAGGACTGGCGAGACCCCCATCATGGCTTCAAGCACACGTGCATGGGCTAGCATACGGCGCCTCGTCTGCAGGATTTCCGAGCCGTCATGGGCTCCGATCACAACGCTCCGCCCCGCTAGAATGCAGGCTTTAGGTGCGCCCGATGTGGCCCCGGCCAGGTCGCGCAACGCGTCCTCGAGCGCTGGCTCGACCTGCCGGGTTAGCCCATAAAGGTAAGCGGCGTTTGCCGCGCTGGCACTCATCCGCCGACGCCGTCGGTCGTGCGCAGGTCAATCGCGATTTCGAGGACGCCGTTGCGCAGGACGATCGCCATCGCATCGGCATCCGCGCCCTCTGGCACGGGGTGCTCGGCTGTGTATTGCCGTGCGCCGGACGTCGCGACGCGGAGGATTCGGCTCTGCGCCTCTTCCTTGATCGTCACGTCGACTTCGGGCAGTCGGACGCCCGGCAAATCGGCGCAAAATATGACCCGCCCCCCCTCGACATAGCTTTCGAGGATGGCTTCGCGTGGCTCGGCCGCAGGGGGCGCGTTTTGCTCCTGTACGTTGTCTTTGAGCTCCGAGGTGGCACTTCCGGTCGGGGTAGGGGCTTTGTGCGCTGGCTTTGCTCTAGGCTTACCACGCCCCGGCTTCACGGGTTGCGGCCCGGATCCGCCGTCCATGTCTTGGCCGGCAAAGCGCACGCGCACGCCCGCTTCAGCGCGCAGGGGGCCGCGCGCCGTGCGGATCTCCTGGGCCTGCCGAAACTCGGCGCTGTCTTCGGCATCGAGCCGATCGATTGCGTCAGACAGGCTCGCGCCGAGCGCGCCGAGAAGGCCGCTGAGCCGGGTGTCGATCTCTCCCATCGCGTCTTCGAGCTTGCGTCGTGGTTTGTCTGTCATTCGATCCTCATAGTTGCCGATGCCCATGCGCTCAGGCGGGCCGGGCCCGGGCTGTGGCCGTCATCGGTCCAACGCCTGAAGTTGCGTCTCCACGCTCGCCAAACGGGTGCGCAACCGCTCGTTTTCTTCCATAAGGTCTGCAGCGGACGTGCTTAGACGCGGATCGTTTTCCCACCAGTTGATGCCAAGCTCCTTGGCCTTATCGACCGTCGCGATCAGGAGCCGCAGGCGGATCGTCAAAAGCTCGATCCCGACAAGCGACACCGAGACGTCACCCGCGATCACGACCCCTTTGTCGAGGATCCGCTCAAGGACGTCCGCAAGACCGTCCGATTGCAGCGAAGCACCTGTGCGCGCGCTGTTCATCCGCCGCTCTCCTCCTCGCGCCGATAGCGACGCAGGCGGCGGTAGCCCAGAAGCGCGCCGTCGCCCCCGATTTGGACGCTATAGGCGGCCAGGAGATCGTTTTCGCCCATCCGAGCGGCGCCTTCGATGGCATCGACAGTGACGTGCCAGCCGCCCTGGCCATCTGCGTCGCTGGCGACAATCCCATCGATTGGCAGTCCCGTCAGTTCCGCGGTCGCGTTGCGCGCGATCGCAAGCGCTTCAATCAACGCAATCGGTCGCTTGGCCTCATCAGCCCAACCGCCGGTCTCATCTGGCGCAGGGCGGGCCCGCTTGGACGCGGTCGGTTTGTCCGATCCCTGCGCCATCACAGTGTCCCATCATCGCTGCGGAGCCGTTCGAGCATCTTACCGGCGCGCTGCTGGGTCCGTTGCAAGTCGACGCCGGCGCGCTTGGCGCGCTTTTCGAGCTGATCGAGCTCTCGGTTGAGGCGTGCGGCGTCAAACTCGAGCCGCACCAGCTCAACCGCCGCTTCGGCACGTGTGCGTGGGACCCGGCGTGTTGCGCCCAAGGGACGGGCGATATCCGCAGAAACGGGCTTTCTCATGGGGCAGACCTCTGAGCACGCACGGGCGCCGCCACCGTCGACCCGCGACGTGCCAACGGAGCCGCTGAGGCGCAAATCTGGCGGACGACTTCCTCGGTGTCACTTTGCGGCAAGCGCCCACGCAGGACATCCGCGCAGACTTGGACGAACCGGGCATCGTTTGGATCGGTGGGGATATCCTCGGATTGAAGCAGCCGGGCGACGAGAATTGCCGTCCGCATTGACACGCCGATCCCCTTGCCATCCGGGCGCCTCAATGGCCGAAGGAGGCTGACAATGCGCGCAGCGTCAG
Source organism: Pseudomonadota bacterium (assembly GCA_038745585.1). Taxonomy (GTDB): domain Bacteria; phylum Pseudomonadota; class Alphaproteobacteria; order Rhodobacterales; family Rhodobacteraceae; genus HLUCCA09. The sequence goes on from JBCDLH010000003.1 coordinate 162,959, forward strand.
TCGGCGCGATCCCCGTCGCGCTTGCGACGATCCGGCTCTCGGTGTCAGGCGGCAACTCGGTGAAATCGAACGTCACGATCCGGTCGAGCAGGGCGTCGGGCGCCTCGCGCGTGCCTCGGTAATCGGCTGGGTTCGACGTCAGGATCAGGCGAAACTCTGGATGTGCGCGCAGAATCTGACGCCCGTCGGACGGGTGCGCCACAACGAGCACTTTTTCCTCTAACACCGAGAGCAGCGCGACGTTGGCCTCGGGCGGGGCGCGCGTGAACTCGTCAAAGATCAGCGTGTGCCCCTGGCTCATCGCGGCAACGAGGGCGCCCTCCATCCAGTCCGGCCGGGTCTGCGTTTCCGTCCGGCGCACGCTCGCGATGTATTTGTCGTCGAGCCGTGAGGTCCGCTGTCCCGTTTCGCGGCCAATCAGATCCTCTGGTGTCATCTGCGCGTGGCCGGTCAGCAAGCTCATCGGTCGGCCGATCCCGCGCCCGACGCGAAGTGCCATTGCCGTTTTGCCCATGCCCGCAGGGCCTTTGAACTGCACGGCAACGCCAGCTCTGAGATAGGCGCTGGCGCGGCTATAGATCGAGTGAAGCTCGGCGTCCTCGAAAAACCGGCGTTGCTCGCGCCCGCCCGTCCAATGCAGGTCGACTGCGATCTCTTTTCCGCCATCCGGATAGGGCTCGCGCGAGGGCGCTCTGGCCGCGTGAGCTTCGGTTGCGCCCGTCGAGGGGATGGACCCACCGCCATTCGGCACATCGATCCTATCTGCGCCAGGGGCCTCGGATTGAGAAACCGGGCCTTCGGGCAGCGCCTCATAGGGCGTAGGTGTAACGGCTGGGGGCAACGGTTTCTCCGTTCTCTCGGTCATTTCGGCGTAGCACCCAGAGAGTTGAGACAGAGTAAACGCGGGCGGGAAATAACCGAGCACAGAGGTGTTGGCGGATCTCCCGCTAGGGTGCGACAAGGCTCGCTGCGAGCCGGGCGAGATCCAGTGCGGGCACAATGCGGCGGTTGGGGCCACGCCCCAATTGAACGATGGTGCCGGTGTCCCCCGCTTGGTCCGCGCTGCGGCGCCACTCTGACGTCTCAACGCCCTGCACGCCGTGCACGGCGAAGCCGATCCGATGCTGCCCGACACCGACGAGAAGGATCCGGCTTAGGCCGTCGTCTGGCGAACGCAGGCCAAGCCGCCGCGCAAGATCGACATAGACCACCGGACTGTCCTCCAGCCTAAAGACACCGACGACGCCGGGCACCGGCGATGAGCGGTAAGGCGTTACCGTTTTCGGCGGGGTCAGAACGCGCAAGATCTGCGCAGCAGGCGCGGCTAGCGCGGTCCCTGCATCGAACACAAGGTGGCGAATGCGCTCGCGCACGACATCGCCGCCGCGCTTTTTGGCAAGGCGTTGGGCCTTTGGCGTCGAGGCTTTGACGGTCGACAAAGGCGCGAGGTCGCGGATCGCGGCATGCGCATCCAAGCGCTCCGGGCAAAGCACGAAGGTCTGCCGACCCGCCGCCTCGGAGGCCATGACACCGGCAAGAACGCCGCCGGCGCTGTCGATGGTGGGCGGGGCCGGGCGGAGGTCCGCGTGATCGGCGTTGCGCATCCTTTCGATCCGGTCGACCGCGAGGCCGACCCGCGCGCCTTCGGCGAGCCGGAGCACGACGATCTCAGCCTCCCCAGGGGCCGAGAGCGTGCCTAGGCCCGTTAGGAGCGGTGTCTGGAGAACTGGAACACGCTGTTTGTGATACGTGATGCTGCCAAGGCAGGGCCCTGAGGTAAGTGCGTTCTCTTCTACCTTTATTCGCGGCACCGTGCCTTGGATCGCGGTCGCGGCGAGCGCATAATCAGCGCCGCCTGCGGAGAATATGAGCATGGGCTCCTGGCCGTTCGCCCGCACGGTTTGGTCGGTGTCCGAAGGGGACTGGCGCGCTTTGTTGCCCTTGCCGAAAGCGCGGTGCGGCGCTGAGATAAGATCGTCGCGCTCAAAGAGCGCTTCGGGTGAGACGACCGTGACAACTTGTTCGCCGCACAGAACGCTCCCACGCAGGCCGGAGGGGGGCGCCGTGCGCGTTTTGTCGGACACCGTCTCAAAACGGGTTGTGTCGATCTTTAAAAGCCCGTCGATCTGGTCAACGCCGAGGCCCATCAGCCGCCCGCCATGGCGCAGGATCGCAGCGAATGCGGGCTTTGCATCGGTTGCCCGCGCGGCGCCGCTCAGGCCCGCAAGGTCAAAGATCGGAACCAGTGTCCCGCGAAGCTCCAACCCGCCTTGCAGATGCGCGGCTGGTTGGAAAAGCGGGTTGAGCTGCGTGACGCGGGCGACCTCGGCGAGGCTTTGGATCGGGATGCCAAAGGCCGCAGCGCCACAGCGCGCGACGCCCACCGTAAGCTCTTGCGCGGGCGGATCGATCGTGATGTCCGCCTGGGGAGTGCCTGCCGATGCATCAGAAGGCGAAGCGGCGGGGGCGTCTTTGAGGTCCACATGCGCTGCGGCCGCCTTCTCTAAACCTCCGGCGCCCGGTGCGGCCTCGTTGATCTCCATCCCTAGTGCTTGACCGAGGCGAGATCGGAAATCAGCACGCCGATGCGTTTGGCGGCTTCGTCTTGCATCCCGGTGCTGGCGACAAGCTGATCGACTTCCTGCAACGCGTCACCAAGGGATTTTGCGACGTCTCCGAGGGCGCGCTCGGTCTCCGAGCTGCCGCTCGCGCTCCGGTTCAGCTCGCCAGTTGCCCGCTCGATCAGGCGCGTAATGTTGCGCGCGGCCTCTGCGTTGCGCTCGGCGAGCTTGCGGACCTCATCTGCAACGATGGAAAAGCCGACACCGTGTTCGCCTGCCCGGGCCGCTTCGATGGCGGCATTGAACGCAAGCAGGTTGGTCTGAACCGCGATATCACCAATCACTTCTACCACCTCTGTCACCTCGTTGGCCGCCGCACCCGCGGCCTCCATTGCGGCAGAGATGTCCTTTAGGCTGGACGTGCGCGCCCCTGCGGTGTCGCGCGAGCTCGCGGTGGCACCGCGGAGGCGGTCGGTGCCCTGAACGATGGCCGCGCGCGCCTGGAAAAGCTGTTGCAACTCGTCGCGTACCGCTTCGGCGGCCTCCGTGGCCTTGCGTTCGAGCATGACCTGATCCGAGATATCGTAGGCAAACTTGATGATACGGACGACCTTGCCGCTCGTGTCGCGCACCGGACTGTAGCTCGACCGGATATGGACGTCGCGGTCGAACCTTCCCACTCTGTGAAACCGTCCGGTGATCGTCTCGCCTTTGGCCAGACGGATCCAAAAGTCCCGGTATTCCTGTGTCGTGATGTAGTCGGGCGTGCAGAACATCGAATGGTGCTGGCCGTAGATGTCGCGGCGCGAGTAGCCCATGAGGCGCAGAAACTCTTCGTTGGCTTCGACGATCTTGCCGTCCGGGTCGAACTCAACGATGGACGTGCCCAAGTTGACCGCGACCCACTTACTCTCGATCTCGGCCGAACGTGTCGTGGCCTTGGTCGCGTCCACGGCAAGCTGAACAACGCGGATCGGGCGGCCCTCGAAATCCATGATTGGATTGTAGGTTGTGTTGACCCAGACCTCTTTGCCATTGGCGTCGAGCCGCCGCGCGATCAAGCCGACAGCGTTGCCCTTGCGCAGCGCCTCCCAAAACTCCTGCTCTTTATTCGGGGTCGTGTCGTCGGCATCGAGGAAGATGTTATGATCCCGCCCGATGACGTCATTAAGGTTGTAGCCGAGCAGGTCCAGAAAGGCGCGGTTTGCGGTCTCGACTTTCCCTTCGAGCGTGTATTCCGCAATGGCATAGGCCTTGTCGATCGCTTCGTTGCGGCCCTGATCGGCAAGCGCCTGTTGCTTTGACGCCGTAATGTCGAGCGCGGCTGCTGCGATCCGCGTGATGCGGCCGTCAGCGTTTGGCACGGGCACATAAGTCATATGCAACCACGCTTCCTTGCCGTTCGGCGCATAGCGCTTGAACTGACCGATCAGGCCTTCACCTGCGATAAGCTTGTCCCAGAAATCCTCGTGACGACGAGACTTGCCGAAGCTCTCGTCGCACCAATCGGCGTGGGTCGTGCCGATGATATCCTCTTGTTCAACGCCGAAGATGTCGCGGAATGGGCGGTTCGATGTGAGGACCTTGCCGGCCAAGTCGAACTCGACCCGGGGCCGAAAGCGCTCGAACGCAGCGGTCAAATCCTGCAGATCCGTTATCTTGTTGCGTTCATCGGTGATGTCGCGCGCGATATGAACATACTTCTGGACAGTGCCAGCAGCATCTATGGCCGGGGCAATGACCGCCTCCATCCAGCGCTCCTGGCCGTCCGTCTTAACGTGCTTCACCGCGAGGCGCTGCGCCGCCCCTTCTGCCGCCTGTGCCCAGGCTTGGACATAGGTAGAGCTGCGGGCAAAGGCCGGGTCGACCATCCGGTCATGGTTCATGCCAATCGCGTCTTCTTCTTCAAGACCATAGCACTCCAGATAGCTCTCATTGGCGCGCTTGAGGAACCCTTCGGCATCGTAAACCCCGATCCCAAGGGCCGCCTCGAGCGCGGTCGCAACCTCGGCCTCGGCCATCGCCTTGTGGGTCGCCGCAGAGACATCCATGAGGCATTGCACGGCGCCAACGACATGCCCGTCGGGCGAGCGCTTGGGCACAAAGGTCGACTGCATCCACATCGAGTCGCCCATCGCCGACACATGCTCGTGTTGGCCCTCGATGATCCGGCCCTGGCGGAGCTTCTCCCAAAAGTCGGCATAGTCCGGCGTCATCGTCACACTGTCGGGCCAAAGCGTGTCGTGGTGCTTGCCGGCCATCTCCTCGCCGAAATACTCCAGCGCCATCATCGCTCTGTCGTTGGCGGCGGTGATGATGCCGTCGGTGTCGTATTCGATGACAGCCAGGTTGGGCTCCAGCGTGTCCCAGACCGTAGCGGCGGGCGGCGGCGGCGGCGGCAGCAGGCGCGCCGCGACGATGACACGCCGCACCCCGCCCTCAGGCCCCTCGATCCGCGCGCGTGCCGAGACCGGCTGTCGTGTACCGTCGGCTGCGATGAAAGCGCCGGACCACGCGGCACGCGTACCGGAACTGACCTCCCACCAGAGGTCGGCGCCGTCCTCCCCGTCAGGTGCCAGCACATCCGCAAAGACACGGCCCGTTTCGCTCGCAGCAACGCTGAGGCCAAGCGCGTCGGAGGCGACCGAATTCACATCCGCGAGCGCGCCGCCTTCGGCATCGAAGGCAAAGAGGAGATCCTCGGCGATGAGCGCCGCTGCCGCCTGATCGAGCGGCGCAGGCGCGGCTTCGGCCGAGCCCGGTCCCTTCGGCGTGGTCCTCATTCTGCGCCCTCCACAATGTGTTGGCAGGCTGCATAGGCGAGAGACATTAACCGTCCCTTGCCGCTTCCGGGGAAACTGGTGCAGGCCCGCATGCTATGGCACGGGCCCGGTCGGCCCCCACATTGCGCCGCAGGGCGCTTTCTGCGGCGCCAGGATACACTGTCTAGCAGACTGTTAGTTGCGCCACGCAAAGGAGAGTGCAGATCCATGTCCGACACGCCCATTTTGGAAAAGAGCGACACCGCGCCCACCTCCGCTTCTGACAGCGGCACGCCGGATATCATCTATACAAAGGTCGACGAGGCGCCACAGCTGGCCTCGGCCTCGCTCTTGCCGATCATCGAGAAGTTTGCGCGGATGGCCGGTCTGACAGTCGGCACGCGGGACATCTCACTTGCGGGCCGCATACTCGCCTCTTTCCCCGAGCGCCTGACAGAGGCCCAGCGCCAGCCGGACGCGCTCGCCGAGCTCGGCGATCTGGTGAAGACCGCGGATGCCAACGTCATCAAGTTGCCCAACATTTCGGCTTCGGTTCCGCAACTCGTCGCCGCGATCAAAGAGCTGCAAGGTCAGGGCTATGACCTGCCCGATTATCCCGAAGACCCGCAGAGCGACGCGGAACGCTCGGCGCGCGCCCGCTATGACGCGGTCAAGGGCTCGGCCGTTAACCCGGTCTTGCGCGAGGGCAATTCCGACCGCCGCTCGCCGCGATCCGTCAAGTCCTATGCCATGGCCAACCCGCATTCGATGGGTGCTTGGTCGGCAGAAAGCAAGACCCGCGTCTCGACCATGGGCCAGGGCGACTTTCGCTCGAACGAGACCTCCGTCACCCTGAGCGAGGCCCAAGCCGCTGCGCCGCTTCGCATCGAATTTACCCCCGCGGGCGGCGAAGCGCGTGTCCTAAAGGACGGCCTTGCGATGCCGCCGGGCACGATCGTCGACGCGACCTTCATGTCGGCCAAGGCCCTCGATGCGTTCCTGGCCGAGCAGATCGAGGTGACGCGTGCGGACGGCACGCTCTTCTCGCTGCACTTAAAGGCGACAATGATGAAAGTGTCCGACCCGATCCTCTTTGGCCACGCCGTCCGCGCCTATCTCGCGCCGGTCTTTGAGGTCCATGGCGCCGCGCTGGCCGCCGCCGGAGCAGACCCCAATTCGGGCCTCGGCGTGATGCTCGACAAGATCGAGAGCATGCCCAACGCGGCCGAGATCAAGGCACAGATCGAGGCGGCGCTTGCCGCGCATCCGCCGCTCTACATGGTCAATTCCGACAAAGGCATCACCAATCTGCACGTGCCCTCCGATGTCATCATCGACGCCTCGATGCCCGCGCTCTTGCGCGCGGGCGGCAAGGGCTGGGGACCGGACGGGAAGGAAGCCGACAGCAACTGCGTGATCCCCGACAGCTCTTACGCGGGCGTCTATTCGGAAGCGGTGGCGTTCTTCAAGGAGCGCGGCGCGCTCGACCCGACGATTGCGGGCACGATGCAGAATGTGGGCCTGATGGCGCAGAAGGCCGAGGAATACGGCTCGCATCCGACGACCTTCGAGTTGCCCGAAGACGGGATCGTCCGTGTGATTGCGGGCAATGGCGATGTGCTGCACGAGCACAATGTCGAGGCGGGCGATATATGGCGCATGGCCTCGGTGCGCCGCGCGCCCATCGAAAACTGGGTGCAGCTCGCCATCGACCGGCAAAGGGCGGAGGAGTGCGGCGCGATCTTCTGGCTCGATGAGACGCGGGCGCATGACGCTGAGCTGCTGCGGTATGTCCGGCCGATGCTCGAGCGCGCGGGCGTGTCCGACAGGTTTCGGATCCTGGCGCCGGCTGCGGCCACGCGCGCGACCTTCGAGGCGATCTATCGGGGCGAGACGTCCATCGCCGTCACCGGCAATGTCCTGCGTGACTACCTCACCGATCTCTTCCCGATCCTTGAGCTTGGCACCTCGGCCAAGATGCTCTCGGTCGTCAAACTGATGAAGGGCGGTGGGCTCTTTGAGACCGGAGCCGGTGGCTCGGCACCGAAACATGTCCAGCAATTGCAAGAGCAGAACCACCTACGCTGGGATTCCTTGGGCGAGTTCTGCGCGCTGGGCGAGAGCCTGCGTTTTCTGGGCGAGAGCCGGGGCGCGCGGGCGCGGATCTTGGGCGATGCCGCGGATTCGGCGACCGAAAAGCTGCTGGCTGAAGGCAAGTCGCCCGGCCGCAAGGTGGGTCAGCCCGACAACCGCGACAGCCATTTCTTCTTCGCCCTTTACTGGGCCGAGGCCCTGGCCGCGCAGAGCGAGGATGCCGCGCTTGCTGCAGTTTTCGCCCCGATTGCCCAGGCGCTGACGACGAATGCCGACAAGATCACCGCCGAGCTCGGTGCGGGCCGCGGCGCGGCGGTCGATCTCGGCGGGTACTACCACACGTCGGACGAAAAGGTCGCCCGGGTTATGCGGCCCTCGGCCACGCTGAACGCGATCATCGACCGATAGTCGGCGCCGGGGCAGGGCGCTTAGGCTCTGTCCCCGCTATGTGCCAGTGGCCGGGGGCGGCCTGCCTCCGGCGGGGATATTTACCGCCCAAAGAAGGGGTGGTCTGCGCCTGGCCTTGCTTGCGCCGCTTTGGGAAATCAAGCGGCCGGGCGGCTCGCTTACCAGCCGATGCCCTGGTCGCCCCTGTCGGCCCGGGGTCGGCGGAGGATGCGGGCAAGGTCGATGACCGGCACGCTGCAGCAGCGCAGCGCCATCCGGTATTCTGGCAAGTCGTGGGTGACGATGACGGCATCGGCCTGGTCGAGCACGTCGGAGATACGGCCGCGGAGCATAGCCCCAAGATGGGGCGCGACCCGTGCAGCGCCCGAGGCGCCATTGGCGACATATCGGATCTGAGTGCCGAGGTCGGTGTCACCGGAGATGCAGGCGTCGTGGGCGGCAAGCGCGGTCCCGTCCGCCATCAGCTCGGCCATGACTTCGAGCACCGGGCTCTCGCGGATATCGTCCGTCCCGGGCTTGAAGGCAACGCCAAGGACACCGACCCGGCGGGCGCCGGTCTCGCGCACCAGCCGCACGGCTTCGGCGACCTGGACGGCGTTCGAGGCCTCCAGGCTTTGCATCATCGGGAGTGTCACCCGATGTTGCGCGGCCAAGTGCGCCACGGCGCGGACCTCTTTGGGCAGGCAGGAGCCGCCATAGGCGTTGCCGGGCTTGAGGTAATAGGGCGACAGGTTGAGCTTGGTGTCCTCGCAAAAGACCTCCATGACGCGCCGTCCATCGACGCCGACGGCCTTAGAGAGCCGGCCGACCTCGTTGGCGAAAGTGACCTTGGCCGCATGCCACACGTTGTCGACGTATTTCACGAGTTCGGCCGTCTCAATAGAGACCTGGATCGGGGCGGCGTCGATCGGCGCGAAGATCGTGCTGACGATTGCGGCGCTCCGCTCGTCAGACGCGCCGATCACCGTTTTGGGCGGCTTGCGGAAGTCGGCCACGGCGACACCTTCGCGCAGAAACTCCGGCACAAAGGCCACGCCGAAATCGACACCCATCACCCGGCCCGACCGCTCTTCGATCCGACGTGCCATGACGCCGACGGTCGTCCCCGGTGGGACGGAGCAGCGCAGGACGACAACGTGAAAGCCAGCGATCGTGGCCAGCGCGTCGCCGATCTCGTCAGCCACGGCTTCGATGTAGCGCAGGTCACAGCCGCCATCAGGGGCGGTCGGCGTGCCGACGGAGACAAAGGTCACGTCGCTAGAGACGACGGCGGCCAGAAGAGAGGGCTCGGCGCTGATCCGACCCTCCTCGACCCCGCATGCCAAAAGCGTGTCAAGCTCGGTCTCGTGGATCGGCGCGCGCCCGTTTGCGATGTGCGCGCGCTTGGCCGGATCGACGTCGACCCCGATCACGCGGTGGCCGAGATCCGAAAGGCAACCGCAAGTCACCGCGCCGACATAGCCGAGGCCGACGACCGTGACGGTGGGTTTTTCGGTGATAACACGGGGGCGAAACCGGAGAACCGTATTGGTTTCGAGCTGCGACGACATCTGATCGAGCATGAACACACCCTTGGCAGAAAAGTTACCAAAGCACCTTTTCTGCCGATCAAGTCGAGAATTGGGCCACATTCGCCGCAAGTTAAGGAAAGATTTAGCCGGAATTCTCGGGGACTTGGTCGTGTTGGCGAAGCCGAATGATCGGTCCATCGTCAGGCACGACGCGGCGCTTCCGCGGTGCACGGGCCACGACCCGCAACGCGCCGAGGTGTGGTACGCTCAGGTTCTCGCAACCCCACGGCATTCGCTGGTTTGCGGGCGTCTGCGGGCCAAAACCCCGCGCCGGCGCGCTCAAAAGAGGCCCAAGCTCTCCGTCCGCCCCGAGAGCCACGCCACAGCCGTCACAAAGAAAAACCCCGCGGTGATCATCTGAAAGGTCGCGAGTGCCCCTTTGAGGCGCATCTGAAGGCTTTTGCCATGCCCCGCCTTTTGCCCGCCGCGATTGGCCCACGTTTGCTTTTGCGGAAAGAACTGCAACACCGCCTTGACGCAGGCATTTACCAATTGGTTGGCGTAGAGCAGGAACGGCCATGTCATGTCGACCCGCCACGCATAGCGGAAGAGATAGAGCGTGAGGACCGTCCGCGAAAACACGACCCAAATCGCTGCGCCGATGAGATAACCGGGCTCCATGAACGCCGCGAGGATGATCAGCATCGGGCTAAAAAGCATCGTCCAGATCGCGATGCGCTGGTCGAGCACGCACCACCAGATGAAGGTACCGACTTGTCGCGGGCCGAGATCCAGCGCCCGCGCGCCGTTGCGGAGCATGTTGCCAGACCAACGGCGGAGATTCTGCACCATGCGCTTTGCGCCGTTCCCATCAATGATCTCGACGGTGTAGACGCAGGCGTCGGGCACGTAGCCCATCTTGGCGCGCTCCGTCAGCATGTAATACCATGTGCTCTTGTCATCGCCCGACAGGAAGCGGAAGCGGCCCCAAAGCCAGTGGTCGAGGAAGTCTGCCTCGATCGTGCGCACGAAGGCCATGCGCGCGATCCGGCGCGCGCGGAAGACGCTCATCCGGCCTGTGAGCGTCAGCACCTTGTCGGACATCACGTGGCTCTGCATCGCGAGCCGACGCTGGGCAAAGCGCAGATCGAGCCAGCGGCGGAGCCAGCTTGGCCCGAAGGTCAGCACGTCTTCGTCGGTTGTCAGCGCCTCAAGTTCCGGGTCGGCGCCGAACATCGCGCAGCACCGGGCGAGGACGTTAGGGCCAAAGACCGTGTCGCCATCCATGAAGACGATGATGTCGTCTGGATCGGGGGCCGTGCGGATGATCGCGCGCATGACAAGGCCGATGGCCATGCGCTTGCCGGGTTGGTTTTGGCGCAGAAAGACGATCTCGACATCGAGATCGCTGGCGAGATCCTCGGCGACGGCGGCAATGATGTCCTCGTCATGGACCGAGCCGCTGCCGATCCAGATCGTGGCCTCGAGCCCGTTCTCGCGGATCTGCTCAAAGAGCGCAGCCATTACGTGCCGCGTGATGGCCTCCTCTTCGTTGTAGGTGGTCATTTGGACATGCACGTGGCGCGGGCGCCAGCCGGCCCCCCACACCGCATCACGTCCGGATTTCACCACGGGCCAGCGCTTGGCCATAAAGATCTCGGAGCGGCGCGCATGGTTGAACCACCAGCCAAAGCGCCAAAAGGCAAGCGCGCCGAGCGTATAGGTGATTGCGACGGTCTCGGGGTCGAAGAGATGGTTCGGCAAGAAGAGGGCGGCGGAGAGCAGAGCAGCAAGGAGCAGCGCGAGCGCGACTGCATCGCGGAGCCGCCACTTTGCGAGGCCCTTCGGCGCGGGGCCGAAGCGCGGGGCAAGGCGCGCGCCGATCTCGCGATAGAGCCAGGCCTGGTCGATCTTGTGCTTGCTCATAGTGCAGAGCTTGGTGGTATGTCGAACGGGAGCGGCGCGACATAGGCCGGCAGGCGGACCTCGGACACGCCGAAAAGCTCAAAGCCGACGTCTGAGAGCGCGGTGTCCAGCGCGTACGGCAGCGGCTCAGACGCTTTGGGGGTCGAGATCGGCGGCGTGGCAGACGTCGCTCCGCTCGGTGTGAGCGCAGCGCCGCCCACGCCACCGGGGCCGAGCGTCGGATGGGCACCGGGGGCAAAGCCAGCCGGCGCTGGCTCTCCGAGAAGCGCCGACATCGCGCTCACGATCGGCTGGATCAGCGGCTCGTAGACGAGCACGGCGAGGATCAGGTAGAGGACCATCACGGTCAATGCGCGGACAGCCCGGGGCACGGAGGGTGAGGGCACGTCGTCTTTCTCATCGCCCGTGCGCGTCATCGGCACTCGGTCCACGGGGGTGTCCATCGCGGCGATGATCAGATCGTCGGAGACAGCGCGGCCGGTCACGATCTCACGGTAAAAATGCTTGAGGAGCCGCTCTTCGCGTGGTCCGAGATCGACGAAGCGCATCAGGTTGGCTTCGTGATCACGCTCCAGCAAAACGGGAAACCGGATATCGAAGCCATGGAAAGGCACAATAAGGCGCGCTGCGCCGGAGTCGCCATTGAGACGATCCGGCGGCTGGAACCCCTCTGGGCACCACCGCTCTATCTGCGCCACACTCCCGTTCTCCAGTTCCAGGCGAAGCGGGGCCTGGATCAGAAAGCGCAAGTCGGGGAGCGGGCGCTCGTACCTTAGCTTCATCACGCTCCATCCCGTTGGGGACGAATTCGAGACAATACCGCTCAAATCGACCGAATTGTGGCTCGAAGGGTCCGGAACTGCGAAGCGTGGCCGAAAGCGCCGGTTTCCTTGCAGGTCGAGCCTTCTAGAACTCTGGGCGCGCACAGCGATTTTTCTAGAAAAATCGCCCGCCAACGATTTTTCTAGAAAAATCGGCTTCGCAGGTTCGGTTGGCGAGAAAGCGAGGCGCGCGTGGCTGCGCGGGCCAGGAGGGATGGGTCTGTGCCTCTACCGTCGGCCTTGTGCAAGCGCACGGATGCCAGGTCAGCGCAGGCGCGCTGGGCCCGCGCTCGGGCGGCGAGAGGCGTTCTGATCCTCAGCTCGAGACCTTGGTATCTTGCGCCGGCTAGCCGTTGCGCACGAAGCGGAACGCGCTTTCGAGGAGATGGTGCGTAAACGGGTGCTGCGCCGCGTGAAGGTCGTCGACCGGACAGGTCTCGACAACACGCCCGGCATACATGATCAGCATCCGATCGCAGAATTGCGCGACGAGGTTGAGGTCTTCGCTGATGAAGATAAGACCCATCCCGCGCTCCTCGACCAGCCGGTCGATCACCGAAAGGACCTGCCCGCGCACCGCGCGCATCGCTTTCTTCGGTAGGTCGAGCAGGTTGACCCCCTGAAGCGCGATATGCCGCGCTTGTACCTCGCCCGGCGGCCGGATCAGCCGCAGAATGGCGCGCCCGGTCATCGATTTGCCGGACCCGCTTTCGCCCACAACGCCGAGACGCTCGCGCCCGAGCGAGAACGACACGCCGCGCACCGCTTCGAAGAGGCCGGTCGAGGTCGGAAAGCGGACCCAAAGATCGTCGATATCGAGAAGCTTCATCCGCGTTCGTCCCTGGGGTCGAGCACGTCGCGCAGCCCGTCGCCGAGCAGATTAAAGGCAAGGCTCACCGTGAAGATCGAGAGGCCTGGCATGGTTGCCACCCACCAGTGATCGAGGATGAAGCGGCGTCCTTCCGAGATCATCGCGCCCCATTCGGGGCTCGGCCGAGCGCTCCCCCGCAGTTCTGATGACCGGCGGCGCTCACCTACTTGGTCACGGGCCAGTAGGAAACCGCCGTTGTCGCACCGCCCAGAACGAGGTTCTGGACATTCTCTCGCAGGCCCGTCTGTTCGATCTGCTGGAACATGATCGCAAAGGGCGAGGTCTCGCGGAACTGGGCCTGAATGTCGGCATACATCTCGCTCCGGACATCCCGATCGTTCTCATCCACCGCGGCGGCGGTCATTTCCGTCAATTCTGGGATCTCCCAGCTGTTCTGCCAGGCGAGGATTCCTGTCGCATTCGCGGCGTCCGTATTGTCGGGGTTCGACGCAAAGGTGGCGGCATTGGCGTGCGGGTCGGGATCGTCCGGCCCCTAGGCGCCGAGATAGACGTCGAGCTCGCGCGCGCGGTAGCGGCCGAGGATCTGAGCCGCCGTCCCGACCGTGATGTTCAGCGTAATCCCGGCTTCCGCAAAGGTGTTTTGGAGGGATTGTGCGATCTCGATCCGCTCCTGCGCCGCGCGCATGCCAACCTTGAGCGTCATCTCGCCGGCGCCCGCCTCTTCCAGAAGCGCTTTCGCCTGCTCGCTACCGAGTGTGAACGGATTGTCGTCGACCGCGCCAAGGAAAGTCTGCGGCAGGAAATTTTGGTGGATCACGTCGGAGCTTTTGAGAAAGCTGTCCTGCATGCCCGTGTCATCGACGAGATACTTGAGCGCTTGCCTGACCTAGGGCTTCGACAGCTCCGGGTGCTTTTGGTTCAAGGCGGCCTACGTCAGGCGGCCGCGCAGCTCATTGGCGATCACGACATATTCGGCCTCGCTGACGCCGATCACGTCTTCGGGGTTCAGATTGCGCGCCACGTCGATATCGCCGCGCTCATGGAGCAAGCGCAGCGTCGCGCTGTCCTGCACATGGCGAACGATCACACGCTCCATCGCGGGCGTCTCGCCGCTCCAAAAGGAGTTGAGCGACAGCGTCACACTTTCATTCGGACGCCAGCTTGTCAGCGTGTAGGGGCCGGACCCTGTTGAACTGGTCGCTAGCCGGGCATTGCCCATATCGCCGTCGACCTTGTTGGCCATGACGGTCTCTTTGTCGAGGATCGATCCGACCGTCGCTGTCAGGCAGTTCAGCACGAACGAAGTCGCGTAGCGTTTGTCGGTCGTGATCGAGACGGTATTGCCCTCGGCGACGATGGACTCGGCCGCGTTTTCGGGCGTAAAGCCAAACTGCGTCAGTATGAATGACGGCGTCTGGTTCAAAAGAACGACGTGCTGCAGGCTCCAAGCGACGTCTTCGGCGGTGACCGCGTTGCCGCTCTCAAAAGGCAGACCGTCTTGGATCACGAAGGTAATGGTCCGTCCGTCTTCGGAGACAGTCCAGCTTTCTGCGACATCCGGCCCCATAGCCCGCATAAAGGCCGAGCGGGTCGAAGTTCACCAGCTTCTGGTAGATGTTGCGAATGACGTCGGAGCCCGCGAATTCAAAGCTCTGCGCCCGGTCCATCGTGGTGATGTCGTCGATCCGATTGGCGATGACGAGCACGGTGGGCGGGGTTTCGGCGATGGCGGGAAGCGCTGTCACTGCGCGCGACGCCCAAAGCCGTATGGCCCAACATCCTGGACAACGCGTTCCTTCTACTGTCCTCTCCTATCGGTTTTCGTTGTTTTCATTGCGGGGCATAATCGCCCCATGTCGCGTCCAGCACCCGCATCCAATTGGCCTGGCACATCTTCGTCATCAGCGCGGCGCCTGGCGCGGACAGATAGAGGCCGTTCGTGTGGCGGCGGCGGTGCGGGGCGAAGGGCTCGGGCGGCGCCTCTTCGATTGGGCCATGGGCGCATGCAGGGACCGCGGGTGCAGCCTCGTCCAGCTTACCTCCGACCAGTCCCGCAGCGACGCGCGCCGCTTCTACGACATGCTCGGGTTCGAGCCCAGCCACGTCGGCTTCAAGCTGCAGCTGCAAGGGCTCGATGCAAACGGTGCGGTGGGGCGCCCGCCCGTCTGATCTTTGTCCTTTGGCGCCAGCGAGATTGGAACAGCTCGTCCTTGGGCAAAATGCGCGCGTCTGCGTGAGCCGTCGCATGCGGATGCGCACAGAAGGCCCGCGGCGCAATGCGGGCTCGGCCTAATCGACATACCTTCCGTTCGGGCGCGTGTTTTTAACCGTCGTTGGGACAGGGTGAAGGGGCGCTTTGTGAGAGGCGAGGTCCGTATCCGCTCCGGTGCGCAAGCCGCTTTCCGCATGCCTTGTGAGCCGGGCTCTGCTAGCCACAAAGCATGACGGCCCTTCCGCGCTTCGACAACGCCCGCGCCCGCGCGCTTTTTCTCGATCGGCATGGGTTGTCGTGCGCGCCCTCGGGCCCCGGCAAGGGGGACGATCTTCAGGCGGTGATCGAGGATCTTGGCTTTGTTCAACTCGACTCGATCAACACCGTGGCGCGGGCGCACCACATGATCCTGCATGCAAGGCGCACGGCGTATCGCCCGCGCAACCTGCACCGACTGCACGACCGGGATCGCGGTGTGTTCGAACACTGGACGCATGATGCCAGCATCATCGCCATGCGCCACTTTCCGCATTGGCGGCTCAAGTTTCGCCGGTATGAGGCGACTTTGGCGGACCAGTGGACAAAGGGAGGGCGCGACTTCGCGCATAAGGTTGATGACGTGTTGCGCCACATCTCCGAGAACGGGCCCTGCAGTTCGTCCGATATCGGCGTGGACGAAGCGCGCTCGAAGGGCGGATGGTGGGACTGGCACCCCTCGAAGGCGGCTTTGGAGTACCTTTGGCGCACCGGCCATCTCGCGGTGACGCGGCGCGAGATGTTTCGCAAGGTGTACGATCTGACCGAAGCCGTGATCCCGCCCGAAGTCCTCAACGCCCGACATACCGAAAGCGAGACCATTCATTGGGCGTGTGCCTCCGCGCTCGACCGGCTCGGCTTTGCGACCAGCGGAGAGCTCGCCGCCTTTTGGGATTTGATCGGCCCAGAGGACGCGAAGTGTTGGGCCCGAGATGCCCTCGCCCGCGGCGAGGTCGTCGACATGGAGGTTCTCCAAGCCGATGGGCGGCCGCGGCGGAGCTTGGTTCGGCCAGAGACACTCGGAGAAGACGTCTCACCGCCCACCGGGCGCCTGCGCATTCTCAGCCCGTTCGACCCCGCGCTTCGTGACCGCAAACGCGCCGAGCGCCTTTTTGGCTTTTCCTACCGGATCGAGATCTTCGTTCCGGAAGCGCGGCGGACCTATGGCTACTATGTTTTTCCGCTTCTTGAGGGCGACCAGCTCGTCGGGCGCATCGACATGAAGGCCGAACGCGATCTAGACCGGCTCCACGTCAAGGCGCTTTGGCCGGAGGCGGGTGTCCGCTTCGGGCGCGAGCGGCTGGCCAAGCTTCAGACCGCTTTGGAACGGACCGCTCGGCTTGCGGATGTTTCAGAGCTGAGCTTTGCGCAAGGCTGGATGCGGTGAATATCCGCCGCTCGCTCGCCGTCCTTCTCGCTTAGGCCTCGACCTCGGCTATCAGGCGCTCGACCAGCCCGCGATACGAGGCTCCAAAGAGCCGCAGATGCACGAGTGCGGGCCAGAGTTGGTAGAGCGCCCGGCGCCGGGGCCAGCCCTCGTCAAGATCCCCGTATCCCGCCCAAAATGCCGGCGGCGGAGATCCAAAGAGCGTCAGCATCGCCAAGTCGACCTCGGCGTCGCCGAAGTAGGCGGCTGGATCGAGCAGGTAGGCCATCCCATCCGTGGAGAAATGTACGTTACCTGACCAGAGATCGCCGTGAAGGAGGCGAGGGAGCGGTTGCGCCGGGACAAGCGCGCAGGTCCGGGGCTCGAGGGTCTCTAGTCTGCGGGCGAGGTCGACCGGAAGAACGTCGCAGTCCGCCATCAGGCGCTGCTCGAACCAAAAGCGGGCCCAGTCGCTCGTCCAGCGGTTGTCGATGCGGACAGCGCCGAACGCGAAATCCTCGTCCCAGCCGTAGCGCCGACCCGTCGTGCCGTGCAGGGCGCGCAGGCGCGCTCCGAGCGCCCGCCATCCGCGATCGGTCGGGGGTGCGGCTGGGCCGAGATCCTCTAAAATGACGACGTCATCATCCCAGATCATCGGTTTGGGCACGTTCATTCCGGCGTCCAATAGGGCATGCAGCATCCGGCCCTCTTGCGCCGGCCCCGGGCCGGACTTCACGACGACGTCTTTGCCCGAGGCGAGGCGCAGGCGCAGAACGTCCGAGAGGGAGCCGCCCTGCAGCCGCTCGCAGGAAAGGGCGGTGTCGTTGAGGAGCCGGGCGGCATGCGCGGCTAAGGGGTTTTCCGTCGACATTTCCGTTTTTCCGCCCGTTGCGCCGGGCTCAAGCGCTGTTTTTCCCGTCCCGTGCCGTCATCTGCTTGGTCACGCGCCGCGCCAGAGGTATCTCATTTTCCATGCCAAATCTCTTGATTGTGTATCACTCGATGACGGGCGGCAGCCGGCAGATGGCCGAGGCGGCGGCCAACGCAGCGCGCGCCGAGACCGACACCGTCCTCAAGACTGCGCAAGCGACAGAGCCCGACGATCTCCTCGGCGCGGATGGCTACATTTTTTCCGCACCTGAAAATTTGGCGGCACTGGCTGGTATCATGAAGGACTTCTTCGACCGGTGCTATTATCCAGTGCTCGGGCACCTGGAGGGCCGCCCCTATGCGCAGATGATCTGCGCTGGCTCTGACGGTGAAAATGCGGCGCGCCAAACGGCGCGAATTGCCACGGGGTGGCGCCTACGCGAAGTTCAGCCACCCCTGATCATTTGCACGCATGCCCAGACGAAAGAGGCGATCCTTGCCGCGAAAACACTCCCCAAGGATGACCTCGCTTTGTGTCGCGATCTTGGGGCCGCCATGGGCGCGGGGCTAAGCCTTGGTGTCTTCTAGGGGGGCGACATCTTAGAGGGCAGGGACTTCTCAGAGGGCACGGCCATTGCGCGCATCTGCCAAGCGTCGATGCACCTCAAGCCCGCCGGTTCACCTCGCCCTACGACCGAGCAATTGCCCGCAATTCTCTATGTCCCGGCCGCCCTTGCGTTCGGTATTCGCGACGGCGCGGTCAATCGAACGCGCGCACCGAGGTTTTCTTTCCGTGTCTTCCGCCCGTATCTTCCGCCCGTTTTCACGCGCGCCTGCTCTGCAGACCCTGGGCCGTTGCACCGGCGATTGTAGAGGTCAGCCGCCTCTGCCATCGGCTTGCTCACAGGCGTTGATGCTGAAACACGCGGGCGCGCGCTTGAGAGGTGGGTAGGCAGGATCGTCGCGGTTGGTGTGTTTGATGTTTCTCAGGCCGGTCAGCCCCCTAAGGTTAACGACGCAGCCGCACCGTGGCCTGTTGCGACATGAAAGAGCCGCCCGGTGCCGAACCATTTCCCAGCAACCGCTCACCAAGATGATGTGAAAGGAACAGCCATGTCCGATGCGTCTTTGCATCCTGCTCTCCCCTCTCTCGCGAAAGACCACCTCAAGGGTCGCCTCTCCCGGCGCGAGTTCCTCGCTCGCGCGACGTCGCTCGGCGCTTCGGCGGCCGCGGCCTATGGGCTCGTTGGCCTTGCCGCGCCTCTCCCGGCGCGCGCGCAAGCGGCGCAGGGCGGTACGGTCCGCATCCAGTCCGACGTGCGCCCGCTGAAGGATCCCCGCACCTATGATTGGCCGCAAATGTCTAACTTTTCGCGCGGCTGGCTCGAATACTTGGTGGAATACCAGCGCGACGGCTCGATCATGCCAATGCTGCTCGAAAGCTGGGAAGTCAGCGACGACGCGACGCGCTACGTGCTGAAGGTCCGTGCAGGCGTGACTTGGAACGACGGCGAGCCGTTTACCGCCGCAGATGTTGCCTACAACATCACGCGCTGGTGCGAACAGAGTGTCGAAGGCAATTCGATGGCGTCGCGCATGGCCTCGCTCATCGATCCTGAGACCGGCGAGGCGCGCGCAGGCGCGATCACCGTCACCGACGACCTGACTGTCACGCTCACGCTTGAGACGCCCGACATCACACTGATCGCGGGCTTCTCGGATTACCCCGCCGCGATTGTGCCCCAGGGCTTTGAAGGCGACCCGATGGCCAATCCCAAGGGCACCGGCCCCTACCTCCCCGAGGAGCTGACCGTCGGCATCAAATCTTCCATGGTGCGCAATCCCGACCATACCTGGTGGGGTGCGGATGTCTTCGGCGGGCCCTATGCCGACCGGATTGAATACATCGACTATGGTACCGACCAGGCAGCCCATTTTGCCGCCGCTGAGTCAGGCGAGATCGACATGGTCTACGAGTCGCTCGGCGAATTTGTTGACCTGATGGACACGATCGGTTGGGAGCGGTCTGAGGCCGTCACCGCCAACACTGTCGTCATCCGCACCAACCAGTTGGCTGAGGTCGACGGGCAAGCGCCCTATGCCGACGCCCGAGTGCGCCGGGCACTTGCGCTTGCGGTCTCGAACGCGCTCTGCCTGGAGCTCGGCTATGCCGGGCGGGGTACGGTCGGCGAAAACCACCACGTCTCGCCGATCCACCCGGAGTATGCCGAGCTGCCCGCGATTGAGACGGATGCCGACGCGGCCGCGGCCCTGATGGCCGAAGCGGGAATGGCAGACTACGAACATGAACTGATCTCGATCGACGACAATTGGCGGCGCGACACGTGCGACGCGGTCGCGGCGCAGATGCGGGATGCGGGCTTTGCCGTGCGGCGCACTGTGCTTCCCGGCAGCACCTTCTGGAACGATTGGGCGAAGTATCCGTTTTCGGCGACAGATTGGGCGCAGCGGCCCCTTGGTGTGCAAGTTCTCGCGTTGGCCTATCGCTCCGGTGAGGCCTGGAACGAAACGGGCTTTGCCAACGCCGAATTCGACGCGGCCCTGCAAGAGGCGATGTCGATCGCCGATGCAGACAAGCGGCGCGAGACCTCGGCGAAGCTCCAACAGATCATGCAGGACGAAGGTGTCGTCATTCAGCCCTACTGGCGGTCAACCTACCGGCACGCCAAGCCGGAGATTGTCGGCGCCGAACAGCACCCGACCTTCGAAATCCACGTCTACAAACTCGGCCTGTCCGCCTAACGGGCGGCGGCTCTCGGGCGGCGCGGGCCAGGACGTGACCCGGCCGCCCTTCGCCTCAGCCAAGGGGCGCTGCCTGTGTCGTCGCGCTTGCCTCTTCGGCGGCTACGCCGGGCTATGCGTCGTGTTCTGAGGCGTGTCGTC
This sequence comes from Pseudomonadota bacterium, assembly GCA_038745585.1. Lineage (GTDB taxonomy): Bacteria > Pseudomonadota > Alphaproteobacteria > Rhodobacterales > Rhodobacteraceae > HLUCCA09. The sequence continues at coordinate 183,262 of JBCDLH010000003.1, forward strand.
CGTGTCCCAAACTTCGTCCGCAAAACGCCCTCCGGACGTCTCAGTTTGATTTCCGACGAAACGAGACCGCATGGCATGGTGATCGCGCGGTTGGGTACCGCTTTGCCGTGCGCGGGCGCCCGACCTCACGGGGTCACACCAAAGTCGCGGATGAAGCCGTGATAATGCGCCAAAGCGGTCCGCATTGGCATCGGCGTCCAACCCGTTTCCGCGCGGATACGGCTCGTGTCGTAGGCGCCCCAGCGCCCGCCAGCAAAGCGCGGGTCGGCGAAGACATCACAGGCCTCGGGCGGCGCAATCTCCCAGGTCAGGCCAGGCACGATCTCACGACACATCCCGAGCAGCTCGCCAACGGTCACCGCCTGACCTTGCGCCACGTTGTAGACGTCGTGATCGTAGCCGCCCGACTTCTCCAGAAGGGCGATCATCGCACGGGCGACGTCCTGGGCGTGGATATGATCGCCCACACCGTCCAGGCTGTTGACCAGAACAGGGCGCCCTTCGAGCGCCCGATAAAGAATCGCCTTGGGCGGGCAATCGTAAGCCCGCGAGGGCCGCCACCGATCCATCGGGCCGTAAACGCCCGACAACCGGCAGGAGCAAACGGCAAACCCGAAATTGCGGCCGTATTGGCGCGCGATCATCTCGCTGGCGACTTTCGAGATTCCGTAGAATTCCGGCGGATCCACCCAGCCCTCTTCGGGCATCGACCCCGGCGGCTCGGGCCCGTAATCGTTGTAGACGCCGCCGGAGCTGAGATTGACGAAGCATTTGAGCTCCGGCAGGCGGCGCGCCAGTTCGAGAAGCCGCACGGTGCCCATGATATTGACGTCAAGCACGGTCGCCGGGGCGTCCGTTTCAGGGTTTGCGATGCGCGCGCCGTCGGGTGTTTCTGGGGCAAAGAGCGTCACCGTGGCGGCGTGCAATATCCGGTCAGGCCGATGCTCTTCGCCGATGCGTTCCAGCAGATGCGCGTCGAGAACGCTGCCGCGCACATACGTGATCCGATCCGCCACAGGCGTCCAGAACCGTTCGAGTATGTCGTCCTGCGGGCCGGCATCGAGGACGACGACGCGGTCGCCCGGATGCGCCTCGATCCACATGCGCGCAAGGTTCGACATGACGAACCCGCCGCCGCCCGTGATCAGCAAGGTCATGGTGCTCGACTTCCCTAACTCGCGGACCAGCCGCCGTCGCACATCAGATTGACGCCCGAGATGAAACGGCACTCGTCGGATGCCAGAAAGAGCGCGGCATAGGCCACGTCCATCGGCTCGCCAAGACGGGGATAGGGCGTGCGCCCGCGTGCCGTGTCGAGGCCCGCCGGATCCATGCTTACCCCGGGCTTGCCGGTGACGATCCGCCCCGGGGCGACGGCGTTGCAGATGATGTGCTGGCGGCCGTAATCCGTCGCGATCTGCCGCGTGAGATAGACGGACGACGCTTTGCCCGTGCCATAGGCGATGTCGTTCGGCGCGCCGATCATCCCGTGTTGGGAGGTGATGTTAACGATCCGCCCGCGCGCATCGCCCCGGATGGGCTGGGTGAGCATCTGCTCGACCCCGCGTTTGCAACAGAGGAAATACCCGTCGGAGTTCACGGCCATAACCTCGCGCCACTGCGCAAGGCTGGTTTCGGTCAGCGGCGTCGTCGTCCAATGCGCGGCGTTGTTGACGAGGATGTCGAGGCTACCCCACGCGTCGACAACCGCCTGCACCATCGCGTCGACATCGTCAGGATCGGAGATGTCGCAGCGCATGCGCATCGCCGTTCCGCCCACGGCGGCGATCTCATCCTCGGTGCGGGCGCCACCCTCTTTTGGCTCGGCAAGGATGTCGGCCACGCAGACCTTGGCGCCTTCTTCGGCAAAGAGGAGCGCGATCGCCCGACCGATACCTGAGGCGGCGCCGGTGACAATTGCCGTTCGTCCTTGGAGCCTCTTTGACATCTCGTCCTCCCCCGATCCTCTGCATACCCATAGTCGATCTGTGTCACAGGTTTGGCCACAAAGGCGCGCCTTGAGAACTGGAACGCGACACCCGGCTTGAGACCGCAGCTCAACTCATCGCGCGGCGCTCGTCGCTCGGCAGGATCGCGTAGACCTCGCGATAGCGGCGCGCGAAATGCGAGGTGTTGTTGAAGCCGCAGCGAAGGGCAACTTCAGACAAGGGAATATCGGTTTGCATCAAGAGGCCGCGCGCCTCTCGCAGTCGCAAATGCATGTAGTATTTGCTCGGCGGGATCCCCATCGAGCGCGCAAAGAGCCGCTCCAGATGGCGGATCGACGTGCCCACGGTTTCGCTGATCCGCGCGAGCGTCACGGGATATTCGACATTGCGCTCCATGATCTCGATGGCGTTCAGCAAGACGGTGTTTGTGCTGCCTGTGCGGCGATGCAGCTCGATGCGCGCGGGCTCGCTGCCGCGGCGGATCGAGGGATAGATCAGGTCGTCCGCGACGCGCCGTGCCGTTGCGCGCCCCTCAAAGCGCTCTACGAGATGGAGCATGAGATCCAGCGTCGATATCCCGCCCGCGCACGTGATCATCCGCCCGTCCGTGACAAAGATCTCGCCGGAGACGGCGACATCCGGATAGGCCTCCGCGAGCGCGAGCCGGCTGGCCCAATGGATCGCACAGGTCCGCCCCGAAAGCAGTCCCGCCCGGGCCAGGACAAAGGCCCCGCCCGAGATCGCGCCGACCTTGCTGCCGTCGCGATAAGCGGAACGGAGCCAACGCAGCACGGCCGGATCGTCGATCATTGGAGAGCGTTCGCCGGTGCAGACGAGCAAAACATCAACCGACGGGCTGTCCTCCACGGAATGATCGACCCGCGCCGGCAGTCCGCAAGACGACACACGATCCTCCCCATCGCGCGAGATGATTGTCCATTGAAACCTTTCATTTCCGAGCGTTTCGTTGGCCAAACGCAGGGTCTCGAGCACCATCGAAAATGGCGCGAGGGGAAAGCCTCGGGCGATGAAGATCCCAAGGCGCACCGTTCCATTCCGGCGATCGGTCGCCAGCGGCATCTCAGTAGCCCCGCGCCGGATCGATGCGATTGCGCAGTGGCTCTCCCCTGCTCAGGCGATGCAGATTGTCGCAAAAGACATCCGCCGCGGCGCGCTCCCATCCCTCAAAGAGCGCGGAGGTGTGCGGTGTGACGATCAGGCCCGGCGCCTCCCAAAGGGGGCTATGGTTCGGCAGCGGCTCCGTTTCGAAAACGTCGAACACCGCGCCGCCCAGAGCGCCCTCTTTGAGGCGTTCCTGAAGGGCCGCCTCATCGACAATCCCGCCGCGCGCAAGGTTGACGATCCCGGCGCCGGGGCGCAGCGCGTTTAGGATTTCGCGCGAGACAAGGCCGCGGCTCTCGTTTGTCAGCGGGATGGCGATGACGAGGTGCTCGGCTTGGGCGGCCACGCGGCGCAGATCCTGCACCGGCACGACGGTCTGAAAGCTCGGATGTGCGCGCCCACTCCGGCTGACCCCGGTGACAGAGAGGCCCGCCACCGAGAGGCGTTCGGCGATCGCCGCGCCAATCGGGCCCGTTCCGAGAACAACGGCCGCTTGGTCGCGCGCCCCGCGCAAGTTGTGCTCGCGCCACTCTCGACGCGTTTGCTGCGCAACGAACGAGGGAAAGCGCATATTGATCGCTAGGATGGCAGCGAGCGCGTAATCGGCCATGACCTCAGCTTGAAAGCCCGCCGAATTGCAGACGAGGACAGCGCTTTGCTCAAAAGGCACCAGGTGGTCGAACCCTGTGCCGCCGACATGGACATAGGCCGGCCGGTCCGGCCCCTCGACCAGCGGTGCGCGCGGATAGCCTGGGCCGAAGCGGTAGCTCAAACACGCGTCGATCGGTTCCGAGGCGAGCAGGTCGTGCAAGCCATCGTAGCTATCGTGGCAGAGCACCCGCGCTGCGGGCGCGGCATTTGCGACGCGGCTCGCCCCCGGGTCGGGATCTTGCGCATGCACGAGGATCGTCGCGCCGTGCCCGCCAAGGCGCAGTTTCTGCGAGAGCGCGTCGAGGCGCGCCGGCAATCCCAAGCCGCTATTGGAGGACGACAAACCCGACATAATGCGCCACATGCGACATCGCACGCTAGGTCAAGTCAAGTCGGACTTACGTCTAGGTCCTGGGGTGGATGCGTGGCGATCCAATGCTCGGCAATCTCTTTGCGCGTTGCCACCCAGACATGCGGATGGGCGGCCACGTAGTCGAGAAATCGTGCAAATGCCAGAGCGCGTCCAGGCCGACCGGCAATGCGTGGATGCAGCGAGACAGTCATCATCCGCGGGTACTCGGCCCCTTCCGCGTAAAGCATGTCGAAACTGTCGCGCAGATAGGCCTCCCACGCGCCACCATTGGGAAAGCCGTTTGTGTGCACGAGCTTGGAATCGTTGGTGTCGAATTGGTGCGGGATCACGAGGTGCGGGCGCACCAAGCTGCGATCCCAATAGGGCAGATCGTCGGCATAGGAGTCGCTGTCGTAACGAAAGCCGCCCTCCTCAACGACCAGACGGCGCGTGTTGACGCTCGGACGTCCGGTATACCAGCCGACTGGGCGATGCCCGGTAAGCCGGCGGATCACGTCTATGGCGGTCGCGATGTCGGCCCGCTCGTCGGCCTCGGGCACGTTGGCGTAGTCGATCCACCGGTGGCCATGGGCGACCAGCTCGAAGCCTGCCTCCATGGCCGCTCTCGCCACGCCCGGGTGCCGCTCCAACGCCATCGTCACCGCGTAGACGGTGGCCCGCATTCGACGCGCATGCAAAACGCGCAGGAGCCGCCAATAGCCCGCGCGGCTCCCGTATTCGTAGATCGACTCGGTGTTCACGTCCCGCGCGCCGATCACCGGCGCGAGCCCAGCAACTTCGGCCAGCACCGTCTCCGAACGGTCATCCCCATGCAGGACCGACGTTTCGCCCCCCTCCTCGTAGGAAATGACGATAGAAAGGCAAAGCCGCGCGCCATCGGGCCAGCCGGCATGGGGCGGGGTTGGGCCGTAGCCAATCAGATCTCGCGGGTATGGGATATCGCTCATAGCGCCATCATCGCGCGGATTTCGCGATGGGGCCAGCGTGGCCGGCAGGCGTCCACCTGCGTCTGTGGCGAGGCGCGCACCGCTGTTCTGCGCTGGGGCAAAGCTTGACCGATCACTGCGGCGTGTCACCTTTGAGCACGTGGAATGCGGGGATGCGCCGACATGCAGCCTATCCTGGAGATCGAAGATCTTTCGATCAGCTTCAAGACGCATCTTGTCGATGTTCCGGCGGTCGAGAAGTTTGGTCTGACGATCATGCCGGGAGAAACGGTGGGGCTCGTGGGCGAGTCCGGCAGTGGGAAATCCACGGTTGCCTTCGCTATTATGCGCTACCTGGGTCAGAACGGCCGGATCTCTGGCGGTGCAATTCGGTTTTTGGGTCGCGATCTTGTGGCACTGTCCGAGCGGGAGCTGCGCAAGATCCGCGGGCGCCAAATCGCCATGGTCTATCAAGAGCCCTCGTCCTCGCTCAATCCCTCGATGCGTATCGGCCAGCAGCTCGCCGAACCTCTCGTGTTGCTCGCCGGGCTCTCCTGGGCAGTGGCGCGACAGAAGGCGCGCGATATGCTCGCAGCCGTCCGCTTGCCCGATCCCGACCGGCTGATGCAGGCCTATCCGCACCAGATCTCGGGCGGACAGCAGCAGCGCGTGGTCATCGCGATGGCGCTCCTAAGCGAGCCCGATCTTTTGCTGCTCGATGAGCCGACGACCGCGCTCGACGTCACGGTCGAGGCAGGCATCGTGGATTTGGTGAAGGATCTTGCCCAGAGCTTCGGGGTCGCGGTGCTCTTTATCAGCCACAACTTGGGATTGATACGGTCCGCCTGTGACCGGGTCGTCGTGATGTATTCGGGCGAGGCGGTCGAGGCGGGGCCTGCCGACACCGTCTTTGACAATACCCGCCATCCCTATACCCGCGGCCTCCTTCAGGCGCTGCCCGTCCCCGATGCGGATAAGTCGGGCCGCGCGTTGCGGACGATACCGGGACAGCTGCCGCTCCCCTTTGACCGGCCGCAGGGGTGCAACTTTGGGCCACGCTGCGAGGCCTTTTCCGCCGGCATCTGCGATCAATCGGACATCGAACTCGCACCGGTCAGCGCGGCCGGTTTCCACCTGTCCCGTTGCGCGCGGGTGTCCGAGATCGACTGGCGCGTGGCGTCGAATGCGCCAGGTTTGGGCGGAGGGCGGCGCGCCTCTTCGCCCGAGGTCCTACGCATCGAGGCACTCAAGAAGCATTACGTGCGTTCGGGGGGGCTTCTTGGCAAAGACAGTGTCGTGCGCGCCAACGAGGATGTTGGGTTCACGGCGCAGCGCGGGCAGACCTTGGCCATCGTCGGCGAGTCAGGCTGCGGAAAGTCGACCCTGGCAAAAGTTCTCACAGGGCTTGAGACGGCAACGGACGGATCCGTGAAGTTTGGCGGGTCAGAGATCTCTGGCCAGACCATTTCAAAGCGGTCCGACGAGACCGTGCGCAGCATTCAAATGGTGTTTCAAAACCCATTCGATACGCTCAACCCGAAAAAGCGTGTGGGCCGGCAGATCATGCGGGTGTTGAAGCGGTTCGGGATCGGCAACTCAGCGGCTGAACGGCGCGAGACCATGTATGCCCTCTTTGACAGCGTACGCTTGCCACGCGAGTTCGAGCATCGCAGGCCACGTCAGCTTTCGGGCGGGCAAAAGCAACGCGTCGCCATTGCCCGTGCCTTTGCTGGCCAGCCGCGGCTTTTGGTGGCCGACGAGCCGCTTTCGGCCCTGGACGCCTCCGTACAGGCGGCCGTGGCCGACCTCCTGATGGAGATGCAGGTTGAGCATGACACGACGATGCTTTTCATCAGCCATGACCTTGGGATTGTGCATCACCTCGCGGATTGGGTGGTGGTGATGTATCTCGGTCACGTGGTCGAGCAGGGGCGGACGGCAGACGTCTTTGCGCCGCCCTATCACCCTTATACCGAAGCGCTGCTGTCTGCCGTGCCGATCGCCGACAGCCGCTTCGACAAGCGCGAGATCCTGCTGGAAGGCGACATTCCCTCGGCAGAGACGCCGCCGCCCGGATGCCCGTTCCAGACGCGGTGCCCCCACCGCGGCGCGGCAGAAGCGGCAGCCGGGGCGCCCGTGTGCCAGACGAAGATGCCGCCCGTGCGGCGCCGCGCAGATGGCCACCGGGTCAAGTGCCACCTGCCGGATGCGGTGCTGGACGGGATGGCGCCGGTCATCGCCAAGCGCGAGGTGCCCGAGCCCGAACTCGACGCGGCGCCCTCACCCTAATCCTCGGCGCCACAGGCCCCGCGCATGTCGCGGCAAGCTGTGCGCTCACGAGCCACGCCCTGACGGGCTTGGTTTTGGAGATTGGAGCGGGCAACGCTGTCTGTAGTGTCCTGGGTGCCGCCAGCGCATTGGCCAACTCTTAGGGGACGTCCGGGTAGAAGGCGTTGCAAGCGGTCCGGTCGTCGATCTAGGCCGGGTCGATGAAACCCAACGCACAGCCTCTTCGTTTGGATAAGGCGCAAGCCGCGCCAGCGCCCTTCCGTGGGGTGGCGCTCTAACGGTCGAGCGACTGCGCTTTATCCAAACCAAACCCCTCCCCGCCCCGAGCTAAGCGCGAGCGGCCACGAAGCGCCATCCCGCCGGGACGGGACGGCGCTGGCACGGCGGCCCGCGGCCTTGATCCCGTGCCCGGGCGCGCAGCTCGAAGGCGTTGAAAGTCTTCCAGACGTAGCCCTAAGCGTGGACCTTGCACATGTCAGCCCGGCGTGCGTGCCAGAAACCGCCCGTGGTCTGGCGCGCCAAGCCACCGATCGCCGTCAACGAGGCGCGTGCCTCGACTCCAAACGCCGTCGATCCGCCCCTGGCAGACGCGGCCATCCCAGACCGAGTAATCGGTGTTGGAGTGGAGCGTGTCCGTGCGGTAGGTGACCTGCGCCTCCGGATCGAAGAGAACGATATCCGCGTCGCAGCCCGGCAGCAGTCGCCCCTTCTGCGGCAGATCGAAGAGGTCGGCCGGGCCGGAGCAGCAGACCTCGACCCAGCGTTCGAGGCTGAGCCGCCCGGTGCGCACCCCTTCGGAGTAAACGAGCGGAAAGCGCGTTTCGACGCCGCCCGGCGGCAAGACCGGCATCAGCCGGTTGCCCTCGGCATCGCGCGGCGTGTCGTCTGTCGCTGGCGGCGCCTCGACATCGACGCCAAAGGTGTCTGCAATCTCGCGTGCCGTCGCCTCGGGGACCATCCGCACGGCCGCGTGGTCCGTCGACACGATGTCGAGATCCCCGACGCGCAAGCCACGCCACAGGGCTGCTTGATGGTGGGCCTCTCGCACCGGCGGGGTCAGAAGGAAGGGCAGCGCGGCCACCTGATCGCCCGCATAGACGCTCGCATCGAACAAGAGCCAGCCGAGCCCCGCCTCGCCAAAGGCCCGCACCCCGCGCTCCTTGGCCGCCCGGATCGCAGCGACACCTTCGGCGCAGGTCTGGTGAAAGAGCAGGATGCGGCTATCGGCGGCTTCCGCCATCGCGAGCGCGAGCGAGACGGCCGAGGCCTCCGCCGCGGCGGGATAAGCGGAGGCGAAATGCGACATCCGGCGCTCGCCCGCAGCCGCTTTGCGGCGCCTGAGTTCCGTGATCACCCCAAGGTTCTCGGCGTGAACGATGTTGAGCCCGCCCAAGGCGGACACCTCGCACATTCCGCGCTGCAGGATCGCATCCGGCACCGCCCAGCCCGGGATCGCCATGAACCATTTGAAGCTCGATACGCCGAGCGCGACAATGCCGCGGACCTCGTCCAGCCGGGCGGGGTCATCGCTTCGGACGTTCATGTGAAAGGCGAAATCCACCGCAGAATGCCCCTCGGCCAAGGCCATGCGCGTGTCGAGTTCGGTCCGAAGGCTCAAGCTCGGATCCGCCTGCACCTGATCGATGATCGTCGTGGTCCCTCCGAACGCCGCTGCGATCGAGCCCGTGGCAAATGTGTCGTCATAGCAAAAGGTCGGCCGCTCGGTGCGCATATGGACGTGGCCGTCGATGGCGCCGGGGAGCACGTAGCGCCCAGAGGCCTCAACGCGGGCCTTTCCCTCAAGCGCAGTGCCGAGCGCTGCGATCTTGCCGCCGGATACGGCGACATCGCCCAGAAAGGAGCCCGCACCCGTGACAACCCTCCCACCTGCGATCACCAGGTCATGCATGATCGTTTCGCTTTCCACATTGCCGCTGACGCTAGTGCCACGCTTCGCTCTAGGCGCGACCCAATTGCGACAAACAATCGCAGGTTTGGTCGGATTCGGTCTGGATCGGGACGTTCCTCCCGCGCGTCATGTGGGGATCGCGTAGCGCAGAGCCGGGAGCGACGGGTGAGAGACAAACGGGCGGTTTGCGACAGGGCCGGTGCGGTGTCACAGCAAGGGCAGCCGGAAGCGCGTCAAACGGCATGCTAAAATTCCTAATCCGTCGCATTCTGATGATGCTCGGGACCATGCTCGCGGTGTCGGTGCTGACGTTTCTGCTGCTCGAGGTCAATGGCGATAGCGTCGTTATAAAGGTTCTTGGCCCCTATTCTACGCAGGAGCAACGGGTCATTTGGCTCGACGCAAACGGATACAATGAGCCCGCCTTCCAGCGGTATTTCACCTGGCTCGGAGACGCGCTTCGCGGCGATTTCGGCGAGTCGATCCGCTACCGGGCGCCCGTGGCCGAGGTGCTGTGGCCGCGCCTCGGCAACACGGCCCTCCTCGCCGCCGTCGTCTTCGGGATCATGGTCCCGCTCTCGATCACGGCGGGGGTCCTTGCGGGCATGAACGAGGGCGGTATTGCCGACCGGCTCATCTCGACCACCTCGATCCTGACAACCTCGGTGCCCGAATTCGCCAGCGCGGTCTTCCTGGCGTTTCTCTTTGTCTTCTACCTCGGATGGTTCCCGGCGACATCGACCATGACGGGCGGCTTCGACCCATTGCAACTCGTCATGCCGGCAATGGTGCTGATCCTCTTCGGCTTTGGCTATATCGCCCGGATGATGCGCGCTTCGATGGCCGAGGTGATGCAATCCAACTACATCCGGACCGCCGTGCTGCGCGGGCTTCCGTTCAGCCGGGTCGTGATGCGCCACGGGCTGCGCAACGCGCTGATCGCGCCCTTCACCGTGATCATCCTTCAGATCAACTGGCTCTTGTCGGGCGTGATCGTGGTGGAGTTCTTCTTTGCGTATCGTGGCTTTGGCGCGCTGATCCTTGAGGCCTCGCTCACGCAAGACATCAAGCTCCTCCAGGCCTGCACCATGGTTTCGGTCATCGTCGCAGTGACCACGCAGACCATCGCTGACATCGGCTATGGCTACCTCAATCCCAGGGTGCGGGTGGCATGAGCGAAGCATCCGCTCCGCCGCCCCCCGCACGCAGCCGTGTGCCGCGCGTGCCGAAAGTGCTGTCGAGCCCCGTGGCCGTCATCGGCGGCACGATCGTGATCTTTTGGTGTCTCGTGGCGCTCCTCGCCCCGCTCCTTGCGCCCTACAGCCCCGTCGAGCAGTTCGTCCCGTTTCAAAAGCCCCTCGCGACCGGACCGGAGGGCCGCTTCTACCTCTTGGGGACGGACCAACTGGGTCGCGATCTTGCCTCGCGCGTGATCTGGGGCGCCCGCCGCGTCCTGCTCTATTCGGTGGCCGCCACGGCCTCGGCCTATGCGGTGGGCGTCACGATGGGGCTCGTCGCGGGCTACCTGCGCGGCTGGATCGACGATGTCCTCTCGACCATCGCCAATATCGTTCTGTCGTTTCCGGTGCTCGTTCTCTACGTCGTGCTGATCTCTGTCTACGGCGCGTCTGTCCTCAACATCGTGCTGGCGATCACCTTCGCCAGCGCGCCGGGGATCATGCGCATCGTGCGCGGCGTCGTCTTCGATTTGCGCAATCGCGACTATGTCGCTGCCGCGCAGACCCGCGGCGAGAGCGCGGCCTACATCATGTTCTTCGAGATCTTGCCCAATGCGACCTCGCTCCTGATCGTCGATGCCTGCCTGCGGCTCGGCTACGTGACGATAACAATAGGCGTTCTGGGCTTTCTCGGCCTTGGGCTGCCACCGCCGCAGCCGGATTGGGGCGGCATGGTCAACGAGACCCGCTCGATGGCGTCCTTTGCACCGCATCTGACGCTGGTGCCCTGCATCGCAATCTCTTCGCTCGTTCTGGGGCTGAACCTCCTGGCCGACGGCCTGCGGGAAACCGAGCTTAAGGACTGACATATGCGACCTTTGCCCCCTCTCTCCTGTCGGAAAGAGAGCCTTCCTGACGCAGACAGCTGCCAAACTGTCGCATCATCGGGGAAACGTGGCGGGCGGCAAGGCATGGGAGTGGACACGACCAGACGACGGCGGCCGCGCGCGCGACGCTCTCGCGCGCCAGACATTCCCCAGGCTCCATGGAGCACGTTGCGCAACGCCTTCGCGCCGGTCGAACGGTTTTCGCCGGACCAGATCGAAGCAATTCACGACGCCTCGATGTCGATCCTCGAAGAGCTCGGGATCGAAGTGATGAACCCGCGCGCCTGCGCCCTTTTTGAAGCGGCCGGCGCCGATGTGGATCAAGCAACCGGCGTAGTCCGGATTGATCGGGCGCTTCTGGCAGAGCGCATCGCTACAGCGCCAGATCGCTTCACGCTCACCTCCGCCAATCCGGATCGCACCCTTGTGATCGGGGGCGACGCGCTTGTCTTCGGGCTCGTCGCCGGCCCGCCCAATGCGAGCGACAGCGAACGGGGCCGCCGCCCTGCAACGATGGATGATTATCGAGACTTCATCCGCCTCGCCCAGTATTTCAACGTCATCCACCTGATCGGCAATCAGGTGGTCGCCCCGCTGGACCTGCCCGCCGAAACCCGCCACCTCGACACCTACCACGCCAATCTCACGCTCTCGGATCTGTGCTTTCACGTCACCGCAATCGGGCGGGCGCGGGCGCTGGACGGCATTCGTATGATGGCCATCGCGCGCGGGGTGTCGCTCGACGATCTCGCGGCCTCTCCCGGGGTCATTGCGCCGATCTCGGTCAACTCTCCGCGCCGCTTCGATGGCGAGATGGCCGAAGGGATGATCGCGGCCGCCGAGCACGGGCAGGCCTGCCTGGTGACGCCCTTTACCTTGATGGGCGCCATGACGCCGGTGACGCTGCCGGCCGCCCTCGCCCAGCAAAATGCCGAGGCGCTCTTTGGGGTGATGCTCACGCAGCTTGTCCGACCCGGCGCGCCGGTGCTCTACGGCGCGTTCACCTCAAATGTCGACATGCGGACCGGCGCGCCGGCCTTTGGTACCCCGGAAAACGCGCTGGCGAACATGGCCAGCGGCCAGCTTGCGCGCCGCTACGGGCTGCCCTACCGCACGTCGAACGCGAACGCGTCCAACACCGTCGACGCGCAAGCCGCCTATGAAACGCAGATGGCGCTCTGGGCCGCGGTCCTCGGTGGCGCCAATGTCGTCTACCATGCCGCTGGCTGGCTCGAAGGCGGGTTGACGGCCTCTTTCGAGAAGCTCGTGCTGGACGTCGAAATGCTCCAGCAGATGGCCGCGATGATGGCCCCGCTGGAAGTGGACAGTGCAAGCCTCGCCCTCGACGCCATCGCCAACGTGCCGACCGGCGGGCATTTTTTCGGCGAGCCCCACACACTCGCCCGCTATGAGACGGCGTTTTACCAGCCGATCCTGTCGGACTGGGCCAACCATGAGGCCTGGGAGGCCGCCGGAGGACTGACAGCGACGGACCGGGCCACACGCATCTGGAAACAGGCCCTCGAAGATTATGAGCCGCCCCAGATGGCGCCCGAAAGGCGCGAGGCCCTCGATGCTTACGTGGCGCAGCGCCGCGCAGAAATCGAGCGGACCGGATTGTGAGACTGCCGGTGCGCGCCCGCTGAGAACCGGTCCGTTCGAAGGAAGAAACGAGACACTACAACAACACGGAGGTCGCCATGTCTGAGAACAGCAATATCCCCCGCCTGAAGCGCTGGTATCGAGAGGGCCGCGTGTCCAGGCGGGACTTCCTGCGTCAATCCACGCTGCTCGGCCTGTCGAGCGCCGCGGCCTACTCCTTTGCCGGCCTGGCACAACCCGGGCTCCGCGCGCAGACGCTCCCGCAAGGGGGAACGCTGCGGATGGGAATGCGCGTGCTCGACGTCTCGACGCCGCACGCGCTCTCCTTCAACGAGGGCGCGACATCCGTCCGCCCCGTCTGCGACTTCCTCGTGCGCACGGGCTATGACAACGTCACGCGGCCCTGGCTCCTCTCGGGTTGGGAGGTCTCGGACGACTTGCAAAGCTGGACCTTGCGCGTGCGCGACGGGGTGATGTGGCACAGCGGCCGCCAGCTCAACGCCGAAGATGTCGCCTGGAACATCAACCACGTGCTCGCGCCGGAAACCGGATCGTCTGTCGTCGGCCTGATGGGCAGCTACATGCTCACCGAGATCGATACCGGCGAAGTGGACGCCGAGGGCAACGCGGTCATGCGCTCCGAACTCTGGGACGCCAATGCCATCGAGATTGTCGATGACATGACCGTTCGGCTCAATCTCAAGCAACCGCAGGTCGCGGTTGCCGAACATCTCTATCATTACCCGTTCTTCATCCTTGATCCCGAAGAGGGCGGCGCCTTTGGTGTCGGCTCGAACGGCACGGGGTGCTTTACGATGGTCGAGCACGCGGTGGGCGAGCGCGCGGTCTACGAGCGGGTCGACGGCGAATACTTCGTCGAGGGCGGCTATCTCGACCGGATCGAGATCACCGATCTGGGCGAGGATTCGAATGCCGCACTCGGCGCGCTGATGACCGACCAAGTCGACGGCCTCTATGAGATCTCGGAAAACCAGGCGCCCGTCGTCGCCGGCAATCCCAACCTCAAGGTCGTGCGCGCCACGACGGGCGGCACCGCCGCGGTACGCGGCAAGATGACGGAGGCGCCGTTCGACGATTCGCGCGTGATGCGCGCGCTTCGCATGGCGACGGACGGACCTGCCGTGATCGAACGCGCCCTGCGCGGCAACGCCACCGAGGGCGATCACACCCATGTCGCCGACATTCATCCCGAATGGGCCGATCTGGGCACGTGGGAGCGCGATGTCGAGGGCGCCAAGGCGCTCCTGGCCGAGGCCGGCTACCCAGACGGCATCGACATCCCGGAATTCTACGTCAAGACCCAGCCGACCTGGGAGCTCGACGTGGCGCAAGTCCTTGTCGAGGATTGGGCCGAGGCGGGCATCCGCGCGCAAATCCAGACGCTGCCCGCCTCGTCGTTTTGGGACAGGTGGACCGATTACCCCTTCAGCCTGACAGCTTGGGGGCACCGGCCACTCGGCATGATGGTCCTCGGTCTGGCCTACCGCTCGGGCGTACCCTGGAACGAGAGCAGCTTTTCCAATGCGCGGTTTGACGAGTTGATGGACCAGATCGAAGGGACCGTCGATCCCGACCTTCAGAAGGAGATCATGGGCGAGCTGATGACGATCATGCGCGAGGACGGCCCTATCGTGCAGCCCTTCTTCATGCAGGTCGCCAATGCCTACCACAATCGCGTGCAGGGCATCGAGATGCACCCGACGAAGTACATCTTCTTCGATCAGATGGCGATCGAGACTTGACCCGAACCAGCCCTGCCCGCGCTTTGTGAGGGCAGGGCAGTCTGAGGGAGACAGGCATGACAGAGTTGATGGACCCACCGGTGCGCGAGATCCCCGTCATTGACATCGCGCCCTTTCGCAACGGCACAAACCGTGCAGAGGTCGCGCACGGCGTGGCCCGCGCCTGTGAGACAATCGGGTTTTTTGTGATCATCGGGCACGGGATTGCGTCCGAGACGCTGGAAAGTGTGATCGCAGAGGCGCGGAGCTTCTTTGATCTGCCCGATCACGAAAAGACCCGGATCAAGCGACAAGGCGCCACCTTCGGCGGTCCGACTTACGTGCCGCTCAACTCCGAAAGCCTCGGCGCACTCGACGGCGAGGTGGGCGAAGCCGATCTGAAGGAGTCGCTCGATGTCTCGCCGCGCCACCAAGGGGATCAATGGGTGCGCGGCACGGAGCCCCTCCAAGCGGCCTGGGAGAACGCTTACGCCGCCTATGAAGCGCTCGCGACCGACTTGCGCGCGCTCTTTTGCGCCGCTGCGGGCCTACCCGAAAACACGCTCGAAGCCGCGTTCGACAAACATGCCTCTTCGACCCGCATGCTGAACTACCCCGAAGTCCGAGGGCGCTTGCGCGCCGGGCAGGTGCGCGCCGGGGTCCATACCGATTACAGCGCCTTCACGATTATCCGCGGCGACGATGCGCCCGGTCTGCAAGCGCGCGCGCGCGACGGCACCTGGATCGACGTGCCCGCGGTCCCTGGGTCTTTCGTCATCAATATCGGCGACCTTCTGATGCGATGGACGAATGACCGCTGGATTTCGACGCCTCACCGTGTCGTCACCCTGGCCGACGCCGAGTATTCGCCGCGCCGCCAATCCGTTGCGTTCTTTCACAACCCTGGGCCGCACGCGGTGATCGAGTGCCTTGCGCCCTTCGTGCCCGAGGGCGGTGCGCCCAGTTATCCGCCCATCGCCTACCAGGCCTATGCCGAAGCAAAGTTTCGCGAACAGGTCGGCGATCCGACTGTGACCCTTCCCATCGATGCCCGCTGAGTTTTCTTGGGAGGCGACACGTGTCGTGCCTTGGCGTCCCGCCAAACGCCTGCATGACCGGGCGGCCCCCGCCGCGATCCGCCCCAAGTGGCTCTCCCAAGCGCGCGACCTGCATCGATCCGACGCGAATTCGTGCAATGCGGTCGCCTGAAGGAGCGCAGCGCCATGCGTAGTGTCGCAGGATCAACAGAAACGTTGGGAGGCTGACATGTCGACTGTTTCGGTGCTCGACATCGCACCGTTCCTTCGGGGCTCTGCGCCTGAAAAAGCGGCCGTCGCACGCAAACTGGATGCCATTTGTTGCGACACCGGGTTTTTGTGTCTAACCGGGCATGGCGTCCCGGATGCACTGTTTGATGAGATCTACGACACGTCCAAGGCTTTCTTTCGGAAAGACGTCTCCGAAAAGGCGCGGGTCGGACAGCCCTCACCGGACATCGTGCGCGGCTACATCGGCGTCGGCGCCGCAGCGCTCGCCGATACGTTGGGCGAGGAAACGCCGCCGGACTGGAAAGAGAGCTTTAGCGCCGGTCCGGTCGATGTTGATGCGTCCGATCCCTACTTCGCGGCGGAGGGTAGCCGCGGGCACTTCGAGCCGAACCTCTGGCCGGAGGATCCGACTGATTTCGGCCCGATTTGGACGGCGTATTTCCGGGAGATGACCCGGCTCGCCTCCGACATGATGCGCCTCTTCGCCGTCGCACTCGACCTGCCGGAAGCGTACTTTGCCGATAAGATCGATCGTCACATTTCGATCCTGGGCGCAATGTATTACCCCGAGCAGACTCGTCCTCCCGAGCCCGGCCAACTCCGTGCTGGCGCCCACACGGATTTCGGCACGATGACGATCCTGCGGCCCGATACTGCGCCGGGCGGCCTGCAGATCCATACGAAGGCGGGGAAATGGGAGCCCGTGCGGGCCCCGCGTGGCGCCTTCGTTGTGAATATCGGCGACATGATGGCCCGCTGGACCAATGACCGCTGGGTGTCGACCCTGCACCGCGTCGTCAACCCGCCGCTTGATGCGGCTGTCGGGAGTGAGCGGCTCTCGATTGGCTTCTTTCATGAGCCGAACTACGATACCGTTGTGAGTTGCTTACCCTCTTGCCAATCGGCTGAAAATCCACCGAAATTCGAACCGGTGCTTGCGGGCGAGCACCTCTATGCTCAGTTCAGCCGTCAAACGCGCAATGCCGAGGCGAAGACTGGATAACCTCCGTGTGTGCTGAAGGGTCGGGCGGCCGAGATCCTTGTCGCCCGTGCGGCACAACGCAACGCGTATGTGAACGTGCGCTGAGCTTTGGCGATATCGACCGGACTGGCTCTGTACGGGTCACAACGCCTGCCATGTGCCCTCAAGGTGGGCCGTCGCATGTCGCGAGGGCTCGACGCGCCAAATCCAGCGCGTCGGTCTCGACGAGCCAATTCCGCCGGGGATTTCGGTGAACCGCGTCTCCCGTGCACGCCCTGGGCCGCTCCGAAAGGACGTTGGCGGCCCCTATGCGTTGTCCGGTTCGGCTTTGGCCCTTCGGCGTCGTTCGCCGATCTGGCCAGGGCCAAGCCCACAAGAGAAGCCTGCCGACGCTAACCATCGATCGCCGTATTTCCCGAAGACCTTCACTGGAGCGGGCGATGAGATTCGAACTCACGACCCTTACCTTGGCAAGGTAATGCTCTACCCCTGAGCTACGCCCGCGCCGTGAAGTAGACGCGTGTTACCCAAGGCTTTGGGACGCCGCAAGTTAAAAAACGTGCAGCCGTCGGGGCGCGGAGCGGAGCAGGGCCTGCGCGCGGGCCGCCCTTGTTTTTGGCGTTGGATCGGCCATTGTAACGGCTTCATGACGCTCGCGCTTTGGCGCGACTGTCGGACCGATCCGACGCCGCACCAGGCGCGCCACCCAAGAGCGACGGGTATGCAGATTGATCTCGAGGGCCAAAAGATTGTGGCTCGCGGAAAGAACCGGGATCTTTACCGTCACCCGCGGGATGCAGGTGCGCTGATCAAAGTCGTCAACGCCTCGCGCCAACGGAAAGAAGCAGCTCGCAGTTGGCTCGCGCAGCGGCTAAAGCCGTCCTACACACGTGAATTCATGAGCGAAATCGATGCCGTCTACCGAGCGCACCGGCGGGCACAGTGGCTCGGTGTGCCGAGGACGCGGCGCCTCCCGATTATCGAGACGGCGGGCCTTGTTGCCACCAGCAAAGGCATGGGTCTTGTCGTTGAGCGGCTCGCTGCCCCCAACGGGGAGTTGGCGCCGACGCTGAAGACGCTCATCGAGGTCGGCGACTTCGACCAGCGGCGCCTTGCGCGTCTTAACGACTTCGTCGAGCGGATCTTTGCCTTGCGCATTGTGGCTGACGACTTTGACCCCAAAAACATTGTGTGGGATGCGCAGAGCGAGAGCTTTGTGATGATCGATGGGTTCGGCGAAAAACCGGTCGTGCCGATCCATGTCTGGAGCCGAAAGATCAACGACTTTCAGCTGCGTGCGGCAATTGCCGAGCGTCTTGCGCGCCGGGCTGGTCTTCAATGGGATGCGCGCCGCCGCACCTTGTCGTTTCAGAGCGCCACGGAAACCGCCTGACCGGCGTGGCGTTGTATGTGCAAGAGTAGCGTTTGGGCCGTGCCGCGTGGAGCTCGTGGAATGCCTGTCGCTCCGCGCCGCCCCCCGGCGCAGCCCTGAAGCCCCCGTGACAAGTGCCGCTGGCTCCGCCTATTCCATCTCGATCAGGAGGTCTTTGGCGTCGATCTGATCTCCGGGGCGTACATGGACCGCTTTGATCGTTCCGTCGCGCTCGGCGTGGAGCCCCGTTTCCATCTTCATCGCCTCGATGGTGACCAAGAGATCGCCCGACGCGACCCTCGCGCCGACCTGCACGGGAACGGCGGCAATCGCCCCTGGCATCGGAGCCCCAACATGGCCGGAATTGCCGCTTTCGGCCTTGGGGCGGGCGACGCTCGTTGCTTTTATCTTGCGGTTCGGGACGCGCACGGTGCGCGGCTGACCGTTCAGCTCGAAAAAGACGCGAACCTCTCCCTCGTCATTCGTCTCGCCCACAGCCTGCATGCGGATTTCCAGCGTCTTGCCCGGGTCGATTTCCGGGCTGATCTCTTCGCCCGGCTGCATGCCATAAAAGAACGTCTTGGTATCGAGGGTGCGCACGGGGCCATATTCGGCATGGCGCAGGGCGTAGTCCTTAAAAACCTTGGGATACATGAGGTATCCATTCAGGTCCTCGTCGTCGATCTCCGTGCCGACGATCTCGGCAATCTCTGCCCGCTTGACCTCGACATCTTCGTCCGGCAGGCGGGCGCCGGGTCGATGCGTGAACGGGGTCTCGTCGCCCAGAATCCGCTTTTGGATCTTCTTGGGCCACCCACCCGGAGGCTGGCCAAGCCCACCCCTCATCATCTCGATGACGCTGTCAGGGAAGGAGACCTCGCGCGCGCCGTCCTCGATATCGGCGCGGCTGAGGCCCTGGCTCACCATCATCAGCGCCATGTCGCCCACAACCTTGGAGGAGGGCGTGACCTTGACGATATCGCCGAACATCCGGTTCACTTGCGCATAAGCTTCGGCAACCTCGTGCCAGCGCTCTTCGAGGCCGAGAGAGCGGGCCTGCGCTTTGAGGTTGGTGAACTGCCCGCCCGGCATCTCATGGAGGTAGACCTCGGACGCCGGTGCCTGCATCCCGCTTTCGAAGGCGGCATAATGCGCGCGGACGGCCTCCCAATAATTGGAGAGTTCGCGAACAGCGGCGATGTTGAGACCGGTATCCCGCTGTTGACGGGCCAGCGCTTCAACGATCGTGCCGAGGGTGGCTTGGCTGGTATTGCCCGAAAGCGCGTCCATCGCGCAATCGACGGCATCGACGCCCGCCTCGGCGGCCGCGAGGATCGAGGCGCACGCGATGCCGGCGGTGTCGTGGGTGTGAAAGTGGATCGGCAGGCCGACCTCTTCTTTCAGAGCCTTGACGAGGACGCTGGCGCTCGCCGGTTTCAAGAGGCCCGCCATGTCTTTGAGCCCGAGGATGTGCGCGCCGGCCGCTTTCAGATCCTTGCCCATCTGCACGTAGTATTTGAGGTCGTATTTGGCGCGGTCAGGGTCCAAAAGATCGCCCGTATAGCAGATTGCCCCCTCGCAGACCTTTTCGTTCTCGCAGACCGCATCCATCGCTACGCGCATGTTTTCGACCCAGTTAAGCGAGTCAAAGACACGAAAGATGTCGACGCCGCTCGCGGCGGCCTGTTTGACGAAGAACCTCACCACGTTGTCGGGATAGTTGGTGTAGCCGACGCCATTGGCGCCACGCAAAAGCATCTGTGTAAGGATATTGGGCATCGCGGCGCGGAGATCGCGCAGGCGCTGCCAGGGGCATTCCTGCAAAAAGCGATAGGCGACGTCGAACGTGGCGCCGCCCCAGCACTCAACGGAAAAGAGCTGTGGGACATTGGTCGCGTAAGCGGGGGCCACGCGGATCATGTCGATGGAGCGCATGCGGGTCGCAAGCAGGCTCTGGTGCCCGTCGCGCATCGTGGCGTCGGTGATCAGAAGCTGCTCTTGCGCCGCCATCCAATCGGCCACGGCCTGTGGTCCGAACTCTTCGAGGATCTGGCGCGTTCCCGATGGTGGTTCGCTCAGATGCGACTCGGGGGGCTTGGGGATGCGCAGATCGGAAGCGGGACGCGGGCGGCCCTCGACCTCGGGATGGCCGTTGACAGAGATATCCGCGATGTAGCGCAGGATTTTCGTCGCCCGGTCGCGCCGCGGCTTGAAATCGAAAAGCTCCGGGGTCTGATCGATGAATTTGGTGTGGTACTCGTTGTTCAGAAAGTCAGGGTGCTTTAGCAGGTTCTCGACGAACGCAATGTTTGTCGCCACACCGCGAATGCGAAACTCCCGCAATGCGCGATCCATCCGCGCGATGGCGGCTTCGGGCGTAGGCGCCCATGCTGTCACCTTTTCCAAAAGGCTGTCGTAGTAGCGGGTGATAACGGCGCCTGAATAGGCCGTCCCCCCGTCCAGCCGAATGCCCATGCCAGTCGCGCCGCGATAGGCCGTGATGCGCCCGTAGTCCGGAATGAAGTTGTTTGTGGGGTCCTCGGTCGTCACCCGGCATTGGATCGCGTGCCCGTCGAGGCCCACATCGTATTGCGTCGCCGTCCCCGTCGCCTCAACGAGCGACTTGCCTTCGGCGATCAGGATCTGAGCGCGGACGATATCAATGCCGGTCACCTCTTCGGTCACCGTGTGTTCGACCTGCACGCGCGGATTAACTTCGATGAAGTAAAAGTCGCCCGTCTCCATATCCATCAGGAACTCGACGGTGCCGGCGCACTCGTAATTGACGTGTTCACAGATCTTCTTGCCGAGCCCGCAGAGCTTTTCGCGCTGGGCCGAGCTGAGATAGGGGGCCGGCGCACGCTCCACGACCTTTTGGTTGCGGCGCTGAACGGAGCAGTCTCGTTCCCACAGGTGGTAGATGTTGCCTTGGCTGTCGCCGAGGATCTGCACCTCCACGTGCCGCGCGCGGAGGATCATCTTTTCCAGATACCCCTCGCCGTTGCCGAAGGCGGCTTCGGCCTCACGCCGGCCTTCGCGGACCTTGTCCTCAAGCTCGTCCTCGGAGCCGATGGGCCGCATGCCGCGCCCGCCACCGCCCCACGACGCCTTAAGCATCAGCGGATAGCCGATTACGGCGGCCTCGGCGCGGATCGCATCCATATCCTCTCCAAGGACGTCGGTTGCCGGGATCACCGGTACGCCCGCCTCTATTGCGACGCGCCGGGCGCTCGCCTTGTCGCCCAGCGCGCGCATCGTGTCGGCTTTCGGCCCGATGAACGCGAGCCCCGCTGCACCGCAAGCATCAACGAAATCGGGGTTTTCGGAGAGGAGGCCGTAGCCCGGATGGATCGCATCGGCGCCCGAGAGCTTGGCAACGCGGATGATTTCCTCGATCGAGAGATAGGCCTGCACCGGGCCCAGCCCCTCGCCGATGCGATAGGCCTCGTCGGCCTTGAAACGGTGCAGGCTCAGCTTGTCCTCTTCGGCAAAGACCGCAACCGTCCGTTTGCCGAGTTCGTTGGCCGCGCGCATCACGCGGATCGCAATCTCTCCGCGATTGGCGATCAGGATTTTCTCGAACTCTGCCATGGTCTTCTCCGTGGTGCTCTGCGCCTTGGTCTAGGGAGTTTCGGGACCCCTCACAATGTTGCAATCCCGATGGATCGGGGCGCGCCTTGCCGAGGGTGGATGCCTCCGGCGGCGGTACGTGCAGCAAGAAGAACGGGCAGGGCGGCGCGTCTCAGAGCGCTTCGCTGACCAGATGCTCGCCGAGATCGCCAAGACGCGCGCAGCCGGCATTTGCCATATCGGCCAAGAGCTGCGCTCGCAGCACGCTGACAGCATGGGCAGCACCCTTTGGGCCAAAGGCGGCGAGGCCATAATGCACGGCGCGCCCGATCATGCAGAAATCGGCGCCAAGGGCGAGCGCGCGCATGATGTCGAGGCCCGAGCGGATGCCGCTGTCATAAAGCAGAGGCGTGTCGGACCCGACTGTCGCACGGATTTGCGGCAATTGGTGGATCGGGGGCGGGCCGCCGTCGAATTGCCGCCCGCCGTGGTTCGACACCCATATCGCATCGGCGCCCGCCTCCCGCGCGATCTCGGCATCGTTGGCGCTGAGGATGCCCTTGACGACGAGCGGCCCGTCCCATTCGGCGCGGAGCGCGCGCACGTACGCAACGTCTGGCGCGGTGCGGATCTGATAGCCGACATGGGCGGTGGCCGAGCCTTTGGCGTTGGGGTCGGTATAGCGCTCGAGCGTTTTCAGCCGCGGAATGCCGGCCGAAAGCGTCGCGAGCGCCCAGCTGGGCCGCCGCGCAGCATCGATGACGAGGCGGGGCGTCAACGTCATGGGGTTGGTCAGCCGCGCGCGCTGCAGCCGCTCGCGCCGGCTCGCCACCGCGAGGTCCACCGTCAGCACCATCGTGTGAAAGCCTGCGTCGCGCGCCCGAGCGCACATATCGCGGCGGATCTCAGGGTCGGCCGGCGCGTAGAGCTGAAACCAGCCTTGATCGCCGACCTTCGGCCCAACCTCTTCGGGCGTCGCGGCGGCCACGGTCGAGAGCGTGTAGGGGAGCCCCTCTTTGGCGGCGAGGCGGGCGAGCGCACGCTCGGCGCCTGGCCAGATCAGCCCGGACATGCCAACGGGCGCAAAGCCGAAGGGCAGCGGATAGTCCCGCCCCATAAGGCGCGCGGAAAGATCGGGCGCCGCGATCCCGCGCATCATATGCGGCAACAGGCGCACCTCGTCGAGCGCGGTCTCTGCCCGACGCCGCGCCTCCTCTTGCCCGACCGCGCTGTCGAGGTACTCCCAAACGAAATGCGGCACGTTCCGCTTGCCCGTGCGCTTGAGGTCCTCGATCGCGGGGTGGCTGAGATGAAGATCCATGTGCCCGAGCCTTGCCGCGCCCCCGAGCGGTGAGCAAGGGCCTGTGCCAGGAGCGCGCGTCCTCTGTGGCAGACGCGCAGTTGGCGTGGCAATCGAAGCACCTCTTAACGAAAAAAGAACATTTATAGAACGCTTCTTTAATTTTCTGCGTCCCCGCGCTACTCTGCCTTGCATGAGCAATCACGACGAATTCGACGCCTTTGAGGAGGCCGCCGCCCGCCCCCTCCCGCTCTCGCAACGTGCGATCGGCGCAGCGCCGCGGGCCTATCTCGACGGGCTCAACCCGGCGCAGCGCGCAGCCGTTGAAGCGCTCCATGGCCCGGTGCTCATGCTCGCGGGCGCGGGCACCGGCAAGACCAAGGCGCTCACGGCCCGCGTCGCGCATCTCTTGATGACGGGCACAGCGCGGCCGAATGAGATCCTGGCCGTGACGTTCACCAACAAAGCCGCGCGTGAGATGAAGAACCGCGTCGGCGCGCTGATGGGTCAGACGGTGGAGGGGATGCCCTGGCTCGGCACGTTCCACGCGATTTGTGTCAAGCTGCTGCGCCGCCATGCCGAGCTTGTCGGGCTGAAGTCGAACTTCACGATCCTCGACACGGACGATCAGCTGCGGCTGCTCAAACAGCTTATCCTCGCCGCCGGCATCGACGAAAAACGCTGGCCGCCGCGCATGCTCGCCTCGATCATCGACAACTGGAAGAATCGCGCCTGGACGCCCGAGCAGGTCCCCGCCTCCGAAGCATCGGCCTTTGACCGCCGCGGGGTGGAAATCTATGCCGCGTATCAGGAGCGGCTGAAGACGCTGAATGCCACTGATTTCGGCGATCTCCTGCTCCACATGGTCACGATCTTTCAGACCCATGACGACGTGCTGGAGCAGTACCGCCGCTGGTTCTGCTACATCTTGGTCGATGAGTACCAAGACACCAACGTAGCGCAGTATCTCTGGCTCCGGCTTCTGGCGGGCGGGCATCGCAACATCTGCTGCGTCGGCGATGATGACCAGTCGATCTATGGCTGGCGCGGCGCCGAGGTCGGCAACATTCTGCGGTTCGAAAAGGATTTTCCCGGCGCCAAGGTGATCCGTCTGGAGCAGAACTACCGCTCAACGCCGCACATTCTGGCCGCCGCATCCGCCGTCATTGCGGGCAACAAGGGGCGGCTCGGCAAGACGCTCTGGACCGAGGTCGAACACGGCGAAAAGGTGCGCCTCATCGGACATTGGGACGGGGAGGAGGAGGCGCGCTGGATCGGCGACGAGCTGGAAGCGTTGGGGCAAGGCACGCGAGGCATATCGCCCATCCCGCTCGATCACTGCGCGATCCTTGTCCGCGCGTCGCACCAGATGCGCGCCTTTGAGGACCGGTTTCTGACCATCGGCCTGCCCTACAAGGTGATCGGCGGCCCACGCTTTTACGAGCGAATGGAGATCCGCGACGCGATGGCCTATTTTCGCCTTGCCACGAGTCCGGATGACGATCTCGCCTTCGAACGGATCGTCAACACGCCAAAGCGCGGGCTCGGTGATAAGGCGCAGCAAAAGATCCAGATCGCAGCGCGCAGCAACGGCGTGACGCTTTTGGAAGGCGCGCGGCTCCTTCTGGCCGCCAAGGGCCTCAGTGGGAAAGGCGCCGCTGCGCTTGCCGAGCTGGTCCAAGGAATCGACCGCTGGGCCGCGCGCGTCCGCGCGGGCGAGACGAGCCATATCGAGCTTGCCGAGCAAATCCTCGACGAGAGCGGCTACACAACGATGTGGCAAAACGACAAAACGCCCGAAGCCCCAGGCCGATTGGAGAACTTAAAAGAGCTCGTCAAAGCTCTGGAAGAATTCGAAAATCTGCAGGGCTTTCTCGAACATGTCTCGCTGATCATGGATAACGAATCCGAGGATGAAGTTCCGAAAGTGACGCTGATGACACTCCACGCGGCCAAGGGCTTGGAGTTTCCGGCGATCTTTCTGCCGGGCTGGGAGGACGGCCTCTTTCCCTCGCAGCGTGCGATGGACGAGGAGGGCATGAAGGGGCTCGAGGAGGAGCGGCGCCTCGCCTATGTCGGCCTGACCCGGGCCGAAGCGCTCTGCACGATCTCTTTTGCCGCAAATCGGCGCGTCTATGGCCAGTGGCAATCTGCGCTGCCATCTCGGTTTATCGATGAATTGCCGGAGGACCACGTCGACGTTCTCACACCGCCAGGCCTCTATGGCGGCAGCTACGGCGCGGCCGGCATGGCGGCTGCGTCGTCGCCCGCGATCATCGGCCAGCGCGGTTCGGATCTTCACGACAAGGCCGCGCGCGCCGATGTCTACAACTCTCCCGGTTGGCGCCGGCTGCAGGCGCGCTCGGCGGCGCGGCCGATGTCGCAGCCGCGCGAGGCGCGTAACATGGTGATCGACAGTGAGGCGTCGTCCTCCTTTACCGAGGGAGACCGGGTGTTTCACACCAAGTTCGGCTATGGTGCCGTGGCCGGGATCGAGGGCGATAAGCTCGCGATTGCGTTTGATAAAGCGGGCGAAAAGCGGGTCGTTGCCAAATTCGTTGTGCCCGCCGCGGAAGCGGGAGATGTGCCGTTTTGACCTGCGGCAATTTTTCGGCATACACTGCGGCCGGCGAGTCGGAGTTGCCCAAGGAATGGGCGTCGCACGAGAAACACCGGACCGCGTAGCGGCAGCGAGAATGCGCCACCGTGGAGCGTGAGGGCGAAGTATTGAAAGTACTAGTGGTCGAGGACGACCCCAACCTGCGGGCACTTTGGGGCGCTGTGATAGAGCGCGCTGGCTATATGGCGCGGCTTGTCGAGACAGAGCCCGAAGCCCGCGAGATGCTGATCACCGAACCCTTCGATCTTGTCTTGCTTGACCTTTTTTTGGGCGAGAACGAAGGAACATCAGTCGCCAACTTCGCCACGCATCTCAATCCGGCTTGCAAGGTCGTCGTGATCACGGGCACGGCGCTTTATTCCAAGGGCGAACTCTTCTCGATGGCGCCGTCGATCTGGGCGGTGATGCGCAAGCCCGTCGACATCGAGGACATCATGGCGGTCTGCACGCATGTGGCCAACGAAGGGGCGATGCCGCCCCCCGATGCGATTTCCTCCGGCGGCGCCGAGTTCCGCTAAGGCTTCTTTGCACGTCGAGGCTCAGCCTAACACACCGCGCTCGCGCAGGTCTGGTCGCTCTAAGGGCGGTTTGGCATAAAAAAAAGGCGACGACACCAGGGAGGAGGAAGGTGCCGCCGCCGAGACCAGAAAACCCAGGGAGGAGGTCGGGTTTCCTGAACTGTGAGAGCCGCCAACGCAGATTGGGCCGCCCTTATGCCTTATGCGCGCCGTGCCGCCTCTCGTGCGAGGCTGCGGATCATCCCGCGGCGCAATCCCAGATCGGCCAAGTCGCGATCCGAGAGTTTACTCAATTCGAGCACTGAAGCTCGATACACGCGGTAGCGGTGAATCCGCCGATGCGCGCTTTCATTCACACGCCCTAACGCATCTACCAAGCGTTCGGGCAAACCTAGCGACCATTGCTCGTCTCTCATCCGGGTGGCCTCCGTGGTTGAGAAGTGCCTTTCCCCCCACGCGACCTTTCCGGCCTTGTTGATCCCCAACGTAGAGAAATGCTGCGACTGCACAATACCCACCCCACACAATGCTGCCATGCGGCAAATGCATACGGAGTATTGACCTTTTTCTCCGCGTTAAGATCAATCGCCGTGCACGACTGAAACGGCTCTTGCGCGCCTTGGCTGGCGTGCCACCTAAAGCTTGTCATGTTGCCGCAGGGAATCGGGAGGAAGGGCTTTCGTGAGATGACGGTGACGAAGGAAACGGTTCTGGCGGAGCTCCAAGCCCTCACGCTGCCCGATGGCGGGAACATCGTGGAACGGGATCTTGTACGTGCGCTGATGGTTTCGCCCGAGGGCGCGGTGAGCTTTGTCATCGAAGCTGCGGATGCTCCAATGGCCAAAGCGCTGGCCCCTGTGCGAACGGCGGCCGAAGCGGTTGTTACGCGTATCCCGGGCGTATCGAGGGCCTCCGTGGTGCTAACGGCTCCGTCCGCCGGGCCGGCAGCGCGGCCCAATACGCCGCCCCCCGATATCAAGATCGGGCGACATCCAACGCCGCCCAAACAGAGCGGGCCCGCGCCCGTCGAAGGGGTCGACCGCATCATCGCGGTCGGCTCCGGCAAGGGCGGGGTGGGAAAGTCGACCGTGTCGGCCAACCTTGCCGTTGCGCTCGCCCGCGCCGGGCGCCGGGTTGGCCTGCTCGATGCCGACATCTATGGCCCGTCGCAGCCCCGGATCATGGGTGTATCAAAGCGCCCAGGCTCGCCGGACGGCAAGACCATCGAGCCGCTGCGGGCCCACGGCGTCACGATGATGTCCATCGGACTGATGCTAAAGCCCGAGGAGGCGGTGGTATGGCGCGGTCCGATGTTGATGGGCGCCCTGCAGCAGCTCTTAGGGCAAGTGGCCTGGGGCGAGCTTGACGACCTAATCGTCGATCTGCCTCCTGGCACGGGCGACGTTCAACTTACGCTCTGCCAACGCTATCGCGTGACCGGCGCGATCATCGTCTCCACGCCCCAGGATGTGGCGCTGATGGACGCCCGCCGGGCGCTCGACATGTTTGGCAAGCTGAAAACGCCGGTGCTCGGTCTGATCGAGAATATGTCCACCTTTGTCTGCCCCCATTGCGGGGAGGAGACGCAAATCTTTGGCCATGGCGGCGTGGCGGCGGAGGCGGCAAAGCTCGGCTTGCCATTCTTGGGCGCGCTCCCGCTAGAGTTGGCGACCCGCGCGGCGTCTGACGAGGGCGTGCCTGTCGCAGCCGGCGATGGACCAGCGGCCGAAGCCTATAACGCGCTCGCCGCGCAGTTGATGCCGGACAAGGTACGTTAGTCCACACGTCGGGGCGCGCGTAGGATCGCACGGGTCTCGTGGGATTTCGTGGGATCCATGGGAATTCATGGGACCGGTCGTGTATCCCTTGCGAAAAGACACGCCGAACGCCGAAATCTGGGCGCTTAGACGTCGCCGTCTGGCTCAATACTCCCGGGCAAACGCGCAGCTGGGTATTCTTGGGCAGCACGAGCGACGCAAAGCGGAACAAGTTCCAAGGCCCATTCCGATAATACACAGCTCCCCTAGACGGCGACTCGCGCGCCCGGCTCGGTTCAAAATGGGGATCTGTCAACAAGTATCATGCAAAATGATGCGCTTATCCACAGGATTGTTGCGCATCCGAAACGTCGGGTTTTCGCATACCCGCAAGATATAGTGTTACCAAGCGGATTGCCGCGCATATGTTCTCAGCCGCAGGGCTTTGACCAGACGCATCTGGCAAAAACGCAGGCCGAATAGTACACGGTCCACATTTTCCCATTGAGACCCATACATTCCCATGCCATACCTCTACATACGATGAGGACGGGCAAACAGAGAAGCACCCCAACAAGCTTCCAGAGTAAATCCCAAGTCAGGTTTCATACAGGCATCCGACTTCATCGAAACTGAGATCCGGAGTGTGGGCGAGCAGACATCCCCCCAGGTGGCACACGCATCCGGACACCCCCCTCCAAAGGGGCTAGAGGGCGGCGGATCAGGCAGTGGCAGCAGTCTGATCCGCCGTTTTCTTTTGAAATCATTACCAGAATCTGGGGGCGAATCAAGGAGCGGGCCGCGTGGCGCGCAAGTTCAGAGGCGAGAGCCAGCATAAGGTGGACGGCAAGGGTCGGGTGTCTATCCCGGCGCAATTTCGCCGTGTGCTCGAAGCCGGCGATCCTGACTGGACGGACGGTCTGCATCCCAATCTTGTGATCGTCTACGGCGACGCGCGCCAGAAACACCTCGAATGCTACACGATCGAAGCGATGGAGGAGGTCGACGAAAGGATCGCCCAGCTCCCGCGCTTCTCGAAAAAGCGCAGATACCTGCAGCGCGTGATGAACGGGATGTCCTTTCCGACCTCTGTCGACGAGACAGGCCGGTTGGTCCTGCCTGCCAAGCTGCGCGATAAAGCAGGCCTCAAGGACGAGGCCTATTTCATCGCGGCGGGCGACACCTTTCAGATCTGGCACCCTGAGACCTACCAAGACGTGGTTGCAGCGCAGGATGAAGCCTTCCTGGACGAAGTTCCCGAGGGGATCGACCCGCTCGAACTGCTCGACCTGGAGGATTTCTGAGCGATGGCCGCTGCCGCTCCGGTGGACGACCGTCCTCTCCCGGCCGACCCGCCGCATATCCCTGTCCTGATCGGTGCCCTCGTTGCGGCCGTGGCCCCCGTCGAGGGCCAGTGGATCGACGGCACGTTTGGGGCGGGGGGGTATACCGACGCATTGCTCCGCGCCGGCGCAGACCACGTGATCGGCATCGACCGCGATCCATCCGCCATCGCCGCCGCCACGCCGGCCGCTGCGCGCTGGGCCGGCAAGCTCTCGCTCCATCAGGCGCGGTTTTCCCAGATGGCCCAGACAGTGAGCGCGCCGGTTGAGGGCATTGTCTTCGATCTCGGCGTCTCCTCGATGCAGCTCGATCAGGCCGCACGGGGCTTTTCTTTCTTGCGCGACGGGCCGCTCGACATGCGCATGGGGGGAGAGGGGCCGTCTGCCGCCGACCTTGTGAACGCCGCCCGAGAGGCCGATCTTGCCGATATCCTCTATCACTACGGAGAGGAGCGCGCCTCCCGCCGGATTGCCCGCGCTATCGTCGCCGCGCGCCCGCTGGCGACAACGGCTGAGCTCGCCGACGTTGTGATGGGGTGCCTCCCGCGCGCCAAGCCGGGACAGAGCCACCCCGCGACGCGCAGCTTTCAGGCGCTTCGGATCGCGGTGAACGACGAGTTTGGCGAGTTGATCCGCGGGCTGGAGGAAGCCGAGCGGCTCCTCGCGCCCGGGGGCGCGCTCGCGGTCGTGACGTTCCATTCGCTCGAAGACCGCGTCGTCAAACGGTTTTTGCAGGCGCGCTCCGGCGCGGGCGGCGGCGGGAACCGCTATGCCCCCGCCGCGACCGAGGTCGAGCCACAGTTTCGCCTCACCCCGCGCAAGGCGATCGAGCCCGACGCGGTAGAGCTTGCCGCCAATCCGCGCGCGCGCTCGGCCAAGCTCCGCGTCGCGCGGCGGACAGGGGCGGCGGCGGGGCGGGTCGACCGGGTGGGGCTCGGGCTGCCGGGGCCGGCAGATTGGTGGAAAGCGTAACGGGATGGGGATCGCGTGATGCGGGGATTTGTGCTGATACCGTCAATCCTAGCGGTCTTGGGGCTCGCGTTTTGGGCCTATCAGGAGAATTACCGCACCCAGGCTGCGCAGCAGCGGGCCGAAACGCTTGCGCGCGATATCGGCGCGTTGCGCGAGCGTCTCGCTTTAATGGAGGCGGAGTGGGCCTATCTCAACCGCCCGCTGCGCCTTGCGGAGTTGGCTGAGCTCAATTTCGACCGTTTGAAGCTTCAGCCCTTCGCACCGACGCAATTTGGCAAGCTCGAAGAGATCGCCTATCCGCCCGACCCTACGGAGCTGATCGTCGACGGGATCGTTGAGGCCCGCGGGACGCTGACCGACGGGGTTGA
Organism: Pseudomonadota bacterium; assembly: GCA_038745585.1. Taxonomy (GTDB): domain Bacteria; phylum Pseudomonadota; class Alphaproteobacteria; order Rhodobacterales; family Rhodobacteraceae; genus HLUCCA09. The sequence continues at coordinate 213,960 of JBCDLH010000003.1, forward strand.
CCCAGCGGGAGATTGGCCATGATCCGCACGCCGCTCCGCCCTCTCGCGCGGATCCTCGCCGCCCGTGCGCATGGCACCGACCCCGACGTCATCGAGGCGGAAAATCTCCGCCAACGCAACGACGTGCGCCGGGACGATTTGCGCCGGCGCGCCGAGGGCCGGCTCTTTGTCCTCGTGCTTTGCTTTGTCGCCGCGTTCACAACCGTCGGCGTCCGCATGGCAGCGCTCGCGTCCTCCGATCCGCAAGAGCCGCGCCTGGCCGCCGCCGGCGAGGCCATCGTCGCAACCCGCGCTGACATCACCGACCGCAACGGCCGGCTCCTCGCCACCAATCTCGACACGCATTCCCTTTATGCCCAACCGCGGCACTTGGTCGATCCGTCACGGGCGGCGCGCGAACTGGCAACGGTCTTTCCCGATCTCGACGCCGCCGCCCTCGAACGGCGCTTTACCGATGGGCGCAAGTTCCTCTGGATCAAAAAGAAACTGAGCCCGGAACAGATGCAGGCCGTGCACGATATCGGCGAGCCCGGCCTGCTCTTTGGCCCGCGCGAGATGCGGCTCTACCCCAACGGCCGGCTCGCAGCCCATGTGCTCGGCGGGGCGAGCTTTGGCCGCGAAGGGGTGCATTCGGCCGAGGTCATCGGCACCGCGGGGATCGAAAAGGCGTTCGACGCGTATCTCCGCGATCCGGGCCTCGGCGGCGCGCCGCTGGTGACCTCACTCGACCTGCGCGTGCAGGCGGCGACGCGGACGGTCCTTGCGGGCGGGATGGAGCTTTTGAACGCCAAGGGCGCCTCGGCCGTTCTGATGGACGTGCAAACAGGCGAGATCCTGTCGCTGGTCTCGCTTCCGGATTTCGATCCCAACGACCGGCCCCGCCCCCTGGCGCGCGGCGACCAATCCGACAGCCCGCTCTTTAATCGCGCGCTGCAGGGCGTCTACGAGCTTGGCTCGGTCTTCAAAATCTTTACCGCCGCGCAGGCCCTTGAGCTCGGCCTCGCCAACGAAAACACCGTGCTCGATACGTCCGGGCCGATGCGGATCTCGGGCTTTCCGATCCGCGAGTTCCGCAACAAGGATTTCGGCGCGATCTCCGTGGGCGAGATCATCGTCGTCAGCTCGAACCGGGGTACGGCGCGCCTCGCCTTACAGATCGGCGCGGCGCGCCAAAAAGCCTTTCTGGGCAAGTTTGGGTTTCTTGTACCCACAGAACTCGAGGTCGTCGAGGCGCCGACGGGCCGCCCCCTCTATCCCGAGCGGTGGCAGGAGCTGTCGACGGTGACCATCAGCTATGGCCATGGGATTTCGACCTCGCCGGTGCATCTTGCGGCGGGCTACGCCTCGCTGGTGAACGGAGGGACGCGCGTGCGCCCGACGCTCCTCCGCCAACCGGGGCCGCAACAGGGCGAGCGGCTGATCTCGGAGGCGACGTCGGACGCCGTTCGGCGCATGCTGCGCGCGGTCGTGACGGATGGAACGGCAAGCTTTGCCGAGGTGCCCGGCTATGCCGTTGGCGGCAAGACCGGCACCGCCGACAAACCACGTCCCGCCGGTGGCGGCTATTACGACGACAAGGTGATCTCGACCTTTGCCTCGTTTTTTCCCGCCGACGCTCCGCGCTATGTGCTTGTGGTGACATTCGACGAGCCGCAGGAAACCTCCGGTACGGAGCCGCGCCGCACGGCGGGGTGGACGGCGGTTCCGGTCGCCTCAGAGATCACCCGCCGGATCGCGCCGCTCCTCGGTCTCAGACCGCATGTTGAAGCCGCCCCCTGGCCCGCGCTAACACCGGCGGCAAGCCGGGTGGCCGAGTAGGCGGGCGGCGCCATGATCAGGGGAATACGTGCCATGGGCGACATTGGGGAAGCCAAGACCCTCGCCGAGTTGGGCCTCGCTGCGGCGTCGGGCCAGGAGGCGCGTGTGACCGGGCTCGCGGTCGACAGCCGCAAGGTCCGCCCCGGTTTCCTTTTCGCCGCGCTACCGGGAACCAACGTCCATGGCGCCGCCTTCATCCCTGCGGTGCTCGAACTGGGCGCAGCCGCGATTTTGACCGACGCGGTTGGCGCGCGTCTTGCCGATACCGCGCTCGCCGGCTCGTCGGTTGCGCTCGTTGTCGTCGAGGATCCGCGCGCGGCACTGGCCTATGCCGCGGCGCTCTACTATGGCGCGCAACCCGAGATCACGGTCGCTGTCACCGGCACCAACGGCAAGACGAGCGTGGCGAGCTTTACCCGGCAGATCTGGCAGGAGCTCGGCTTTTCCGCCATCTCCGTGGGCACGACAGGGGTCGAGGGCGATTTCGAAGCGCCGCTCATCCACACGACGCCCGAGCCGATCACCCTGCACCGCACCCTGGCCGAAGCGACCGCCGCGGGGATCACTCACGCGGCGATGGAAGCCTCGTCCCATGGGCTCGCGCAGCGGCGGACAGACGGGATCCGCCTCGCAGCAGCGGGCTTTACCAACATCACGCAGGATCACCTCGACTATCACGCTGATTTTGAGGATTATTTCGCGGCCAAGGCACGGCTTTTCACCCGCGTGCTCTCCGATGACGGTATCGCTGTCGTAAACCTCGACGGCGCCCAGGGCGCGCGCATGGCGATGGCGGCCGAGGAAGCGGGGCACGAGGTCATCCGTGTCGGCCGGAGCGAAGAATGCGTGCTGCGCCTGCGCGCGCTGCGCTTTGACCCGAGCGGGCAGGAACTGCGCTTTGAGTGGAACGGGCGGGCGCATCAGGCCAAGCTTGGGCTGATCGGTGGCTTTCAGGCCGAAAATGTGCTGGTTGCGGCAGGGCTCACGATCGCTGCCGGAGCGGACCCGGCGGATGTCTGGCCCACGCTCGCGCGGCTGCGGGGCGTCCGCGGGCGGATGCAGCTGGCCGCGACCCGGTCCAACGGGGCCTCCGTTTTCGTCGACTACGCCCATACGCCCGACGCACTGGCAACGGCGCTCAAAGCGCTCCGCCCCCACGTGATGGGCCGGCTGATCTGCGTCTTCGGTGCGGGCGGCGACCGGGACCGGGGCAAGCGCCCCTTGATGGGCGCCGCTGTGGCCGAGCATGCTGACATCGGCATCGTCACCGACGATAACCCCCGCTCGGAAGACCCCGCTCTCATCCGCCGTGCGGTTCTTGAGGGCTGTCCAGGCGCCAGCGACGTCGGCGACCGGGCAGAGGCGATCCTGCGCGGCGTCGATGCGCTCGGGTCGGGGGACGCATTGCTGATCGCGGGCAAGGGCCACGAGACAGGGCAAGTCGTCGGCGACGTCACCTATCCGTTCGACGATGTCGAGCAGGCCTCTGTGGCGGTTGCAGCGCTCGACGGACGCGTGACATGACGCTGCGTCCGCGTTTTACGGGAGCCGTCGCGATTGACCCGGGTTGCGTTCTCCGCCAAGCGGCGCGGCACATGCGGGTCAGGACAGGCTGAGGGACGCGGGGCATGCTCTATTGGCTCACAGAGTTCTCCGACGGCGGAGATGTTTTCAACCTTTTCAGATATATCACGTTTCGCGCTGGGGCCGCGTTCTTTACAGCTCTGATCTTTGGGTTTCTCTTTGGCCGGCCGCTGATCAACTTGCTGCGCCGCCGTCAGGGCGCCGGGCAACCGATCCGCAACGATGGGCCCGAAGGGCATTTCGCAAAGGCCGGCACGCCAACGATGGGCGGTGTGCTGATCCTTGGCGGGCTTACGGTGTCGACCCTCCTTTGGGCGCGGCTCGACAATCCCTATGTCTGGATCACGCTCTTTGTGACAATTGCCTTCGGGCTTGTTGGCTTTGCGGACGACTACGCCAAGGTCTCTAGCGGCAACCACAAAGGCGTGCCGGGGCGTGTCCGGCTCGCCATCGGCTTTGCAATTGCCGCCGTCGCCGCACTCGCTTTTTCCGCGGTCCATCCCGAGGCGCTCTCCAATCAACTCGCCTTTCCGGTGTTTAAGGATGTGCTTTTGGGCATGGGGCTCTTGTTCATCCCATTTGCGATGTTCGTGATCGTTGGTGCGGCCAACGCGGTCAACCTGACGGACGGGCTCGACGGACTTGCCATCATGCCGGTGATGATCGCAGCGGGAACGCTCGGCGTGATCGCCTACACGGTCGGCCGGGTGGACTTCACCGAGTATCTCGACGTGCATTACGTCCCCGGGACCGGGGAATTGCTGATCTTCTCGGCGGGGCTAATCGGCGGGGGGTTGGGCTTTTTGTGGTACAATGCGCCGCCCGCCGCCGTTTTCATGGGGGATACCGGCAGCCTTGCGCTCGGCGGTGCCCTGGGCGCCATTGCCGTTGCCACAAAGCACGAGATCGTGCTTGCCATTGTCGGCGGCATCTTCGTCGCCGAAGCGCTCTCGGTCATCATCCAAGTCGCGTATTTCAAGCGGACGGGCAAGCGCGTGTTTCTCATGGCGCCGATCCACCATCACTTTGAAAAGCGGGGTTGGGCTGAGCCGCAGATCGTCATACGGTTTTGGATCATCTCGCTGATCCTGGCGCTCATCGGCCTCGCGACGCTCAAGATCCGCTAACATGGTCGATTTTGAGGCCGATCCTGAGGCTGGTCCTTACGACGGTCCGGTGCGCGACCGGGACGCCATGATCGCCGGGATGGAGCCGGTGGCACGCCCTGGCGCGGTCGCGTTCGTCGCGCTGGGGGCGGGCTGGGAGGCGCATCTGGCCGAGGCCCGCGCTGTGGTTCGCGAGGAGGAGGGCGTCACGCTCGTCCTGCCGCTGGCGCATCCCGCTGTGCCGGGCAGCGCGCTGCCGATGCGTCAGATCACGCTCAACGTGCACTCGGCGCTCGATGGCGTTGGCCTGACCGCGGCAGTGGCCGAGGCGCTGGCATCGGCCGATATCCCCTGCAACGTCATCGCAGGCTTCCACCACGACCACCTCTTTGTGCCCGCCGGCGACGCGGACCGGGCCGTCGCCATCCTGCAAGCTCGCGCCGCCCGGTAGGGCGGGGGGGCTCTGGGCCGTACCGGAAGCCGTCCCCCACTTCTGCTGGGCTATCGCTTCTTTTTCGGCGCAGCGCGAGGGCGGCGTTCTGGCTTTGCCTTGGGTGTCGGGCGCGGCGCAAAGCTCTGATCGAGGCCGAGCTGATCGCGCAGGACGCGCGGCTTGACCTCTTCCACCGCGCCCGCGGCCAGGTTTCCAAGCTGGAACGGGCCATAGCTCACCCGGATCAGCCGATTGACCTGAAGCCCGACCGCGTCCATTGCGCGGCGGATTTCGCGGTTCTTGCCCTCGCGCAGCGCAACCGTCACCCAGGCATTGGCGCCCTGCTGGCGATCGAGCGTGACCTGCATCGGCTGAAACCGTTCTCCATCATGCGTCAGGCCATCGCGCAACGGCGCAAAGGTCGCGTCTTCAGGGGTGCCCTTGACGCGTACGCGGTAGCGCCGAAGCCACCCCGTCTGCGGCAGTTCTAGCTTGCGCTTGACCCCGCCGTCATTGGTCAGGAGCAGCAGACCTTCGGAGGTAATGTCGAGCCGGCCGATGCTCAGCACGCGCGGCAGATCGCTTGGCAGCTTGTCGAAAATCGTCTCACGGCCCTTTTCGTCGCGCGTCGTCGTCACGAGCCCCACCGGCTTGTGGTAGAGCCAGAGACGCGGTGGTTCGGCCGCAGCGAGCGGTGTGCCGTCGACCGTAATCCGATCGGTCGCAGTGACGTTGAGGGCCGGGCTCTCGATCCGCCGCCCGTTGACGGCGACGCGGCCCTCGGCGATGAGGCCCTCAGCGTCTCGGCGTGAGGCCCGTCCGGACCGCGCGATCACCTTGGCAATGCGCTCGCTGCTGGGCGGAGGAGGGGCGGTACGGTCGGGCATAGGTTCGCTCGTAGCGGTTGGTCCGGAGGAAGGAAAGCGATGACGCATTTCGCCCGGCACATGGACGTCGCGCTCGCCGAGGCGCGCCTGGCCGCGGAGTATGGTGAGGTGCCGGTGGGCGCGGTGGTGCTCGATCCGGCCGGCCGTATCGTTGCCCAGGCCGGCAATCGCACGCGGCTCCTGTCGGATCCCTCAGCCCATGCCGAGGTTCTCGCGATCCGGGCGGCCTGTGCGGCGGCAGGGACGGAGCGGCTGCCTGGGCACGCGCTCTACGTCACACTCGAGCCCTGCGCGATGTGCGCGGGCCTGATCGCGGCGGCGCGGATCGCGCGGCTGGTCTATGGCGCGGCGGACCCGAAATCGGGGGGCGTGGCCCATGGCGCGCGGGTTTTCTCGCACGCTCAGGCGCATCACGTGCCCGAAGTCATCGACGGGATCGCGGCGGCAGAGGCCGAGGCCTTGCTGCGCGACTTCTTCGCAGCGCGGCGTGCGGCGCCTTAGGGCACGCGGGCCTGCACGTTGATGCGGCCGAGTTCCGCGCCGTCGCGGTGCTGCGTGATCCGACCCGTCCATGCGCCATCCGGCAGCCCGCCCCCGGGCGCGCGACGGCCAAAGGCCTGCATGCGTAGCGGTTGGGTCCGGTCGATGGTCACCTCGTGGACGCCAAAGCGCCCCGCAGGCCCGTCGATCTCGAAGCTCAGCACATCGCCCGCGCGCGCATTGGCGATGTAGACCCAGAGGACAGCCGCTGGCGCGGCCGCGGTCAGCCCATCCTCCGGCAAGCCGGCCTTGACTGCGTCATACTCCGGCACGCCGGTCGCAAGCCCGGCGGCGATGGGCCCGCCGGGAAAATACGCGATGTCGCTCTGCCAAAGCGCTGCAGCTCGGGTGCCGCAGGGTGCCGCGGGGTCGGGCTGAAACGGGTCGACCTCGGCGCCGTTATGGCGGAGCGAGACATGGACATGGGGGAAGGTGGCACGTCCACTCATCCCGATCTCTCCCAGTTCGGCGCCTTGTCGAACGACATCGCCGCTCCGCACGCGCAGCGAGCCGCGCCTAAGGTGGCAGTACTGCGTGTGCCAGCCATCGCCATGGTCGAGGACAAGGCCGTTACCGCATTCGACGCCGGTGACATCCGGCGCGCCCTGCACGTCTTGCCGAATGTCGGGCATGCCATCTCGCGTGCCGAGCACCGTGCCGTCGGCGGCGGCCAGCACGGCGACACCGGCGCGCATCGCCGCCTCGCTCGGAACGGCAAAGTCGGTCCCGGAATGGCCGTCATTGGCGAGGGCCCCGCAGGCGAAGTCCTCGACGCCCGTGCCCGCTCTTCGGTCCATATATTGCTGGATGTAGCAGGTCTCGCCGAGGGTGCAGGCGACCGGCAAAGCAAGGCGGGGCGGGTCGGCGACCGCCTTCTGCGGCACTGCGGAAAAGAGCGCGATCGCCGCCGCCGACCGCAACGTCGAATACGCTACCGCAAGAAAAAAGGGCGCACATCGGCGCCCCTTTCGTGCGTTCGATTGCACGTCCATCTCGGCTCAATCGGCCGTCAGGAGCGGCGGTTTCTTCGCCAGCAGTTTCCGCTTTTCGGGCTCCGAAATGTCGAGCTTGAGCTCGCCTTCCTTGACCGATACGCGCACCAGCCCGCCCTTTGCGAGCTTGCCGAAAAGAAGCTCCTCTGCGAGCGGCTTTTTGATGTGCTCTTGAATCACGCGACCGAGCGGGCGCGCGCCCATCTTGTCGTCGTAGCCCTCGTCGGCCAGCCACTCTGCGGCGGGCTTGGTCAGCTCGATGGACACGTTGCGGTCCATGAGCTGCGCTTCAAGCTGAAGGACAAACTTCTCCACCACCTGGAGGATGACCTCCTTCGGGAGCGGGGCAAAGCTGATGACGGCGTCGAGCCGGTTGCGGAATTCGGGTGTGAACGTGCGCTCAATGGCGGCAGTGTCCTCCCCCTCGCGCCGGTCGCGGTTAAAGCCTATGGCGGCTTTCGCCTGTTCTGCGGCGCCCGCATTCGACGTCATAATGAGCACGACATTGCGAAAATCCACCTGGCGACCATTGTGGTCGGTCAGCTTACCGTGATCCATCACTTGCAGAAGGATGTTGAAGACATCCGGGTGCGCCTTTTCGATTTCGTCGAGGAGAAGCACGCAGTGCGGGTGCTGGTCGACGCCGTCGGTCAAGAGCCCGCCCTGGTCAAAGCCGACATAGCCTGGGGGCGCACCGATGAGGCGGCTTACCGCGTGCTTCTCCATGTATTCCGACATGTCGAAGCGCAGCATCTCGACACCGAGCGTATCGGCGAGCTGCTTTGCCACCTCCGTCTTCCCTACGCCCGTTGGCCCGGCGAAGAGGTAGTTGCCGATGGGCTTTTCGGGCTCGCGCAGCCCTGCGCGCGCGAGCTTGATCGCCGAAGTCAGCGCCTCGATGGCCTTGTCCTGGCCGAAGACGACGCGCTTCAGCGTCGGCTCTAGATCAGCGAGCACCTGTGCATCGTCCTTGGAGACGTTTTTCGGCGGAATCCGGGCGATTTTGGCGACGACTGCCTCGATCTCCTTGGCGCCGATGGTCTTCCGCCGCTTTGATTCGGCCACCAGGTGCTGCGCGGCCCCCGCCTCGTCGATCACGTCGATGGCTTTGTCCGGCAGCTTGCGGTCGTTGATGTAGCGCGCCGACAGCTCCACCGCGGTCTTGATTGCGTCGGTGGTGTATTTGATATCGTGGTGATCCTCGAAATAGGGCTTGAGGCCCTTCAGGATCTTCACCGCGTCATCGACCGTCGGCTCGTTCACGTCGATCTTCTGGAACCGGCGGCTGAGCGCGCGATCCTTCTCGAAGTGCTGGCGAAACTCTTTGTATGTCGTTGAACCCATGCAGCGCAGCTTGCCGCCCTGCAACGCCGGCTTGAGCAGGTTCGAAGCGTCCATCGCGCCGCCGGAGGTTGCGCCCGCGCCAATCACGGTGTGGATCTCGTCGATAAAGAGGATCGCGTCTGGGTGATCCTCAAGTTCGGTCACGACCGCTTTCAGCCGCTCCTCGAAATCTCCGCGATAGCGCGTGCCGGCCAAGAGCGCGCCCATATCGAGCGAGTAGATGGTCGCTTCGGCCAGGACTTCAGGTGTCTCGCCTTGGACAATCTTTCGCGCCAGCCCTTCGGCGATTGCGGTCTTGCCGACGCCCGGGTCACCGACCAAAAGCGGGTTGTTCTTGCGGCGGCGGCAGAGCACCTGAATGCAGCGCTCAACCTCAAGGTCGCGCCCGATCAGCGGGTCGACATCGCCCTTCCGCGACTTTGCGTTAAGATCGACGCAATACTTTGCCAGTGCACTTTCTTTGTTGTCCCCGCTCTCCGACGCGGCCTCCTCAGAGGTGCTTTCCTCTTCCATATCCGACGCCCCGGTGACGGGGCGGCTCTCTCCGAAGGACGGGTTTTTGGCGACGCCGTGGGCGATAAAGTTAACCGCGTCATAGCGTGTCATGTCCTGCTCTTGCAGGAAGTAGGCCGCGTTGCTCTCGCGCTCGGCAAAGATCGCAACGAGCACATTCGCGCCGGTGACCTCCGTGCGGCCAGAGGATTGGACATGGATCGCCGCGCGCTGGATCACGCGCTGAAACGCGGCGGTCGGCACGGCTTCGGACCCTTCGACCTCGGTGATCAGCGTCGACAGGTCGTCTTCGATGAAGGCTTCAAGCGTCTTGCGGAGTTCGTCGAGGTCCACATCGCAAGCCTGCATGACCTTGGCGGCGTCGGGTTCGTCAATGAGCGCAAGGAGCAGGTGCTCCAGCGTGGCGAGTTCGTGACGGCGCGCATTGGCGAGGCCAAGCGCGGCATGAATGGCTTGCTCTAGGGTATTGGAGAACGACGGCACGTGACCTGTTCCTTTCCTGTCGGGCCGGGGTCGTGCAGTGCTGCCCGCCGCCCCAACCGTGGCCTCATGGGATTAAAGTTTGGTTGGCGAAGCGTCTCCTTCAAGTCTTTTCTTTGTTCGCTTGGTGCAACGTGAAGCGTCTGCATAAATTGTAACCTTTGGCGACCGCATCGGCTTGGGAAATGCTGCAGCGCAGAATGTTGTCATGCTGCACTGCAGAGGGTGCTTGGCAAACAGCGCCGTGTTAGAACGCATCCTTGCGTTTGCGGATCTCGGCAAAGGTGTCTGTGTCGCTCGCGCTGGACATGCCGAGATTTGCTTTGACCTCCGCCGCCCGGGCGCGGAGAAACGGATTGGTGGCGATCTCTTCGGCCAGCAGGGAGGGCACCGTCGGCCGGCCTTCGGCGCGTGCCGCCGTGATCTCGGCGATGCGGGTGTGCAGCGCAGGGTTGGCGCTGTCGATCGTCTCGGCAAAGCGCGCGTTTGCGGCAGTGTATTCGTGGCCCGAACACACGAGCGTCTCGGGGGGCAGCGCAGCAAGGCGCGACAGCGTGGCCCACATCGTCGGCGCATCTCCCTCAAAGAGCCGACCGCAGCCCATCGCCATCAAACTGTCGGCGGTAAAGGCGGCGCTGACGCTGGGCACGTAGAACGCGATGTGGCCCATGGTGTGGCCCGACGCATCCATCACATGGACTTCGGCGCCAGCGAACTCAAAGGTCTCGCCATCGCGCACGGCAAGGTCGAGCGAGGGCAAGCGCTGGGCATCGGCCTCGGCCCCCACGACCCGCGTGTCCGACGTTGCAAGCTCACCCACGGCGCCGATGTGATCGGCGTGGTGGTGCGTAAGCCATATATCCGCGAGACGCAGCCCCCGCCTCGAAAGCTCGGCCAAAATCGGCGCGGTTTCCGGCGCGTCGATCAAGGCCGCCGACCGGCTCTCGGCATCGACCAGCAGAAAGGCGTAATTGTCGGAAAGACAGGGGATCGTCACGAGCTCAAGCTGCGGCATACCGGCCTCCTTTCGGTCGTTCCGTCGGGCGGGGCGACGGTCTATGCTCCGCGCCGACCGTACCCGGAGCGAGCCGCGGCGCAATGCACCTCGACGTGCTGGATCTGAGAAACTTTTACTACCGGACCCGGCTCGGGCGCGTCGCGCAGCGCGCGGTCCGCGACCAGGTCGTGTGCTTTTGGAAGCCCGAACAGGTGCGCGGGCAGACCGTGGTCGGCTTCGGTTTTGCCGCGCCGCTTATGCGCCCGTTTCTCGGCCATGCGCGGCGGGTGATCGCGCTGATGCCCGCGCCACAGGGGGTGATGCCCTGGCCCGCGGGACAAGACAACGTGTCGGTGCTCTGTGAGGAAGTGCTCTGGCCAGTCGAGACCGGAGCCGTCGACAAGTTGATCATGCTCCACGGCCTCGAAACATCAGAGAACCCATCGGCTCTTCTGACGGAGGTCGACCGCGTGCTCGCGCCGGGCGGACGCGCGCTCTTTATCGTGCCAAACCGCTCGGGGCTCTGGGCCCGGCGGGATGCGACGCCCTTTGGCTTTGGCCGGCCTTACTCTTTGGGGCAATTGGAGGCGCAGCTCGAACGCCACGACTTTACGCCGGAACGGCACCTCGCTGCGCTCTTCTCGCCGCCATCAAAGAGCCGGTTCTGGCTCAAGAGCGCGGGCTGGATTGAACGGGCCGGACGGCGCGTGTCAAACTCGCTTGCGGGCGGCGTCTTCATGGTGGAAGCGTCAAAGGAGCCGCGCACCCCCGGGGGCGCTGCGGTCAAAGACCGCGTGCCGTCGCCCTTGCGCATCCTCGACGGGGTCGCCGCACCGGTGCCCAAGCCCGCCCGCGAGATGCCAACGACTTAGGACGCCGTGCTCAAAACGCTGTGCGTTTTGAGCGGTGCCCAAAACACGGCGCCGCCTTTGCGGTGCGTACAACACAGATTTGCCGTGAAACGACGGAGCTCTCGCCCGCTCGTCATCGGTCGAGCCCCAGGGGATGGTGCGGCGCGCACCAGCCGCGCCGCCCAACCCGGCTAGCTCAGCAGTCCCGCGTGGCCAGCACCATGACCCAAAGCGGGTCATTTGGCCCGCCGGGGTCGCGCCCACCGGCAAAGCCCATATGGGTGGCCTTGGGATCGAGGATGTGGCTGCGGTGGGTGGGCGAGTTGATCCACGCGCGCACCACGACCTCTTGCGACGGTTGTCCGGACGCGATGTTCTCGGCCCTCCGGCAAGAGCCATAGCCCGTCCGTTCGACACGGTCGCGGATCGTGTCGCCGTTGGATGAGGTGTGCCCGTAGAAATCATTGGCTGCCATGTCCGTGACATGGGCCTCTGCCGCGGCGTTGAGCTGTGCCGAGGCGGCGACCGGGGGCAAGCCATTTGCAGCGCGTGTCGCGTTGACCATATCGCGCGGCGAGCCGGTCACTGCGGTTGCGGGCGCGACCCCGGCATTGCGCGACGTGTCGATCGGGCGCTCGACCGAGACGCAGGCGGCGAGCGGCAGGAGGCAAAGCGCAAAAGCGAGGGGGCGGGACATGGCGGTCGGTCGGGCGGCGGTCCGGTTTAGCATGACGGGTTTACTCCAAGTGTCTAGGGCGGTCGCGCCGCTGGGTTGACGTCACCTCGCGCGCCCGGGCGCCAGCTGGCTCGCGCTGGGGCAAAAGGGCGGGGGTGCCGCACCCGTGGAGCACATTCCTCGTGAATCGCGCCCTAAGGGGCGTTTGAATTCTATTGAGAATTTTGGGCTTTCTTGGTCGCGGGCGCGGCAGCGCCGGCATGGGCGGCAATCGGCGCGGGATGGGCTGAGGATCGCCGGATGGCTCGGCGAAGAACCGTCATCGCTCGCCCAACCCGTCCGGCTCGGCGCGCCTCTGCTCGGAACGCGGCCCCGGGCAGGCGTTGGGTCGCGCGCTCCCCCCCCCGCGCTGCGGCAAAGGGCACCACCGGGCATGTGCGCCTCGCCCGCTGCGCGACCGCTGCGCGCAGCACCGCGGAACGGCCTCGAAGACTTAGGCGTGCAAGACACGGATCTTACCCCATGCCGCAGAAGCAAAATGGGCCCCACTCTATGTTGCAGGGCCGAAACCTCTCTGTTACACGCGTCCCCGATTTAAGGGGGGCGGCTGCTTTCTCGGCAACCTCGCGCATCGCAGTGACCCCGACCGCCCGCGACCGGGGCGCAAGTGCACAGAAGAGGTTGATCTTGTCTGAAACGGCTTCGATGTCCGCAGCGATCGCCGAGCGCTATGCGCAGGCCCTTTTTGAGGTTTCCAAGGACGGCGGCGCGCTTGACGCGCTCGAACAGGACACCGACGCGCTTGCCGGGGCGCTTGAGGCCAGCTCCGAGTTGCGCGACGCGATCACCTCGCCGCGGGTGACGCGCGACGACCAAGCCGCCGCGATGAAGGCGCTTGCCGGCCCGCTCGGCCTCTCGGAGATGACCGCCAACACGCTGGGTCTTATGGCGTCCAAGCGACGCCTCTTCTCGTTGCCCCAGCTCGTGACGAAATTGCGCGCGATGATTGCGGCCGAGAAGGGCGAGGTGACCGCCGAGGTGACGTCGGCCTCCCCGCTCTCGGATGGCCAGCGCGACAAGATCGCCGAACTGCTCCGCGTCCGCTTCGGCCGCAATATCAAACTCAAGACTGCCGTCGATGAGAGCCTTATCGGCGGACTGATCGTGAAGGTGGGCTCGAAAATGATCGACACGTCGATCCGCGCCAAGCTCGCCAGCCTAGAGAACGCTATGAAAGAGGTCGGGTAATGGCTCTGCAAGCTGCGGAAATCTCCGCGATCCTGAAAGACCAGATCAAGAACTTTGGCCAAGAGGCCGAGGTCGCCGAAGTCGGACAGGTGCTGTCGGTGGGCGATGGGATAGCGCGCGTGCACGGGCTCGACGCGGTTCAAGCCGGTGAGATGGTGGAGTTTCCCGGCGGCATCCGCGGCATGGCCCTCAATCTCGAAGTCGACAATGTCGGTGTGGTGATCTTCGGCTCGGACCGTGACATCGCCGAGGGAGATACGGTCAAACGCACGAAGTCGATCGTTGACGTGCCGGTGGGCGATGCGCTGCTGGGCCGCGTTGTCGACGGCCTAGGTAACCCGCTCGACGGCAAGGGTGCGATCGAGGCGGCCGAGCGCCGCGTGGCTGATGTCAAAGCGCCCGGCATTATCCCGCGCAAATCGGTGCACGAGCCGATGGCAACGGGCCTGAAGTCGGTCGATGCGATGATCCCGATCGGCCGCGGCCAGCGCGAGCTCATTATCGGCGACCGTCAGACGGGCAAGACGGCCGTGGCGCTCGACACGATCCTAAACCAAAAGGCCTATAACGACGCCGCGGGCGACGACGAGAGCAAAAAGCTTTACTGCGTTTACGTCGCCGTTGGTCAAAAGCGGTCCACCGTCGCGCAGCTCGTCAAAAAGCTCGAAGAGACGGGCGCTATCGAATACACGACCGTCGTCGCGGCGACTGCGTCCGACCCGGCGCCGATGCAATTTCTCGCACCCTACTCGGCGACAGCGATGGCCGAGTATTTCCGCGACAACGGTCGCCACGCGCTCATCATCTACGACGACTTGTCAAAACAGGCCGTCGCCTATCGCCAAATGTCGCTCCTGCTGCGCCGCCCGCCGGGACGTGAAGCTTTCCCGGGCGACGTCTTTTATCTGCACTCCCGCCTTTTGGAGCGCTCCGCGAAGATGAACGACGACGAGGGTGCGGGCTCGCTCACCGCGCTTCCGGTGATCGAAACGCAGGCCGGCGATATCTCGGCCTTTATCCCGACGAACGTGATTTCGATCACCGACGGTCAGATCTTCCTCGAAACCGAGCTCTTTTACCAGGGCGTACGCCCGGCGGTGAATACCGGCCTCTCGGTCAGCCGCGTGGGCTCCTCGGCGCAAACGAACGCGATGAAGTCGGTGGCAGGTTCGCTCAAGCTGGAATTGGCGCAGTACCGCGAGATGGCCGCCTTTGCGCAGTTCGGCTCGGACCTCGACGCCGCAACGCAGCGCTTGCTGGCCCGTGGCGCGCGTCTGACGGAACTCCTCAAGCAGCCGCAATACTCGCCTCTGACGAATGCCGAGATCGTCTGCGTGATCTTCGCCGGCACCCAGGGCTACCTCGACAAAATCCCCGTCGGTGATGTCGGCCGGTTCGAGGAGGGTATGCTGAGCCACATCCGCTCGAAGAATTCCGACGTGCTCGACTGGCTGACCAAGGATGACCCCAAGATCAAAGGCGACGCCGCGGACAAGCTGAAAGCGGTGATCGAGGATTACGCCAAGAGCTTCGCCTGATGCTGGACCTGCCGATCGTCCGGGGTGTGCTGCTTGGCACAGCGGTCGTTAGCGTGCTGCTCTACGGCGCCAACTCGGATGTGTATCCTCTCTGGGTGGCGGTGGTCGGCGGTCTCGCGGCGATGCCCCTCGGATACGCAGTGTTTCGCTGGGCCGAGAAAAAGTGAGGTAAGGAAGGCGTATGCCGAGCCTGAAGGACCTGAAAAACCGGATCAACTCGGTCAAATCGACCCGGAAGATCACAAAGGCGATGCAGATGGTCGCCGCCGCCAAGCTGCGCCGCGCGCAGGAATCGGCCGAGGCCGCGCGGCCCTATGCCGAGCGGATGGAGGCAGTTGTCGGCGGCCTCGCCCGGGCCGTTGGCGGCAGCGAGAGCGCGCCAAAGCTCTTGACTGGGACGGGAAAAGACAACGTCCATCTGCTCGTTGTCATGACAGCGGAGCGCGGCCTTTGCGGCGGCTTTAACTCTTCGATTGCCAAGCTCGCGCGACAGACCGCGCAAGACCTGCTGAGCAAGGGTAAGGCGGTCAAGATCCTCACCGTCGGCAAGAAGGGGCGCGAACAGATCAAGCGCGACTTGGCCGACCACTTCATCGGCCATGTTGACCTGAGCGAAGTGAAGCGCCTCGGTTATGACAACGCTCAGCCCATCGCCGCGGATCTCTTGTCAAAGTTCGATGCAGGCGAATTCGACGTCGCCACGATCTTTTTCGCGCGCTTTAAGTCCGTGATCGCGCAGGAGCCGACCGCCCTGCAGATCATCCCAGCGACGTTCGATGGCGAGAAAGAAGAGGGTGAAGCGCAGACGCTCTACGATTACGAACCCTCCGAAGAGGGTGTGCTCGCCGACCTGCTGCCCCGTTCTGTCGCGACGCAGATCTTCACAGCGCTCTTGGAGAACGGCGCCTCGGAGCAGGGCGCGCGGATGTCGGCGATGGACAACGCCACCCGCAATGCCGGCGAGAT
This sequence comes from Pseudomonadota bacterium, assembly GCA_038745585.1. Classification (GTDB taxonomy): domain Bacteria; phylum Pseudomonadota; class Alphaproteobacteria; order Rhodobacterales; family Rhodobacteraceae; genus HLUCCA09. Next base: position 229,933 of record JBCDLH010000003.1, read on the forward strand.
GATCGACAAGCTGACGCTCGACTACAACCGAACCCGCCAGGCCGTTATCACCAGCGAGCTGATCGAGATTATATCGGGCGCGGAGGCGCTCTGACGGATGGCCGAAGGCGACGACATTTCGGTGTTCACGGATGAGCTCCTCAAGCGCGTGCACACGTGGCTTGACAAAATCGAGGGCGACATCGCGGATTTGAAAGTGCGGATGACGGCAACCGTGACGACCATCGCACAGCAAGGTATTCAAATCGCGACGATAAGTAGTCGCCTCGACCAAATGGACGTGAGGCTCACCCGCATCGAGCGCCGGCTGGACCTCACCGAAGCATAGATTTGTGGCGGCACCCCCGCCGAAACGGAGACGATGGACATGGCTACGAACACAGGGAAGATCAGGCAGGTCATCGGCGCCGTCGTTGACGTGCAGTTCGACGGTGAGCTTCCGGCGATCCTCAACGCGATCGAGACCGACAATGCGGGCAAGCGCCTCGTCATGGAGGTCGCCCAGCACCTCGGCGAGAACACCGTCCGCGCCATCGCTATGGACGCAACCGAAGGCCTCGTGCGCGGCCAGGACGTCACCGATACGGGCGGGCCGATCTCGATGCCGGTGGGCGATGGAACGCTCGGCCGGATCATGAATGTGGTCGGCGAGCCGGTGGACGAAAAGGGCCCGATCGACGCCAACGAGACCCGGCCGATCCACGCCGAAGCGCCGGAATTTGCGGCGCAGTCGACGTCGTCCGAAATCCTCGTCACCGGCATCAAGGTGATCGATCTGCTGGCGCCCTACTCCAAAGGCGGCAAGATCGGCCTCTTCGGCGGTGCGGGCGTCGGTAAGACGGTGCTGATCCAAGAGCTGATCAACAACATCGCCAAGGTGCATTCGGGCTATTCGGTCTTTGCCGGGGTGGGCGAGCGCACGCGCGAGGGCAACGACCTTTACTACGAATTCATCGAATCCGGCGTGATCAACGCGGACGATCTGACAAAGTCGAAAGTGGCGCTGGTCTACGGCCAGATGAACGAGCCGCCGGGCGCGCGGATGCGCGTGGCGCTCTCGGGCCTGACGATGGCCGAACAGTTCCGCGACCAATCGGGCACGGACGTTTTGTTCTTTGTGGACAACATCTTCCGCTTCACGCAGGCCGGCTCCGAAGTGTCGGCGCTCCTCGGCCGCATCCCGTCTGCCGTGGGCTACCAGCCGACGCTGGCCACCGATATGGGCCAGATGCAGGAGCGCATCACGTCGACGACGAACGGCTCGATCACCTCGGTGCAGGCGATCTACGTGCCTGCGGACGACCTGACAGACCCGGCGCCGGCCACGTCCTTTGCTCACCTCGATGCGACGACTGTTCTGAGCCGCGCGATTTCCGAACTGGGCATCTATCCAGCCGTGGATCCGCTCGACTCGACCTCACGGATCCTCGATCCGGCCGTGGTCGGCGAGGAGCATTACCAGGTCGCACGCGACGTGCAGGGGATCCTACAGCGCTACAAGTCACTGCAGGACATCATCGCGATCCTGGGGATGGACGAGCTCTCCGAGGAGGACAAGCTGACGGTCGCCCGTGCCCGCAAGATCCAGCGCTTCCTGTCGCAACCTTTCGATGTGGCCGAGGTTTTCACTGGATCACCCGGGGTGCAGGTGCCGCTCGAAAAGACCATCGCCTCGTTCAAGTCGGTCGTCGCGGGCGAGTACGATCACCTGCCTGAGGGCGCGTTCTACATGGTCGGCGATATCGACGAGGTGATTGCCAAGGCCGAGAAGATGGCGACCGAGGCCGCCTGACGATCCATAAGAACCGGGCCGGCACCGACCGGGCCGGGCCCCATCCCCAAGGGAGCGCCCGATGGCAAATACGATGCAGTTCGATCTGGTCTCGCCCGAGCGGCGCCTCGCCTCGCTCGAGGCCCGCGAAGTGCGCTTGCCGGCCTCCGAGGGCGAGATGACAACGATGCCAGACCACGCGCCCGTGATTGCGACGCTGCGCCCCGGCGTTGTCACCGTAACAGGGGCCGATGGCGGGACCTCCTCCTTCGCCGTGACAGGCGGGTTTGCCGAGATCACGCCCGAGGGGGCGTCTGTCCTCGCCGAACGGGCCTATCCGGCGACCTCGGAGAACCGTTCGGCCATCGAGGCCGTCCTCGCCGAAGCGCGCAAGCAGGCAGAGAGTGCGGAACCCGAGCACAAAGATGCCGCCCAGCTCATCGTGGACGATCTTGCGCAGCTCGTAGGCGACATGGCCTGAGCGCCGTTATCGCGCCCGCAGCCCAAGGTTGGTGCATGCGTAAACCGGTGAACGCGGAACGGTAAGGCGCTTACCAGCCCAAGCCCAAGCCCAAGCCCAAGCCCAAGCCCAAGCCCAAGCCCAAGCTCAGTAGAGCCCCTCATAGATCGTCGCCAGCGTGTCATGGTCGAAGAGCGATGACACCGACGTCCCATTCCAGATGTTTAAGATCGCCTGGGCAAAAATCGGCGCCGTCGGCACGATGCGGATGTTAGGCGCCGCCCGCACGGCCTCGGTCGGCTCAATGGAGTCGGTCGTCACGAGGCTCTTCATGACCGAGCTCGTGATCCGCTCCACCGCTGGGCCCGAGAGCACGCCATGCGAAATATAGGCATGGACTTCTGCGGCGCCGCCCTCCTGCAAGACTTCGGCCGCCTTACAGAGCGTACCGGCCGTATCCGCAATGTCGTCGACGATGACACAGATCTTACCGCGCACATCGCCGATCACCGTCATCTCCGCGACCTCACCCGCCTTCTCCCGCCGCTTGTCCACGATGGCGAGCGCGGAGCCAGTCCGTTCCGCCAATTCGCGGGCCCGCGCGACGCCGCCCACGTCGGGCGAGACGACGACGAGGTCGTCAAGCCGGTCGGAAAACTTCGTCATGACATCGAGCGCAAAAATCGGCGAGGCATAGAGATTGTCCACGGGGATGTCGAAAAAGCCCTGGATCTGTGCAGCATGGAGATCCATCGTCAGCACCCGCTCGATCCCAGCCGAGACGATCATGTTGGCCACGAGCTTGGCCGAGATCGGCGTGCGCGCCTTCGTCCGCCGGTCTTGGCGGGCATATCCGAAATAGGGGATGACAGCAGTTGTTCGCGCAGCCGATGAGCGACGGAGCGCGTCGGCCATGATCAAAAGCTCCATAAGGTTGTCGTTTGCCGGGTTCGATGTCGATTGAATGATGAACATGTCCTCGCCGCGGACATTCTCGAACACCTCGACGAAGATCTCGCCATCGTTGAAACGCTCTACCCGCGCATCGACGAGGCCCACGGCCATGCCGCGGTACATCGAGACGCGGCGGGCAATCCCCTTTGCGAGGGTCGGGTTGGAATTGCCGGCGATGAGCTTCGGCTGGGTCGGTGTGGGCATATAGGAGGATCCGTGGCAGCGTAACGGAGTTGTGACAGCGCCCCCCTAGCCCAGCGACACTGCGATTGGAACCGCCCACAAGGAGGCGGGCCGCGCATTTGCGCAGGTGCTTCATCGTGTGGCGGCTGGGACGCGATTTTGCGGCTGGCGCTCGGCCCATTTGCAGCGCGGAGCCCGCTTGCAGGCACGGCAGGGCGGCGTAGGGTGGCGCCACGCCAGCGGAGGAGCCCATGCCCAAGATCGACTACTTTTTCTCGAACGTCTCTCCCAACGTCTACCTCGCCGCAATGCGGCTCGAGGAGATTGCGGCCCAGCATGGGGCGGAGATCGACTATCGTCCGCTCGACACGCTCGTGCTCTTCGACCGGACCGGCGGCGTCCGCCCCGCCGAGCGGCACGAGAATCGCAAGGCCTACCGCCTGCAGGAACTCCGCCGCAATGCCGCGCAGAACGGCCTGCCGATCAATCTCCAGCCTGCCCACTGGCCGACGAACGGGGCGCCAGCGGCCTATGCTGTCATCGCCGCCCAGGCCGCCAACCGCGCCGGCAAGGCGGAGGGCGATGTGGGCGCGCTCGTCTTTGGGCTGACCCGGGCGTGCTGGGCCGAGGAGCGCGACGTCGCCGAGGACGCCGTGATCCGAGAGTGTCTGGCCGCCGCTGGCTTTGACCCGGCGCTTGCCGATAGCGGCCTTCTCTCGGGCGCCGAGACCTATGCTGCAAATCTTGAAGAGGCGGTCACGCGCGGTGTTTTTGGCGTACCATTCTACATCGTGACCGAGGATGACGAGCGTTTCTGGGGGCAGGATCGCCTCGCCGGGCTCGCGGCCCATTTGGCAACACGCGCGGGATAACACCGCGCGGCGCCGCCCACGCGGAGCCCACGCCTCGGATCATGCGCCGGCCGCCGCTAGAAACGCATCAACCCGTGCGTCATCCGCGCTCCAATCGCACACCAGGCGCACACGGATCCGGGCTTCGCCGCGAGCGAGATCGGTCGGAGTGGGCTGCGTTGCATAATAGATCGCACCCGCCTCGGTGAGCGTGCGGTGCAGCGCCTCCGGCAGGCGGGCGAACAGGATATTGGCCTCGCACGGATGGTCGAGCGTCACGCCCTCGATCGCCGTAAGACCTGTCGCCAGCCGCGCAGCCGCCGCATTGGCAGCCTGCGCCATCTCGCGCCACAGCCCGTCGCCCGGACCGTCCGCAAGCCAGGCCGCAATCTGCGCCCCGAGATAGCGCTGCTTGGAAAGCGAAAGCCCCATCCGCAGGCGCCGTGTGTCGGCTTCTGCGGCCAAAGCCGGATCGAAGAAGACGACCGCCTCAGCGCCCATAAGCCCCGCCTTGGTCGCACCGAGAGAGAGCATGTCGACGCCCGCGCGCCAGGTCATCTCGGCTGGCGTGCAGCCGAGGGCCGTCACGGCGTTGGACCAACGCGCCCCGTCCATGTGGAGCGGCATCGCATAGGCATGGGCGCACGCGGCGAGGGCCGCGATGTCGGCGCGCGCATAAAGCGTCCCGGCTTCGGTGACTTGGGTGATCGAGACCGCGCCCCGCCGCGCGGCCTCACTGCCCGCGACGCGCGCCTTAAGCGCGTCTCTGTCGATCCGACCGTGCGGCGCGGGCAACAGTGCGAGGTCCGCCCCGCCGCTGGCAAGCGAGACCGCGCCTCGCTCGTCGACCTCGATATGGGCGATCTCGGAGCAAAAGATCTGCTGCCAGGGCCGGACCGCGCACGACAGCGCCAGCGCATTGGCTGCGATCCCCGTCGGCACCAGGCAAACCTCTGCCTCCGGCGCCTCGAAAACGGTCCGGACGGCCTCGACTGCGCGCGCCGTCCAGGGATCGGCGCCATAGGGCAGGGCATGTCCCGCATTGGCCTCCGCCAGCGCCTCGAAAATGCGGGGGTGGACCGGCCCGGCATTGTCGGACGCGAAATTGAGATGGGGCGTGGGATCGTACGGCATGGTCAAAAGCTGCGTTGCAGGACCTCAGCGTACCCCCTCCTTAGGCGGGCACGGCGGTGCGGTGTCGTCTGAGGGCCTAGGCCAAGTCCTCGATGATATACGCTTCCCAGTCTTCCTCGGGCACGTCGAATTCGCTGACCGTGCGGCCCCGGACCGAGATACCGGCGCTGTGCACCGTCGCGGGATCGCCGGAGAGAAGCGGGTGCCAGTCGAAAAGCGGGCGCCCCTCCGCCAGGAGGCGATAGGCGCAGGTCGCAGGCATCCAATAGGCGTGGAGATGGATGTTTTCGGGGCGCAGCGTCACGCAATCGGGCACGAAGTGATGCCGGTTTTCGTAGTGACTGCAGCCGCAGCTTTCGTCATCGAGAAGGCGGCACGCAACGCGGGTAAAGGCGACCTCTTGGGTGTCCTCGTCCTCGAGCTTGTTCAGGCAACACTTGCCGCAGCCATCACACAGCGCCTCCCATTCGCCATCGCGCAACTCGTGCAGCGCAAAGCGCTCCCAAAAGCGGGGGCGGAGGCCACCCCGCGGGATCGGGGCGGCGGGATCGCGGCGCAGGGCACGAGGCGGACGGCGGCGCGCGGTCATGGCAGATCGGCCAAAACGGCGCGCGCCTGCGCGCAATCGGCGTCCATTTGTTGGATCAGGGCCTCGACGCTGTCGAACTTGGCCTCGGGGCGCAGGAACTCCACCAGCGCGACCGAGATCCGGGTGCCATAAAGATCGCCCGAGAAATCGAAGAGGAAGGTTTCCAGATTGGGGACGTTTTCGCCGAATTGCGGGCGGACGCCGAGGGAGGCCGCGCCGTGCCAGGCGCCCCGGTGCGGCCCCGTCTGGTGCGGGCCTTCGCGGATGTCGACACGCGCGGCATAAACGCCGAAGCGCGGCAGGTGCAGGCCCGTCAGCGCCATGTTGGCGGTGGGATAGCCGAGGTCGCGCCCACGCTTGTCACCGTGGAGCACATCGCTCTCAACCCGGTGCCAATGGCCGAGCATGGCGGCGGCATCGCGCGGCCGCCCCTCGCTCAGCGCAGCGCGGATCGACGTCGAGGAGACGCGCGGCGCGCCGGGCTTGGGCCCGACAAGATCGGCCACGGTCACACCAAAGCCGAGCGCCTCTCCGCTCCTGCGAAGCGTCTCGGCATCTCCTGCGCGGCCTGTGCCGTAGCGAAAGTCGGCGCCGATCGTGCAATGCTGGAGGCCGAGGCCGGTTTGGAGGACGTCTTGGGCGAAGCTGTCGTGATCCATCGGGCGGATCGTATCGAAATCGAGCTCGAAGAGAAGATCGACGCCGAGCGTTTCGAGCCGGTGCGCCTTGGCGTCCGCACTTGTCAAGCGAAAGGGCGCGGCGTCGGGCAGCAGGACTTCGCGCGGGTGCGGTTCAAAGGTTACGACGGCGAGCGGGCGGCCCGGCGCGGCGCTCCGCGCGGCCTCGAGCACCGCGCGGTGACCGAGATGCACCCCATCGAAATTGCCGATCGCGGCGCTGGCGCCCCGGTCGTCATCGGCGATGTCCTCGAGGCGGAAGATGCGCTTCATACGCCGTCCCCTAGCTTTGGCGCGGCGAGAGCGCAAGGCGGCGCCGAGAGAGGGCGCACGGGGAGCAGGCGCACGGGGAGCAGGCGCACGGGGAGCAGGCGCACGGGGAGCAGGCGCACGGGGAGCAGGCGCACGGGGAGCAGGCACACGGGGAGCAAGCGCACGGGGGCAGGCACACGGGGAGCAGGCACACGGGGAGCAAGCGCAAGGGGGCAGGCACAAGAGAGCGGGTACACGAGAGAGGGTACACGGGAGAGCGTACAAGGGGCGCAGGCATGGGGGAACTGCCGGGGGCCAAGACTTAGGGACGGACCCATGACGGAGGAGGGGGCGCTGCCCCCAGCGCCTTCGGCGCTTCCCCCGCGATATTTGGCGCAAGAAGAAGGGGCGGTATTGTCGTAGAGGGTGCCGGAGCGGTCGTGGAGGGGGTTGCGGTACTGTTGTAGAGTGGCGGCAGCTCTGTCTTGCAGGGGGCGCCAGCGTCTTCGGGGGCGGTCAGTCGAACTTGCGAGACGGGGCAAGGACGGTGGCTTCGCCTTTCAGAACGACCTTCTCGGCGACGATGCAACGGGTGTCGAGCGTCACGCGGCGTTTGGAATGGTCGATCGCCATGACCTCGACCTCGGCGCGGACAAGATCGCCGGGGCGCACGGGCGCCATGAATTTGAGCGACTGGCCAAGATAGACGGTGCCGTGACCGGGAAGCTGCTCGCCGATGACGGCCGAGATCAGGCCCGCCGTCAGCATGCCATGGGCAATGCGGCCCTCGAAGATCGTGTCTTGGGCATAGGCCTCGTCGAGATGGACCGGATTACGATCCGTCGAGACTTGGGCGAACATCTCGATATCGTCGTCCGTCACGACCTTTTGGAGATAGCGCACCATGCCGATCTCGAGGTCTTCGATGACGATGGTGCCGCGGGGCAGATTGTCGAGCATGGTCCTGTCCTGAGCTGAGTGCAGGGGCGGAGCGGGTCTGGCGAGGTTGTAGACGAAGATCGGCAATGCTGCAATCCGCAAAAGTAATAATCGTGTTTGAAACGCTTAGTGGCCGCAACTTCGTTGCTTAAGGCCTCTTGACGCCGTCAACGCGGACGACGCGATGGGCAGGTCTTCACGCCACTACCGGGTCCCGAGACCTCCGATCAGCGGAGATAGCCGAGGGCGAAGGTTGCCGCGACTTGCTGTGCGTCGAGCACTTTGACGGCGCGGGCGAGGTCGGGCTGGCCCGCCGGGGCGGTGCCCGTGCCGGTCTCCTGCGCGCAGAGCCCGCCCGTGATGAAGACGGTGTCGAGGCCTTCGCCAAGCGCACCTCTGAGGTCGGTCGCCGGGCCGTCGCCAATGGCGAGGATCCGACTGTCTTCAATGACGCGGCCTTGTGCGGCATCGGCGAGGCGGCGGCGGGCAAGATCGTAGATCGGCGGGTGCGGCTTGCCGAAGTAAAGGCTCTCGCCTCCCATCTCGGTGTAGAGCGCGGCGATGGCTCCGGCGCAATACTCGCGCTGCCCGCCGCGGTCGACCACGAGATCGGGATTGGCGCAGAGGAGCTTCCAGCCCCGCGTCTTGCCGTAGAGAAGCTCGCCTTCATGGGCCGAGGGCGGTGCGTGAGGATCGGTCGGGCCCGTCACGACGAGCCCCTCGGCCTCGGTCAGCGGTACGATGGAAATCGTCTCGGCCGTTGTATCGATGTGGAGCGGGGTGAAAAAGCCGTGCTGTTCCAGCCCGATATGGTGGACCCGGTGCCCGACCGCACCGTGGTAGAGGGCGAGGCGGGCGCTGTCTCCCGAGGTCGCGATGCTGTCATAGGCGGTCTCGGACACGCCGAGGCTGGCGAGCTGTTCGGCAACGCCGAGGCGGGGGCGGGGCGAGTTGGTCACAAGGATGACGAGGCCGCCGCCCTTGCGAAAGCCCGACAGGGCGGCACAGGCGTCTGGAAAGGCGCGCACACCGTCATGGAGGACGCCCCAGACATCGACAAAGAGCGCGTCGTAATCGGCCGCAACCTCGGCAATGCTGTCGATCAAGCGTGTCATCGGCGTCTCCTCAGGGTCGCGCGTCCGGGTGCGTCGAATCCGGGCGCGCGAAATTCGGGCGCGTGAAATCCAAGCGCATCATGCCCGAGCGCGTCATGCCCGGCTGCGTCGGATCGAAGCGCTCCAATGCGCGGTGCCGCAAAGTCCCAGATGCCATGAAACGGCGCGGCCCAGCGTGCGTCCAAGCCAGCATATAGCGGGTGCCAAAAGAACTCGAACCAGTGGCCGCCGTCATCTTTGCAAAAGTGAGTCCATCGGTCGGGCGTGGGCGGCACCTCGCAGAGAAAGACATGCCACAGGGTCCGCTCCAGACCGATCGGGGGCGTCCCCCAAGGCAGCGGGGGTGCAACGACCGACAATCCGCTCTCTTCTCGCAGCTCTCGGGCGGCGGCGGCGTCGGGTGCTTCCCCGGCTCGGATCGTCCCCTTGACCAATCGGCAACCCGCTTGCGGGTGGCGGAATGCGGGAACCTCAAAAGCGGCTGCACGCGACCGGATCACCAAGGGGCAGACCTTTTCGACCATGGACCCCCTCCCGATGCCCGCTTTCAGACTTTGAGGCTGGGGATGATCTGCTTTTTGCGGCTCATAACCCCGGGCAGGACGACATCGTCGCCCGCGACCGTCACGTCAAAACTACGCTCGGCGATGCCTTTAACCCGTTCGTTGGGAATGAGCAGCGTCGCCTCCTCGCGGAGGATATCGACGACAAAGAGCATGACCTCGTCGACCCCGTCCTCGCCGCAGACAGACTGCATCGTCTCCATAAGCGCGGCTTTGCGGCCGAGGGGGATCTCGGGCGCCGTCGTCTCGAGGACAGAGATCCGCATCTTGAGGGGACCAAACTCGCCGATCTTGCTATCCATCCGGATCAGCTCGGCATCGGAGAAAGCCGAGACGTCTGATTTGGCGGCAAAAAGCTCGGCGGCATAGTCGGGGATGGCAATGCCGAGATCGGCGGCGAGCGCCTCTGCCAGGGTCTTGTCGGCATCGGTCGTCGTGGGCGAGCGGAACTCAAGCGTGTCTGACAGGATGCAGGAGAGCATCGCGCCCTTGATGCTCGCGGGCATCCGCGTTGCCGCATCGCCCATCAGGTCGTGCAGGATCGTCGCGGTGCAGGCGACGGCGCGCACGGTCACGTTGATCGGGCCCGCGGTCTGGAGCCCGCCGGTCCGCTTGTGGTGGTCGATGATCTCGATGATATCCGCGTCGGCGATCGAGGCGGGGAGTTCATCGGGGTTGTTCGTGTCGACGATGACGACCTTGTCGCCCGCGGCCACATCGTCGACGATCACCGGCTTTTCGAGGTTCCAGCGCTCGAGGACAAAGGCGGCCTCGGTGTTGGGCTCGCCCAGGAGCTTGGCCTCAGCCGGGGCGTTTTGCACCTCGGAGAGATACCACGCCCAGATGATGGGGCTGCCGGTGGAATCGGTATCGGGGGCCTTGTGGCCGAAAACTTGGATCGTCATGGGGGATGGGCCTGCTGTTTGCGCTTTCGGCGGACGTATAGAGCCCGGCTGCGGGCTTGTCATGGGGGCGTTTGGGCAGCGAGGGGCGTGCAAGGGGTGACGTGCTGATGTCGGCTCCTGCAACGCGCTGGGCTTGGTTCGCTCAGCCGCCCGGCGCGTTGGAAAAAGCGAAATCCGGCTTTGTGGCCCGCGCGCCCCGGACATAGGCGTAGACTTCTGCGATCTGCTCCGCCTTCGCACGCCACGTGAAAGCGCGATCAACCCGATCCACCGCCGCGCGCGCCATCGCCGCGATCCCCGTATTGTCCGCGGCGAGCCGCTCCAGCGCATTGCGGAGCGCCACGGTCGTGCCCGCGCGGTCTGTCATGGGGACGGCGATGCCGCATGCCGGCGTGACCAGCTCTGCGGGCCCACCATAGTCGAGCACGACAGGGACAAGCCCAAGCGCCATCGCCTCCAGCACGGCGCCGCCGCCGAAGTCTTTCAGCGACGGGAAGAGCAGCACGTTGGTGTGCGTGAGCGCGGGCGCAATCTCGGCCTGCGGCAACCAGCCGTGGAAGGTCACGGCATGGCCCAGCCCAAGCCGCGCCACCTGCGCCTCCAGTAGAGGGCGCATCTCGCCCTCGCCGACAATGTCGAGCGTCATGCGCCCGTCGGCCAAGAGTGGGGCCCCGGCGTCGATCCCGAGGTCCAGGCCTTTGACCGCGGCGAGCCGCCCGATAAAGCAAGCGCGCAGGGTCGGCCCGGGGCCAGGGGTGCGGCTGAGGCGCGCTTCGGCCGCACCGCAGGGAAATCGCGCACGGTCGATGCCGTTTTCGGGCAGGCGGATGGTCTTGGCCCGCGCAGAAGCGGGCAGGTCCGCCTCGACATGGGCGGCCGCGGCGAGGATCGCGGAGCTCTGCGCAATCATCCGCCGCCACCCTGGATTGGCCCGGTAGAGCGGTCGCAGCCGCCCAAGCCCCTCGCGCTCGGCCGCTCGCTCGGCGCGGAAAGCGTGGGGCCATTTCAGCCCGCCGTTCAGCGGACCGAGCACGAATGGCACACCGGCGCGCGCGCAGTGCCGCGCCATGCACCCGGCGAAGACCGGTGAGACCGGCGTGATCCGGTGCACCACGTCATAGCGCCCGGCGCGGATCTCCGGCCCGAAACGCGCCCAGACCCGCCGCTCAAAGATCGGGTAGATCGCGCTTGCAAACATCGTGTTGAGCGACCAGTTGCCGCCCTTTCGGCGCAGCCTCCAGGCCCATTCTGTCCAACGCGCGGCGACGTCTTCGGTGTCGATCGCCGTATAGTCGATGCCGGCGGTGTAGCCGGCCCGTTCAAGCGCTGGCGTGTTTCGGATCTGCGTGACGAGATGAGTGTCGGCGACCTCGCGAAGCGCATGGGCGAGGGAAAAGCCGATTAACGGGACGCTGACGAATTCGGGGTTGGCCTCTTCGGCCAGCAGGAGAACGCGGGGTCTCTCGGCCATGCTCTGGGCTGCTCCGGTCTGCGCCGCAACGGACGCCGTCGCGCCTTGCACTGAGGGTGGTATCCCGCTCGGCGGCGCCGCGCCAAGCGGTTTGCGCACAGGCTGCCGGCACTGTGCCACCCCCGCCGCAACAGCGCTCTCGCTGCAGAGGTGCTCCCATCCGCGAAAGGACGCTCCGGGCATCGAAAACCCATGGAAATGGCGTTGACAGACGCCGTGTGGTTTTCTACATGCGCGGCGTTAGCACTCGACCGGTGCGAGTGCCAACAGCGCCGGCAGGACCGCGAAGAACGGCCGCGGCGCGGACTGACACCGGATCGCTCGCCAGTGCCATCGAGATGGGCTGGGCGAGCAAAAAATGCAACCTGAGCCAAGGAGACTCAGACATGGCTTTTACTCCGCTTCATGACCGTGTGCTCGTCGAGCGTGTCGAGAGCGACGAGAAGACAGCCGGCGGCCTTATCATCCCCGACACGGCCAAGGAAAAGCCCGCCGAGGGCATCGTTGTGGCAGTCGGCGCTGGCGCCAAGGACGACGACGGCGAGCGCATCGCGATGGACGTCAAGGCTGGCGACAAGATCCTGTTCGGCAAGTGGTCGGGCACCGAGGTCACGGTCGACGGCAAGGAACTGCTGATCATGAAGGAAAGCGACATCCTCGGCATCATCGAGGACAGTGCTGCGGCCGCCGCGGCCTGAAGGCCCGAGCCCTCCGTGATCCCGTTCCCGAAATCCAATCAGGAGTAATACGAGATGGCAAAAGAAGTCCGTTTCGAGACCGACGCCCGCAACAAAATGCTGAAGGGTGTCAACATTCTTGCAGACGCTGTTAAAGTGACCCTCGGCCCGAAAGGCCGCAACGTGGTCCTCGAGAAATCCTTCGGTGCTCCGCGCATCACGAAGGACGGTGTGACCGTCGCCAAAGAGATCGAGCTTGAAGACAAGTTCGAAAACATGGGCGCGCAGATGGTCAAAGAAGTGGCCAGCCGCACCAATGACGAGGCCGGTGACGGCACCACGACCGCAACGGTCCTCGCCCAGGCGATCATCCGCGAAGGCATGAAATCGGTCGCCGCCGGCATGAACCCGATGGATCTCAAGCGGGGCGTCGATCTCGCCGTCGCAAAGGTGATCGAGAACATCAAGGCGCATGCCCGTCCCGTCGAAGGCTCCGACGAGGTCGCCCAGGTCGGCACGATCTCGGCCAACGGCGAAGCCGAAATTGGCCGTCAGATCGCAGACGCGATGCAGAAGGTCGGCAATGAAGGCGTTATCACTGTCGAGGAGAACAAAGGCCTCGAGACCGAGACCGAAGTCGTCGAAGGCATGCAGTTCGACCGCGGCTACCTCTCGCCTTACTTCGTGACCAACCCCGACAAGATGCTGGCCGAACTCGACGACGCCATCATCCTCCTGCATGAGAAAAAGCTTTCCTCGCTCCAGCCGATGGTCCCGCTCCTCGAGCAGGTTATCCAGAGCCAGAAGCCGCTCCTCATAATCGCCGAGGATGTCGAAGGTGAGGCGCTTGCAACGCTCGTCGTGAACAAGCTGCGCGGCGGCCTAAAGATCGCTGCCGTTAAGGCACCGGGCTTCGGCGACCGCCGTAAGGCTATGCTGCAAGACATCGCGATCCTCACGGGCGGCCAGGTCATCTCCGAAGACCTCGGCATGAAGCTCGAATCGGTCACGATGGACATGCTCGGCTCGGCCAAGACGGTCAAAATCTCCAAGGACGAGACGACCATTGTCGACGGTCACGGCGAAAAGGCCGAGATCGAAGCCCGCGTCACGCAGATCCGTCAGCAGATCGAAGAGACGACCTCCGACTACGACCGCGAAAAGCTGCAGGAGCGTGTTGCCAAGCTCGCCGGTGGCGTCGCCGTCATCCGCGTTGGCGGCATGACCGAGGTAGAGGTCAAAGAGCGCAAGGACCGCGTCGATGACGCGCTCAACGCCACCCGCGCCGCTGTTCAGGAAGGCGTTGTCGTGGGCGGCGGTGTCGCTCTGGTGCAGGGCGTCAAGGCGCTCGGTGATCTCAAGGGTGAAAACTCCGACCAGAACGCCGGTATCGCGATCGTCAAGCGCGCCCTCGAAGCGCCGCTGCGCCAGATCGCCGAGAATGCGGGCGTCGACGGCTCGGTCGTTGCGGGCAAGATCCGCGAATCCGAGGACGCGTCCTTTGGCTTTAACGCACAGACCGAAGAGTATGGCGACATGTTCAAGTACGGCGTCATCGACCCTGCAAAGGTCGTGCGCACCGCCCTTGAGGATGCAGCCTCGGTCGCCTCGCTGCTGATCACGACCGAGGCCATGGTCGCCGACAAGCCCGAGGAAAAGGGCGCCGCTCCGGCCGGCGGCGGCATGCCCGACATGGGCGGCATGATGTAAGCCATCCCATTGAATTGAAATGGAAAAGGGGTCGCCGGGGCGGCCCCTTTTTCTGTTTGAACTGTGCAACTGCGCCGGCGACGATGGACGCGCGTTAAGACGATGTTAGGGCTTTTGCGGCAGTCTCAGATCGAAAGGTGGTCTGATGCGGCTCTACGCGCTCCTCGACTGGATTCTCCCTCGGTCCTTTGTGGCAAAGGCCGTGCTCGTGGCGCTGCTCTTCGGGCAGGGGCCGGTGTTGGCTTTTCTCGTGGCGTGGCTCGGCGGCGTCGTGCCTCAAGGTCTCGCCCCCGCCGCTCTACTTGGGTCCATGGCCCTGTCCTTTCTGTGTCTTGCCCTGGGCCTCGCCGCCGTCATGCGGCCTGTTCACCAGCTCGAAGCAGCGTTTGACGCGTTCGAGACGGGGCAGGATGCGCCCGCAATCCTGCCGGAGCACCACCGCGACAGTGTTGGACGGCTGATGGCGCAGACAAGCCGCCTCATGCGGACGACCGAAACGCGTGTCGACGCCGCGCAAAGACTGGCCGATCGTGATCCGCTGACTGGCCTGCTCAACCGACGCGGGCTGGAGCGCAGCCTCGCTGAACGGCACGACAAGGCCGAGCGCGGGGCCGTTATGATGATGGACCTCGATCACTTCAAAAACGTCAACGATGCTTTTGGGCATGACGTGGGCGACCGGGTCCTCCGCGATCTTGCCCGCCTGCTGCGTCGTCAGATGCGCCGGCCGGACCTTGCGGCTCGGTTCGGCGGCGAAGAATTCGTCGTCTTTCTCGCGGGGCTCGGCCAGGATGCTGCTTTGCGCGTGGCCGAACGCCTGCGCATGGCCGTCGAAGACTCGCTTATGGTCGAAGGGCGGCCACAGACCGTGTCTATCGGGCTCGCGCTCTGGCCCCCGGGCGAAAGCTTTGCCACCATCCTCAAACGCGCGGATATGGCGGTTTACGCCGCAAAGTCTGCCGGGCGGAACCGGGTGCATCTTGTCCCGCTCGCCCGCCCGTCATCCCATGCGATGGGAGAAGAGCCGGCGGAGCGCCGCGCGCCGCTCGAGCGGTCTAACCTCGGCGCGCCGAGCGGCGGACAGCTCTCCGCGCGAACTGCGCGCTCTGCATCCGGGCCCACGGCTGGGGAACATGCCTCGGTCAATCACAAGTCATTCCCAAAGCGCGAGCGCTCGCGCCTTGCGACCGAGCACGACCGCCAAGATGCCATGGCGCTCTATGATCGTGACGTGCCCCCGGCTGGCAAGCATCAACCAGATGCGTCGACCTCAAGCATGCGCCTGCGCCCCAAAAAGGCGAGATCCGACGCGGATGATGGCCTGGTCGACCTTGCTTCGGGAGATGCTGCTCCGCCGAGCGCACGCCCGCGCGGGGCCGCCTAGCCGGCCCGCCCCCGCATCCGGGTGGTGACCAGGACCCCCGAGAGACGTCTCGGCGCGCCTTTCAACGAAGCCGCGCCTCCCCAGACCGGAACTAGGGCCATAGATCGCAGTCGTCGCCGTAGGGCCGCCATGGTCGAAGGAGTTCGGGGCAGGTCTGGCGGCGCGGTTGACCGAACGGAACGCTCTGCAGGCGAACCTACCCCTTCGTCGGCCGCAAGCGGTAAACGCCTTCCGGCAGATCGAGCGCCGCGCGGAGATCCCGCACCTGTGCGAGGGAAAGAGTGATCTTCTGCACCCGGTCGGTGCGCGGATCGAGTTGTTCGACCGTCACGCAATCCTCGAAAGCGGTGACCGTCACGTCTTCGGCAAGCGGCGCACGCCCCTCATCAACCAGTGTGATGACCGAGGCGTCGAATTCGTGCTCAATGGTAAACATGGGCGCAGGCTAGCCGCCCACTGCAGCTCTGTCACCCGCGCACGGCCCGCCGGGCCACGCGCCTGCGATGCATGCCATAAAGAAGCGGCGCCAAGATGCGCTCGTAGAGCACAGTCACAAGGGGTCGGATGAGCGGAAGCGACACCAGCCGCGCGAGCCAGCGCATCCGCGGCATCTCCTCCCACAGCGCCACAAAGGCCGGCAGGCCAGCGAGAAGCGCGCCATTTTGTACCACGTGAAGGCGCCGCGCTGCGTCCTCCTCGCTCAGCCCGTGCGCCGCTGCCGCGCCATCCTGCAGCCCGGTAAACCGCAAGGGTAGGTCGCGCGCCTCTGAATAGCGCCGATAGGCCTCGATCTCGCGCGAACAGATCGGGCACTCGGCGTTGTAGATCACTTTTGTCTCCATAGCCGGAACTTAGGCGGATGAACGGCCGCGAACACCCCGCCGATCCGACCAAAGCCGATGTCTTCACGTAGGGGTGATCTCGCGCCCTGCCGCGCCCTGTCCTATATGTCGAGGCGGTCGATGGATGGCCGCTTGCGGGCCCAGCGCCGCCAACAAGGGAGCGCAAATGCGCAACGCCCACTTTGTTTTTGCCCTGTTGATCGGCCTTGCGGGCTGTGCCGCGGCGCCGCTGCCGCCCGAAGAGCTGGCCGCGGCCCGCTCGGCCTCGGACGTCGCTGCGCGCAACTTCGTCACCGTTGTCGACCGGGTCGAGCCGGTGGCCGAGCGCGAGTGCCGCGCCCGCGCGCCCGACATTGACTGCGACTTTCAGATCTTCATCGATGACCGCCGCGGTCAGCCCGCAAACGCGTTCCAGACCATCGACGCCAATGGCCGCCCCGCGGTGATCTTTACCCTCGCGCTCATCGCCGATGCGCGCAACCAGGATGAGCTCGCCTTCATCCTCGGCCACGAAGCCGCCCATCACATCGCCGGCCACATTCCCCGCGCCGAGGCCAACGCCCAGATCGGCGCGATGGTGCTCGGCAGTCTCGCGCAGGCCGCCGGTCGCAGTCCGCGCGCCGTGAACGAGGCCGCGCGGGTCGGAGCGACCGTGGGCGCGCGCCGGTTTGCCAAGGAATTTGAGCTCGAAGCCGACGAACTCGGCACGATCATCGCCGCTCGCGCGGGCTATGACCCGCTCCTAGGGGCTGCGTTCTTTGACCGTATCCCCGATCCAGGCGACCAGTTTCTCGGCACCCATCCCCCTAATGCCGAGCGGATCGCCGTTGTCCGCCGGACGGCCGCCACGCTCCCCTGAGCCCGAAAATAGGCTTGACCTGTATCAAGGCCGGCCCGACCTCGCCCGTGCCACAAGGCTTGCATGCAGCAGCAGAGGAAAGGCGCATGCCATGGACGGCCCGCTCGATCACAAAGGGCAAGCGCCGCAGGATGCGGCAGACCCGAAGAACACACCCGTCGCCCCGCTTGGCGACCCGATCCTGCATTACTGGCTCGCGCTCGATATGGCCAAAACCGTCGGGCTCGACTTGCAAACCGCTCTGGAGGAGGGGCGGCTCACACATCAGGATTGGGCCGACACCGTGCACCGCTGCCGCGGTTGCGACTGGGCGGGCGGCTGTCCCGCTTGGATGGCGATGCAACGTATGGATCCCGCGCACCCGTCCCCCGCCGCGCCGGAGGCGTGCGCCAATGCGCAGCAGTTCAACGCCCTTCTAGATGTCCAAGACACGCCCGCCGTGCCGGG
This sequence comes from Pseudomonadota bacterium, assembly GCA_038745585.1. GTDB lineage: Bacteria > Pseudomonadota > Alphaproteobacteria > Rhodobacterales > Rhodobacteraceae > HLUCCA09. The sequence goes on from JBCDLH010000003.1 coordinate 247,716, forward strand.
CACAGGGGGCGCGCGATGAAGGACTTCGACGCGCATCAGGGCGATCTCGATCTCGCCTTTTGGCTGACCCGCTCGATCGGCCGGAGCATCGGCCTCAACTTCTCCGTCGCGATGGAGGAGGGCCGTCTCGATGCCGCAGATTTTGCCACGTTGATCGACGTGTGCCGTGGTTGCCCCCATGGCGGGCGCTGCGCCGAGTGGCTCGGCCAGGCTGGCGGGCCGCGCGGGTCAACCCGTGCGCCGGATTTTTGCCCCAACGCGGCGGCGCTCCACAAGCTCAAGCCGCATTAGGCGCCGGGCGTCGCTGGCGCTCCGACGCGCGTGCCCCAAAGGTCGTATTCGGAGGCATCATCGACCTCGACGGTGACGATGTCGCCAGGCGACAGCCCTTCGAACCCCTCGTCAATGTAGAGATGGCCGTCGATCTCCGGTGCGTCGGCGTGCGTCCTGCAGGTGGCCGCGTCCGGCTCGACGAGATCGACGAGGACGTTCATCCGCGTGCCGACTTTTGCGGCGAGTTTGGCTTCCGAGATCCGTTGCGCTGTCGCCATGAAGCGGTCGTAGCGCTCTTGTTTGATCGGCTCTGGCACGTGGTCGGGCAGGGCGGCGGAGCGCGCCCCGGCCACGTTTTCATATTGAAAGCAACCGACCCGGTCGAGCTGCGCCTCTTCGAGCCAATCCAGCAGCGTCTGAAATTCCGCCTCCGTCTCGCCGGGATAGCCAACGATGAAGGTCGAGCGCAGCGTGATCTCGGGGCAGATCGCGCGCCAGGCGCCGATCTCATCGAGCGTGCGTGCGGCGGCGGCGGGGCGCGCCATGCGGCGCAATGTGTCCGGGTGGGCGTGCTGAAACGGGATGTCGAGATAAGGCAGGATCTGCCCCTCCGCCATCAGCGGCACCAGCTCGCGCACATGGGGATACGGATAGACGTAGTGCAGACGCACCCAGGCGCCCAAGCCTCCGAGATCGCGGGCAAGCGCTGTGATCGCAGCCTCGCCGGCGGGCTTTTCGGCCTTCCGGTCAATCCCATAGGCGGAGGTGTCCTGGCTGATGACGAGGAGCTCTCGCACGCCGGCCTCGACCAGTTTCTCCGCCTCGCGTAGTACCGCGGCATGCGGGCGCGAGGCGAGCCGGCCCCGCATGTCAGGGATAATGCAAAACTTGCACTTATGGTTGCAACCTTCTGAAATCTTGAGATAAGAATAGTGCCTTGGGGTGAGAGAGATCCCGCGCGCGGGCAACAGGTCGATAAACGGATCGGGCGCGGGCGGCACCGCTTGATGCACCGCATCGAGGACCTGCTCATATTGGTGCGGGCCGGTGACGGCGAGCACGGTCGGATGCGCGCCGGTGATATAGTCGGGCTCGGCGCCGAGGCAGCCGGTGACGATGACGCGCCCGTTCTCGGCCAGTGCCTCACCGATGGCGCCGAGGCTTTCGGCCTTGGCACTGTCGAGAAACCCGCAGGTATTGACGATGACCGCATCGGCGCCGGCATAGTCCGGCGAGATGCCATAGCCCTCCGCGCGCAGCCGCGTCAGGATGCGCTCGCTGTCGACCAGCGCCTTTGGACAGCCAAGCGAGACCATGCCGATGGTCGGTTGCCCCACGCGCCGCGCATCCGCAAGGGTGGCACGGGCAAGGTCCGGGCGGAGGCTGGGCGGGTTCAGGCTCATGCGGGGGCGTATAGGGTGCTGCGGCACGCTGCGCTAGGCCCTCGGCGCGGCGCATGCGCGTCACGCGCAGAGGCACGCCGGGCAACGCGGCATACCGGTCAGCGTTTCCGGTCGCGGCGGGCGGACATCGGCTGGAACGCGACGCCGACATGGGCCTCGCAATAGGGTTTGCCAGGTTGAACCGGCAGGCCGCAAAACCAAAAGTCATCGGTCGCCGGGTCGCCGATCGGCCATTTGCAGGTGCGCTCGGTAAGCTCCATCAGCGTGAGCTTCAGCGCCGACTTCTCCACCTCGCGCACCGAGGCCAGAGCCTCGGGGCTGATCTCGTTGGCCGAGGGCTGCGGCGGCAGCGGCTGGCCCGCGGGGATGATCTGACGCCGCGGCGGCGTCGGGGCGGGGGCAGGTGCCTCCTCGGCCGTCTCTGGCGCCGGCTTCGGCGCTTCGGCGACGTCGACCTGCGCGGCCGCGGCCGCTTTGGGCGCGTCGGCGGCCGTCTCGGCTTTGCCCGGTGCCGTCTCTGCTCCGCCGCCACCATTCCGATTCGACAGGCCGAGCCGGTGGACCTTGCCAATGACCGCGTTGCGCGTCACGCCGCCCAACTCCTTGGCAATCTGGCTGGCGCTTTGCCCCTCGCCCCACATCCGCTTCAGGGTCTCAACGCGTTCGTCTGTCCAGGACATCGCTTTCACTTTCTTGGCGGGGCGCTCCGATGGTCAACCTAACGACGCGGTCAGGCGGCAGCGGTGCGCGGGGCATGGAATTTGGCGTCGGCCTTGGACGCGCCAAGGGCTTATATTAGGTTTGTCGCCGGGTCGAGACAACCGCCCCAGCGCGAGCCGGCGGGCTTTTGCAGCAAGAGCGACACCGCGCGCGGCCAAGTGGGAAGGATCGCATGTGACGGACACGACATCGACGGGGCACGGTGTGGCGCATGACGCCGTGGGGACCGAGCACGCCCGGCGCAGAGATCGGGCTGACAAGACGGCTCACAGCACGGGCCCAAACGCTGGCCAAAGCGCCAGGCCAAGCGCTGGCCACAGCACGGGCCCAAACGCTGGCCAAAGCGCCAGGCCAAGCGCTGGCCACAGCGCCGGGCCAAGCGCTGGCCTAAGTACGGGCCTAAGCACGGGCCAAAAAATGGGCCAGCGTCGCTTTGGCCGGGTAAACTGGCTCGGCATGGCCACGCTTGCGCGGCGCGAATGTCAGCGCTTTCTCGGGATCTGGCAGCAAACGCTCCTCGCGCCCGCGGTGACGGCCGCGCTCTTTCTCGTGGTCTTCGCGCTCGCCATCGGCCCCACACGGCCAGACGTTCTGGGCGTCCCCTTCCTGCACTTTCTGGCAGCGGGCCTCTTGATGATGACGGTCATCCAGCAGAGCTTTGCCAACACGTCATCCTCCCTTGTCATCGCAAAGGTCCAAGGCAACATCGTCGACACGCTGATGCCGCCGCTCAATGCGGGTGAGTTGGTTGCGGGCTATGTTGTCGGCGGCGTGGCACGCGCGCTCTTCGTCGGAGTGCCGCTGGTCGCGGCGATGGTCGTCTTTGTGGGCACAGGGCTTGCATATCCGCTTTGGGTGCTCGCGTTTCTCGTGCTCGGCGGCACGTTTCTCGGCGGTTTGGGTGTTCTGACAGGGATTTACGCGACGAAGTTCGACCAGACAGCGACCATCACGAACTTTATCGTCACGCCGTTGTCCTTTCTCTCGGGCACATTCTACTCGGTTGAGGCCGTGCCGGGCTGGATGTATGCCCTGTTGCACATCAATCCGGTTTTCTACCTGATCGACGGGCTCCGGTTTGGCGTTCTCGGCGCGTCGGACAGCTCGCCCTGGCTTGGGCTCGCAATCTGTACCGTTTCGACCGTCCTCGTCCTCTGGCTCGCCTGGTCCTGGTTCCGCTCGGGCTACCGGCTGAAATCCTGAGCAAGGGGGCGCTCCCGCCTCCGATCGACGCTGCCGCGTCTCTCTGCGTTGGGCCAAGCGCCCTGCGGGCGCGGAGGCGACCGTCCGGTCCGGAGCGCGCCGCAGGCGAGGGCTTTACGGGCTCCGTTCAGTCGCGTATCGGCAGCGAATGGAACGGAAAGCCCTCAGACGCGGCGCATAGCCCCAACCGGCCCATCTGGGCCGGAGGGCTTCACGTGCTCTTCCGACCCGTTCCAACCTTCTTTACATTACGCCGAATTGGCCCCAGCTCCGAGGACGAGACCGATGATTGCGCCGCTCTTGCCGACTTATAATCGCGTTCCGCTCGCCTTTGAGCGGGGCGAAGGGGCCTGGCTCGTCGAGCGCGATGGGCGCCGATTTCTTGACTTCGCGGCCGGGATTGCTGTCAACGCGCTGGGGCACGCGCATCCGAAGCTTGTCGCGGTGTTGAGCGCGCAGGCCGCGCGCCTTTGGCATGTCTCCAACCTCTACACCGTTCCCGAGCAGGAGGCGCTGGGCGCACGGCTCGTCGAAGAGACCTTCGCCGATACGGTCTTCTTCACCAATTCCGGAACGGAGTCGATGGAGCTAGCTGTCAAGATGGCGCGCAAATACTGGCATGCGCAGGGCCGCCCGGAGCGCGTGAAGATCGCGGCCTTCGAGGGCAGCTTTCACGGCCGTTCCTCTGCGGCGATTGCCGCGGCGGGCTCGGCAAAGATGACAGAGGGGTTCGGCCCGCTCCTGCCGGGCTTTGTCCAGCTCCCCTTCGGCGATCACGCGGCGCTCCAGGCAGCCCTGGCCGATCCGGAGCTTGCGGCCGTTATCATCGAGCCGGTGCAGGGCGAGGGCGGCATTCGGCCGGTGCCAGACAACGATCTGAAAGCGTTGCGGCAGGACTGCGATGCGGCGGGCGTGCTCCTCATTTTCGACGAAGTCCAATGCGGGATGGGGCGGACGGGGCGCCTCTTTGCCCATGAATGGGCCGGGATCGCGCCCGACATCATGATGGTGGCCAAGGGGATCGGCGGCGGCTTTCCCCTCGGCGCCGTCCTTGCGACCGAACGCGCGGCAATGGGCATGACGGCGGGCACGCACGGCTCCACCTATGGCGGCAACCCGCTTGGCTGTGCGGTGGGGCTCGCGGTGCTCGAGACAGTGACCGCACCGGGGTTTCTCGAAGAGGTATGTCGCAAGTCCGGATTGTTGCGCCAGAGCCTCGAAGGGCTCGTCGCCGGACACCCGGATGTGTTCGAGGAGGTGCGGGGCGCGGGGCTGATGCTTGGGTTGAAATGCCGGGTTCCTGCGGGGGAGGTGGTCCAGGCGGGGTATGCCGAAGAGATCTTGACCGTTCCTGCCGCGGACAACGTCGTCCGGCTCCTTCCTGCGCTGATTATCGGGGACGCGGAGATCGCCGAAGGGGTCGTACGGCTCGACCGGGCCGCGGCACGGTTTCCCAAGGCGGCGGTGGCGTAGGGATGTGATCCGCGCGCGCGCGCGTGTCGGCGTTGGGCGGGATTGCGGTGCTCCGCGCAGCCGCGTGCGCCGTCCATCGTCCAACGCCCCCGCAGCTTTGCGACGATCCCTCCGTCGTTTCGAGCACGCGTGGGGGCTGCAGATCCGGCCGCGCAGCGTGATAGGCGGCCGCTGCCGCCTTTGCGCGTCCGCGCGTTTGCAAAGCCAAGCCGGCTTTCGCTCCGCTTCAGATGAACGCCGCGCTGAAGCGCTGCCGAGCCCGGGCGAGAAAACGCCGCAACGGCGCCATGCAGGCAAGGCGCTGTGCCTCGGTGCAAAGCTCCGGCGGATCTGTCCGATGAACGCGCAGCCGTCGTCTCACACCCGCGGTGCCGATGGCGCGCCACCTTTCGTTCGGAATAGAGCGGGGTGATCGCAGCCCAAATTGCTCATGCGCAGATCAGACCGCAGACCAGATCAGACCGCGCGGGCCGCCGCCCGCCCGCCAAGATGCGTCAGGCCGTACCGTATGCCTCTGCGATGGCCACCTGCAGCGCGTCGTCGGTGCTCCGCTCGCCCCAGACGACGAGCTGAAACGCAGGGTAGTAGCGTTCGGCGGCAGCGACGGCCGTCCCGATCAGCCGGTCGATTTGGTCGGGGCAGGGCATCTGCCCGCCAGCCATCACAAGGCCATAGCGATAGGTCATCAGCCGCTGATCGGCCCAATAGGTAAAGGCACCGGCCCAGCAATTGTCGTTTGTGGCGTTCAGCGCCTCGTAAAGCGCTGGCAAACGGCCTTCGGGCGGCTCCATCTCAAAGGTGCAGATCAGGCGCAGCGTCTCGTCGTAGGACGACCACGCAAGGGTGATCGAATAGGTCCGCCATTGGCCCTCAACCGACATTGCGATCTGATCGTCGCCGATCCGGTCAAACTCCCACGCGTGGTGCTCGGCGAGCTCCTCCACGATATCGATGGGGTGTAAGTCTTCCGTATGAAAATGTTCGGAAAGCGACATGCCCGGCCTCTTCGCTGTTGGCCCTGGCCGCGCGCGGGTTCGACACTTTCGGTCGCCTTGCCCCGCGGCACCTAGGGCTGGGTGCCTGCTCAAGGTCCGGCGGAGCAGCCCGCGGCCCTTACGAGATATGGTGGTGTTTGCATGGCTGGGTGTAAAGAAGTATTTTTGTGACAATCCTTGAGTGGGCCACAAAATGTGGGGCATCGCGCGAAATATATCCGCCCGACGCACGAGCCGCCCCACTCTGGTTCCGGCGCCGATCGCCCTGCCTCCGCGCCGAGATCTGGCCTTGGCCGGCCGGCATGCCGCCGAACCGCTCTGCGCCCGGCACCTCCCACACGCGACCCGCGTCTTGTGCCCAGCCGTTTCCGCTCGTAGCTCTGCCGTTTGCCCCATGCCCCATGCCAAATGCCTCGGGCAGCGTTTTGTGCAGGTCCGGCACAGAACAGCCGCTCGGGGCTCCCTGCTTTGGCCGAACGGAGACCGACCCGTGCAATTCCGCCCCGCCGATTTCCGTTTGCTCATCGGGACACACACCTTTGGGCACATCACTGCGCCATTCGCGCAATCGCTTGCCACCCTGACCGGTCAACTCGGCGTTTGGGGCGTGGGCCATGCTGTCCACATCGTGCAGGACGCGTTCGTGACGACCGGGCGCGACCGGCTCGCCCAGGCCTGCTTGGAGGGCGGCTTCACCCACCTGCTGCTCTTGGATGCCGATCTGGAGTTTAAGCCCGAAGATGTCGCACGGCTTCTCGCCGCAGATGTGCCGTTGGTCGCTGGCGTCTACCCGCGAAAAGAGGAGGGCAGCGCGTTTGCCGTCCTATTGCAAGAGGCCGGTGACGGTCCGATGCCCTACAACCGCGAACGAAAGCTCTTGGCGGTTGACGGTGTGGGGGCGGGGTTCATGCTGATCCGGGCCGAGGTCTTTCGGGCCATGGCCGAGCGCTTGCCTGAGATCGCCTATCTGCAGGAGGTCGAAGGGGCGTTCCACCGCCGTTATGCGTTCTTCGAGCAGCGGATTCTGGCGAACGGTCACCGGATTTCGGAGGACATCCTATTCTGCCGGCGGTGGCGTGCACTGGGCGGGACGGTGTGGGTCGCGCCCGACCTGCGCCTGCGGCATTGGGGCATGCAGGTCTGGGACGGAACGCTGGCAGACAGTCTGAGCGCCGACCCACCGGAGGGTTGATGCCCGTTTACCAGCATTGCCGTCCGTACTAGGTGCCGCGCCGACCCAGCGCCGCGGTCGCTCGACCGCGTACTGGACCGAGAACGGGCGCGTCACGCCTTCCCGCTTTTGGCCTCCAACGCATCGAGGCGCGCCTTGAGGGCCTCGTTCTCTTCCCGCGCCTTCTGCGCCATGGCGCGCGCGGCATCAAATTCTTCGCGTGTGACAAAGTCGCGGTCGGCCAGCCACCGGTCGAGGATCGACTTCATAGCGTTTTCGGCCTCTTCGCGCGCGCCCTGGGCCACGCCCATCGCGTTCGTCATCAATTGTGAGACGTCGTCGAGGATTTTGTTGCGGCTTTGCATTGGGCACTCCGTCATTACACGTGTCCGGTATATGGGTCGCGCGGCGGGGTGGCTCAAGGTTGACTTCGACGCAGCGGAGCCGCGACAAGCGGGCAAAGCGCGCCGGCCCCCATCCGGCGGAAACGCGCAGGCTATGGGCGGGAGGGATCACGCAAAGCATGACGGCAACGCTCCCTTTTCCCGATATCGGCCCCGATCTCTTCTCGGTCACGGTCTTTGGAATGACGCTCGCCCTGCGCTGGTACGCGCTGGCCTACATCGTTGGGATCGTGATCGGCTGGCGTTTGATCGTCGTCCTCGTCCAGCGGCCCGCGCTCTGGCCCGCGGGGGGCGCACCGATGCGGCCCGCGCAGGTCGAGGAATTGCTGACTTGGGTGATCCTCGGCATCATCCTGGGTGGTCGCCTCGGCTTTGTCCTCTTCTATCGGCCCGTCTACTATCTCCAGAACCCGCTTGAAATCCCGATGATCTGGCAGGGCGGCATGGCGTTTCACGGCGGGCTCCTCGGCGTCGTGATCGCGGTGTGGATCTTTTGTGCGCGCAACGGGATCGACAAACTCAAGGCCGCCGATTGCCTTGCGATTGCGGCGCCTGCTGGGCTCTTCCTCGGACGCTGTGCGAATTTCATCAATGCCGAGCTCTGGGGCCGTCCATGGGACGGGCCCTGGGCCTTTGTCTTTCCGACCGATCCGCTGCAGGTCCCCCGGCACCCATCACAGCTCTATGAAGCCGTGCTCGAAGGGGCGCTCCTCGGCGCCCTTCTCCTTTGGCTCGCCCTGCGGCGGGGCGGCTTTAAGACGCCGGGCCTGATCGCGGGGCTCTTTTTCGCGGGCTATGGTGGCGGGCGGTTTGTGGTCGAGTTCTTTCGCCAGGCCGATGCGCAATTCATCACCGACGCCAACCCGAACGGCTTTGTCATTGGCGCCGGCCTAATCGGGGTCACAATGGGCCAGCTTCTGAGCCTGCCTATGCTTTTGCTCGGGCTGGGGCTCGTCGCCTATGCCGTCCGCCGTGCGCGCCATGCCGCCGCAACCTGAGACCGCGCCACTGGCACAGCGGCTAGCCCGGCGGATTGCTGCGACGGGCCCGCTCACGCTGGCGGAGTACATGGCCGAATGCCTCCTCGATCCGACCCACGGCTACTACACCACGCGCGATCCGCTGGGCGCGGCGGGGGACTTCACGACCGCGCCCGAGATCTCGCAGATGTTCGGTGAGCTGGTGGGCCTCGCGCTCGCCCAGGCCTGGCTCGACCAGGGCGCGCCCGAGCCGATCACGCTGGCCGAACTCGGGCCCGGACGCGGCACGCTGATGGCCGACTTGCTGCGCGCGACCCGCACCGTGCCGGGCTTTGCCGCGGCAGCACGGGTGCACCTGGTCGAACGCTCGCCCACCTTGCGCGCCGCCCAGGCCGAGCGCCTTCCTGCGAGCACCCAGTGGCACAACGATGTCGCGGACCTTCCCGAGAACCGGCCGCTCTTTCTCGTCGCCAACGAATTTTTCGACGCGCTCCCGATACGGCAGTTTCGCCGCGATGCGCAGGGGTGGCGCGAAGTCATGATCACGCACCACAGCGCCGGCTTTGCCTTTGCGCTCAGCCCGCCCGCACCGATTGCCGCGCTCGACCATCGGCTGGCCGATACGGCACCGGGCGACATCGTCGAGCTTTGCCCCGCCCTCCCTGCGAGTGTCACCGAAATCGCCCGGCGCCTGTCGCACAGGGGCGGCTGCGCATTCCTCATCGACTATGGCGGCTGGCGCGCGCGGGGTGACACATTCCAAGCGGTTCGGGCGCATGAGAGGGCCGACCCGCTCGCCGCCCCGGGCACGTCCGACCTGACGGCCCATGTCGATTTCGAAGCCATCGCACGCGCGGCGCGCGCAGCCGGTGCCGCGGCTTGGGGGCCGGCGCCGCAGGGCGCATGGCTCGGGGCACTCGGCATCGCCGCCCGGTCCGACGCATTGGCCCGCGGGATCGCCAACGCCACACAGCGCGCCGCGCACGAGGCTGCATTTCGACGCTTGACCGCGCCCGATCAGATGGGGACGGTCTTTAAGGTGGCGGCCCTGACCGCGCCGGATGCCCCCGCCCCGGCGGGCCTCGTCCCCGCACCGCAGACGCCGCCGCTCGCCGACGCCGCACGTCCCAACCGCCGTGCCTGAAGGACCGCCCATGACGCTCGAGATCCTGACATCCGATGCGCTCGCCCCCCTCCGCCACGGCTTTTTCACGCGGCGGGGCGGGGCGTCGTCGGGGATCTTCTCGGGGCTGAATTGCGGTCGCGGCTCCTCGGATCAGGATGAGGCCGTCGCGATCAACCGGGGCCGCGTGGCCGAGGCCATGGCCGTCCCAGCGGGCGCGCTTCTCGGTGTCCATCAGGTCCACTCTGCGCGCGTTGTTGCGGTCACGTCGGGCGCCGAGGTCGGCCACGAAAAGGCGGATGCGCTCGTGACGGCGACGCCCGGGCTCGCGTTGACGGTGCTGACGGCCGATTGCCAGCCCGTGCTTTTTGCCGACCAGGATGCAGGCGTGATCGGGGCGGCCCATGCAGGCTGGCGCGGGGCGCGAGCCGGCGTGCTGGAGGCGACGCTCGCGGCGATGGAGGCGCTGGGCGCAAGGCGCCATGCGATCGCGGCCGTGGTCGGGCCCACGATCAGCCAGGCGGCCTACGAAGTCGGTCCCGAATTTGTTGCCGACTTCCTCGCCGAAGACGCAGAAAACGAACGCTTTTTCGCCCATGGTCAAGGGGATCGGCGGACATTCGACTTACCTGGCTACGGCGTTCACCGGCTCCGTGCCGCGGGGGTCGGCCACGCCGAGTGGACGCGCCACTGTACCTATCTCGACGCGGATCGGTTCTACTCATACCGCCGCGCGGTGCACCGCAAAGAGGCCGATTACGGCCGTCTGATCGCCGCCATTCGTCTGTGACATCGGTGCAGAGCGGCCCCAACTCTGCCGTAATGCGTTGCTAGCCCTACCCAAGCCCCTGGGAAAGGACGCGGACATGGCCGGCAAAGCCCCGAAACGTTTTATCCGCAGCGCCATTCAGAGCGCTGCGCGCCTCGAGACACCCTTGCCCTGGGCGCGGCGGACGCGTCCGAAGCGCGCCGCTGCCCGAAGAGCCGCAAGCTCGCTCCGCAAAAGCGCCTGACGGAGCGCCGTTCGCAGCCGCCAAAGCGCCCGTTGGCGTCCGTCCATCGCCGATTCCCCAACAGCACGGCAATTGTGGCTCAACTGGGTCGTGCACCGGAAACAGTGCGCCACGGAGCGTGGCCATTCCCCGCCAGAGTTCGACAATTTCGCCAATTCTTTGACAGAGTGTGTCCTTCGGCCCACGGTAGGGGCGTCCATCTGCATCGGTGGGGGCCAAGCAGGTGTGACCGGTTCGCGAGGATCGGACGCATGTTGACATCTCACCCTTCCGCTTTTGCGGTGGCACCCCGATACGGCTCGGCCCGTATCGCCGGACGCTTCCCCGCGCGTGCGGGCGACCGGGGGGCAGAGCTTCTCACCCGCCGCTATGAAGTGGCGGCGCTGGCGCCTAACGGAGATGTCGAGACTTTTACCCGCGTCGCTCCCGCAACCCCTGTGTTTGAAGATGCGTTCGCGGCTCTCGCGCGCGGCACTCTGATCGCAACCGCCGACGGTCCCGTGGCGGTCGAGGATCTGTTGCCGGGCACGATGGTCGAGACGGTCACCGCCGGACCGCAACCCCTCCTGTGGGTCGGCGCAATGACCGTCTATCCCGATCGCGGTGATGGTGCAGGTGGCGAGGCTGGCAGCCTCACCCGTCTTGCCGCCGATGCGTTCGGTCTGGGGCGTCCCGCTCCAGATCTTGTTCTTGGGCCGCGGGCCCGCGTGCTCTATCGCTCGCCCGGATGTCGGGCCCTGATCGGAACGGCCGAAGCCTTCGCGCCCGCGCGTGGCTTTATTGATGGCGATCAGACGATACAGCTCACCCCCGTCAGCCCGGTGCGTGTGTTTCACCTGGCATTTCATGGCCAGCAGGTTATCCGGGCCAACGGGATGGAAGTCGAAAGCTACCATCCCGGCCCGGAGCCTGAAGCCATGATCCAGCCGGATATGTTCGAGATGTTCCTCGGACTCTTTCCCCATATCGAAGGCACCGATGGGTTCGGGCCGATGAATATCCCGCGCCTGACCGCCTTCGAACTGGAACGCTTGCGCGCGGCCTAACGCGGTCTGTGCGGCTCGAACGCTCTCTTCCTCGGACTGCCCGCTAACGGCGCGTCCCACCGCGCTTGGCGAGGGCGGCGTCCCCACGCCGCAACGGCGTCCCCGCCCCAACGATCTGATTGCACCTGCCTCAACGCCCCCCTAGCGTCGCGCCGCAACGGAGGGCGTGCAATGGATAAAGCGAATGGTGGGGTAGGATCCCCCCAGTTGGCCCATGTTGCCGCGCAGGGGCTCGTGCTCCTCGGCTGCGGCAAGATGGGCTCGGCGATGTTGGAGGGTTGGCTTGCGCAGGGCCTTGCCGCCGCTGCCGTGCATGTGATCGATCCCGCCCCGTCGGACTGGCTCAAAGGCACGGGTGTCGCCCTGGGCGGCGCCGTGCCGGAGCGTCCGGCCGTCCTCCTCGTGGCCGTCAAGCCGCAGGTGATGGCGGCCGCCTTGCCGCAGTTCGCCCAGCTCGGCGGTGGCGCCACGCTCGTCCTCTCGGTTGCGGCAGGCGTCGGCCTCGCGGCGTATGAGGCTGCTTTCGGCGCGGGTACGCCCGTCGTGCGCGCCATGCCCAACACACCTGCCGCGGTCGGCCGCGGCATCACCGCGCTCGTTGCCAACGATGCGGCGGGCGACGCTGGGCTGGCGCTGGCCGAGGCGCTTCTCGCCGCGGTCGGGCAGACCGTCCGCCTCGACAGCGAGAGCCAGATGGACGCCGTGACGGGCCTTTCGGGGTCTGGCCCCGCCTATGTCTTTCACCTGGTCGAGGCGATGGCCGCGGCAGGCGTGGCCGAGGGCCTTGCGCCCGATCTCGCCATGACGCTCGCACGGGCCACGGTCGCCGGTGCCGGCGCGCTCCTCGACGGCTCCGAGGAGAGTGCCGCGCAGCTTCGCGTCAACGTCACCTCGCCCAAGGGGACGACGGCAGCCGGGCTCGACGTCCTGATGCCCGACCTGCCTGACCTCATGCGCCGCACCGTCGCCGCCGCGGCCGCGCGCTCGCGGGAACTCGGCGCATGAGCGACACGATCAGCTACGACGACTTTCTCAAGGTCGATATCCGCGTCGGCCGGGTCGTCGCCGCCGAGGCCTTTCCCGAGGCGCGCAAGCCGGCCTACAAGCTCCGCATCGATTTCGGGCCCGAGATCGGCGTCAAAAAGAGCTCGGCCCAGATCACGGCGCATTACACGCCCGAGACGCTGATCGACCGGCAAGTCCTCGCGGTGGTGAACTTTCCGCCCCGCCAGATCGGGCCATTTCTCTCCGAGGTTCTGGTCCTCGGGGTTTCGGACGCGGCGGGCGGCATCGTCCTGATCGGGCCGGACCAAGCGGTGACGGAAGGGGAGAGGCTGCATTGAGCCACACATTGTTCATCTCGCGTGCGTTGCCCGAAACGGTCATTGCCGAGGCCCACGCCTTTGCCGATGTCACGGTCAAATCCGATGAGGCGCCGCTCACCCAAGAGGCGGCGACGGCCGCATTGCACGCCTACGACGCAGTGATCCCAACCCTGGGCGACGCCTACGGGGCCGCGTCCTTTGCCGGCGGGCCATTTCGCGCGAGGGTGCTCGCGAACTTTGGCGTCGGCTATAATCACATCGACGCTGAGGCCGCTCGGGCCGCAGGGCTCATCGTGACGAACACGCCCGGCGCCGTGACCGATGCCACCGCCGATATCGCGCTGACGCTCATGCTGATGACCTGCCGCCGGGCGGGCGAAGGCGAGCGGCTGGTGCGCGCGGGTGCCTGGACGGGCTGGCAGCCGACGCAGATGCTCGGCCTGCACATGTCGGGCAAAACGCTCGGCATCGTCGGGATGGGCCGGATCGGCAAGGCCATCGCGAAACGCGCCCATGCAGGCTTTGGCATGGAGGTCGTGTTTTATAATCGCTCGCCCGTCGACGATCCGGGCGTGCCGTCCAAGCAATTGGTGAGCCTGGGCGAAGTCATGGCGGTTGCCGACGTTGTCGTGCTCGCGGTGCCGGCCACACCCGCCACCAAACATCTCATCGGTGCCTCGGCGCTCGCCCATATGAAACCGACGGCGCATTTGGTGAACATCGCGCGGGGCGACGTGGTCGACGAGGCTGCGCTGATCGCAGCGCTCGAGGCGGGTCAGATCGCGGGCGCGGGGCTCGATGTCTACGAGTTCGAACCCAAAGTGCCCGAGGCGCTTAAGGCGATGGAGAACGTCGTACTCCTGCCGCATCTCGGAACCGCAGCGCTCGAAGTGCGCGAGGCCATGGGGCGGATGGCCGTCGCCAATGCTCGCGCCGTCTTGGAAGGGCGTACGCCGCTCAACCCGGTATAGGGTCAGCCGCACGGCGTCCGGTGCAGCCCCGGGCGTGCGGCGCACGCATCAGAGCCCGGCTTCGACGCGATAATTCGCCCCGTCCCGCCCCGCCCCGCCATCGCCGCCCCGCCATCGCCGCCCCGTGGGCGCGCGGTTCTGGCGTCAATGGCGTTCAAAAGCTCCGTCGTGGGCAGGCAAGCCCCGGGCCGATCTCCGCCCATGCTCTGGCCGCCTCAACGCCGCGGGGCGCGACACGCTCCCGGCGGGCGGCCCTTTACGGTCTTGTCGGTCGCGTTGCAGACATGGCAGCGCCAGTAACTCAGGCCCTCGACGTCGACGCTTCTGTCCTCGCGCCAGCGGCACGCCGCGCTTCGCCGCAGCCCCGAGAGCAGCACCAAGACGAAGACGACCATGAGCGCAACGATGATGAACATGCGCCAGAGATAGGCCGATCCGACGAACCGCCCATCCGGCGCGCGGGGTCAGGGCACCTGTCGCTGCAGCGGGCGACACCCGCCGCCCCCGCGGGCCCAGGTCAGACTTGCCGCTCGACGAGCATCCCCTTGATCTGGCTGATCGCCTTGGCCGGGTTAAGCCCCTTTGGACAGGTCTTGGCGCAGTTCATGATCGTGTGGCACCGGTAGAGCTTGAACGGGTCCTCAAGATCGTCGAGCCGCTCCGGCGTCGCCTCGTCTCGGCTGTCAATGATCCAACGATAGGCATGCAACAGCGCCGCCGGCCCAAGATACTTGTCGCCGTTCCACCAATAGCTTGGACACGATGTCGAGCAGCAGGCGCACATCACGCATTCATAAAGCCCATCGAGCTTCTTGCGGTCGTCGATGGATTGCTTCCACTCGTGCTCCGGCGTCCGCGTCTTCGTCTCCAGCCACGGCATGATGGAGGCATGCTGGGCGTAGAAATGGGTGAGATCGGGAATGAGGTCCTTGACCACCGGCATATGCGGCAGGGGGTAGATCTTGATGTCGCCCTTGACCTCGTCCATCCCGCGAATGCAGGCCAGTGTGTTCGTGCCGCCGATATTCATCGCGCAAGAGCCGCAGATCCCCTCGCGGCAGGAGCGGCGGAAGGTCAGCGTCGGGTCGATCTCGTTTTTGATCTTGATAAGCGCGTCGAGCACCATCGGCCCGCACGTGTCCATATCGACAAAATAGGTGTCGACCCGCGGATTCTCTCCATCATCCGGGTTCCAGCGGTAGATCAGGAACTTGCGGACATTGGTGGCGCCTTCGGGCTTGGGCCAGGTCTTGCCGGTGCGGATTGTCGAGTTCTTCGGTAGCGTGAACTGTACCATATCGGTCTCCGTCGGAGCGTGTTGCGCCCATGAACTAGAGCTGCACCCGGTCCTGCAATGTGGCGAGAAGTCTCTGAGAGATGAAATCTGGATGCCGGGCTTCGGCCAGGCCGCGGCAGGCGGTAGAAAGGCGGGCATAGTCATGCGACGACATGTCCCGCGCGGCGCAGAGCGCATCGGCAAGGCCGCTCTCGCGGGCGGGATCGTAAAGGAGCGGCGCATTCTCGGGCGGGGCAGAGGCCCGCATGCTCCCGATATCGGGCGCGATGATCGGCACGCCAAAGCCCATCGCAAGGAGCGCCGCACCCGAGGTCAACGTTTCGCGGTAGGGCAAGACGAGAAAGTCCGCCGCCGCGAAAATCGCAGGGACCTCCTCCTCCCCGATCCAGCGCAGATCGAGTTTGAGCGCGCCCACCGACCGGATCGGCCCCGCCGGCGGCGTTCCGCCCGATGAGACGGCGCCACAGACCCGGAGCGAGGCAAAGCTGCCTTCGGGCAGCGTGTCGAGCGCACGACCGAGCTCGTCAAAGTTCTTGTAGGGCTTGATCGCCCCGAAACACAGAAGACGGGCGCCCGAAGCCCCCGGCCCGCTGCGCTCCAGGGCGGGCGGGTAGAGGGGCAGGTAGGAGGGGTGCTCGATCACGGCGATGCGGTCTCTGGGGAGGTCCAGCCTCTCTTCGGCAAAGCGCCGCGCCTCCGCCGAATGGACATGGATGAGGTCGGCCAGTGCACCGACATGCCGCCGCATCTCCGGCAGGCGGGTCTCTTCGCCCGGCAAGAGCGCGGACGGGTCGTGCAGCGTCCAGACGAGCGGGCCGCCTCGGGCCTTCCATCGGGCGAGCTCACTCTTCAGGCGTTTGAAGCGCTGGTTCAGCAGCGCGGCGGGCGGCTCGCCCCAGGCATAGGCCTGTTCCCAGTGGAGATGCAGCACCCCTCGCCGCCTGCCGCTATAGGTGCCGAACATGCGCAACTCTTGGAGTGTGTGCAGGCGTTCGGGGCGGACGCGCCCGTCAAACCTCCGGTAGAGCAAGTGCTGATAGGGGTTCGCGGCGATCCAGGGATAAACCGCGAGCGGCGGACGCTTCAGCGCGATCTTGGCGCGCCAGCGGATTTGGCTGATCCAAGGGGCGGCGGTGCTCATTGGGACAAGTGAGCCGTGCCGGGCTTTGCCAAGCGGCGCTTGACCTCGGCTCGGGCCGCTCTCAGATGAAAAAATCCGGGCTGCCGGCTTCGGCGAGGCACTCTTGCGTCGTCGACCGCCGCAGCGCCAGATCGAGCGCCACGATCGCCGCGTCGCCCCCGGCGGCGAGCGGCGGGATCTGCTCGGGGGCAGCAAAGCGTGCAACGCAATTGGCGACCGGCGCCGGCTCGATCACCGGATCACGATCCGCCACGATCTGAAGGACCACCCGCTCGGCCTGTGCCCGCTGCCCGGTCAACGGAAATCCCGTGCCAACACAGCCGGTCAGGGCGACCATGCCGCCGAGCGCGCGCCAAACCGTTTGCCGATGAAGCAGCGCGTTCTTCCACCTTTCGACGCGCGTCATCGCACAGGGCAGTACATGTTGCCGCGGTAAATGATTGGCGCCCAAGACGGACATCCGGCCGAGCGCGGGATCAAGGGCGGCAAATTCGTTGGTGCACTGTCCCACTGGCCGCGATGCGCGCCACCGGAGGTTGAGAGGCGTGCTGTGCGGGGTACAGCCGCCGCCTCGCGCTGCGCCTCGATACCAAGGTTGCCGCCATGCCGCGCAGCGCAGGCATTGATCGCCGCAACCTGCGCATCGTTCAGGTCTCCGCCAGCTTCGAGCCGCGCAAACTGGCCGGTACGGTCGCGGCCCACCGAGCGCACTATGACGGCCGGCGCATAGCCCGAGCCTTGGATACAGGCGTCAAGGACAGCCTGCGGCGACACGCGCTGCGCAGCAGCGCTGCCCGGAGCAGTTGCACCTAGGGTGAGGGCGGCAAGGCCGGCAACGGCCAATCGCAGAGACGTCATAGGTGGGGCTCCCCGGTGCTGATCCGCTTGAACGCCCCGTCACGTCTCGGCCCGCGCCTAGTAGACCCGCGCCTTTGGGGCGATCTTCTTGAGTTCGATACCGCCTTCGTTGTGGCCCAGCAAGGGGTTGAGATGCACGGGGCGGTAGTCAAGATCGACCTTGCCGTTGACGCGCGCCAAGGTGTGCACACGCCAATTCGCGTCATCGCGGTCGGGATAATCCTCATGGGCGTGCGCGCCGCGGCTCTCCTTGCGCGCTTCGGCCGAGACGATGGTGGCCAGCGCGTTGGGCATCAAATTCTGGAGCTCGAACGTCTCCATAAGGTCCGAGTTCCAAATGAGCGACCGGTCCGTCACCTTCACATCGGGCAGCTTATCGGCCACGGCATACATGCGCGTGACGCCATTTCCCAGCGTCTCGTCGGTGCGAAAGACGGCCGCGTCCTCCTGCATGGTCTTTTGCATCTCGAGCCGCAGCTCCGCTGTGCCCGTATCGCCGCGCGCGTGGCGCGTGCGGTCGAAGCGGTCCAGCGCGCGGTCGAGGCTCGCCTGGTTCAGCCGGGGGTTGGACGCGTTGGCGTCGACGACCTCGCCCGCCTTGATCGCCGCTGCACGACCGAACACCACGAGGTCGATGAGCGAGTTCGACCCGAGCCGGTTTGCCCCGTGAACCGAGGCACAGCCCGCTTCACCCACCGCCATCAGGCCCGGTGAGATACGGTCGGGATCGTGCTCGGTCGGGTCGAGCACCTCGCCCCAATAATTCGTGGGGATGCCGCCCATATTGTAGTGCACCGTGGGCAGCACCGGGATCGGCTCCTTGGTGACGTCGACGCCTGCAAAGATGCGTGCGCTTTCCGAGATGCCGGGCAGCCGCTCGGCGAGCGTTTCGGGCGGCAGGTGATTGAGGTGCAGGTGGATGTGATCCTTCTGCGGGCCAACACCGCGCCCGTCCCGGATCTCCATCGTCATGCAGCGGCTGACTACGTCGCGCGACGCCAGATCCTTATAGGTCGGCGCATAGCGCTCCATAAAGCGCTCGCCCTCGGAATTCGTGAGATACCCGCCCTCGCCGCGTGCGCCTTCGGTGATCAGGCAGCCCGCGCCGTAGATGCCGGTCGGATGGAACTGAACGAATTCCATGTCCTGCAAAGGCAATCCCTGTCGCGCGACCATGCCGCCGCCGTCTCCGGTGCAGGTATGCGCCGAGGTCGCCGAGAAATAAGCCCGGCCGTAGCCGCCCGTCGCAAGCACCGTCATCTTGGCGTTGAACGCGTGGAGCGTGCCGTCGTCGAGCCGCCAAGCGAGCACGCCCTGGCACTGCCCATCCTCGCTCATGATCAGGTCGGTTGCGAAGTACTCGATATAGAACTCCGCGTCGTGTTTCAGCGACTGGCCGTAGAGCGTATGCAGGATCGCGTGTCCCGTCCGGTCTGCCGCGGCGCAGGTCCGCTGCACCGGAGGGCCTTCGCCAAACTGCGTCGTGTGCCCGCCAAAGGGGCGCTGGTAGATCTTGCCGTCCTCGGTGCGGCTGAACGGCACGCCGTAGTGCTCCAGCTCGTAAACCGCTTTCGGCGCCTCGCGCGAGAGATACTCCATCGCGTCGGTGTCGCCGAGCCAGTCCGAGCCCTTCACGGTATCGTACATATGCCATTGCCAATGGTCTGGGCCCATATTGCCCAGGCTCGCTGCGATCCCGCCCTGCGCGGCCACAGTGTGCGACCGGGTCGGAAAGACCTTGGTCACGCAGGCCGTCTTTAGCCCTTGCTCCGCCATCCCCAAAGTTGCGCGCAGGCCAGAGCCGCCGGCGCCAACGACGACGACATCGTAGGTATGGTGGGTGATCTCATAGGCGGTCATCTGCTGCTCCCGTTTGGCTCAGCGCGCTTTGGACAGCGCATCGCATAGGTGGCTGAGGGGCAAGGTATAGGTCAGAGGGCGAGGCGGACGAGGGCAAAGAGCGCCGTTGCGATGAGCACATAGGCGAGTGCGCTGACGCCGACACGGGCAAGCTTGCCCGCCGCGCCATGCACGTAATCCTCGATCGCTTCGTGTGCCTCGTGCATGAAGTGGAGGATGCCGACGGTCAGCGCGAGGGCGGTCGCAATCGCCGGAAACGGATGGGAGAAGTAGGCGACGACGTCCGCGTGGCTACGTCCCAGGGCGAGCCCAAAGGTCACAACGAAGATCGGGACAACGATCACGAGGCCGATGGAGCTGACCATCATCTGCCAGTGGCGCTCCGTCCCGGCGCGGGCCGAGCCCAATCCGCGGGCGCGCTTTCTGTCGGTGAGAAACGCCATACCGATCCCCTTACACCAAGATTGCCGTCAACAGCGCAAGTACCGTAGCACCAACGAACATGCCGATGCCCATCCGTTCCGAAGTGCGGATGTCGAGGAAATGTCCAAAATCCCAAACCAAGTGCCGCAATCGCCCGAGCATGTGATACCAAAGCGCCCAGGCGAGCGCGAACATCACCAGGTCGCCCACAAAGCTGCGCATCACGCCGTCGACGACGCCGAACGCGGCAGGCGAGGTTGCCGCCGTCAGGAGCCAAAGTACCACAAGAAAGGCCGAGCCGAGCGAGGCGATCCCGGTGATCCGCACCATGATCGACGAGACCGACGTGATCTGCGGCTTGTAGTAGGGCCCGATCATAAAGGGCGAGAGCGGGCGGTTACCCCGATTCACGTCAGCCATAGGTCTTTCCCCGCTGTCACAACGCCGTCGCGTATATTCCTAGTTGATCTCACCGGCTTGTCACGGTCGCGCGTGTCACAGTGGCGCGGTGAATTGGCGCGGCGTGGCCCGAACGCCAGAAACGTGATCACGGCGCGAAAGCGCGTGATCACAAAACCACAGTGGGCACGGGCCCGGATGTCTTGCTCGAAGCCCGTGTCTGCGCTCATGTCTGCGCCCGCGTCTGCGCTCATGTCTGCGCCCGTCTCTGCGCGAGTGTCTCCGCTAGTCCCTGTGGGGGCGCCGATTTTCTGAAATGCTTGAAGCGGCAACTTCGCGTCGGTGTTGCTGAGGCGCCCACTCAGACATTGCGCTGGCCGTCTCTCGAATGAGCTTGCGTCTAATCCGCTCGGGATAGTCCGCATAACCGTCTGCCGCGATGGCAAAGGCGCCGTGGCCGCCGATGATGTGGTCCTTGAAATAGGGGACGAGTTCGGGCTCGCTGCCTGTGATCACAAGTGCGTTGATGGTGACGCCTTGCGCCACCAAGCGGTCGCGGACGTGGCGCGGTTCGATCCCCTCGTTTGATGCGCCGTCCCCGGAGACGTCGATCACCTGGCGGCGGCAGGCGGGGGCGGCGTCGAGCGCGGCCTCGGCCACGTTCAACGCCTCGCCGATCGCCGTCGCAAACATCGCCCAAGGCCGTTCGACCGCTTCGACCTCGGCCGCGAAACGCTCAAGGTCGGCCGCCGTCGTGATCCGCGCCCAAGGAACTGAGATGTCTTGCCGGTTCGCGCCGGTCCACTGGATCAAGGTCACAGCAGCCTCCTGGCGGATCAGCGCTTCGGTCACCGTCTGGTCGCGGAGTGCGGCTGCGAGGCCATCGATCTGCGTTCGGTATTCCCGCGGGTCGACCGACCCGGAGATGTCGACGAGCAGGGCCAAAGCAAGCCCGCAGGCCAAAGCGGGTGCAGGCGCCACAATGCCGAGAACGCACGTGAGGGCGAGGCGATACATGCCTCACCTCTAGTCGAGACCCGTGCTTTCGGCAAAGGCGCAAGTCCGTGACCTCTCTGCCGACGGCCCTTCTGGGGGCGCTGGTCGCACGCCTGTCGGGTGCGAACCGGCGTGACACGTCCGCCGTGCCGCCACGCGACTAGGTCGGCAGGAGCGCCCAATAATCGAGATCCAAAAGCACGCCGGACCGGTACTTGCCGTCCGGGCCTCTCAGGACAAACGGATCCGTCCCCGTCCGCACGGCGACGAGCCGGAGCCTGAGCGCGCCGACCCCCGGCGCCGGCGTCGCAGCTTTGTCGAGCACCTCCGACCAGGCCCGAACCGTGTCGCCGGCAAAGCTCGGATTGGCGTGGGCACCGGCATTGATCCCAACGATCATTTGCGCATTGGCCAGCCCGTTGAAGGACAGCGCATGCGCCAAGCTGATCACATGCCCGCCATAGATCAGCAGCCGTCCATCCGGGCGCACGCTCGCATCGAAATGGACCCGGGACGTGTTCTGCCAGAGGCGTGTGGCGAGCATGTGCTCGGTTTCCTGGATCGTCGAGCCGTCCACATGGTCGATGAACTCGCCGATCTCATAATCCCCCCAGCGATAGGGCTCGCCCGAAAGGTCGAAGTCGTAGCCCGTAAAGTCGAGCCCCTCGGGGAGCACAAGATCCTCCGGGCGCACGACCGGGTGCAGGTCGGGCAGCACCGTCTCTGGCGCCGCCGCCCCCACGTCGCGCTTTCGCACCATCACCCACCGGACATAGGACAGGACCGGCATGCCGTTCTGATTGACCCCGGTCGTCCGGACCCAAACGACGCCCGATTTGCCGTTGGAGTTCTCCTTCAACCCGATCACTTCGGACATCGCGCGAAGCGTGTCCCCGGGCAGAACCGGCGCCAAGAACCGCCCCTCGGCATAGCCGAGATTGGCGACTGCGTTCAGCGAGATATCGGGGACGGTTTTGCCAAAGACCGTGTGAAAGACGATCAGCGGGTCGAGCGGCGCTTCGGCGAGCCCGCAGGATTGCGCGAACGCGTCCGAGGACGTCATCGCGTGCCGCACAGGGTAGAGCGCTTGATAGAGCGCGCGCTCCCCGCCCGAGAGCGTGCGCGGCACAGCATGGGTGATCGTCTGGCCGAGGGTGTAATCCTCAAAGAACCGGCCGGAATTGGTCTTGGCCATTCAGAGGTCTCCGAGGGTCAGGTCGGGGGAATAGTCGGTGCCGGGGATGTCCTTGATGACGGCCTGGCCACAGCGCATAACGCCAGAGGTGGCGTCGTGGGCATAGGTCGGATCGCCGTAGAGCTCCCACCCGGCGGCGAGGGCGGCGCTCACCTTATGGCAAAAGTCCGACGTGTCATCGGCGGTTAGAAATCGGTAAGCACGCATCGGTCCGGTCTATCTTGAGAGAAAGGCCCCATGGGGCGGCGTCGAGGGCATCAGCTCGGAAACGGATAGACCCCGAGCCAGGTGTGAATGAAAGCGACAAGGCCAAAGAGCGCCGCTGTCAGCCCGGCATGGACAACCTCGCGCCCCGGCCCGGCCGAGGCCGGGGGAGTCCAAGTCTTGCCCTCGGCGCGGTTGATTTGAACGACCTCCACCACGGCCCAGGCGAGTAGGCCGCCGAAGAGGACAAGCGACGCGAGATCGCCATTGACCAAGAGATGCGCCAGCGCCCAGGTTTTAAAGGCAATCAGCTGCGGATGGCGGATGCGCTGCGCAACGCGGATCTTCGTTGCGCCAGCGCCATAGAGGTAGAGCGCGAGCACCATCAAGAGGTTGGTGACATGGACTGTCCAGACGGGCGGAAACCACACCGTGATAAAGGGCGTCCACTGATACCCGTAGATCATCATGAGGAGTGCAGCGACGATAGCTACGGCAAAGATCCCCTTCGAGGGGTCCTTGGGATTTGCCGCGTCGCCCAGGCGCGCGCGCAGATCCGGCCGCACGCGGCGCAGCAAATGCGCGGCCGACCAAAGTGCCAAGCCGCCGGCCAGCAATAGCCAGCCGAGAAGGCTCACGCGGCCGCTTCCCTCGGCGCGAGCGCGCGGATCGCGTCAGCCTTGGCGATGAGCGAGCGCGCGGTGTCGACATGGAGGTTCTCGACGATGCGCCCGTCGACCACCGCCACGCCTTCCCCGCGGGACCGTGCCTCCTCGAAAGCGGCGATTTGGCGGCGGGCGAGGACAAGCTCGTCCTCCGTTGGCGCAAAGACCGCGTTGGCGATGTCGAGCTGCGCAGGGTGGATCAGCGTCTTGCCGTCCATGCCGAGATCGCGCCCTTGCTCGCATTCGGCGCGCAGGCCCGCCTCGTCGCGGAACGCGTTGTAAACGCCGTCGATACAGGCAATCCCTTCGACGCGGGCGGCAAGCACGCAGGTCTGCAGCGCCATTTGCAGCGGCAGCCGGTCCGCCCGGAAGCGGGCGTCGAGGTCCTTGGCAAGGTCGTTTGTGCCCATCACAAAGCCGCGCATGCGCGGGGCGCGCGCGATCTCCGCTGCGTTGAGGATGCCGCGCGGCGTCTCCATCATCGCCCAGATCTCGGTCCGGGCGCAGCTTTCATGGGCGTCGAGCCGTGCTGCGACCGCGGCCACGTCGGCCCCGGTCTCGACTTTGGGCAACAGGATCGCGTGCGGCCCGGTTTCCATCAGCGCGGCGAGGTCCTCGGCGCCCCATTCGGTTTCCATCCCGTTGATCCGCGAAAGGAGCGCGCGCGCGCCGTAGCCGCCAGCGTTTAGCGTCTCGGCCAGGAGGCTGCGGGCGCGCGCCTTTTCCTCCACCGCTACGGCGTCTTCGAGGTCGAAGATGATCGCGTCGGCCTGCAGACCCTTGGCCTTTTCCAGGGCGCGTTCCTTCGAGGCGGGAATATAGAGCACCGAACGGTAGGGGCGGGCAGGGCGAGCCATGATTCTCTCCGTCTTTCGTCAAATCGCGACAGACCAGAACGTGCGGGCGCGCGCAAGAAAGATAATGCCGCGTTGCAGCAATTCGTAATAATTGTGCGTCGTGCCCCGCCCTTGCCGGCCGTTGCGGCACAGCCCTGGCGCCAACGGTCCCTCGGTTAACCGATTCTCAGCGCTTCGCTGAGACCGTACCGGCCAGTCAACGCGTCGGACCGCGACAGGACCGATCCGCCCGGCCCGGGCGGCGGAGCAAACCGACGATCCACGCGCGGCCGCGCCACGGGGGCCCGCCGCTCCAATTGGAAAGGACGACGGTGATGAAGGAATTTGCATTTCTGGTCTTCGGGTTTGTGGTGTTGGCGGCGGCAAGCGTCGAGGCGCAGCACGCGCGCACCTGCGGTGAGCGCGATTTGATCGTCGAACGGCTGGCCAACGGCTATGGCGAGAGCCGGCAAAGCATGGGGCTCGGCTCGAACAATACGGTGATGGAGGTCTACGCGTCCGAGGAGACGGGGACGTGGACGATCACGGTCACGATGCCCAATGGCATGATGTGTCTCGTCGCGTCCGGTCGCGCCTATGAGGCGCTCGCCGAGGATTTGGAACCGGCGCTCGGCCAGAAGCTCTGACAGAAAGTGCGGCGTTGAAGCAGGCCGGGCCGTGCATGCGTGCGGGTCCGGCTTCTTTCGTTTGGCGCTTCGGCCAGGGGGCTCAGGTCACCGCGTCCCAGACGAGCTTGCACCCGGTGACCGTCAGCAACGCATAGGTCAGCCCAAAGAAGAGCCGCTCGGGCACCCTGTGATGCGCCTTGATGCCGATCCAAGTCCCTAGGGCGGCGGCGGGGGCGAGCCAGAGGCCCAAGGTCAGCGTCTCCAAGGTGAAGAACCCCATCGTCGCATAGGGCACGGATTTGATAACGTTGACGACGGCGAATGTAATGACGGTCGTCGCCTGATAGGTCGTCTTGGCGAGACCCTGCGCCAGAAGGAAGACGGCGACGGGCGGTCCGCCGGCATGGCTGATAAAGCTCGTAAAGCCGGCGAAGACGCCCGTTGCGAGCCCGGGCGCCCAGCGGAACGGGGCCCGGCGCACGCGGATCATGTTGAACTGGCCGGCGAGTTGCCACGCGACAAACCCAAGCGCCACAGCGGCGATCAGGAGCCGCAGCACGTCGTCATTGGCGACCGCAAACAGCAACACACCGAGCCCGACCCCTGGCACGCCGCCCAAGATGAGTGCGAGTGCCGAGCGGCGGTGCCACAGCCCCCAGAACGAGCGGATCGTCAGCGCGTCGATCAGCATCAGAAGCGGCAGCATGATGCCGAGTGCCTTGGCCGGATCGACCACCAGAGCCAGCAACAGCCCCGAGGCGAAGGCCGCGCCCGAGCCAAAGCCGCCCTTGGAGATCCCCGCCCAGATCGCAGCGAGCAGCCCCAAGGCAAAGACGGTCGGGTCGGGCATGGCGGGGCTCCTTGGCGCGTCGCGCGCACCCTGGCATGCCCGCCAAGCTATTGAAAGCGCGCGAAACAAAGGGCTGCTCACGCGGCGCTCAAGACCTGCTGCCTTCTGCCACGCGGGGGAAATCTTGCCCTTGGCGGGGGCAGAAGCTACGGCTCGGGGCCGAAAGACAGCCATAATTCGAGGGACAACTTCCATGGCCAGACCCAAGATCGCCCTGATCGGCGCCGGTCAGATCGGTGGCACGCTCGCCCATCTCGCCGCGATGAAGGAGCTCGGAGATGTCGTGATGTTCGACATCGCCGAAGGCATCCCCCAGGGCAAGGCGCTGGACATTGCCGAGAGCGGCCCGTCCGAGGGGTTCGACGCCGCGATGAAGGGAACCCAGGATTATGCCGATATCGCCGGCGCAGATGTCTGCATCGTGACGGCGGGCGTGCCGCGCAAGCCCGGGATGAGCCGGGATGACCTCCTCGGCATCAACCTTAAGGTCATGAAGGCAGTGGGCGAGGGCATTCGCGACCATGCGCCGGATGCCTTCGTGATCTGCATCACCAATCCGCTCGACGCGATGGTCTGGGCCCTGCGCGAGTTCTCTGGCCTGCCGCACGCCAAGGTCGTCGGCATGGCGGGCGTGCTCGACAGCGCGCGTTTTCGCCATTTCCTCAGCCTCGAGTTTGACGTCTCCATGCGCGATGTCACGGCCTTTGTCCTCGGCGGACATGGCGATACGATGGTGCCGCTCGTCCGCTATTCGACCGTGGCCGGGATCCCTCTGCCGGATCTCGTCGAGATGGGCTGGACGACGCAGGAAAAGCTCGACGCGATCGTACAGCGGACACGGGATGGCGGGGCCGAGATCGTGGGGCTCTTGAAGACCGGATCGGCATTCTACGCGCCCGCGACCTCGGCGATTGAAATGGCGGAATCCTATCTGCGAGACCAGCGCCGATTGCTGCCCTGTGCGGCCTATTGCGATGGGGAGTTTGGGTTAAAGGGCATGTATGTCGGCGTGCCGACGATCGTGGGCAAGAACGGCATCGAGAAGGTGGTCGACATCAAGCTCGGCAAGGACGAGCAGGCGATGTTCGACAAATCGGTCGACGCGGTGAAGGGGCTGGTCGAGGCCTGTAAGGGGATCGACGGGTCGCTGGCGTAGAGCGTCTTTTGGGATTGCCGTAATCTTCAAAACTGGCGTTTGAGCTTTGCACCCCGGCACGGAGCAAAGGCCGAAGGCCGCCGTGCCAGCGCCGTCCCGTCCCCACGGGTCGGCGCTTTGTCTCCGTTAGCGCTTAGCTCAGATCGGGGAGGAGTTTGGCCGGGATAAAGTGCTCAGATCGACTGTTGCAGCGCCAACCCACGGGACGGCGCTGGCACGGCTTCGCGCTTCGATCCAGGCCGTCTCAGTAGAGCGCTCCAATCGCAGGGGAAGTCACCTTACACGTAAACCTTCCCCACGGGGAAGGTTTTTTCTTTTCTTAACATTGGGTTAATGTCGGAAGGTGCGCTTCTCAGGCCACCTTCTCAAGCTGCATCTCCGGCGTCAGCCCGAGCGCGTGGCAGATCTCCCGCGTCAGGCCCGGCTTGTTGAGTGTGTAGAAGTGGAGGTGATCCACCCCCTCGTCCATCAGATCGCTACAGAGCTCGGTCGCCAGCGCGGTTGCCAAAAGCTCCGACCGGCCGTCCCGTTCGGCCTTCTCGAACGCTTCGTCGAGCCAGGCGGGGACATGGGCACCACAGCGGGCCGCGAAGCGCCGGGCGTTCTTCCAGTTTTCGATGGGCAGGATGCCCGGCAGGATCGGCGCGTCGATCCCGGCCTTGGCGCACGCATCGCGGAAGCGCACGAACGTCTCCGCCTCGAAAAAGAACTGCGTAATGGCTGAATCCGCGCCCGCGTCGATCTTGCGACGGAGCCAGTCGACATCGCCCATGGGCGTACGTGCATCGGGATGTGGATCGGGATATGCGCCAACGCGGATGATAAAGTCGCCCACATCGCGTAGCGCTGAGATCAGCTCGCAGGTATCGGCAAAGCCCTCCGGATGTGGCCGAAATCCGTTGGTGCCCTTGGGCGGGTCGCCCCGCAGCGCAACGATCTCGCGCACGCCGGCCTCGGCATAGGCGCCGGCGATGGCGAGCGTCTCTTCGCGGGTCGCGTCGACGCAGGTGAGATGCGCGGCAACCCGAAGATCGGTTGTCTTGACGAGGGCTTCCACGGCTTCGTGCGTCAGGCGTCGCGTTGTCCCGCCCGCGCCATAGGTCACCGACACGAAACGCGGGGCTAAGGGCGCGAGCGTCTGCACCGTGTCGAAGAGGCGAAACGATGCCTCGACCGATCTCGGCGGGAAGAACTCAAACGAGACGCTGGGCGTCGTCGGGGCACTTGGGGCAGAACTCGAAAGGGACATGGCGCGAACAGACCTTGTTGTGTCGCAGATCGGCCTAGGCTAGGCGGGGATGTGAAGCAATGTCATCTTCGTCAGGATGTTTATGAAGTTCGATGCATATTGAGCTCCGCCACCTACGGACGATCCGTGCCATTCACGAAGCCGGCGGCCTCGCGCGCGCGGCTGATCTCTTGAACATGACGCAATCGGCGCTGTCGCATCAGGTCAAAAACCTCGAAGATCAGACGGGCTGCGAGCTTTTTGTGCGCCGCACCAAGCCGCTTAAGCTCTCGGCGGCGGGGCAGCGCATGCTGCGGGCGGCCGAGCGGATCTTGCCCGAGGTCGAGGCGCTGACGGACGAGTTCTCTGCCCTGCGCGCGGGCAAGACCGGGCGGCTTCACATCGCCATTGAGTGTCACGCCTGTTTCGAATGGCTGTTTCCGGTGCTCGAAGCCTTCCGTCAGGACTGGGCCGATGTGGATATCGACATCCGGCCGGGTCTTGCCTTTGACGCGATGCCGGCGCTCGACCGCGAAGAGGTCGACATGGTGATTTCTTCCGATCCCGAGGATCTGCCGGGGGTCACCTTCGTGCCGCTCTTTGACTATGCGCCGGTTTTTGTCTGCGCGGCCGCGCATCCCCTCGCCGAAAAGCCCTGGATCGACGCGGCGGACCTGCGTAGCGAGATGCTGATCACCTATCCTGTCGACCGGGCCCGGCTCGATGTCTTTACCGAGCTATTGAGCCCGGCCAAGGTCGAGCCCCGATCCATCCGCCAGGTGGAGCTGACGGCGGTCATCCTGCTTTTGGTTGCGTCGGGGCGCGGCGTGGCCGTCCTGCCGGACTGGGTCGTGCGGGAGGAGCGGCGCCGCGGCGACATCGCGATCCGGCCGCTGACCGAGCGGGGCGTGGTCAAGCGGCTCTACGCGGCGGTGCGGAGCGCAGACGTCGAAAAGCCTTTCATGGCTCATGTGCTGCGGCTTGCCCACGACATCCCGGAGGGGATGCGCGCCGCATAGCGTGGAGCGGCCCGCCTGTGCCAGGCCGGCTGCGCTTGCCGCGCCGGGCGGGGCCGTGTACTGCGCGCCCTTCACCGATCAACCGCGGAGTGCGCCATGCAGGGCAGCGCCAATCTCAACGTCATGGTCAAGGCGGCGCGCAAGGCCGGGCGGAGCCTCGTCAAGGATTTCCGCGAAGTCGAACAGCTGCAGGTGTCCTCTAAGGGGCCGGGTGACTTTGTCAGCCGCGCTGATCTCGCCGCAGAGGCGATCCTGAAACAGGAGCTGCTCAGCGCCCGGCCGAACTATGGCTGGCTCGCCGAGGAGGGCGGCGAGATCGAGGGCAAGGACCCGACCCGCCGCTGGATCGTCGACCCGTTGGACGGGACCACGAACTATCTCCACGGCATGCCCCATTGGGGCGTGTCGATCGCGCTTGAGCATAAGGGAGAGATCGTGGCCGGTGTCGTCTATGACGCGCCAAAGGACGAGCTTTTCATGGCCGAGAAGGGCCAGGGCGCGTGGCTGAACGAGTCGCGCTTGCGCGTCTCGGGGCGGGGGGCAATGCTCGACTGCGTCTTTGCCACGGGCATCCCCTTTGCGGCGAAAAAGACGCTGCCGGCGATGCTGCACGATCTCTCCGGGCTGATGCCGCAATGCGCGGGCGTGCGGCGCTGGGGCGCCGCCGCGCTCGATCTGGCCTATGTGGCCGCGGGCCGGTTCGACGGGTTTTGGGAGCGCGAGGTGCACCCCTGGGACGTCGCTGCGGGGATGATCCTGGTGCGCGAGGCGGGCGGCTTTGTCGAGCCGCTTTACCCGGGGCGGGCGGTCTTTGAGACGGGCGCGATCCTGGCGGCCAACAGCGCGATCTTTGACAAGCTTGCAAAGGAACTGCGCTCAAGGGTGGGCTAGGGCGCGCGGCGGCGCCGGACCAAAACGCAGAAGCGGCCCAAACCCTCAGATCGACGGCGACGTTCGAACAAAGCGCGGAGCCGTGTTAGCGCTGGCCCGTGGGTGGGCGCTCGCTCAGCGGAGCTATCGCGTTTTTGTCCGGCCGCGTTCCTTCCCCAGCCGAGTTCGGAGGTCAGGTCAACACAGCGCCATACCGTGGGTATGGGACGGCCCTGGGCGGGCGGCCCATCGGCCTGGTGCCGTGCCGGGGTGCGCAGGTCAGGGCTCTGGGGCGCCGCGACACGCGCGCGAGCCGGCCTGATTTCGGACCGGAGATCTCTGTGTCACGTTGCGAAAAAGGTCGGGTCCTACGCGCCTCGCGGCCTGCATCCTGCGTGGATCATCCGGCGGGGAGCATCCTGCTTGGATCGAACCCAACGCCCTCAATTCACGCACACATTCGCTTCGACCCCGTTTGACAGGATCACATCGTTGCAGCCCAGGAGCGGCACGATGGGAGAGCAGGTCCGCGAGCGGGCGAGACAGGCGCCTTCGCAGTCGAGCGCCGTGCTGCAGGGCGTGTTGGCGTCTGCGGGCGTGCGTGTGCAAATCTGCACGTTGCCGCCCCCAGGGGGCGGGCCGAACGTCCCGCCCGCCTCGGCGCAGGCGGCTTCGGCCGCGCGGAATGCGTCCGGGGTGCTCGCCCCGGGCGCGAGAACGATGTCCGGCTCGCTTTGACAGCCGAGGAGCACCGCCGCGCAGGCGAAGATAAGGGCATAGCGCATGACGTCTCTCCAAGGGCCGCGCTCAAAACGGCATCGGGTTCAGCCGGTGGGTTTCGTTGATCTCTTCAAGTGCGGTTTCGGGCAGCGTCGTATCGAGCGTTGCGAGAATCTCGTCGAGCTGTTCCAGCCGTGTCGCCCCAAAGATGATGGAGCCCATGAAGGGCCGTGTCGTGCAGAACGCGAGCGCCAACGCAATGGGGCTCAGCCCGTGCCGCTCGGCGACCTCGACATAATGGGCCGTTGCCGCGTGCGAGCGGTTGTTCATCCGTCCATGCAGCCCGCCATTGAGAGTGGCCCGCGAGCCGGGCGGCATGGCGCCGCCGGCATATTTGTTGGTAAGCAGGCCCGCCGCGAGCGGGGAATAGGCCAAAAGGTCCACCTCTTCGTTGACGCAAAGCTCGGCAAGATCGGTATCGAAGAGGCGGCACAGGAGCGAGTATTCGTTCTGGATCGAGACCATGCGCGGCGCGTCCATCTCGTCGGCATAGCGCAACCAGAGCGCCGTGCCCCATGCGCTTTCGTTCGAGAGCCCAAAGTGGCGGACCTTTCCGGCGTCGCGCAGCTCGGTCATCGCGGTGAGGACCTCGCGCAGATTGGCCTCGGTGGCGGCTCGGTCCTGTCGCGAGGGGTCGAAGTGCCAGTATTGCCGGAAATGGTAGGAGCCGCGATTGGGCCAGTGGAGCTGATAGAGGTCGATGACGTCTGTCTGGAGACGCCGGAGCGAGCCCTCGACCGCCTCTTTGATCGTCTCGGCGTCGATGCCGCGGCCTTGGCGGCAAAAGCCGGGATTGGCGCCGGTGATTTTGGTGGCGATAACCATCTCGCCCCGATGCCTTTTGCCTGCGCCGCCGAGCCAATTGCCGAGGATGGTTTCGGTCGTGCCGACACTCTCGGCCGTGACTGGATTCACGGGATACATCTCGGCGGTGTCGAGAAAGTTGATGCCGGCGTCAAGCGCGCGCTCGATCTGGGCATGGGCCTCGGGCTCTGCGGTTTGGGTGCCGAAGGTCATGGTGCCGAGGCAGAATTCGGTGACTTCAAGGTCGCTGCTGCCGAGGGTGCGTGTGCGCATAGGTCTGCCTTTGCCGTGTCGTGGGGCCGCAGCGCAGGGGCGGGCAGGCGGCCCGCTTTTCCTATCGCACCGGTGGGCAGGAGCAAGGGCGCAGGGGAGCAAGGGCGCAGGGGAGCGCGGGCGCAGGGGAGCGCGGGCGCAGGGGAGCGCGGGCGCAGTGGAGCGCGGGCGCAGGGGAGCGCGGGCGCAGGGGAGCGCGGGCGGCGGGCGCGCGGCCGGCGGGGGCACGGGCGGGCGGAAGCGGTGCCGTTTGCGGGCATTGGCGCAGTCCAGAGACGGCCGGAAGGGGACGGCGCTGCGATGTCGCGACAGTCACCGTGTTGAAGACGGCAGGGCTTGGACGACCGCACGTGGCCGGTCGGCGCAGTGGGCGGACGGGGTGCGCTGTAGGCGTTGGGGCGGGGCGTTTGAGAGGGGCTGACTTGGGCAAGACGTTGCAGGGGGCGCAGGTGCGGGAGGTGGCAGGGGGGCGCAGGTGTGGGACCTGGCATGGGGCGCAGGTGCGGGACCTGGCAGGGGGCGCAGGTGCGGGACCTGGCAGGGGGCGCAGGTGTGGGACGTGGCAGGGGGCGCAGGTGCGGGAGGTGGCAGGGGGCGCTTGCGGACGCGGCCGGGGGCGCAGGTGCGGGACAGGCGTTTTTGGGTGGATCGGACTTGAGAACATAAGAAGAACATGTTAGGGATGTCCAATGCAAGTTGCGCAGCACCCCCTGCTTCATCGCGCGCG
Source organism: Pseudomonadota bacterium (assembly GCA_038745585.1). Taxonomy (GTDB): domain Bacteria; phylum Pseudomonadota; class Alphaproteobacteria; order Rhodobacterales; family Rhodobacteraceae; genus HLUCCA09. Next base: position 280,026 of record JBCDLH010000003.1, read on the forward strand.
CCATGCGAGCCGTGCGGCGCTACCGGTGGCCGGTGAGATGGCGCTGGCGCTCGGCCGGGTGCACGAGCTTTGCGGCCGGGCGCGGCGGGTGCTGGCGCTGGCGGTGGCGGCGGCGCGACCGGGCCCTGTCCTTTGGATCGCGCCGGCCTGGGGCGCGGAGCGGCTCAATGGCGAGGGCGTGACAGAGTGGCTCGATCCGGGTCGGCTGATCCTCGTCCATCCACGTCGGAGCGAGGATCTGCTTTGGGCGATGGAGGAGGCGTTGCGCGCAGGCGCGGTGCCGCTCGTTGTTGCCGACTTGCCCGAGCCGCCGGCGCTTACGCCGGTGCGGCGGCTGCACCTTGCGGCGGAGACGGGCTGTGGCGCGGGCCGTGCGGCGCCGTTGGGCCTGATCCTCAGCGCGGGGGAGGGCGGTGCGGCGGGGATCGAGAGCCGCTGGCGTCTCGATCCGGCCCATGGGAGCGCGCGGGCGCTCAACTGGCGCCTGGCGCGTCTGCGCGACCGGGCCGCGCCACCGGCGGAGTGGATGCTCGGCGCCGCGCGTGGCCCGGACCGGCGCTGGACCCTGCGGCTTTCAGCGTCACAAACACCGGCGTCCGAGTCCGCAAACCCTCTATGACGCAGCTGTGACAGGACCTGCGCAGACTGCGACTTACCTAAACGTGCGTACGCCGCAGAGTGCCATGCCCATCGCATCCACCCCGTCCCTCGCAGTCGTTCGCGTCGTCGTCACGCTTGCACTCTTGCTCTGTGCGGGAGCCCCATCGTCGGCGGAACTGAGACGCTATGCGCTCGACCCCGCCGGGTCCGAGATCGGCTTTACCTATCAAATCCTTGGCGACAGCTTTAACGGCGAGATCCCGGTCTCCGAGGCCGATATCCTCATTGATTTCAGGGACGTGACCCGAACAGAGGCGCGCGTTGCCCTTGATGCGCGCCGGGCGCGCGCAGGCGTGGTGCTGGCGACGCAGGCCCTGCGGGGCGCCAGTGTGCTTGATATCAACCGCTATCCAACGATCAGCTTTGCCTCCACCCGCACCCGGTCCGATGGGGCTGGGGCTGTTATGGACGGGAACCTGACAGTGCGCGGGGTCACCCGCCCCGTCCAACTGCGCGCGCGCTTCTTGCGCCCGCCAGACTCCGATCCCGATGTGCTGGACGAGTTGGCGATCCTCCTGACCGGCAGCATTTCCCGTGCCGAATTCGGCGCCACGGGCTATGCCAACCTCGTCGCCGACCAAATCGACCTGCGTATTCGCGCCGCAATCCGCGCGTTGAACTAGAGGCGACGCGGTGGGGTCGTCTTTGGGCGTGCAGATGTGGATAGGATAGGGAATAGCAGGGTCACCTGACCCACGCCCGGACCGATGTCCCTTCTGATCTCCTTTGCCGCTCTCTTCCTATCGGTCATCCTGCTGCAGCTCTCTTCCGGCGGTGTCGGCCCGCTCGATGCCATCTCCGGCCTCGCCCTCGGCTTTAGCAACGCGCAGATCGGCTATCTCGGCTCGGCCCATTTCGTGGGCTTTTTCATCGGCTGCTGGTGGGCGCCGCGGCTCATGGGGGCGATCGGCCATACCCGCGCCTTTGCCGCCTTCACCGCGCTTGGCGCGATGGGCCTCTTGGCGCATATGCTGCTGATCGACCCAACCGCCTGGGCGCTGATGCGCGTGGCAACCGGGCTCTGCATCGCGGGTTGCTATACGGTCATCGAGAGCTGGCTCAACGCCAAGGCCGATAACGCAAATCGCGGCCGCATCATGGGCACCTATCGCGTCGCCGATATGGGGGCGCAGCTCGTGGCACAGCTCATGATCTCGGTGCTCGAACCCGCCTCCTACGTCTCTTACAACATCCTAGCACTCCTCTGCTGTGCCGCGCTCATGCCGCTGACGCTGACCCGCGTGCCGCCACCGGCGACGCCTGACGCGCCGCGGTTAAAGCCCGGCTTGGCGCTGGCGCTCTCGCCGCTCGCGGTCGCCGGGGTCATCGTCGCGGCAGTCTCGGCGGCTGCCTTCCGCATGGTCTCGCCGATCTATGGGCAGGGGGTTGGCCTCTCGGTCGACCAAATCGCATGGTTCCTGGCGGCCTGGGTCTTGGGCGGCGCGCTCGCGCAATACCCGGTCGGCTGGCTTGCCGACAGATACGACCGGCGCTGGGTCCTGATCTGGCTCTCGGTCGCCTCGATCGGCTCTTGCATCGCGACGGTGTTGCTCGGCGGCAGCATCCAGGCGCTCGTCTTTCTCAACGCCATGCTCTTTGGGCTTGTCAGCTTTCCGATCTTCTCGGTCTCGGCCTCCCACGCGCATGACTTTGCCACGTCCGACCAACGGATCGAGCTCTCTGCCGCGCTCATGTTCTTTTACGCCGTCGGTGCCATCGCCGCGCCGACGCTCGCCTCGGTGCTGATGGACCGGTTCGGACCTGCCGCACTTTTTGCGATGATCGCGGTGGCCCATGCCGGGCTCGTCGTCTTTGGGCTTTACCGGATGCTGGTGCGCGCGAGCCCCGAGGCGCGGACCCGTTATGTCTGGACGCCGCGCACCTCGTTCACGATCGGGCGCCTTGCGGGCCGCGAGCGGGATCGGGCGCGCGCGGCGGACGACTAAACCTGCCTCTGGCCCCCGTCGGCCCCATCTTGTAGGCACGCGGCCGGACCCTGATGGCCCATCGACCCAGCAAAGCAAGGCATCCATGGCGCGTATCCTCATCACTTCGGCGATCCCCTACATCAATGGGATCAAGCATCTGGGGAACCTCGTCGGCTCGCAATTGCCAGCCGACCTTTATGCCCGTTTCGCACGGGCGCGCGGCCACGAGGTCATGTTTCTGTGCGGGACGGATGAGCATGGCACACCCGCCGAGCTGGCCGCCGCCAAGGCCGGGATACCCGTGGCCGAATATTGCGCCCAGATGCACGAGGTGCAGGCGGGCCTTGCCAAAGGCTTTCGCCTGTCATTCGACCATTTCGGCCGCTCCTCGAGCCCGCAGAACCAGGCGCTGACCCAGCACTTCGCCGGGCGGCTCGCCGAGCATGGGCTGATCGAAGAAGTGACCGAGCTCCAGGTCTATTCGAATGCGGATCGGCGCTTCCTGCCCGACCGCTACATTGAGGGGACGTGCCCCAATTGCGGCTATGACAAAGCCCGCGGGGACCAATGCGAGAACTGCACCATCCAGCTCAATCCGACCGATCTGATCAACCCGCGCTCGGCGATCTCGGGCTCCAACGACCTCGAAGTGCGCGAGACGCGGCATCTTTATCTGCGTCAATCAGCGCTCAAGGACGATCTCGACGCATGGATCGACAGTCAGAAGGACTGGCCGATCCTGACGACCTCCATTGCCAAGAAATGGCTGCACGATGGCGACGGGTTGCAAGACCGGGGCATCACGCGGGACCTCGATTGGGGCGTGCCGGTCAAAAGGGGCACGGAGGACTGGCCGGGGATGGAGGGCAAGGTCTTCTATGTCTGGTTCGACGCGCCCATCGCATACATCGCCTGCGCCAAGGAATGGACCGACGCCCAAGGCAAGCCCGATGCCGCCTGGCGGCGCTGGTGGCGCACCGATGAGGGCGCCGACGCTGTCCGCTATGTGCAGTTTATGGGCAAGGACAACGTGCCCTTCCACACGCTGTCGTTTCCGGCCACGCTCATGGGCTCGGGCGAGCCGTGGAAGCGCGTCGACTACATCAAGTCGTTCAACTACTTGACCTATGACGGTGGACAATTCTCCACCAGCCAGGGACGCGGCATTTTTCAGGATCAAGCGCTGAAGCTGTTGCCGGCTGATTACTGGCGCTGGTGGCTCTTGTCGAACGCGCCCGAGAGCGGCGATGCCGAGTTTACCTGGGAGAAGTTCCAGCAGGGCGTGAACAAGGATCTCGCGGATGTGCTGGGCAACTTCGTCAGCCGCGTGACCAAGTTCTGTCGCTCGAAGTTCGGCGAGGCTGTGCCCGAGGGCGGCGAGACGACAGCCGAGGGCGCGAAGGCCCGTGCCGAGATCATGGCGCGGCTTGCGGCCTACACCGCGCATATGGATGCAATCGAGGTGCGCAAGGCCGCGGCGGAGCTCCGCGCGATCTGGGTGGCCGGCAACGAGTTCTTGCAGGAGGCGGCACCCTGGTCGACGATCAAGACAGAGCCGGCGCGGGCAGCCGCCGATATCCGCCTCGCGCTGAACCTCATCCGGCTTTATGCCGTCGTCTCGGAGCCGTTCATCCCCGATGCGGCGGCGATGCTTCTTGAAACGCTAGCGACCGAGCGCGGCGCGTGGCCCGAGACCGAGGAGGCGGCGTTCGAGCGTCTGCAACCGGGGCATGCCTTTCGGGTGCCCGAGACGCTCTTTGCTAAGATCCCGGACGAAGATCGCGCGGCCTGGGCGGAGCGGTTCTCGGGGCAGCGCGCCTAGGGGAGCGAGGGCGCCGGGCGCGGGGAACTTGCGCGGGGGGGCAGGCGCGGGGGGCCAGGCGCGGGGGGGGGCTTGCGCGGGGGGCCTTGCGCGGGGGGCTTGCGTGGGGGGCCGGGCGAGGGCAGCGTCCAACGTTGAGCGAGGCGACGGTGGAAGCCCGGGTGGGGGGCCGGGCGAGGGCAGCGCCCACCGTGGACCGAGGCGGCGGAGGGAGCCCGGGCAGGGGGCCGAGGAAGAAGGCCAAGGAGGGCGGCCGGAAAAGAAGGCCAGCGAGGAGGGAACGATGGGCGACGGATTGCGAGGGCATTACGCAGAGCGGCCCGGCGACGCCATGGGCGCGCTTTTCGCCCACGCGCCGCTGCTTGCCCTCTCCTTTGACGCCCGTGGACGGCTGACCGATGCGAGCGCGGCTTTGGCGGCGCTGCTCGGGCGGGCGCGTGATGCGCTGATTGGGCGCCTTTTGAGCGAGGCGATGCCGGGCGCACATCACGCGGCCTTTGTCGACGGCGTCCTGCACCCTTTGCAAGAGACGGGGATCGCCGCCGCCACGGAGATCGCGTTATTCGACAAGGCGGGCGCGGCCGTTCCCCTGCGCTGCGCGGCCTTCGCCGAGTTCGACCGAGACGGCGCTTTCCAGCGCGGCATCGCCCTTCTCGAAGATCTGCGCCCGACGCGCGCGACGCTCGAAGAGCTCGATCGCAAGGCTGCCGAGGCCGAGGAGGCGAGCCAAGCCAAGTCGCGCTTTCTCGCTGCGATGAGCCATGAGATCCGTACGCCGATGAACGCGATCCTCGGCTTTGCGCAACTCCTCGAACTCTCCGATCTTGACGCGACGAGCGCGGGCCATGTTCGCGCAATCCTTTCGGCCGGCACCGCGATGATGGATCTTCTGACCGACCTTCTCGACCTGAGCCAAGTCGAGGCCGGAGAAATGCGCATCGCGCCGGAGCCCTTTGACCTCCACGCGCTGATCGACGATCTGGAAGGATGGTGGCGCGGTTCGGCGGCGCAAAAGACGCTGAGCTTTACCGTCCGGCGCGGGCCGGGCCTGCCGCGGGTGGTGCAATCGGATGCCGGTCGGATCCGTCAAGTCCTCAACAACTACCTCGCGAATGCGGTGAAGTTCACGGCCGAGGGCGGCGTGACCTTGCGTGCCGATTACGCGCCGGGCGCCGATGGGCAGGGCATCGTTAAGTTCAGCGTCGCCGATACCGGCCCGGGGATCGCCCCCGAGCACGTGGCGCGGCTTTACAGACCATTCGTGCGGATCGAGGCCGATGGGCGCGGGCCGCGGCCGGGCTGGGGGCTCGGCCTCTCGATCTGTGCCAACATCGCCGAGGCGTTGGGCGCGGATGTGGGCGTGGAGTCCAAGGCCGGAGAGGGGGCGACCTTCCGCTTTGACGTGCCGGTGAGCGTCCCGCCCGACGCCGCGCGCTGGCCGGACCGCGCACTTTCGAGCGACATGCCGGCGCCCGGCCCCGCACGGCACGTCCTCTTGGTGGAGGACAATGCGCTCAACCGCGAGGTCATGCGGCGGATGCTAGAGGATCTGGGACACCGGGTCACAATTGCAGCCAACGGCTTTGAAGCGTTGAGCGCGCTGGAGGAGGTCGCGGTCGATGTGGTCGTCATGGACATCATGATGCCGGGCCTCGGCGGCGTTGCGGCGACAAAGCGGCTGCGCAGCGCGGGCCATGGACGGCGCGACGTACCGATCATCGCCTGTTCCGCCCATGTCTCGGCCGATGACGAGGCGCGCTATCGCGAAGCGGGTATGACCGTCTTCCTGCCAAAACCCATCGAGCGCGCGGCCCTCGCGCGCGCCTTGGTCGCCGCCGTTTCGGACGGGTAGGGCGGAGCGGTCGCCGCCGACACACCGGGCCGCGGACGGGATCGGCCCGGGCGCGCGGCTGCAACAGTTGTCGCGGGCCTTGGCGCGCCCCATCGTCCTTTTTGTCGAGCAGCGCTAGGTCTCGTGCGACGGAATGCTCGGAAAGCGCCTGCGATGAGCCTTGCCCCTTACGCGTGCCACCCCGATACGACGCGCGGCCGCTGCGTTGCCGAGGAGGAAAGCGCCTTCCGCTCGCCCTATCAGCGGGACCGCGACCGCATTATCCACGCCTCCGCCTTTCGCCGGCTCAAGCACAAGACGCAGGTCTTCGTCGAACATGAGGGCGATTACTATCGCACACGCCTCACCCATTCGATCGAGGTCGCGCAGGTCGCCCGCACGATTGCCGGCGCGCTCGGCCTCAACCCAGAGCTGACCGAGGCGCTTGCCCTCGCCCATGATCTGGGCCACACGCCTTTTGGCCACACCGGGGAAGACGCGCTCGATGCGCTGATGGCGCCCCATGGCGGCTTTGATCACAACGCGCAGACGCTTCGGATCGTCACCAAGCTCGAACGGCATTATGCCGCCTTCGACGGGCTCAACCTTACCTGGGAGACGCTGGAGGGCATTGCCAAGCATAACGGGCCCGTCACCGGTGAACTGCCCTATGGCCTGGCCGATTATGCCAGCGAACAGGATCTTGAGCTTCAGACCTATGCCTCAGCGGAGGCGCAGGTTGCGGCGATCTCCGACGATATCGCGTATAACAACCACGATCTGCATGACGGGCTGCGCGCCGGGCTCTTTGCCGATGCCGAAATCGAGGCGCTGCCGCTGATCGGACCCGCCTATGCCGCGGTCGACGCGGATTGGCCGGGGCTCGATGCGAAGCGGCGGCGGCATGAGGCGCTGCGCCGGGTCTTTGGTCAGATGGTCAGCGATGTGATCGAGACGACGGGGGCCGAGCTCCGCGCGTCGGGCGCGACGTCGCCCGCCGAGATCCGCGGGCTCGGGCGGGGCGTTGCCCGCTTTTCGGAGGGGGTGCAGGCGGATGTCGATCTGATCCGCGCCTTTCTCTTTCGCCGGATGTACCGTGCCGAGCGCGTGATGGCCGTTCGGGCGCAGGTGACGGCGGTAATCGAAGATCTCTTCCCGCTCTACATGGCCGCGCCCGAGCACTTGCCCGCGGAGTGGCAGGCCGACCTTGTGGCGGCGACCGGCGCCACGGCGCTCGCCCGACGCGTCGCCGATTACATTGCTGGGATGACGGACCGGTTCGCCCTGCAGCAGCACGCCCGGCTTTGTGGCGGTAACGCTGAGCTGGGCTCTGGCTGACGCGGGCGCCTGCGTGGCGTAAGACTGGGGCAGGCGGCGCGGGCCGGTCCTGATCGCTGCCCCGCGCGCGCGCCGTCCCGCGGTTGACCCTCCTCCCATGGATGATAGACCCGCGCGCGTCTTCCACCCCATCGACAGGCGCCTGCCATGAACCTCTATGCCGACATCCGCTCCCTCGTGCTCGACGCGCTGGGCGAGATGGTGCGCGCGGGCGTGCTGCCCGAAGGGCTCAGCTTTGCCAATGTCGCGGTCGAGCCGCCGCGCGACGCCGCCCATGGCGATATGGCGACGAACGCCGCAATGGTGCTCGCCAAGGCCGCCGGGGCGAAACCGCGCGACATTGCCGATGCGCTCGCCCCCCGCCTCGCCGCCGATCCGCGCGTGGCGACGGCCGATGTCGCGGGGCCCGGGTTCATCAATCTGCGGATAACGAGCACCGCCTGGGACACCGTGATGCGGCAGATCCTGACACTCGGGCCCGCCTATGGCCGGTCGAAGATGGGGGCGAGCAAGCGCGTCAACGTCGAATATGTCTCGGCCAACCCAACCGGGCCCTTGCATGTCGGCCATACGCGGGGCGCCGTCGTTGGCGATGCGCTTGCCTCGCTCTTGGCCTTTGCGGGCTACGAGGTCACGCGGGAATACTACATCAACGATGGCGGTGCGCAGGTCGATGTCCTCGCGCGGTCGGTCTACTTGCGGTATCTGGAGGCGCATGGCCAAGAGGTCGCCTTTGCCGAGGGGACCTATCCGGGCGACTATCTGATCCCCATTGGGCAGGCCTTAAAAGACAAGGTTGGCGACGCATTCGTCGACAAGGGCGAGCAATATTGGCTCGCCGAGGTCCGCGACTTTGCAACCGACGCGATGATGGCGTTGATCCGCGCCGATCTCGATCTCCTGGGCGTCAAGATGGACGGGTTTTTCAGCGAAAAGTCGCTCTACGGTACGGGCCGGATCGAGGAGGCGCTCGAGGCATTGCGCGACAAGGGCCTGATCTACGAGGGCATTCTCGACCCGCCCAAGGGCAAGACGCCCGAGGATTGGGAGCCGCGGCAGCAGACGCTCTTTCGCGCGACGGCCCATGGCGACGATGTCGACCGGCCGGTCAAGAAGTCCGACGGGTCATGGACCTATTTCGCCCCCGACATCGCCTATCACTTCGACAAGATATCCCGCGGCTATGACCTCTTGATCGATGTCTTCGGTGCGGATCACGGGGGGTATGTCAAGCGGATGAAGGCGGCCGTTTCGGCGCTCTCGGACGGGGCGGTGCCGCTCGAGATCCGGCTGACGCAGCTCGTCAAGCTCTACAAGGGCGGGGAGCCCTTCAAGATGTCCAAGCGCGCCGGCACGTTTGTCACGCTGGCGGACGTGGTCGAGCAGGTCGGCGCCGATGTCACGCGCTTTGTCATGCTCACGCGGAAATCCGACGCGCCCTTGGATTTCGACTTTGACGCCGTGCTCGCACAAACGAAGGAAAACCCGGTCTTCTACGTGCAATACGCCCATGCCCGGGTCTGCTCGCTCTTGCGTAAAGCAGCCGATGCCGAGATCGATGTGCGCGACGAAGCGCTCGCCGCGGCCGACCTCACACAGAACACGCACCCAGCAGAGACGGCGCTTGCGGCGAAACTTGCCGAGTGGCCGCGCCTTATCGAGATTTCGTCACGGACCGGGGAGCCGCATCGCGTCGCCTTTTATCTCTATGATCTCGCAGCCGAATTTCACGCGCTGTGGAACCGTGGCAATGACGAGCCGGGCTTGCGCTTTGTCCAGGAGGGCGATCCGGCCACAAGCCAGGCGAAAATCGCCCAGGCGCGCGCCGTCGCCGTTGTGATCGCTTCGGGCCTCAGTATCCTAGGCGTCACACCGGTCGAGGAGATGCGCTAGACGTTTCACGCCCGGATCGAGCAGGCGGACGCCGCGCAGCAAAAGCCCCCGGATGAGGGGTGGCGCGGCCGAGAGACGAGGCAGAGCATGAGCTACACCTACGCAGAGGGCCCCGCGGGCGGGGCCAGCGCCGGCATGGAGCCGGCCTATCCGCGCGACGCGCGCTTCGGCCGCGCCGCGTCGCATCAGGTCATGACGTCGAACCGCGCCCCGGGCGCCCCGGCCCCCGCCGTGGAGCCGTGGGCCGAAGAGGCGCGCTTTATGGCCGAGGACACCGAGACGGAGGCCTATGCGACCTCCGCCGGCGTGCCGTTGCGCAACATGTTGCACGCGTCGGCCGCACTCACCTCAATCGCGCTGGTCGTTTGGATCGGGATCTGGGGCTATGGCCAGGTGATGCGGGATGTCGCCGGGGTTCCGGTTGTCGCCGCGCTCGAAGGGCCGATGCGCATCCAGCCCGAGACGCCCGGCGGGCAGATCTCGGAGCATAGCGGCCTTGCGGTCAACGCCGTCAAGGCGGGCACGCCGGAGCAAGACCTCGCCGAGACGGTGCGCCTTGCGCCGCAGCCCGTGCCGCTCGCCGCCGAAGACATGCCGATTGCCGCGGGCGCGCCACTGGCCGCGTCCGGCGAGACTGACCGGATCGCCGAAACGCCCGTTGCAGAGGAGCCCGCGCCGGCGGAGCAGGTGGCAGGGGCGCGCCGCGCCCCTGACGCCGGCGCCGGTGCAGGGCCAGATGCGACCGCGGGCGCAACCCTCGACGCGCTCACACCGCTTAGCCCGGTCGATGAAGCCCAAGCCCCCGCGGCGCAAGGAGAGCCTACGGCGCCCGCCACGACCGACAGCGCGGCGATCGAAGGGGCGCCCACGGGCACCGCGATTTCCCATGCCGAAGCGCTGGCGCGCGCCCTGAGCGAAGGCCTCGCCCCCTTGGCCGCGGAGGCTGCGCGCGATGCCTCCGCCGCGTTCGGCGCCGAGATCATCCCGGCCAACGTCCCCGGCGTGGCACGCTCGCCCCGCCCGCCGACGCGGCCGGCACAGCTCTCGCGCCTCGACGCAGCCGAGGCGAGCGCGGCCTTTGTCGCCGCGGAGGCCGGCACCTCCGACGCGACTGCGTTGTCCGCCTCAGAGACACCGGACGTCGCCGCAATTGTACCTGGAACGCGGCTCGTGCAGCTCGGCGCCTATGACACCGCCGACGAGGCGCGCGCCGCCTGGGGCGAGATCACAGGGCGGTTTGCGCCCCTGCTGGACGACAAAGGGCGCGTGGTGCAGGAGGCCGAAGCGGGCGGACGTGCCTTTTTCCGGCTCCGCGCACGGGGCTTTGCCGATCTGGCGGAAGCGCGCCGGTTTTGTGCGGCGCTCGGCGCGGCGGGTGCAGACTGCATCCCGGTCGTGGCACGCTAGCGCAATGACCACCAAGGCCATGCCATCGCACCGCCGGGCCGTGGAGGGCTCGGCGTGACCCTGCCTTGCACGTTCGGCTGCGCGGGCCCCACGCTCACGGCCGACGAGCGCGCGCTTCTGGCCGAGGCGCAGCCCTGGGGCTTTATCCTCTTTGCCCGCAACGTCGACACGCCGCGTCAGCTGATGGCGCTGACCTCCGACCTGCGCGAGGCCGTCGGCCGCGAGGCGCCGATCTTGATCGATCAGGAGGGCGGGCGCGTTCAGCGGATGGGCCCGCCCCATTGGCGGCAATGGCGCCCACCGCTCGATCAGATGCGCTTGACGCCCGACCCGGGCATTGCGGCGCGCGCAATGCGCTTGCGCTACCGGCTTATCGCAGAGGAATTGCGCGCGGTTGGGATCGACGTCAATTGCGCGCCGCTTGCCGACATCGCACGGCCCGTCACGCATCCGATCCTGAGAAACCGCCTCTATGGCGGTGACTACGTCGCTGTTGTGGGGGCCGCGCGGGCCGTGGCGCAAGGGCTGATCGATGGTGGCGTCTTGCCGGTGCTCAAGCATATCCCCGGCCATGGCCGTGCGACGCTCGACAGCCACCTGGAGCTGCCGCGCGTCGATGCCCCGCGTGCGGCGCTCGACGCCGAGGATTTCGCGGCCTTCCGCGCCTTGGCGGACCTGCCGCTTGGGATGTCGGCCCATATCGTCTTTGAGGATATCGACCCCGAGGCGGCGGCGACCGTCTCTCCGACCATGATCGCGCTCATCCGCGAAGAGATCGGCTTTGACGGGCTCTTGATGACCGACGATATCTCGATGCAGGCGCTGTCGGGCGATGTTGTCAGCCGCGCCTTTAGGGCGCTCGAGGCCGGTTGCGATATCGTTCTTCATTGCAACGGCGATCTGGCGGAGATGGAGGCGCTCGCCCGCCGCCTGCCACCGCTTTCGGCCGAGGCGTGCCGGCGAACCGAGCGCGCCCTTGGGCAGCGGATCGCCGTGCCCGCGCCCGCCTCCGCCGTTGACATCGCCGCGCTCGAAGCCGAGCTTGAGGGCCTTCTGGGGCAGGCGCTGGCGAACCGGGCAGATGGCTGACGATACATCGGACGTTGAGGATCACGCAGGCGGCGAGATCGTCCCATTTGCCCCCGGCGAGGGCCTCGGCGGTGTCAGCGAGCGCGTGGCCGCCGAAGCGCTCGTCGTCGATGTCGACGGCTACGAGGGCCCGCTGGATCTGTTGTTGACGCTGGCGCGGTCGCAAAAGGTCGACCTGCGCAAGATCTCTGTGCTGCAACTGGCCGAGCAATATCTCGCCTTCGTCGAGGAGGCCAAAGCGCTGCGGCTGGAGCTTGCCGCGGATTACCTTGTGATGGCGGCGTGGCTCGCCTTTCTAAAGTCGCGCCTTCTTTTGCCGCCCGACCCCGCCGATGAGGGGCCCTCGGGCGAGGATCTGGCCGCGCATCTCGCGTTTCAGCTTGAACGACTCGAAGCGATGCGCGCGGCCGCCGCCAAGCTGATGGCGCGCGATCAGCTCGGCCGTGATGTCTTTGCCCGCGGCCTGCCGGAAGCGGTTGAGCGCGTGCGGCATGTCACCTACACCGCGACGCTCATGGACCTGATGCGCGCCTATGCCCGCATCCGCACGAAAGACGAATTTCGCCCCTATGTCATGGACCGCGCGGATGTGTTCACCATGGAAATGGCGCTGGATCGGTTGCGCGGTCTCATCGGCTATGCCGGAGAATGGACCGATCTCTTGAGCTATTTGCCCTCGGAATGGGATATCGACCCGGCCAAGCGGCGCTCGGCGACCGCCGCGACCTTTGCCGCGACCTTGGAGCTGGCAAAGGCGGGCAAGCTGGAGCTGCGCCAGTCGGACACGTTCGGTCCGATCCAACTGCGCCGATCCGAGGCGGGTGCGGGCGCGTCCTCTGAGGGGTCAGAGCGCGGGCCGCGGGACGAGCCGAAGGACGGGCTAAGGGATGGGCCGAAGGTCGGGCCAAGGGACGGGCCAGAGGACGGGCCAGAGGACGGGCCAGAGGACGGGAATGACTGACGCGCCCCGTCCGGACGAGAGCCCGGCCGCTACCCCGCCCCGAGAGGAGAGCCTGTTCGAGGCGCCGCCTCTGGGCGAGCAAGAGCGGATGGTCGAGGCGATCCTCTTTGCCTCTGCCGAGCCTGTGAGCATTGCCGAAATGAACGCCCGCATGCCACATGGCGCGGATGCAGCGCTTGTCCTGCCGCTCTTGGAAAAGCGCTATGAGGGACGGGGCGTTCGCGTCCAGCGCGTGGGAGAGGCCTGGGCCATGCGCACGGCGCCCGACCTCGGCTTTCTCATGCAAAAAGAGACGGTTGAGACGCGAAAGCTCTCCCGCGCTGCGATCGAAACCCTGGCCATCGTCGCCTATCATCAGCCGGTCACGCGCGCCGAGATCGAAGAGATCCGCGGCGTGTCGGTGTCGCGCGGCACGGTGGATCAGCTTATCGAGCTCGAGTGGATCCGCTTTGGGCGGCGGCGGGAGACGCCGGGCCGCCCGGTCACCTATGTCGTGACGCCGTCGTTCCTCGACCATTTCGGGCTTGCGAGCGCGCGTGATCTGCCGGGCCTCCGCGACTTGCGCGCGGCGGGTCTGCTCGACAATCGTCCGCCGCCCGGCAGCGCGCTCGAGGAGGCCGAAGAGGGGCAGAGCGACCTCTTTCGCGAGGGCGCGGTGACGCCGGCGGAGATCGGCGCCGAGGAACATGGCCGTCCAGAGGGACGCAGCGAAACGATTGACGGGACGCCGCCCGATCCGGAGGACACGCACAGCGAGGGGGCGGATCGGGCGCCCTGATCCTGGCACGGAGGGCGGGTGCGATGCATGTCGGCGTTCTGGGAGCAAGCGGGTCTGTCGGGTTGCACGTCGTGGACACGCTCCTCGACCGCGGCCACAGCGTGCGGGCGCAGAGCCGGAAGGCGGCGCGCCTGGCGTGTTTTGAGAGCCGGGCAGAGATTGTGGCCTTTGAGCCTGGTGAGGCTGCGGTCCTCGGTGGCTTCGTGGCCGGGCTACATGCGGTGATCTTCGCTCTGGGGATTGCGCAGAACGGGCCGACGACATTCTTTTCGGGTGTCACGCGAGCGCTGATCCCGGAGATGGAGCGGGCCGGGGTGCGCCGCCTCGTGGTGATCACGGGGGTCGGGGCGGGGGAGACGCGCGGCCATGGCGGGTTCCTCTACGACCGAATGATCTTCCCTCTCTTCACCCGCCACCGCTATGCCGACAAGGACCGGCAAGAGGCCCTCATCGCCGCCTCATCGCTCGATTGGGTGATCGTGCGCCCGGCGCCGTTCGCGGCGACCGTCCCGGTGGGCGAGATGCAGGTCCTGACCGAGGTCGCGCCGGGGACGCGCCTGACAAAGGTCACGCGCGCAGAGGTGGCGGCGTTCGTTGTGGCGCAGGTGGAGGGGGATCGGTACCTTCGGATGCGGCCGTTTATCGGGCATGGGTAGGGGGAACCGAGGCGAGCTCTTCATAGCCCGTGGCCTCGCTTTGCACCCCGGCACGGAGCAAAGGCCCTGGGCCGCCGTGTCAGCGCCGTCCCGTCCCGTCGCACTGAAGGTGCGCCGATTTCTGGGTGGCTCGCTTTTAGCGAGACGAGATGGCGCTTTGTCTCCGTTCGTCCTGAGCTTGGGGCGAGAAGCGACCTTGCTGGGATAAAGCGCACCGTCCGACCGTTGCAGCGCCACCCCACGGGACGGCGCTGGCTTGGCTTCGCGTTTTGGTCCGGCCGCGGTTGCCGCTCAACCCGTCCGGAAATGCTTCGAGAGCTTGAGCCCCTGACCCTGGTAGTTTGACGCGATCCCCGCGCCATAGAGGCGCGCGGGCACCTCCGCCATCCGCTCATAGACGAGCCGTCCGACAACCTGTCCATGTTCGAGCACGAACGGCGCCTCGTGGCAGCGGACCTCGAGCACCCCGCGCGCGCCTGCCCCGCCCGCTGCGGCATGGCCAAAGCCGGGATCGAAAAAGCCCGCATAATGCACGCGGAACTCGCCGACCATGGCCAGGTAGGGGGCCATTTCGGCGGCATAGCCGGGTGGAATGTGGACGGCCTCGCGGCTCACAAGAATGTAGAACGCGCCAGGGTCGAGGATGATCCGTCCGTCTTCGGCGCGCACCTCCTCCCAGAAATCGGCCACCTCGTAATGCCCGATCCGGTCGAGGTCGATCACGCCAGTATGGGGCTTGGCGCGCCAGCCTGCGCGCCCATCGCGCGGGCGCAGGTCGACCGAAAAGCCCAGGCCCCCCGCGATGAGCGCCTCCCCATCGACCAAGGTGTCGGCCGCGTGGAGCGCGCTGAGGGCGTCGTCGTCGAGCGACGCGTCTCCGCGCCGCAGGCGCAATTGCGTCAGACGCATGCCGGGCCGCACCAGCACCGAGAACGAACGCGGACAGATCTCCGCGTAGAGAGGGCCGCGATAGCCCGGAGCGATCCGGTCGAACTCCACACCGCCATCGGTGATGACGCGGGTCAGAAGGTCGAGCCGCCCGGTCGAGGATTTGGCGTTCGCGACGGCCGCGAGGGCCTCGGGCAGCGCAAGCGCCTCCATCAGCGGCACGAGGTACACGCAGCCTTTTTCGAGGACGGCCCCGCCGCTCAAGTCGATCCGGTGCATCTCGAACTCCGCGAGCCTGTCGGCGACAGGCCGGCCGTGCCCGGCGAGAAAGGACGCGCGGACGCGGTAGGCGATTGCGCCAAGGCGCAGATCGAGGCTCGCAGGTTGGATCTGACCCTCGGCGGGCGGCGCCGCTAGCCGCACGGCGCCGGACGCAATCAGCCTCTCGATCTCTTGGCATGGGAGCACGCCTGCGGGCGCGGTCAGCGCATCTTGGCGGCGTTTTTCGGGGAGGTCCGCTTGCATCGGGGGCCTTCTCTTTCCGTCCGGCCAGCCGGCGACGCGCGCGCGGATCGGGTGGAACCGAGTTTGGCCGGAATGCGCTGTGTCAGGGTCGGACATGATGGTCGGGCTAGCAGGATTCGAACCTACGACCTCCCGTCCCCCAGACGGACGCGCTACCAGACTGCGCTATAGCCCGACAAGCCGCGTTCATACCGGATTCGCGTGGCGGAGCAAGCGCGAAACCAGCTCCCTGCGCGCCCTAGGGCCGTGTGCCGTGGCCCATCCGAATGCGCAGCGCGCGCGCCTGTTCGAGGAGCGGCCCGAGCACCGCGGCGGGGATTTGGCCGGGCGCGACTTGGGCGAGACCTTCGGTGACGCTGATGTCTGAGGTCTCAAGCGGGGCGATTTCGGGGATGGGATCTGCGGTCGTTGGGGCGGCCGGGTCTGGCGCCACGTCGAGCGCGCGCGCCTCGGCGACTTGCTCGGCCTCGACAGCCGGATCGGGGGCGAGCGGCGGATCGGAGGCGAGCGGCGGCAGCGGGGCGATTGCGGGCGCGCTGTCCTCAGCCTTGTCTGCGATGCTGTCGAAAAGCGAGGGCTGCGCTTCGGGAGCGGCGAGGGCCTGATCGACGAAGGCGGCCGTTTCGAGGGCCTCGGCAATCTCAGCTTCGATCTCGGCGTCTTCCTGCGCGCCCTCCGGTGTGGCCAGGTCAGCCTGCGCCTCCACGCCCGCAGGCTCGGATATCGCCGGTTCGGGACTGCTCGCCGCGCGGTCACGCGCTCCGACAGTCTCAGCCTCTGGACGTGCCGCCGCTGCGTGCTCTGCCACTGGCTGCGCCGCCACTGCGGGCTCTGGCTCGGATTGAACCGCCGCCGCTGCGGGCTCTGCCTCGTGCTGCGCCGCCGCTGCCGGCTCCTGGCTCGCCGGTGCGGCCGCTTCCAGCATGTCGTCGACGGGTTTGGAGAGCGCCGCAACGGTCTTTACGCCCTTCTCGCGCAAGACCTTCTGCGCGCCCTTGATCGTCAAGCCGTCCTCGTGGAGGAGTTGCTTGATCCCGCCCAAAAGCTCCATGTCGGACTTTCGGTAGTACCGCCGTCCGCCCGCGCGCTTCACCGGCTTGATCTGGCTGAACTTGGTCTCCCAAAAGCGAAGGACATGGGCGTTGACGCCCAGCCAGTCTGCCACCTCGCTGATGGTGCGAAAGGCGTCTGGCGACTTCTTCGCGGCCATTTCAGCCGCTCTTGTTGCCGGAGGCCACCCGCTCCTTCATCAGGTGCGAGGGGCGAAAGGTTAGCACGCGGCGCGGATGGATCGGCACCTCTTCGCCCGTTTTTGGGTTGCGCCCCACGCGCGCAGCTTTCTGGCGAACCGAGAAGGTGCCGAAAGAACTGATCTTGACTTGCTCTCCGGCCACCAGCGAGTTCGACATATGAGCCAAGACACTTTCAACCAATTGGGCAGACTCGTTTCGCGACAAACCGACCTCGCGAAACACAGCTTCGCTTAGGTCCATACGGGTTACCGTGCGTTGGCTCATCCACCCCTCCTTGGCCGTAAGTGGAGGGACGGTATTGGGTTGCAGGAAAAGCGTCAATATCAATGGGTTGGAAGAAGCGGCGAATCTCATCTTTGCAGTGTTACGCTGCGCTGCAGCGCGAAGATCGGCACGCAACACCATGTAATTGCGTATAAATTAACGCACGCCTACCAGCGCAAGACCACCGACCCCCACGCGAGACCTCCGCCGATGGCCTCTGTCACGATCAGATCACCGGTTTTGATCCGCCCTTCCGCGCGACCGACCGAGAGGGCGAGGGGAATCGATGCCGCCGAGGTGTTTCCGTGGTTCTGGACCGTCAGAATCACACGTTCCATCGGCAGGCCCATCCGCTGTGCGGTCGCCTTGATGATCCGCAGATTGGCCTGGTGCGGCACGATCCAGTCGACGTCGTCCGGCCCTAGCCCGGCCTTCTCAAGCGCGGTATGGGCGGTCGCGGCGAGCTTTTCGACTGCGTGGCGGAAGACCTCTTTGCCTTGCATTTTCACGACGCCGGTTTTGCCGGTCGAGACCCCGCCATCGACGTAGAGGATGTCGCGAAACTTGCCGTCAGAGTGCAGATCGGTCGCCAGAATGCCCCGTCCCTCCGCCTGCCGGTCAGGTTGAGCTTCGAGGACGAGCGCGCCCGCCCCGTCGCCAAAGAGCACGCAGGTGGCCCGGTCGGTCATGTCGAGGATGCGTGAAAACGTTTCTGCCCCGATGACGAGGACACGGCGCGCCTGCCCCGAGATGAGGAGCGCCTGGGCGTTGGCAAGCGCATAGATAAAGCCCGCGCAGACAGCCTGAACGTCAAAGGCAAAGCCTGCGCCCATACCGATATCCGACTGCACCATCGTTGCCACCGAGGGAAAGGTGAAGTCGGCGGTGGAGGTCGCCACCACAAGCGCGTCGATCTCGCGCGCGTCCAGCCCAGCATCGCCAAGCGCGGCGCGGGCCGCGTGGGCCGCCAGATCCGACGTCGTCTCTCCGGGTGCTGCAAAATGCCGGCGTTCGATCCCGGAGCGGGTCCGGATCCAAGCGTCGGAGGTGTCGAGCGTGGTCTCAAATTCGGCATTTTCGACGATGCGGTCTGGCAGGTAATGGCCAACGCCGCGCACCACCGCTCTGATCGTCATAAATGGTACCGCCCGCGCTTTGTTATGCCTGGGGCAGTACTTGGCATTGCTGGCGCCAGGTTACCAGCCTCAGCCGCGCAGGCGTGATCCATCGGCCGTTTTCGCCGTCCCGTCCGGACGGGCGCCCGATGCCGGCGGCACCGCTTCGGCGGGATGGGCCGCGGCGTCTGCCTCGGCGGCGCGGCGGATCTCGCCGGCATCCGCGATCCGCGCTGCCACGCGCTCGCTGAAGCCCGCTTGCGCGAGCTGGAAGGCAAGCTTGATAGCGGCCGACACGCCCGTCGCGTCGGCCGAGCCATGTGACTTCACGATGGTCCCGTTCAGCCCGAGAAACACGCCGCCATTGACGCGGCGCGGATCGATTCGCTTGCTGAGCCGCCGCAGCGACGTGTAGGCCAAGAGCCCTGCGACCCGCGAGAGCGGCGTGCGCTGGAACGCCTCGCGCAAGGAGTCGCGGATGAGTGTCGCCGTCCCCTCGGCGGTCTTCAGCGCAACATTGCCGGTAAAGCCGTCGGTCACGATCACGTCGACCTTGCCTTGGGGAATGTCGCCCCCCTCGACAAATCCTGCAAACTCGATCTCGGCCCGCGGCGCGGCCTCGGCGATAAGGTAATGCGCGGCTTTAAGCTCGGCCCGGCCCTTATGCTCTTCGGTGCCGAGGTTTAGGATGCCGACCCGCGGTCGCGCGATCCCGAGGCCGTTACGGGCATAGGAGGCGCCCATCAAGGCGTATTGCAGCAGGTCGCCCTCATCGGCGCGGATATCGGCCCCGACATCGAGCATCACCGCAAAGCCTTCCTTTGCCCGGGAGGGCCAGAGGCAGGCGATGGCCGGACGATTAACCCCCGGCAGTTTTCTCAGCCGCACCACAGAAAGGAGCATCAACGCGCCGGTATTGCCGCAGGAAACGGCTACGGTCGCCTCGCCGTTACGCACGCTTTCAATGGCAGACCACATGGACGAGCCTTGCCCTTGCCGCATCACGGTTGAGGGCTTCTCGGTCATTTCCACCACGTCGTCCGCGTGGCGTATCACACAGCGATCGGTGAGCTTGCGCTTGGCGATCAGCGGGGCAAGCTGGGCCTCGCGCCCGTGGACGATAAAGCCGATATCGGGGTTGATCTTCGCGGATTTGGCGAGCCCGCCGATCACAGCGGCAGGACCGGCATCGCCGCCCATTGCGTCCACGCTGATCACTGTCTTGCCGGCGAGCTCTGCCGGGAGACCGGCGGGCTGGGCGGGTGTTGTGTCAGCGGGGGGGAGGGTGGCCATCGACCTTGGCGGCTGGGCGCTGCGACTTAGGCCGCGTCGTCTTCGATATCGATCTCGTCGACCATCGCCACCACTTCACGCCCGCCATAATGCCCGCAGGCGGGGCAGACGTGGTGCGGGCGCTTGAGCTCGCCGCAATTGTCGCATTCGCCCGGATTGCCCGCCACGAGCGCATCATGCGCGCGGCGATTGTTCCGGCGCGAGCGCGTGACCTTGTTCTGAGGGACGGCCATATCTCAACCTCGGATCTGATCCGGGGCGACGCCGTGCCGGCCCGGTGTGTTTTATAGTTCTGTTAGTCGCGGGCTCTATGCCGCCCGCCCGTCGCATTCAAGCCGCGAGACGCGCCATGCGCGACCGATGTCTGGAATGAGGGCGGCGGATACGCGATCCGGGCGAATGGCGCAAGTCTTTTTCGGGCCGTGCCGATTGGGCGACGGGGCGGGGCCGGGCAAAGCCGTGCATCAATCGTCGAGCTTGCGCTTAAGGTCAGCGAGGCCGTCAAAGGGCGACGGCTGTGAGGCGGTGTCGTCCAAGGGCGCGGCGCCGGGCGGCGCGGCACTCGCCTCAAAGGGCGCGGCGCCGGGGTGTCTTGGAAAGGCGGGGAGAGCCAGAGCGAGCGCCTCCTCGGTCAGCGCGTCGAGGGCGATGGCGTCCGGGAGCGGCTCTTGCGTGTCGTCTTCCGGCATTTCGGTCTCGGCCTCGCTCGGCGTGCGGAATCCGGCCAGGTAGAGCCGCGCGACGGGCTCGTCGATCCGCGTCGTTACCGGCTCCAGCGTGACCGTGCAAGGCTGCTGGACGGTGGCGCCGAGTTGGGCGGTAAGCCGCCAATCGGCGCGGCCCTCGGGCGCGATCTCCCCGCGGAGGCGGACCTTGCGCAGGCCCAAAAGGTCGAGCCGGTCGCGCAACGCCGCGAGCGCTGCCTCGTCCGGCGCATAGTCAAAGGCGGTGGGCACATCCTTGCGCAGGGAGGCAAGGCGCAGGCGGGACGGGTTACGGACGGTCACGAAACGTCTCCTTGGCGGGGCGCGGCCTCGGCGCCGGGGCGGACGATGGCGGCGCGTTGCTTGCGGCAGAAGCCGCCGCTGCTATAAACGGCGGAGCAACTGGGGTGGCGGGATTCTTCCTGCGGGTCAAGCGCGTCACCGGGCCGGCGGTAAAGCGATGTTGGGGCTGGAGATGGGCCGGTGACGTGGACGATGTCGGATGAGAGCAGGGCGCGTGCGCAGCGCGGAGCCCTCCGATCCGGCTGTTTGCTTCACGTCGCGCTCGGTCGCGGTTTTGCGCGTCTCTACCTTGCATTGGGTCTCGTGCTCGGGCTCGCCGCCTGCGATCCGCAGGTGCGCAATCACGGCTACGTCCCGTCTGAGGAAGAGCTTCAGGACCTGGTCGTCGGGATCGACACACGCGCCAGCGTAGAAGACACGGTCGGCACACCCTCAGCGGCGGGGGTGCTCGACGACGCGGGCTATTTCTACGTCGCGCAGCAGGTCCGCCAATTTGGTTGGCGCGAGCCCGAGGTGCTGTCGCGCGAGATCGTCGCGATCTCCTTCGACGACGATGGGACCATTCAGAACATCGAGCGGTTTGGCCTCGAGGACGGCAATGTGATTGCCCTCTCGCGGCGCGTCACAGACAGCAACGTGCGGGGCATCGGCTTTTTGCGGCAGCTCATGGGCAATCTCGGGCGGATCGCACCCGAACTGCTTGGCGGCGGCGATACGACGCCCTGAGGTGGTGCGGGCTCTGAGGCTGATCTGGGCCGCGAGGCTGATCTGGCGCGCGATGCTGAGCTGCCGGGCTCAGGTTTCGGGCACGAATTTCAGCGCGACGCCATTGATGCAGTAGCGGAGCCCCGTGGGCGCCGGCCCATCCGGGAACACGTGGCCGAGATGGCCGTCGCAGCGTTTGCAATGGACCTCGGTGCGGCGCATGAACCAACTGTTGTCTTCGCTCTCGCCCACCGGCGCGCCGTCTTTTGGCGCATAAAAGCTTGGCCAGCCCGTGCCGCTTTCGAACTTCGTCTCTTGGTCAAAAAGCGGCGCGCCGCAGCCGGCGCAGGCAAAGGTGCCTGGGGCCTTGGGAAAGCTGTCGTGGGTGCCGGCGCGCTCCGTTCCGTGGCGGCGCATCACCTTAAAGCCAAGATCGCCGAGCTGGCGGCGCCAAGCCTCATCGCCTTTAACGACCTTGTCATCGGTTGCGGCGTCATCGGTTGCGGCGTCATCGGTTGCGGCGTCGGCGGCGGTCTGGGCGTAGTCTGGCATGGCGGAGGCTCCTGTTATCTGAGGGCGGCGCTTGCTGGGTCGAACGCGGCGTCTTAGCTAAGATATCGCGCGGGCGCCCATCGCCAAGAGGGCCGGTAAGCGCGCCCGAAGGACCCGCGGCGGAATGAAGGAGCGTCGGTTATCGATTGCGCAGAGAGTTTCGGGGGCCTTGGGGCGCCGCGCCTCGAAAAGGGCCGCTACATCGCGCGCTGTGCAGGCGGAGACGGTGACGTTGAGGCGGCGCTTGCGCTGCGCGCGCGCGGCTTTCGCAGCGGTGCCTCCGATCGCGACGCCTTTGACGGGCGCTGCTGCCATGTTTTGATCGAGGACCGCGTGTCGGGCAAACTCGTCTGTACGTTTCGGCTCCTGCCCCTGCGCGCGGGCGCCGAAATCGGGCAGAGCTATTCAGCGCAATACTACGATTTGGCCGCGCTTGGTGGGTTTGACGCGCCGATGGTCGAGCTTGGGCGGTTCTGCATCGCGCCCGAGGCGCGAGATGCCGATATCCTGCGGGTCGCTTGGGGGGCGATGACCCGCGCCGTCGATGCCGGTGCGGTACGTTTTCTCTTTGGCTGCTCGTCCTTTGCCGGCGTCGAGCCGGGCCCCTATGCCGAGACCTTCCGGCTGCTCGGTGAGCGGCATCTGGCGCCGAAGCGCTGGCTGCCGCGGGTCAAGGCGCCGGATGTCGTGCGCTTTGCGCGACGCCTGGCGGCGCCAGCGGCGCTCGACCTGCGCCGCGCGGTGCGGGCGCTGCCGCCGCTCCTGCGCGCCTACCTTGCGATGGGGGGCTGGGTGTCGGATCATGCCGTGGTCGACCGCGACCTTGGGACGCTTCACGTCTTCACCGGGCTCGAGATTTCGGCAATCCCATCCGCGCGGGCGCGGACACTGCGCATGGTCGCCGGTTAGGGCTTTGCGTTTGCCCCGTGCCCCCCGCGTCGGGACGGAGCTCGCGGACTTTGCGGGCCCGCTGTGCCACCGCACCTGTGCCCCCGAGCGGCAAGCCCGAGCGGCAAGCCCGACCCGGCATGCCTTTGGCGCGTTGGCGCCGCGCGCCGGCTTGTCCTTTCGCGCGCTGGCGGCTAGCAGCCGGGCGATGTCCCGTGCGCCGCTTCTTCAACTGACCGACCTGTCGCTGGGCTTTGGCGCCGAGCGGCTTTTCGACGGGCTCGACCTGATCCTGCGCGACGGCGACCGGGTTGCCCTGGTGGGGCGAAACGGGACCGGTAAATCGACGCTGATGCGCGTGATGGCCGGGTTGACTGAGCCCGATGCCGGCGCGCGGGTGCTGCCGGCGGGGGTGCGTGTCGGGTACATGGAGCAGGACCCCGATTTTGCCGGTTTTGCAACGCTGGGGGACTTTGCGACGGCGGCGCTGGACCCAAGCGAGGCGTGGCGCGTCGAGGCTGCCGCCGAGGGGCTTGGCCTCCGGCTCGATGCGGATCCGGCGCAGGCCTCGGGCGGGGAGCGGCGCCGGGCGGCGTTGGCGCGGCTCTTAGCCGAGGACGCGCCCGTGATGCTGCTCGATGAGCCGACAAACCACCTCGATATCTCGGCCATCGCCTGGCTCGAAGAGCGGCTCTCGTCTAGTGCGCGGGCCTTTGTCCTGATCAGCCACGACCGGGCGTTCCTGACGCGGCTGACGCGCGCCACGCTCTGGCTCGACCGCGGCGTCGTGCGCCGCCAGGAGGCGGGGTTTGACGCCTTTGAGGCCTGGCGCGACAAGGTCTGGGCCGAGGAAGATCTCGCCGCACACAAGCTTGACCGCAAGATCAAGGCGGAGGCGCGCTGGGCCGTTGAGGGGATCAGCGCGCGCCGGACGCGCAACCAGGGGCGGCTGCGGCGGCTTGGCGAGATGCGCGCGGCGCGCGCCGCGCAGATCGCGCGGCAAGGCACGGCGGCCATGGCGTTTGGTGCGGGCAAGGCGAGCGGCAAGCTCGTGCTCGACGCGCAGGGGATCGGCATAAGCTTTGGCACAAAGCGCGTTGTTCGGGACGTCTCGCTGCGCCTTGCGCGGGGCGAGCGGCTGGCGCTGGTCGGCCCCAACGGCGCGGGCAAGACGACGCTACTCAACCTCTTGATCGGCAAGACGGCGCCCGATGCGGGCGAGATCCGCTTTGGCGCCAATCTCGAGATCGCCGTCTTTGACCAGACCCGGTCCGATCTCGACCCTAATGCGACGCTTTGGGAGAGCCTGACGGGGGATGCGGCGATGCGGATCTCGGGGCGGGCCGATCAGGTGATGGTCCGCGGGCAGCCGCGCCATGTCGTGAGCTACCTGAAGGACTTTCTCTTTTCCGAGGAGCAGGCGCGGGCCCCGGTCCGCGCGCTCTCGGGCGGCGAACGCGCGCGGCTCTTGCTCGCGCGCCTCATGGCGCAGCCGGCGAACCTCCTGGTGCTCGACGAGCCGACCAATGATCTCGATATCGAGACGCTGGACTTGCTTCAGGAGCTCGTTTCGGAGTTCGACGGGACGGTGATCTTGGTCAGCCATGACCGCGATTTCCTCGACCGGACTGCGACGACGACAATCGCCCTGCCCGGGGATGGGCGGGCGACGCTTTATGCCGGGGGCTGGTCGGATATGCAGGCCCAAAGGAAAGCGGCTGGATTGGGGCCGTTCGGGGCGCCGGGCGGCGGGTTGGCGGAAGGTGGGGCGGCCGAGGGTGGGGCGGCGAAGGCGGCGGGCAAAGCGCCTCCCGCCGAGACCAAAGACGCGGCCGGGCGGCGGCAGGCGCCGCGCCCGGCTGGGTTGAGCTTTACCGAACGCCACCGGCTCGACGCGTTGCCCGGGCTGATCGAGCGGCTCGAAGCCGAAATCGGCAAGCTCGAAGACCTACTCTCAGACCCCGATCTTTATACCAGCGCGCCGGTCAAGTTTGCCAAGGCCACCGAGGCGCTTGCCGAGCGGCAGGCGAAGCTCTCGGCGGCGGAAGAGGAGTGGCTGGCGCTGGAGGAGAAGGCTGCGGGCTAGGGCGTCATGCGCTGGGCGTGGCGTTCCCGCATGCGACTGGGGGTCGGCCCCAGTCCAAGCCTAAAGCTGGGGGGCCAGCCCCCAGACCAAGCCCAAAGCTGGGTGGCCAGCCCCCCAGACCAAGCCCAAAGCTGGGGGGCCAGCCCCCCAGACCCCCCGGAGTATTTCTGCCAAGATGAGGGGAAAGCGTTGGTCGCGATTGGCGGGTTAGCGGATAAGCGTCATGCGGCCATCGCCGATGCGCACTTCGTCAAAGCGGTCGAGATAGGTCATGCCGAGGAGGGAGCCTGTCATCTCGCCGCCATTTACGAGGGCAGGGACTGAGGTGTCGGCAATGCTGCCAAGGCGCACTTCGTCGAGCCAGACGCGCGCGGTGCGGACCGTGCCATTGGCTGTGCGCGCGGCGCCGGTAAAGGCGAGCGTGTCGGCGTTGAGGCCGACGCGTGCGGCATCGGCTGCCGAGAGCACGATATCGCTCGCCCCGGTATCGACGATGAAACGCACGGGCGTGCCATTGATGTCGAGCGTCATGTGATAATGCCCGTTGGGCGAACGGGGGATCTCGACCCGGCCCTCCGGCGTAAAGACCGCCTGGCGCGGCAAGACCGAGCTTTGCAGGTCGGACCAAAGCCCATGGGCCGCGATCACGCCGATGAAAATGAGGGCCCATAGGCCGAGCTGGCGCAGGCTGCGGCCGACATTCTGGCGGTGCGAGAGAAAGAAGTACCCGGCGATCACGGCGCCGAGGAGCGAGAGATAGATCAGGGAGGCGGTTTGTTCGCCGGTCATGGCGGCCCTTTCGGTTGTCCCTAAGAAATAGGCGATACTGCGACCTTTTGCCAGGGGTGCCAATCGGGGAGCGAGGCGTTGCAGGGCGGTGCGATGCAGGGCGGTGCGATGCAGGGCGGTGCGATGCAGGGCGGGGCGTTGCAGGGCGGGGCGTTGCCGGGCGGGGCGATGCAGGGCCCGTGCCGGGGGTGGGATGCGAAGACCGGTGCTGAGACGGTGCCCATCGGGGCGAAAGGCCGTACGTCAGGCGTGCGGTTCGGCGGCCTCGAGACGCTCGGCGGCGCGGAGCCAGAGCGCCTCGGCACGCTCCA
Source organism: Pseudomonadota bacterium (assembly GCA_038745585.1). Taxonomy (GTDB): domain Bacteria; phylum Pseudomonadota; class Alphaproteobacteria; order Rhodobacterales; family Rhodobacteraceae; genus HLUCCA09. The sequence goes on from JBCDLH010000003.1 coordinate 306,065, forward strand.
TCGCCTCCATCACTTCGGCATACTTTGTCTGCCAGGCCTCGCGCTTTGGCGCCATGTCGTCTTCGTAGACCTTGGGGTCGCCCAATCGCCGGGCAAGCTCGTCACGCATCTCTTCGAGCTTTTCCATCCGCGCCTCGCATTTGCGCACGTCGCTGCGCAGGTCTTTGATGTCGGCCTGTGTCGGGCGGGGCTGTTTCTTGAGCCTGGTCTTTTGCCCCGGCCCCGCGCCCTCTGCGCTGCCGCTTTGGCCGAGGAGCAACTTTCGATAGCTTTCGAGATCGTCGTCATAGGGCGTGACCCGCCCGTCTTTGACCAGCCAGAGCCGGTCAGCCACGAGCGAGAGCAGATGCATGTCGTGGCTGACCAGGATCACCGCGCCGGTATAGGCGTTGAGCGCCTCGACCAGCGCCTCGCGGCTTTCGATGTCGAGGTGGTTGGTGGGCTCGTCGAGGATCAGCAGGTGCGGCGCATCGAGCGTGGCCAAAAGGAGCGAGAGCCGCGCCTTTTGCCCGCCCGAGAGCCGGCCGACTTCCGTTTCCGCCTGCGCGGGGCCGAGGCCGAAGCCCGCCAGCCGCGCCCGGTGGCGTGCGGGAAGCTCCTCGGGCCGGGCCCGGCGCAGGTGGTCGAGCGGCGTCTCGTCGGTACGGAGCTCGTCGACCTGGTGCTGGGCGAAATAGCCGACCCGGAGCTTGGAGGCCCGCGTCATCCGCCCGCCCATGGGCGTGAGCCGCTCCGAGAGCAGTTTTGCGAGTGTCGATTTGCCCTCTCCGTTCCGGCCCAAGAGCGCGATCCGGTCGTCCTGGTCGATTCTGAGGTCGAGCTTTGCGAGCACCGCACGCGTGTCATAGCCGACCGAGGCGCTTTGCGTGGCCACGATGGGCGGCGCAAGTTCCTCAGGTTCGGGGAACGTGAAGGCGCGGAGCGCGGCCTCCTGCGGCGTGGCGATCGGCTGCATCTTCTCGATCATCTTCAGCCGCGACTGGGCTTGGCGGGCCTTGGAGGCTTTGTAGCGAAAGCGGTCGACAAAGCTTTGGAGATGCGCGCGCCGCGCCTCTTGTTTTTTGGCCTCCGCGGCGGCGACGGCAAGGCGGGCGGCGCGGGTTGCCGCGAAGGTGTCGTAGGCGCCTTGGTAGAGCGTGAGCGCGCGGTCCTCGAGATGGAGGATGTGGCCCACGGCACGATTGAGCAGCCCCCGGTCATGCGAGATCACGAGGACCGTATGGGGGTAGCGCGCAAGATAGGCCTCAAGCCAGAGCGCGCCTTCGAGGTCGAGGTAGTTCGTCGGCTCGTCGAGGAGCAAGAGGTCAGGCGCGGCAAAGAGCACGCCCGCAAGGGCCACGCGCATCCGCCAGCCGCCGGAGAAGGCCGAGCAGGGCATGGCCTGTTCGGCGGCCGTAAAGCCCAAGCCGCGCAGGATCGAGGCCGCGCGCGCCTCGGCCGACCAGGCGTCGATATCGGCGAGACGGGTCTGGATATCGGCGATGCGCGCGGGGTCGTCTGCCGTGTTTGCCTCGGCGAGGAGCGATGCGCGCTCTGTGTCGGCCTCCAGCACCGTGTCGAGGAGCGAGACCGCGCTGCCCGGCACCTCTTGGTCGACGCCGCCGATCCGGGCGCGGGCCGGCAGCTCGATCGTGCCCGCCTCCAGCGTCAGTTCCCCGCGGATCAGGCGAAAGAGCGTCGTCTTGCCGGCTCCATTGCGCCCCACAAGGCCGACTTTGTGACCCTCGGGGATCACAGCCGACGCGCCCTGAAAGAGCGGCCGACCTTCCACCGAATAGGCAATATCCTCGATCCGCAACATGCCCCGCCTCTGACACCTGTGCGCCGCCTCTGTCAACTCGCCCGCAAGCCCCCAATCCACGCCGCTTCTCTGGCTTTGGTCGAGCGGACGCGCCCTTTCTTCTTGCTCCAAATATCGCGGGGGAGCCGCCCTGGAGGGCGGCGGGGGCAGCGCCCCCATTTCGGCGCTTTCAACGCCCAAGCCTGCATGGTACGCGAGCGCGCAAAGTTTGGCGCCCATCGCGGCGCTCCGAACGCACCCCGCCGAACGCACCCCGCCGAACGAACCCCATCGAAGAAAGACCGACCCATGGCCACCGAACGCACCCTCAGCATCATCAAGCCCGACGCCACCGCGCGGAACCTGACCGGCAAGATCAACGCCAAGTTCGAGGATGCTGGGCTCCGGATCGTTGCCCAAAAGCGCATCCATCTGACGAAGGCGCAGGCGGGCACGTTCTATCAGGTCCATGCGGAGCGGCCATTCTACGATGAACTCTGTGCGTTCATGGCGTCCGCGCCGGTCGTCGTTCAGGTGCTCGAAGGCGAGGCGGCCGTCGCAAAGAACCGCGAGGTCATGGGGGCGACCAACCCGGCCGATGCCGCGCCCGGCACGATTCGCGCCGAGTTTGCCCAATCGGTGGGCGAAAACTCGGTCCATGGCTCGGATGCACCGGAGACGGCCGCCGAAGAGATCGCTTATTTCTTTGCCGGGATCGAGATTCCGGGCTGATTTGCGCTTCGCGCACGTGGTGTTTGTGCCTCGCGCACGGGGCATTTGCGCCCTGCGCACAGGAAATTTGCGCACCGCGCACGGGGCATTTGCGCACCGCGCACGGGGCGGCGGGCACTGCGCAGACCTGCGCATCCGGCGCCCGACAGGGGGCCTCCCGCACAAATCTACGCATCGTTGGTGGGAGAATGGGGTCGCGGCGCCTACCTTCCCCGCCATGACACCCGCCGTATCTGATCCGCATGCACGCGCGGCCCCCGACGAGACGTTGGCTCTGGGCCCGCTGCTTTACGCCTATGGCTATGACGCCGCACGGGAGCGCCATGCCCTCAGTGTGCTCCTGGCCGTGCCGGAGGGCGCGTCCGCGCCGCACTTGGAGGCGGAGGGCACCGGGATTGACGCGACCGAGGTCGACCGGATCCAGGGCCTAACCTTCCTACGCTATGATTTCGAGCTGCCACGCGCGGGAGGCCGCTACAGCGTCGACGGGTGCACGCGCCGGATCGCGCTCGGCGGGCCGGAAGACGACCTGCGCGTGGCTTACGTCTCATGCAACGGCAAGGAGGAGGGCGATTTCGACCGACCGCCCGCAGAACGCGACGCGATGTGGGCGAGGCTCCATGCCGACCATAAGGCAGCCCCGTTCTCTCTGCTCATCATGGGCGGCGATCAGATATACGCCGATGCGGCTTTGTCAGCGCATCCGGACGTGGCGCGCTGGAACGAGACCGCGCCCAAGCGGATGCCCGCCTTACCCGCAAGCGCCGAGGCCGAAGAGGCCGTGACGGCGGTCTTTCTCGATCGGTGGAGCCGGTCCGTCCGCTCCGCGCCGGTGGCCGCGCTCCAAGCCGAGGTGCCGGCTATCGCGATGTGGGACGATCACGACATTTTCGACGGCTACGGCTCCCATCCCGCCGAAGTCCAGGACAGCCCCATCGGCCAGATGATGTACCGCGTCGCGCGGCGGATTTTCCGGCTCTTCCAGGCGGGCGGGCGCGACCCGGCGCATGCGGGAACGCTGACGCGCGCCCTGGCGCAGCCCGGCTTTCATGTGCTCGCGCCGGATCTTCGCAGTGAGCGCCGCCCGGACCGCTTGATGGGCGAGGCCGGCTGGCAGGCGACGGAGGCGGCGTTTGCGGCACTGCCGGCGCGTGAGCGCGTCTTCCTCGTCTCGACGGTGCCGGCGCTCGGTCCGCGGCTCAGCCTCGTCGAAGCCGTGCACCGTCTCATTCCGGGCGCGCAGCGCTATGAGGACGACCTTCGCGACCAATGGCAGAGCCGCGCCCACCGCGCCGAGTGGCGTCGCTTCCTCCAGCTCGCCGCCGACCATGCGGACGGGTGCGGGCCGGTGACCTTTCTGTCGGGAGAGATCCACCTGGCGGGGCGCGGGGAAATGCGGACGCCCGCGGGAACGCTGCTCCACCAGCTGACAGCGTCGGGTGTTTCGCACCCGCCACCGCCTGCGCTCTTTGCCCGGGCACTCGGCGCGCTCGGCGCGTTGGGCGAGGCGCCGCTCCAGGGCTATCCGATCTCACTCTATCCGCTGCCGGGCGGGCGGCGCCGCTATGTGGCCGAGCGCAACGTCCTTTTGCTCGAACGTCAAAACGGCGTCTGGCGCGCGGCGTGGGATCTGGAAGTGTCGGGGCGCACGGACTGGCTTTTGCTGTCCGGGTCGGACAGAGACACAGACAGCGGCTCGGGCGCGGGCGATGCAAGGCGCCGCCCAGACCGCATCGCATCGCCGCAGGATACCCCCCACGCCGCAGAGCGGACCGCCGCGCCTTAAGCCGTCCTTCATTCCTTCCTGCAATCGTAACGCGCAGGCCGCGTGCGCCGTCGAAAGGGGTGGGGTCGGAAGGGATCGGGATGCTGAGAAAGCGTGTCGTTATCGTCGACGATTCGGCCACGATGCGGGCCATGATCCGGGAGGTCCTCGGGACCGACGGCCGCTTTGACGTGGCAGGCGAGGCGGCGGACCCGTTCGAGGCGCGCGAGGTCATCAAACAGACCAATCCGGACGTTATCACGCTCGACGTCGAGATGCCGCGGATGGACGGGATCACCTTTCTCGAAAAGATCATGCGGCTGCGCCCGATGCCCGTCGTCATGTTCTCGACCGAGACCCATCGCGGCAGTAAGGCAGCCATCGAGGCGCTTTCGATCGGCGCCGTTGACTGCCTCGGCAAGCCCAACAACGCTGACCCGGCGGCGATGCGCGCGCTGGCAGACCGCGTCCATGTCGCGGCCTGCGCGTCGGTCGCCGCGGCGCGCGCGCGGCCTAACGCGCCAGCCGCCGGCAGCCATGACTGGGACGGTCGGATCGTCCTTGTCGGCGCGTCGACCGGCGGCGTCGATGCGTTGGAGCGGGTGCTGGGCGGGCTCCCGGCCGACGCCCCGCCGATCCTGATCACCCAGCACATGCCCGCGAGCTTTTTGGAGAGTTTCGCAGAGCGCCTGCGGTCGCTCGTGGCACCGCGTGTTGCCCTTGCGCATTCTGGCGCTCCGATCCGACAGGGCGAGGTCTACCTTGCGCCGGGCGGGGCCGCGCACCTCGTCCTTGAAGGTCGAAAAGGCTTGATGCGTTGCGGGCTGCAGGGCGGCGATAAGGTGAGCGGGCACCGGCCTTCGGTCGACGTGCTCTTTCACTCGGCGACCTGGGCTGCCGAGCAAGCGGTCGCTGTGATCCTGACGGGCATGGGCCGGGACGGGGCGGAGGGGATGCGGGCGCTCCGCGCCGCCGGCGCGCACACGATTGGGCAGGATGAGGCGAGTTGCGTGGTCTACGGCATGCCGCGGGTTGCAGCCGAGCTTGGTGCGGTCGCCGAGACCTTGCCGGTCGACGCTGTGTCCGGCGCCATCCTGCGGGCCACGTCCCGGCGTGCCGGCGCCGCCCGCCGCTCGGGGGCCGCTACGTGAGCCAGGCCGCCTCGGTTGACACCCCCATCATCGTCGCACAGGGCGAATACCACGTCGCTTCGGGCCCCGGCGTCGTGTTGACCACGATCCTTGGGTCCTGCGTTGCGGCCTGTCTCTGGGATGAGGCGACCGGGATCGGAGGGATGAATCACATCGTGCTGCCCGATGCGCCGGATCACGACATGATGCGCGCCTCGGTCGGCGTGAACGCGATGGAGCTCTTGATCAACGGGATCATCCGCGAAGGCGGGGAGCGGAGCAGGCTCCGGGCCAAGCTTTTTGGCGGAGCGCGCATGATCGCGGGACTGAGCAATGTCGGCGCGCGCAATGGTGCATTTGCGCAGGATTTTCTTGAGGCGGAGGGCATTCCTTGCGTATCGGCCAGCTTGGGCGGCGTATGCGGGCGGCGCGTTCAGTTTTGGCCGGCTACGGGGCGGGCGCGCCAAAAGCTCTTGCAAGACGCAATGCCCGACGAGGCCGCCGCGCTACAGGCGCCCCCGCCCGCGCCCGCGACGGACACGGTCGAGCTTTTTTGATCCTCGGCGGCGGACGTGGCGCTCGGACTGTCGTGCTTAGCTGAGCTGCGTACCCACGGCGCGCCGCGCAGGCGGCGAGCCCATCGCACGCGCTAGAGCCAGGTGATATCGGACGATGCGCTGCTGCTGCTGGGCGACGCGGGCTTTGTATGTGCGCTCTGATACGAACCGCCAGAGATGTCGTCCTCACCCAAAAGCCGTGCGCGAAGGGCGGCGAGCGTCACGACGCGTTCGACATCGGTGCGCATGACCGCGGTGCCCTCTCGCGCGGCGAGGAGGGCGAGGAGCGCTTCGAGGTTTTGCACGCTTTGGGTCGTGTGATCGAGCGCCTGGAGTTCAATGGTTTGGTCGAGCTGAAGCTCCGCCTCCGGCAGCAAGTCCGACACCGTGCCCTGAAAGCGGATCAGCGCCGTGTGGATGGTCGCCAGCTCCACCCGCACGCGCTCCAAAAGCGCGGCTTGCGTGAGGCGGCATGACGCGTCCGGCATTGCGCCTGTATCTTCAGGCATCAAAGGCGGCCGACCACGGCTTCGATGGTCGACAACAGATCCTTCGGCTCGAATGGCTTTTTGAGGAAGTTGTTCATGCCAAGCTTTTTGCCTGTCTCAATGATCTGCCGGTCCGCCTTGCCCGTGATCAAGATGAACCCGACGCCCTTGAGCCGCGCGTCGCTTCGCAAAGCGTGTAGCAGGTGCAGCCCGTCCATACCCGGCATGTTATAGTCCGACAGAACGAGGTGCACCGGCTTTTGCGCCAGGCTTTGCAGGGCCGATGGGCCATCGGCGGCGTATTGGACGTTGCGCACGCCAAAGCTATCCAGCGCTTGGAGGATTAAACCGCGGCTGGTCGACATGTCATCCACCACCATGACATGCAACTGATCTCGGAGGGCCATTCTTCACATCCTCTCAGCTTTTGGCGCGGGTGCTGCTCCCACGCGATATGTCGTCGTGCCAGCGATCTTGAATTGTGGGAATTCGGCGGTATCGAGCCGCTCCGAATGCCCAAGAAAAAGATAGCCACCCGGTTCTAAAGCGGAGGCAAACCGAACCCAAAGCTTGCGTTGCGTTTCACGGTCGAAATAGATGACAACGTTTCGGCAAAAGATCGCTTGGAATTGCCCTTTGATCGGCCATTTCGACAGCAAGTTCAGCTCATTGAACGTGATCATGCCGCGGACTTCCCTTTGGACGCGGTACCCCGGGCTGCTCTCACTTTGGCCCGTAATCGGTTCGAGAAAGCGGCTGCGCCAGGGCGCTGGCAAGGTTTCGCATTGCTGCTCGCTATACTCGCCGCGCCGGGCCTGTCCGAGGACGTGTATGTCGATATCCGTGGCCAGGATCTTAATGTCGAGGGTGGCGGCATCGGACACCGCGTCGTGGATCAGCATGGCAAGCGTGTAAGGTTCTTGCCCGGTGGAGCAGCCGGCAGACCAGAAGCGGATGCGATGGCCTTCGCGCGCGCGCTTCATCAAGTCGGGGAGGATCTCGTTTCGAAACGTTGCGAAGTGATGCTCTTCGCGCATGAAGTTCGTGACATTCGTTGTCAGCGTGTAGATGAGTTCGCGCCGCTCCTCCTCCGCCTCATCCCGCTGCAAAAATGCGCAGTATTCGGCAAGATTTTCCGTCCCCGCTGCGCGGATGCGCTTGCCGATTCGAGCCAAGACCATTGGCGCCTTGTCCGATTGCAGCACAAGTCCCGCGCGCGCATAGGCGATATCCGCCAGGCACTGAAAATGGGCGGCGTCTTCTCGCGATAGGCTGGGTGGTCCGTCTTGCGCGGTCAGCGCGGAGGCAAGGCGACTCATGCCGCGTGACCCTCCCGCGTTGGATAGACGGCGTCGAGGTCAATCACGCGGAGCATGCGGCCTTCAACGACCGTAAGGGCCTGCACGAAGGAATTACTGGCATCGGTGGCAATTTCAGGCGGCGTTTGGAGCTCATTGCGCGGGATCGAAATTATGTCGGAGACCGCATCTACCAAAAGGCCGATGGATTGGTCGTGAATCTGCACAACAATGATGACATTGCGCTCGGTGGTCTGCGTTGCGCCGAGGCCGAGGCGGCAGGCCAGGTCAATGATCGGCAAAACGGCGCCGCGCAGATTGATAACCCCGCGCACATATTGCTCGGAATGGGGCAGAGGCGTTGCCCGCGTCCAGCCACGAATTTCGCGTACGAGCATAATGTCGACCGAGTATTCCTGCTCGCCGACCTTGAACGACAGCAATTCCAACTCGCCGATTTCGTTGTCCTTGATGGAACGCTCGGTCATTTCGCTTAACCTGCCAATTCGAGGGAGGGGCCTGCGCCGGGTTTCTTTCCTGCGACCGTGGACATTAGATCGACCGGGTCGAGGATCAGCGCGACTTGGCCATCGCCGAGGATGGTTGCCGCTGCGATACCGGGCACATGGCCGTAGCTTTCCTGCAGGCCCTTGATCACGACCTGGCGCTGCTCTTCGATCGAATCAACAACGAGCGCAGAGCGCGTGCCGTCCTCTTGGGTAATCAAAAGGACAACACTGCCGTCATAGCTCTCGAGCGGCTCGCGGAAGCCGAGCGCGACGGCAAGATCGAGCAGCGGCACGAAGCTGTTGCGAATGTGCAGGACGTTGGCGCCCGGGCCGACGGACCGGATTTCGTTGTCCTGAAGCGACAGCGTCTCGACGATCGAGCCGAGGGGGACGACCATCGTTTCGCCGCCTGATCGCACGACCATGCCGTCGAGCACGGCGAGCGTGAGCGGCAGCGAGATCGAAAAGCAAGTGCCGACGCCCGGCTCAGAGGTGATCGAAATGCGGCCCCCAAGCTCTTGGATCGCAGAGCGGACAACATCCATGCCAACGCCGCGACCCGACAGGTCGGACACCTCTTTGGCCGTCGAAAAGCCAGGGAGGAACAAGAGGTTGTCGATCTCGCTGTCAGAGAGCGAAATGCCCTCGGCAATCAGCCCTTTCGATTCTGCGATCTCGCGAACCTTGGGCCGGTTGATCCCGCCGCCATCGTCGCTCACTTCGATGACTACGCGGCCCGAGCGGTGCACCGCTGTCAGCGTGACAGTTCCTTCTTCGGATTTGCCGGCCGCAACCCGATCCGCGCTGCTTTCCAGGCCATGGTCGACGGCGTTGCGGATCATATGGGTCAGCGGGTCGGCCAGGCGTTCGATCACGGTTTTGTCGACCTCTGTCGCCTCGCCTTCGGTCACCAGACGCGTGCGCTTGTTCACCGCCGCGGACGCTTCGCGCACAATCCGCGACATACGCTGGAACAGCGATTTGACGGGCTGCGCACGGATCATCATCACGCTGTCCTGGATGTCGCGCGTGAGCTGCATGAACTCTTCCAGACCCTGCGACACGGGCGAGTTTGACGGGATGTCCGCCTCCTGCACGCTTTGAGAAAGCATCGCCTGGTTGATCACGAGTTCGCCGACGAGGTTCACAAGGCGGTCGATCCGGTCGAGATCGACGCGGACCGTGGCTTTGGACTGGCTGGCGGTCGCTTGGCCTCCGGCTTGCCCGCTTGGCTTCGCGGGTTTGCTGGTCTCGACCTTGGCCGGGGCGGCGTCGGGTGTCGGCGTAACAGGCGTCGGCGTGGCGGGCGTCGGCGTGGCGGGCGCTGTCGCCGGTGCCGCGGCGGAGGACGGCGCCGGTGCCGCGCTGTCGCTCGCCATGGTCTCGTCCGTCGGCGCGCTTAGGGTAATCCGGGGCGGACTTGCCGCAATGTTCGGGGCGGGCGCCTCCTCGGCCGGAGCGCCATCATCGATCGTCGACGGAATGTCGTCGAGCGCGGGCAGGGCAAAGCCGCCTCCGCCGCCTCCGCCGCCCGAAACCTCCAGATCGCAGATCCCATCGACGAAATCGAAGACCTCGCGGATCTCGCTCTCGCTCTTCGTGCTATCGAGGGTGATCGTCCAGGACAGAAGCGCGTCTTCGGGGTCAAGCGCGTCGAGCGTTGGGATCCTATCCTGCTCGCAGACCGTCTCGGCCTCGCCGAGTGCCGAGAGTGCGCGCAAAAGGTGCTGGGGTTCATTTCCGCTGGCAAAGAGCGCCTTGTGCGGGGTGAAGCGGATAGTCCACGGCGTGTCTTCGGTCGGCGCCGGCGGGCTGTCCAGGTCGAAAGACAGCGTCATCGGCTGGAAATCCGTGACCTCCTCTTCCTCTTCCTCGTCGAGCGCACCGCCCGCGAGGCTCTCAAGCTGGGTCAGCACCGCTTCTGTTTCGGACTGGTCGACTTCGGTGCCGTCGCGGCTCGCGCGGACGATATCCGACAATACGTCAGCGGCGCGGAAAAACAGCATCATCGCGTCGCGGTCCGGCGAAAGCCGCCCGGCGCGGACCTCGTCCATCACCGTTTCATAGCGGTGGGCGAAGCGCACGAGCTGTTCCAGTCCGAAGGCACCGGCACCGCCCTTCATCGAGTGCACCGCGCGGAAACAGATGTTGATGGTCTCGGCGTCGTCGTCGCCGCCGTCCATGGCGGTCAGGCCGTCCTGGAGCGCTTCGAGCAGTTCCTCGCATTCGATAAAGAAAGAGGCGCGGATTTCCGCCATCGGGTCGGACATCAGGTAGCTCCCGGACCGGCAACGGTGTGCAGCGCGCGCACGAGCTTCTCGGGATCGAACGGCTTGACGATCCAACCCGTCGCCCCGGCGGCGCGGGCCTTGGCCTTGAGCTCCGGCGCGCTTTCGGTCGTCAGCACGAGGATCGGCGTTGCGCGGTAATCGGCTTGCGCGCGCACGGCTTCGATAAAGCCAAAGCCATCAAGCCGCGGCATGTTGATGTCGGTGATGATCGCGTCGGGCATTGTGCCAGAGAGGACTTCAAGCCCATGCACACCGTCCTCGGCAAAGCGCGCCTCAAACCCCGCTTGGGTCAGCGCCATTTTAAGCATGTCGCGAATCGTACGGCTGTCATCCACCGCGAGAACCTGAAGTCCCATGGCTTACTCCTCGATCTCGGACCCGGTCTCCGACCCGGTTCCATCGCCCGCCACATCCCTGATTTCGCTGGCCAAGATCTCGCCTGCCAGCATCCCGCCTGCTTGCTCGTCTGGCGCGTCCCCGTCTGGCGCATCGTGTTCTATCGCGTCTTGGTGGATCGCGTCGTCTTCGACTGTGTCCGCTTTGAGCGGGTCCCCCTCAGCGACGGGGTCCCCGTTAGCAACTGTGTCCTCGTCACCAACGGTGTCGCGGTCAGCTACGGCGTCGCGGTCAGCCGTGTCGGACGGCTCTGTTGCCAGATCGGCAAGGCCAAGGCCGAGGGGGCCGAGCTGATCCGAGAAGCTTTCGGGCATATCGCCCACCAAAAGTGCAAAGCCGTCCTCCTCCCAAGTCCGACGGGCAGAGAGCATGACCTGCAGGCCCGGCGTGCCGAGATGGGTGACGTCGCGCGCATCAAGGACAAGGTCCGCCCCGCGGGCCTTGCGCAGCCCATCCGCGAGCATCGTCGCTGTGGATAGGTCCAGCCGCGCGGGCAAACGGTACGAGGCAACGCCGTTCACGACGCCGCTCCGGCGGATCTACGTGGGGCCCAGCAGCGGCGGGCGTGTCGATGGGGAACCGCGGGTAGCAGCACGATCCGGCCTCCTCTGTCGGCAGTCCGGTCGAGCTTTAGGGGGCACCCGTTAAGATCGCCTTACGCCGGGCCGGATGAGGCAGGCCACGTCAAGCGGTCGCAATCAGCGCCTCGAGGTGACGTGCGCCGCCGATCAAGGCCGCGTCGTCATCGGTCACGGTGGTGATCGCGAACTGATCCATAAACCCAGAAAAACGGCCCTTGTCGGCAAAGACCTCGGCAAATCCCATCTCATTCAAATGGGGCGTGATTGCGCGCGACATGCCGCCGACGAGAAAGACACCACCAAAGGGCAGGAGCGTCAGAGCGAGATCACCGCAGACGCCCGCCGCGAGACGGACAAACATGCGCAATGCGGCCTTGGCCCGCGTCGCCGCCTCCGATGGGCCGCTGTCCGCCCGGGCAAAGACGTCTTTCGATAGGCTGCCACCAACAACGCCGTCACGCTCGCAGAGAAAATCGTGGATATAGCCGAGCCCGCGGCCGGAGAGCGCATCCTCGATGGAGCAAAAGCCGTGTCGGGCCGTGATGTAGCGCGCAAAGGACAGATCTTCCTCGCTCAGCGCCGGCAGCCCCGCATGGCCGGCTTCGGACGGCGGGACGAAGCGCCCCGCTGCCGTCGAAAAGACGGGGGCAGCGTTAAAGCCCGTGCCGATGCCGACGACGAGCTGTGTCAGGCTGAGATTGGGCGGCGGTCCAGGCTTGACGACGTGGAGCGCGCTGCTCGGCAAGTGTCCGAGCGCGTGGCCCTGGGCTTGCAGGTCGTTGAGGAGCGCAACCGTTTCGGCGCCAGTGGCCTGGGCAAGAACGGACGTGTCGAGCGTCCAGTCGAGGTTGGTCAACTCGCCCCTTCCCTCGCGCACAGGGCCGGCCATGGCGAGTGCGGCGGCGCGGGGCTCGCCGCAGCCCGTCTCGGCCATGTAGCCGCGCAGGACCGGAACCAGCCCGTCGAACTCGGCGTTGCGGTAATGCCGTATGCTGCCAGGCACGAGCTGCCCCCGCTCGGCCAGCGCCACGCGCGTATTCGTCCCGCCGATATCGGCGACCATCGAACGGGCGGGCGGCTTGACCATGGGAGACCCTCGGATCAGGCGCTGAGCGCTGCTGCGAGGGCGTGGTAGGACGCTTTCGGCGTGCGCTTCAAGTCGGTGTAATCGACATGGACGAGCCCGAAGCGCGGTCCGTAGCCGAGCGCCCATTCGTAATTGTCGATGAGCGACCAGACAAAGTAACCGCGCACCGGCACACCCTCCGTCGCTGCCTGGCGCACGGCAGAGAGATGCGCATCAAGATAGGCCTCGCGCTCCGGGTCGGGGACGGTCCCGTCTGGCGCGAGGTGGTCCTCCCGCGCCATCCCGTTTTCAGTGACGTAGATCGGCAGGCCCTTCGCATAGTCGCGGTGCAGCATCGTCAGGAAATAGTGCAGGCCTTCGGGATAGATCTCCCAGCCGACCTGCGTCTTCGGCAGCGCTCCGTCGATCTCCTCCAGGGCCGGCCATGGCGCGGAGGCGGGCGCAATGTTCTTGCGCGTGTAATAGTTCACGCCGACCCAATCGAGGGGCTGTGCGATCACGTCGAAATCCGCCTCGTAGCCGCGCGGCAGGTGCGGGCCGAGCCCTTCCATCACCGCGTCGGGATAGGTTCGGCGGAAAATGCCAGAGAGAAAGAACCGGTTGTAGTATCCATCGTAGGTCTCGGCGGCGCGGCGCGCCTCGGCGCTGTCGTCGATCGGGTTGGCATACTCGAAATTGAAGACGCCGCCGAGATTGCGCATTCCGAGCCCGCGCATCGTCTGGATGGCGCGGCCATGGGCGAGAAGGACATGGTGCATCGCGCGGGCCGTGGCGCGGATGTCGCGCAGGCCAGGCGCGTGCTGGCCAAGAAAGTGCGAGAGCCAGCCGACGCACCAGGGCTCGTTGATCGGCGCGGCTGACCAGAGCCGGTCTCCGATCCGGCCCATGATGACCTCGGTATACTCGGCAAACCACTCGGCGATGTCGCGGTTGCGCCAGCCGCCCAAATCATTGAGAGCGCTCGGCAATTCCCAATGATAGAGCGTGGCGGCGGGCTTTAGGCCGCGCGCGAGGATCGCATCCACCAGCCGATCATAGAAGTCGAGCCCCGCCGGATTGGGTGCGCCGCGCCCCTCGGGCAGGACCCGCGCCCAGGAGGTCGAGAAGCGGTAGACGTCGAGCCCCGCATCGCGGACAAGATCGAGATCCTCGCCGTAGCGGTGATAGTGATCGCAGGCCTGGGCTCCGGTCTCGGCGCCGATCACATTTCCGGGAGTCTCGGCGAAATCGTCCCAATGCGTTCGGCCCGCGCCGCCATGGGCGTGGCCCTCGATCTGGTAGGAGGAGGTCGCCGTGCCAAAGAGAAAGCCGTCCGGAAAGTCGGACCGTCGGTTCTGCATGGCGCTCTCCTCCCTCGCCGCCCGGCTCTCGTGGTGGCGCCAACGGTGCAGCCTAGACCTGACGCCTATCCGGGCTTTGCGCAAGAGGCGCCGCGCCTTGGCGGGGTCGCTGAGCCCCATCTTGCGCGTCCTGCCCGTGGGGTGCTAACGGGCGCCCGCGTGGGCGGCGATGCGCGCGATCATTGGGGCGTGGGCCAGCGGCGGGCTGGCGCGGCCCGTGACCCAGGCGTAGAGGTCCTGGTCGTTTTCAGAGAGGAGCGCGTCGTAGAGCCGAACCTCGTCTGCTTCGAGCGTATGCAGGCACTGATCCGCGTAAGGCCCAAGGATCAAGTCCATCTCCTTGATCCCTCGGCGCCAACTGCGCATGCGCAGGCGCTTGAGGCGCGCCTCCGCCGCCTCGGCGGCATCGCCGACAGGCTCCGGCGCGGGTTCGGGAGCGAGTTCGGGCGTGTTGCCCTTTTCGACCGGCGGGGGCGTGCCGCTCATCCAGCGTCCCCGACATCGGTCAGGACTTGGCGCAGGCGTTTTTCAATGCGCGCCAGACGGTCCGCCGAGCGGTCCATATCCGCTTGCAAGGCACGCAATTCGAGCAGGAGATCGCGAATGTGTTCGGGCGCTTCGGTGCCTTCGGGCGGCGGGTCGACCCCGTCGCCCTCGCCATTCAGGAGCCACATCAGAGAGACGCCCAAGATACCCGCGAGCATCTGCAGCTTGTTGGCGCGCGGTTCGGAAAGGTCATTCTCCCAGTCGCGCAGCGTCTTGACCTTGACGCCGAGCCGACGCGCAAGCTCTGGCTGGCCGATGCCGAGCGCCTCGCGCGCCCCGGCCACCCGGTCTCCAAAGGTCGCCGTGTCGGCGCCATACCAATTGTCGTCGCTGTCTTGGGCCGCGGCCTCGCGGCTCTCTAGGGCGCTATCCATGCGCGATACTCCTGCAAAGCGGTGCTGCGGCGGGGGCGCGCAGCCGGGGTCTCAGCCCACGGTTATGGCTTGAACGGGATACCCGCCGAGCCTAAGCGGTTGGAGCACGTGTTACAACCGGAGGCGGCCATGACTTTCCTTTCCGCGACACTCGATCGGGTGAAACCGTCGCCGACGATCGCGGTGACGACGAAGGCCGCCGAGCTTAAGGCCGCGGGGCGCGATGTCATCGGTCTTGGCGCCGGGGAGCCCGATTTCGATACGCCAGACAACATCAAGGCGGCCGCCAAGACGGCGATGGATGCCGGCAGGACGAAGTACACCCCGCCCGACGGAATTCCCGAGTTGAAACAAGCAATTTGCGCGAAATTCAAGCGCGATAACGGCCTCGATTACACGCCCGCGCAGGTGTCCGTCGGCACCGGCGGCAAGCAGATCCTCTATAACGCGCTGATGGCGACGCTGAACCCGGGCGACGAGGTCGTCATCCCGGCGCCCTACTGGGTGAGCTATCCCGATATGGTGCTCCTTGCCGGGGGTGAGCCTGTCGTTGCGGAAACATCGTCGCAGACCGGCTACAAGCTAACGCCCGACCAGCTTGAGGCCGCGATCACACCGAAAACGAAGTGGTTTATCTTCAACTCGCCCTCGAACCCGACCGGTGCCGGCTATTCCCGCGACGAGTTGAAAGCGCTAACCGATGTCCTGATGCGGCATCCCCAGGTCTGGGTGATGACCGACGACATGTACGAACACCTCGTCTACGGCGACTTCGAGTTCGTCACGCCAGCGCAGGTCGAGCCGGGGCTCTACGACCGAACCCTCACGTGCAACGGCGTGTCAAAGGCCTATGCGATGACGGGTTGGCGTATTGGCTATGCCGCCGGGCCGGAGCCGTTGATCAAAGCGATGCGCAAGATCCAGTCGCAATCGACCTCGAACCCGTGTTCGATTTCGCAATGGGCCGCGGTCGAGGCGCTGAGCGGCACGCAAGACTTTATCCCCGTCAACAATGCGACATTCAAGCGGCGGCGTGACCTTGTCGTCGACATGCTGAACGCCTGCGAGGGCGTGTCCTGTCCGGTACCCGAGGGCGCGTTTTACGTCTACCCGACGATTTCGGGCTGCATCGGCAAGACGTCGGCCGGCGGCGCGGCGATCACGGATGACGAAGCGTTCGCCACGGCGCTCTTGGAGGAAAAGGGCGTTGCTGTTGTCTTCGGCGCAGCATTTGGCCTCTCACCCGCCTTCCGCGTGAGCTATGCCACCTCGGACGCTGCGCTCAAGGAAGCCTGTACGCGCATCCAAGCCTTTTGCGCCGAGTTGTCCTAAGGCGTCCAAGCGGTGGTCGAGTGCCATTCCGCCGGTCGTCCCCGGCATGGCGCGCCTTCTGAAGTTCGCGCCGGCGGTGCGCGGACACGGTATACCGCCTTCAACGCCTTTGGACGGCACGCCATCTCTCCACAGCCGCAACGATCGCATCGAGGCCATCGGTCAACGCCGCCGGCCCCGGCTGAAGGATCAGCGGCGACTTGATCTCCACGATCTGCCTGCCGCGCACCGCGGGGACCTCAGACCAGCCCGGACGCGCGGCAATCCGCTCCGGTCGGACCTTCTTTCCGCACCACGAGGCGAGGATCAGGTCGGGCGCGGCGGCGATCACGTCCTTAGACGTCACGATCCGGTCTTTTGCGCCCTGCGCCTGCGCCTGCTCGGCAAAGGCGTCGACCCCGCCGCCGATTTCGATGAGTTCCGACACCCAGCGAATGCCTGAGATCATCGGCGTGTCCCATTCCTCGAAATACACGACCGGCCGCGGGCCCTGCGCCATGCGCACCCTCACCTCGGCCAGCTGCCGCTCCATGCGGGCCGCCAATGCCTCAGCCCGAGCCGCCGCGCCGATTGTTGCCCCAAGGTGTCGGATCATGGCGAGAATACCCGCCACGTCGCGCTGATTGTAGCCGATGACCGTGACGCCGGCGCGCAAAAGCTCCGCCGCGATCTCGGCTTGCAGATCCGAGAATGTCAGGACGAGGTCGGGCTCCAGGCGGAGAATCTTGGGGATATCGGCGGAGGTGAACGCGGAGACCCGCGGCTTTTCTTGTCGGACCCGCTTGGGGCGCACCGCATAGCCCGAGACGCCGACGATCCGCGCGTCCTCACTTAGGAGGTAGAGCGTCTCGACCGTCTCCTCGGTCAGACAGACAATCCGCTCAGGTGGAAATTTCCGCATTGTCACGTCGCCCAGCTCCTTGGCCCGACCGCGCACGTATCGGCGCGGACCGCCCGTCCAGACCTTTGCGCCCCGCGCCTGCGACCGCCCACCGGCCTCGCCTCGGTCGCGTCCCGCGCCTGACCGCTTACGTCAGCCACCCCCGCATGTCTTCGGGGCTGCGCGCGCGCCTCGGGTCGCGTATACCGATCCAGGCAAGCTCCACGATAGGTGAGGTCACCGATGTCAGCCACAGTCAAAGAGATGGTCGCCGCTGCGCAGGCCGTCGTTCCCGGGATCTCAACCGACGCCGCCCAGGCCAAAGTCGCCGAGGGCGCGCTGCTCCTCGACGTCCGCGACGGGACCGAGCTTGCGGCGAGCGGCACGGCCGAGGGCGCCCATCACGTGCCGCGCGGCATGCTGGAGTTCCGCGCCGACCCCGCGAGCCCGCTCCACGATCCCGAATTGCGCGCCGACCGGCCCGTGATCCTCTTTTGCGCGGCGGGCGGGCGCGCAGCCCTTGCCGGGCAGACCTTGCTCGCGATGGGCTTTGCGGAAGTTTATAACCTCGGCGGGTTCAAGGATTGGAAAGAGGCCGGCGCGCCCGTCACCGAGCCGCTCGACAAGGGCATGTAGCCGGTTTGGTTGCGCCAGGGCTGCCGCGCGCGCGCGCCGAGGCGCCAGGTGATGGTGACGCACGCCCAGAGCGACCGGATCACAGAGAGCCCGCGCTCTGTGTCGTCAAAAACGCCTCCACCGCGGCGACGAACTCCTTCGGCTTTTCGGCATGGAGCCAATGCCCGGCGCCCGGGATCTTGGCAAAGCGTGCGGCCGGAAAGAGCGCGCGGATTGGCGCACGGTGCTCGGGCCGCACATAGTCCGACGCCGCGCCCGAAAGCATCAGGACCGGCCCGTCGAAGCGCCCCGCGATCTCCGGCCAGCCAAGGATTTCGTCCATCTCGCGGGCCAGCGTCTCGAGGTTGAGTTTCCAGCGCGGCGGTTCGGCCTTGAGATCGAGCGATTGCAACAGAAACGCGCGGATCCCCTCGTCGTCGACGCGTTCGGCCAGTCGCGCATGGGCCTCCGTGCGCGAGCGGAGGCCCTCAAGGTCCATCTCCCGCATCGCAACGACATAAGGCAACTGCGTGTGCTCATAGGCCACTGGCGCAATATCAGCGACGATGAGCCGGCCGACCCGCCCGGGCGCGCTCAGCGCCAGCACCATCGCCGCTTTGCCGCCCATCGAATGGCCAAGCACGTCCGCAATCCCGTCCGTCTCCCGTTCGATCACGCCCGCGAGGTCGCCCGCGAGGTCGGCATAGGAATGGGTGTCGGTCCAAAGGCTCTCGCCGTGGTTGCGCTTGTCGAGGGTGAGAACGGGGCGCGTCTCGGCCAGCCGCTTGGCGATCACGCCCCAGTTGCGGGCGGAGCCGAAAAGGCCATGGGCGATAACAAGCGGTCGGCCGGTGTCGGGCCCGGTACGGATCACGTTGAGCATGCCGCCTCCTAGCGGCCTGGCCCGGTCGAGGCCAGAGGCTCCGTTGCCTTCGCGCCGCAGCCGTCCTAGCAGGGCGCCATGACTGGCAAAGACCCTGTGGAAACCAATGCCGAGCTCGCACTTTTGTTGCGCGATCGCCTCGGGATCCGCCGTGGCGAGACGCTGGCGGCAAAGCTCGGCCATGCCGGGCGTCTCGTGCCGCGGCCCGAGCGCGCGGCCGGGCGCGCCCTGGTCGAGGCCGAACGGCTCTGGGAGAACCCCAAGCTCCGCCGTCAGGTCGATCCGGTCGCTCTCAAGACGGCTGAAACCCGTCTCCGCCGCTGGCTTGGTACCGTCGATGCCGCCGAAAGGCGCCGCGGCGTGCTCCTCGGCATCCTTGCCACGCTCGCTTTCAATTTCCTGGTCCTGGCCGCAGCCGGCATCACCTATCTTTGGTATTCCGGTCGCCTCTAGACCTGCGCGCGCGAACCCGATGCAAGGCGCGCCGCCACCCCCCAAGCGGCACCCCCCAAGCGGCACCCCCATGCCCGCTCACCCATGCCCGCTTACCCATGCCCGCTTACCCATGCCCGCCCTCGTGCCAAGCCATGCCCGCCCCCACCTTCTTTGGGCCAAAAATATCCCCGCCGGAGGCCCGCCCCGCGCCAGCGGGGCGCCCCCTTTAACCCGCGCGCCAAAGGCGCGCCCGCCTCGTCTATTTTCGCGGCGGCGCCCCGCCCAAAAACACGTTGTCGTCCGAATAGTCGCAGGGCGCCTCCTGCATCTGCAGATGCAAGTCGGTGCCGTCGAACGGGTGCGCGCGCGCAACCGCTTCATTTATCTCGACGCCAAGGCCCGGCGTTTCGGGCGGCAGCAGATGGCCCATCTCGAAGCGGATCGCATCGCCGATGAGCGCGCGGTGGAAATCGCCCCCTGTGCCGATCGTCTCGACGAGAAGGAGGTTGGGGCAGGTCGTGGCCAGATGCACATTCGCCGCCCATTCGATCGGGCCTGCATAGAGATGCGGCGCGACCTGCGCGCCGTGGGCCTCGGCCAGGGTTGCGATCTTTTTGGTCTCCCAGAGCCCTCCCGCGCGACCGGTCGCAGGCTGCACGATGGACACGGCCCGCGCCGCGAGCAGCGGCGCGAACTCCGCCACAGTGGTCAGCCGCTCACCCGTCGCCACCGAAAGCGTGGTCTGCGCTGCCACATGGGCCATGCCGGCGACATCGTCGGGTGGCACCGGCTCCTCGAACCAGAGCGCTTCATAGGGCGCGATAGCCTGCGCAAGGCGCACCGCCCCCGCGGGTGTGAATTGCCCGTGGGTGCCGAAAAGGAGATCCGCCCGGTCGCCCACGGCCGCCCGGATCGCTTTGCAAAAGGCGACCGAGCGGGCAATATCACGCATCGCAGGTTGGTGCCCGCCGCGGATCGTATAGGGGCCTGCCGGGTCGAATTTGAGCGCGGTGAACCCGTCCTGCTCGACCCGCCGAGCCGCCTCCGCCGCGTGGGCCTCGGCATCGTGGAAGAAGGCGACCGGATCCATTGCTGGCTGCGGATAAAGATAGGTATAGGCGCGCAGGCGGTCGTTCATCCGCCCACCGAGCAGCGCCCAAACGGGTCGCTCCCGCGCTTTCCCGAGTATGTCCCAGCAGGCGATCTCCAGCCCCGAAAACGCCCCCATCACCGTGGGATCGGGCCGCTGTGTGAACCCGCTCGAATAGGCGCGTCGAAACATCAGCTCCACGTTTTCCGGGCTCTCGCCGTGCATGTGCCGCGCAAAGACATCCTCGATCACGGCCCGCATCGCCTTCGGCCCCACAGCGGCGGCATAGACTTCGCCCCAGCCGACGATCCCGCAGGCCGTCGTCAGCTTGACGAATTGCCAATAGCGGCCGCCCCAGCCGGGCGGCGGCGGCGCGGTGACGAGGATGTCGAGATCGGCAAGTTTCATGGGCGGATCCTCTGGTCAGATGCAGGTCTCACGGGCGCGGGCGGCGGACCTTTGTTGCGGGCGCGCCCGCAGCAAAGCTGGGCGTCGGGACTTGCATGCCCGAAACGGACGCGCGACGCATACCGGGCGCGAGGCCTCTGCGGCAGGGGCACGAGGAAATAAAGGAGCGCCCTGGGAGACGCAAAAAGGCGCGCCTCCTTTCCAGCGCCGCGACTGCGCCCCCCGGATCACTCGGCTGCGGCCGCCCTTGCGCGCGGACGGGCGACATAAACCGCGCCGCAGACGACCATCAGCGACATCGACACCAGAAACGGCGCGCCCGGAAACCAGATCGACGCGCCCTCGCGCGTGAAGGCGAAAAAGACGCCGGTCATCACGAGCGGCGAGACCATCATTGCGACCGCGCGCGCCGACGCGACAAGGCCCTGGAGCTCGCCTTGGGCATCCGCGGGCACCGCGCTCGACATCATCGACTGCAGCGCCGGCGTGACGACCGCCCCGAGCGCCGTGAAGGGGACGAGCGCCAGCGCGATATCGCCATCGGTCACCATCGAGATCACCGCGAACGCCACGAAGTTGAAGACAAGCCCGTAAAGCACGGTCATCCGCACACCGATGAGGCGCAGGATCACGCGGATGAGCCCGCCCTGCACCAGGCCGATCGAAATCCCAAAGAGCGCGAGCGAGAGCCCGATCGTCGCCGGATCCCATCCGAAGCGGGCTTGCGTAAAGTAGGCCCAGGTGGCCGGATAGACGACGAAGGCGAACTCGTAGAGAAAAAACATCAGCAGAAACCGCGACACACCGGGAAAGCGCCCGGTATGGGCCAAGGCCCCGAGCGGGTTGGCGCGGCGAAGATCGAACCTCCGCCGTGTCGCGTCGGTTACGGTCTCGGGCAGGATCAGCGCGCCGAAGACGAGGTTGGCTGCGGCAAGCGCGGCGGCGGCAAAGAACGGCGCGCGCGTCCCCAACTCCCCCAAGAGCCCGCCGAGAAGCGGGCCCAGGATGAATCCGATCCCGAACGCCGCTCCAACGAGGCCGAAGCGCGCAGCCTTCTGCTCGGGCGTCGAGATGTCGGCGACAAAGGCGTTTGCGGTGGCCTGCGTGGCCGCCGCCATCCCGCCGATGAGCCGCGCCACGAGGAGCACCCAGACCGATTGGGTCAGCGCCATGACGAGATAATCGACCGCCATGACGCCAAGCGAGACAAGGAGGATCGGCCGACGGCCGTAACGGTCGGACAGGCTGCCGAGGAGCGGGCCAAACAGGAACTGCATCGCAGCAAAGGAAAACGCGAGCACCCCGCCCCAGAGTGCTGCATCGGCGAGCGAGCCGCCGGATGTCTCCTGCAAGAGATCGGGCATCACGGGCAGGATGAGCCCAATCCCCATGGCATCGAGCGTCAGCGTGATGAGGATGAAGATCAGGGGCCCGCGCTGCGACGCGGGTGCTGCCGTGCCGCCGGGTCGCCCGGGATCGCGTGCGCCTTGGGGCGGGGGGTCAGACGGGGTCTCGGCGATCTCAGAGCTCGCTTGGCTGGGCGGGGCTCCGGGCCCGGCAGGGGTGGGATCGCGGGGGCGCTGGGCGGCCCAAGCGGAACATCTGTCAAGATAACCTGACAGCGCGCCCCGTCAATCAGCGGAGCTGGTGAATGAGCGCCCATGTCAATCAGCGCGCGCCGCAAACGAGCGCTCCCCGTCAATCAAGGCCACCCGTCAATCAAGGCCGCCCGTCAATCAAGGCCGCCCGTCAATCAAGGCCGCCCGTCAAGCGGCGTGCTCTGTCAATCTGAGCGGCCCGTCATTTGCGGCGTGTCAGCGCCGTCCCTAGCCCCGCACCGACAAGCGCCGAAACGAAAGCGGGCGTCGGGCCCGCGCCTGAAAGCAGCACCGCCACCGCCGTCGCCATCAGTGCGGCCGCGACCAGCGCCACGATCCGGCCACCGCGAAAGATCAATTGGCGCGCCATGGAGGCCGCGATGAGCAGGCTGAGGCCAAAGGAAAGTAGGATTGCAAAGAGCATCTCGGCGCCCGCTCAGATATGGCCGATCTCTGCGAGAAAGCCCGTCAGTGCGGCGGCATAGGCGTCGGGCGCGTCGACGCATGGCAGGTGCCCCGTGCCCTTGATCAGGTGGAACCGCGCCCCCGGGACAAGCTCGATTGTTTCGCGCACAAGGTCGGGCGGGGTCGACCCATCCCGGTCGCCAGCGATCCCGAGAACTGGAAGCCGCAGGGCCGCCGTTGGCGTATAGAAATCCGTCCCGGAAATCGCGCTGGCGCACCCGATCCACCCTTCGAGAGGCTGGCGCAGGAACATGTGCCGCATCAGATCGGCCTGGGGGCTTGAGCGGAAGGGCTCTGGAAACCAACGCTCGAAGGTCGGGTCGACCAAAGCCGCAAGCCCACCGTTCCGCGCCGCGTCGATCCGGTTTTGCCAGACCGTGCGGGTCGCGATCTTTGCGCCGGTATTGGAGAGGATCGCGGCGCGGACCTGATCGAGCCGCTTGGCCGCAAGCCCCTGCGCGATCATCCCGCCGATCGATAGCCCGACGAGGGCCACCTCCCGCACATCCAGATGGTCCAAGAGCGCTTCAAGATCAGACACCAGGGCGCCCATCGTGTAGGGCGGCTCTGGGCAGGCGGAGAGGCCGTGCCCACGCGTGTCATAGCGGATGATGCAGAGCCCCGGCGGCAGCCGCTCCACCACCGCGTCCCAGACCCGCAAATCTGTGCTGAGCGAGTTCGAAAACACAAGCGGGGCGCCGTCGGGGTCGCCGTCGATCCGGTAATGCAGACTGACATTGCCCAGGACGGCCAATCGCGAGGGCGTGAGGTTTGGCATGGGGCGCGGTCTCCGGATCTGTGAGGTTAGGGATGTGGTGGACGGCTGGCTCAGCCCGCTAGGGCGCGCATGAAGACCGCCGCATCGACATTGCCGCCGGTGGCAACGGCGATGATCGGCCGCTTCGCCTCTGCGGCATCGGTCGCGCGCAGATCCGGGTGCCAGAGCGCCGCGGCAAGCGCGACGGCGCCGCCGGGCTCGAGCACCAGGCGCAGGCGCTCAAACGCCGCCCGCATGGCGCGCAGGCAGGCCGCGTCGGGCATGGCCACGCCGGGTGCTGCGCACCGGTTTAGGATCGGGAAGGTGAGCGTGCCGGGGCAGGGCGTTAGGATCGCATCGCAGATCGACGTGCCGTTGGCGCCGTTTCTCAGGATCTCGCCTGCGGCGAGGCTCCGGCGCATGTCGTCGAACCCATCGGGCTCGGCGGTGCGCAAGATAAAGCCCGGCGCGCGCATCTCCAACGCCAGGGCGATCCCCGAGGCAAGACCGCCGCCCCCGGCACACACGACGATATCGGCCTCGGTGAGTCCCTCTTCGGCCGCCTGCGCGCAGATCTCTAAGCCGCACGTGGCCTGCCCGGCGATCACAAGCGGGTCGTCAAAGGGCTTGACCAGCGTGAGCCCGCGCTCTTCGGCCAGCCGCTGCCCCAAAGCATCCCGCTCCTCATGCATGCGCCGGTAGGTCACGACCTCTGCCCCAAGCGCGCGCGTGTTGGCGAGTTTCACCTCCGGCGCGTCGTCCGGCATGATGATGACGGCCGGCAGCCCGCGCCGTGCGGCGGCCATCGCTACGCCTTGCGCGTGGTTGCCCGAGGAATAGGCGATGACCCCGCCGCATTCGGGGCCGAGCATCGAGATCGCCGACCACGCGCCGCGGAACTTAAAGCTGCCGGTATGCTGAAGGCACTCGGCTTTGACATAGACAGGTCGCCCCGCGATCTCGTCGAGAAACCCAGAGCTCAGGAGCGGCGTGCGGCGGACGACACCGGCGAGGCGCGTTTCAGCGGCAGTGATCAGCTCTGGGGTCATGGGCTTTGGTCCCGGTCTAGGCGCGCGCCGTCGCATTGCTGTCGAGATGCCCCAGAAAGTCTGCGATGAGCGCGCGCGCTTCGGGCTCGTCGAGAAACGGGACATGCCCGCGATCGGGCACCTCGGCGAAGAGCATGTCAGGCGCGCGGGCGCGCATCTCGGCGGCGCTTTCGGCGGACAGCAAGTCAGAGTTCGCCCCGCGGAGAAGGCCGACTGGACGCCCCGCCACCAGAGCTTCGAAATAGGGCCACGGGTCGGTGATTTCGCCCTGTGCGCCATCTGCCAACACCGCGTCGCGCAGGCGCGGATCATAGCGGAGATCGAGGCCGTCCGGCGTTTCCCGCCAGAGCCGCTCGGCATAGGCGCGCCAAGTCGCGCGGGGCACGTTTACAAAGGCGGGGGCCATCGCGGCCGGGAGTTTGTCGGCGGCCTCCCCATAGCTCGCATAGCCCGGCCGCTGGCCGAGATAGGCAAAGATCGTCTGAAGCCCCGCAAGCTCGATGATCGGTCCGATGTCATTGAGGAGCGCGCCGCTGAGGCGCCGAGGCGCTTTGTCGGCGATCTCCATCGCGATCAGGCCGCCCCGCGACGTGCCAAGAATGGCGGCGCTGTCGAGCCCCAGATGGTCGAGCAGATCCAGCGCGTCCTGCGCCTCGCGCGGGATGGTGTAGGTTCGGTGGTCGGCGGCATAGTCCGAGCGGCCACGTCCACGATAATCCATTCGGAGGATCCGCGCCGTGGCGCCGAACTCGGCCAATACGGGCTCGAAATCGGCCATGTTGCGGGTGAGCCCGGCGAGGCACAGGAGCACCGGACAGCCGCGCGCTCCGGCATCATCATAGGCCAAGTGCAGGCCGTCCGAGCTTTGAAACATCTGTGTCATGCTGCGTTCTCTGCTGCGATGGCCGGAACCGGTGTCAGATCGCGGATCTCACGCATCGGCGCATGCGGCAGGCGGTCGCACGGGAGGCCCGCGCGGTTCACCCAGGCCGTGTCAAAGCCGTAGCCTGCCGCCGCAGCGATATCCCATCCGTTGGAGGATACAAAGAGCACGTCTTTGGGCCCAACATCGAAGGTGGCGCCCACGAGATCGTAGACCCTTGCCGAGGGTTTGAATGTGCCGACGGCCTCGACGCTCAGCACCGCATCGAAGAGCTCCTCGATCCCAGCGGACGCGGTGGCCGCTTGCAGCATGTCGGGCGACCCATTTGAAAGGATCGCTGTGCGCGTCTTCTGGCGGCGCAGCGTGCCCAACACGGCGGACACCTCCGCGTAGGCCTCCAGTCGGTGATAGAGATCCATGAGACTTGCGCGCAACTCGGCATCGCCGTTGAGCCCGGTCTCGGCCAAGGCGTAGTCGAGCGCGTCGCCTGTGACCTGCCAGAACGACGTGTACGCGCCGGTGACCGCGCGCCACCAGGAGTAGCCGATCTGCTTTTCGCGCCAGATCCGCGCCAGATCTTCGTGTTGCGCCGCGAACGCCGCGCGCCCGGGCGCTTGAGCCGCGCGCCGCGCCGCGGCCGAGACGTCAAAGAGCGTGCCGTAGGCATCGAAAACGACGAGGGCGTGGGGCATCGGCGGCGTCCGGGCTGGGGTCTTTGTCCAGCGGTTAACCACACCCAGGGGACGAGGGGAACGGGGCGGCGGCGGTTTGTGCCTCGAGAGGCGCGCCCGTATTGGCTGCGGTTTGGCCCCGGGGCGCGTCGAGATGCGATCTTGGCCGCGGCTCTGACCTGCCGCACGCTGCTCGCCTATATCGGACGTGATCGAGAGGGAGGAGGCCGACATGAGCCCGACACATGGTCTGGTTTGGTGGAGCGAGTTGATGACGCGGAACGTGGCCGCGAGCCGCGCGTTTTACGAAGCGACGTGCGGCTGGATTTTCGAGACGGTCGACATGCCGGAAGGCGAGTACCATCTGGCTCATGCCCATGGCCGCCCCGTTGCCGGCATGATGGACATGGCGGCGTTGCCGGAGGCGGCGGAAACGGCCCCGCATTGGTTCACCTATCTCGCTGTTGAGGATCTCGACCTTGCCTTGGAGGCCGCGTTGGCGCAGGGGGGCCAGATCCTCCGCGCGCCCTTTGACGTGCCGGGGACGGGTCGGATCGCGCTATTGACCGATGCGGGCGGGGCCGCCGTCGGCCTGATGACACCTGAGGCGCAATGGGATCCGCCCGAAACCGAGGCGGGGAGCTTGGAGAACGTGCCGGTGTGATGCGGCGAGAGGCCAGGTCGCCAG
Source organism: Pseudomonadota bacterium (assembly GCA_038745585.1). Classification (GTDB taxonomy): domain Bacteria; phylum Pseudomonadota; class Alphaproteobacteria; order Rhodobacterales; family Rhodobacteraceae; genus HLUCCA09. The sequence goes on from JBCDLH010000003.1 coordinate 332,693, forward strand.
CCTGCGCTCTGATCGCACGACATGCCGAAGACGCGCCGTGCCGCCCTCGCGCGCACCGGTGGACCGCATCGGGTATGTAACGCCTTGCACCGTCGCTGAGGCGCGTCCGTAGACGGCCGCAAGGCCCGAAACGCGCGTGGCAGTGCTGTCCCACGCTGTCCGGGAAGCGCTCGGGTTCGCATGCGTCTTTGCCCTTGGCGTGTGATCGGGGCGTGGCTCTGGGCGTGTGCTCTGGGCGGGGAGCGGATCGGCTGGGATCCGTCGCGCTGGCCCGGGGGGTGCGGCACCGCCCCCTGGGACGGCGTGGTCACGGCGCGATCACGGCGCGTGCTTTCGCTGGCACCGGGCGCCCCGGGCGCCCTCCGCTCCGGCACGCGTCCCTGCACAACCGGCGGGTTCTGGCACGCGCATCTGGACGCCGCCCGCGCGCTCCGTAATCCTAGCGCGCAGGGAAGGTGCGCGGAGGTGGCATGGATCTCGAAACCAGGATCGCAGCGGGCCGGGGCGATCGCCCGGCGGACCTCGTGCTGCGCGGCGGCCGGGTGCTCGACCTTGCCACGGGCGAGCTCCTGGACGGCGATGTCGCAATCGCCGGCGGGCAGATCGTCGGCACCTGCGCAAGCTACGAAGGCCGCGATACCGTCGACGTGACTGGCCTGACGCTCGTGCCGGGCTTTATCGACACGCATCTGCATATCGAAAGCTCTCTCGTCACCCCGCTCGAATTCGACCGCTGCGTGACCCCGCGCGGCGTGACCACCGCGATCTGCGATCCCCACGAGATCGCCAACGTGATCGGCCCGTCCGGCGTGCAGTATTTTCAGGCAGCTGCCCAGCACATGCTGATGGATCTGCGCGTGCAGATCCCATCCTGCGTGCCCTCGACCCACATGGAGACAGCGGGCGCTGCGCTGAGTGCGGAGGACATCGCAGGGCTCATGGGGCACCGCTCGGGAATTGGGCTCGCTGAATTCATGAATTATCCCGGTGTGATCCACCGCGACCCAGAGGCGCTCGCCAAGCTCGCGCTTTTTGCCGGCGGCCATATCGACGGCCATTGCCCACTGCTCTCGGGGCGCGACCTCAACGCCTATATCGCCGCGGGCATCCGCACGGAGCACGAAGCGACCAGCGTCGAAGAGGCCCGTGAAAAGCTGCAAAAGGGCATGCGTGTGCTGATCCGCGAGGGCTCGGTCTCCAAGGACCTCCACGCGCTCGCCCCGCTCCTGACCGAGCGCACGGCGCCCTATATGTGTCTTTGCACGGACGACCGGAATCCGCTTGATATCGATGAGCATGGCCATCTGGATTACTTGATCCGCACGCTGATCGGGCTCGGCTGCCCGCCGCTGGCCGTCTATCGTGCCGCCTCGCTCTCGGCGGCCGAAGCCTTTGGCCTAAAGGATCGCGGACTCATCGCGCCGGGGCGGCGGGCGGATATTGTGGCGCTTTCAGATCTCGACACGTGCCAGGTCGAGCGGGTCTGGGCCGGGGGCACGCCCGTCTCCGACGCGGCCTTTGCGGAGCGCGGCGCCCTACCGGTGGTGGGGCGGGCCTCCGTCAAAGCGCAACGGCTCGCGCCCGCGCAGTTTCGCCACGCGTCCAACAAGGCCGCGACCGACATCATCGGCATCCGCGAGGGCCAGATCCTGACCGATCATCTGCGCGAGGACGTGCCCGTTGTCGACGGCGATCAGCGTCCGGCCCCGGCGCGCGACCTGATGCGCATCGCGGTCGTCGAACGGCACGGCAAGAACGGCAACATCGCGACAGGGTTCGTCCGCGGGTTTGGGATGCAAGCCGGCGCCGTCGCCTCGACCGTCTGCCACGACCATCACAACATCGTCTGCGTCGGCGCGGATTATGCCGACATGGCCGTCGCCGCGAACCGCCTGTCGGAGATCGAAGGGGGGTTCGTCGTCGCGCGAGACAGCGCTGTGCTTGCGGAGCTGGCGCTGCCGGTTGCGGGACTGATGAGCCTCGCGCCGTTCGAAGAGGTGCGCGCGCGGCTCGAAGAGCTGCGCCGGGCCGCGCGCACGCTCGGGATCGAACTCGAAGAGCCGTTCCTCCAACTGGCGTTCCTCGCGCTGCCGGTGATCCCGGCCCTCAAGATCACCGACCGCGGCATGGTCGACGTCACGAAGTTCGAAATCATCGCGTAGGGGCTCGGTCGACCCTGGGCATAGGGCCGTCACCGTGGGCGGGCGCAATGATCGCGAGCGGCCCCCCTGATCGCGCTTGAGGCCGGGGTGATGGGACAAGCGCCAGGGCGCGTCGTCAAAGCCGATGGGCCCCGTGGAAGCGCCGTCGCTCTGCGGCGGGATGGCGCCTGCTCTTTCTTGGCGCAAAGCGCGGAGCGAGGAGGAAATCGGCTGCTCTAACGCGTGCCGCCTCGCCGTTGAAGCGCCAAGCTACGGGGGCGCATTGGCGCAGCATGCGGGTTGGCATGGCCGCGCCACTGGTGCCGAGATCGATGGCACCTCCCCTCCGACCTCAGCTCCCGACATTCCCAGGCGCGACCGCGATGGACTTGACGATGGCGTAGACGTTTGCGCCCTCCGCCAAGGACAAAGCGCTGACCGAGCGCCGGGTCACGCGCGCGAGGACGGCGCCTGCGGCCGTGTCGAGCGAGATAAGCGCGCCGGGCCCTTCGCCCTCTCGCACGGCGCGCACCGTGGCGGGCAGAATGTTGAGCGCAGAGAGCCCCTCGGGCCGACCGCGTGCGAGGATGACGTCATTGGCCGGCAGGCGCACGCGCAGCGCTGTCCCCGGCGCGCGGCCGATATGGGGCAGAAAAAGCGGCAGCCCGCCTGCATCGAGCTCGGTCAACCCATCGTTGTGGTGCTGCGCCACGCGTACGGTAAGCACCGCGCCGGCCTCCCGCGCGCCGAGCGGCGTGACGGTGGGATCGGCCAGCACGTCCGATGCCGGGCCCTGACGCACGACGCGCCCGGCTTCGAGCGCGATGACAGTCGTTGCCAGCCGGGCGACCTCTTCGGCGGCGTGGCTGACGTAAAGGATCGGCACATCCGTCTCGTCGCGAAGCCGCTCGAGATAGGGCAGGATCTCTGCCTTTCGCGCGGCATCCAGCGCGGCGAGCGGCTCGTCGGCCAGGATCAGGAGCGGCCGGGCGAGCAGCGCGCGCCCAATGGCCACGCGCGCCCGCTCGCCGCCCGAGAGACCGGCGGGGCGCCGGTCAAGGAGGGGCGCGATCCCGAGCATCGCCACGACATGTTCGAGGCTCGGTTCGCCCGCACCGACGGGCGTGAAGCGGCGCCCGTAAAGGAGGTTCCCGCGGACGGTGAGATGCGGAAAGAGCCGCCCGTCTTGAAAGATATAGCCAAGTCGGCGCCGCGCGGTCGGCCGGTCGATCCGCTGGGCTGTATCGAGCACGACCTGTCCTGCGATCTCGATCCGCCCGCGGTCCGGACGCAGGAGCCCCGCCACTGCGTGCACGACACTCGTCTTGCCCGCGCCCGACCGGCCGAAGAGCACGGTCACGCCGGGCGGCGCAGCGAATGCGACGTCGAGCGAGAAGTCGCCCAGACGGTGTTCGATCTCGACCCGCAGCGTCATTCCCACGTCACCTCGGTGTCACCCGCGGGCAACCCGGGCGGAGACGCGCCGGGCCAAGACCTCGGAGAGGAGCAGAGCGCCCATGGCCACCGCGACCGAGACGAGAACGAGCCGCAGCGCCGCGCTCTCTCCGCCCGGCACCTGCAGGAAGGCGTAGATCGCCGAGGGCACGGTCTGCGTCTGGCCGGGGATGTTGGACACAAAGGTGATCGTTGCGCCGAATTCCCCCATCGCTTTGGCGAAGGCAAGGATCGCACCCGCCAGGATCCCCGGCAAGATCAGCGGTAGCGTGACCGTCAAAAAGACCCAGCCCCGGGGCGCCCCGAGCGTCGCTGCCGCCTCCTCGAGCCGCGGGTCGACCGCTTCGAGCGAGAGCCGGATCGCGCGCACCATGAGCGGAAACGCCATGACCGCTGCCGCAAGCGCGGCGCCTGTCCAGCGAAACGCGATGGGCAAACCGAGCGCATCCAGCACTTGCCCGCCCGGACCCATCGGCCCGAAGGCGAGAAGCAAGAGATAGCCGGTGACGACCGGAGGCAGGATGAGCGGCAGATGGACGAGCCCGTTTAGGATCTGCTTGCCGGGAAAGGACCAGCGCGCCAGCGCGTAGGCCGCCAAAAGGCCAAGCGGCAGGCTCGCCAGCGTCGCCACCGCCGAGACGCGAAGCGACAAGCGCACCGCCTGCCATTCCTCTGGTCCGAGCCAGTCAAGCATGCTCAGTATCCCCTCACGGGACCGGGCCGAGGGGGGTAAAGCCCTGCGCCTCGAAGACGGCGCGCGCCGGCGCGCTTCTGAGGTAGGCAAGAAAAGCGCGCGCACGGGCCGGATCTCCGGCGGCAGTCGCAGCGGCGGGGTAGACGATCGGCGGATGGCTCTCGGGCGGGAAGGTGGCAAGTGCCGAGACGCGGGGCTCGGCGCGGGCGTCGCTGCCATAAACGATCCCGAGCGGGGTCGCGCCGACGGCGACGAGGGCGAGCGCGGCACGGACGTTGTCGGTCTGCGCAACTTGGGTCGAGATCCCCTCCCAGAGCCCAAGCGCGGTCAACGCCGCCTTGCCGTAGATCCCGGCCGGGACAGCGTCGACGAGCGCCATGGCAAGCCGTTCCGTGCCAAGGCGGGACGCGAGACCCGTGGCGGCGGTGAGATCGACGGGTGCCGCGCCTGCCGGCCCAATCAGAACGAGCGAGTTGCCCAAAAGGTCCACGCGTGTGCCGGGTGCGAGGCGCCCCTCCGCCGCCAAGCTGTCCATCCAGGCGGTGTTGGCCGAGACAAAGACGTCGGCCGGGGCGCCTGCGGCGATCTGCCGTGCGAGTGTCGAGGAGCCCGCAAAGGACAGCGTCACGTCGTTTCCGGTCTCCGCCTCCCACGCGCGGGCGATCTCGGTCAGTGCCGTGCCTGTCGAGGCCGCCGCGAAAACCGTGAGCGCCCGCTCTTTCGCTTGCCCCGATGCAGAGACCGCGACCACGAGAGTGAGGCAGAGAAGCGTGCGCGCGAGCTTGCCCATGGCTCAGCTTTCGTAGCGTGTCCGCCCGCGCCGGTCCGCATCGACCGGCAGGCGGATATGGAGCGGAGCATGCGCGCGCTGGGGGCAGGCCTGACGCGGGCACCGGCGGCAGGCGATCCCGATCTGGAGCGGATGGGTGCGTTCGGCCTCTGACAGACCATCGGCATAGACGACGCGGTCCGTTTCCTCCGCCGCGCAGCCCAAGACGACGACGAGCCGCCGGTCCTGGGTCGCGCGGTTAAAGACCGGGCGGTCGGTTGTCCGCGTGACGGTGAGAAATCGCGCGCCGTCCGGGAGCTCGACGAAATGGGGTTGGAGGACGCCGGGCGCACGGAACGCGCCGTGAATGTCCCAGACGGGGCAGGAGCCGCCCTGTTCGGCCAGATCGAACGGCGTCGCGTTGAACCTTTTGGTGACGTTGCCCGCCCGGTCCACCCTCAGAAAGAAGAACGACACGCCCCGCGCGCCTTCGCGGCTGAGCGTCGTCAGCCGCTGGCAGACCTGCTCAAAGGTCACGCCAAAGGCCGCTGCGAGGCGGTCGATGTCGTAGCGTGTGTCCTCTGCCAGGGCGAGGAACGTGTCGTAGGGCATCAGAAAGGCAGCCGCGAAATAGTTGGTGAGCTCTACGCCAAGACGCGCGCGGCCCTCGCCGGGCAAAATGCCGCTCTCTTGGCACAGCCGCTCGACCTCGCCCGCCGAGGCCAGCAGGCCGACAACGTGGGCGAGTTGGAAGACACGGTTGGCATGGTCGAGCGCGTCCGACAGCGTGACTTGCCGCGCGTCCCGGTCAAACAGGCGCAACGTGTCGGGCATGTCTTCGAGCGGGGCGACGCGGGCTAGGATGCCGTGCTCGACCCGCAAATAGCGTTTGAGCGATCCGTAAAGGTCGTCCGCCGCGCCGCCGACCCGCTCGCGCAGCGCCTCCGCCCGACGTTCGAGCCGCTCGAAATGCGTGTGGTGGTGGCGAAAAAAATCATGGATCGCGGTTTCGGGAGAGGTCGAGACAAGGCCCAACGCCACATCGCGGCCGGAAATGTGACCGGCGAGCCCGCTCAACCGCTCGGCGAGTCGCCGGTGACTCGTATGGAGGCTCAGGAAGCGCTCGACGACGCCCGGGGCATGGTCGATTGCGGCGCGCAATTCGGCGAGATCGGGCGGCGCGTCGCCAAAGAAGGGGTCGCGCACGGCCGCGCGCAGCTCCGGAAGGCGTGCGGCATCGTCGTTGGCCACGAGCGCGCGCCAATCGACGCCGTATTCCTCGGTGATCGCGAGGAGGACCTTGACCGAAAGCGAGCGCTGATTTGACTCCAGCAAATTGACGTAAGTCGACGAGATCCCAAGGCGGCGCGCCATCTGCGCTTGGGTCTCCCCGGTGTCGCGGCGCAGCTGGCGCAGGCGCGGGCCAACGAACGTCTTCTCCATATTTACAAAGTTACAAAACCGGAAGTTGTAATTGCAAGCAAAAACTAACCGACTCGTTAATTTCGTGCGATCACCGGGTTGCGACTAGAAATTTCACGGGCGGCGGCGCATTAGCTAAAAGGACACGTGGCGGAAGGTCGCGGGTCTGACAGGGAGAACACAACATGATCTACAACTTCACTCGCCGGGCTGCACTTGCTACGGCAGCGTCTGCAATGATCGTCGCTGGCCCTGCCGTTGCGGAGGGCTGGCAGCCGCAGAAGCCGGTCGAAATGGTCATCATGGCTGGTCAAGGCGGCGGAGCCGACCGTCTGGCACGGCTCTTTCAGTCGATGATCCAGAAAGAGGATCTCGCCAGCATGCCGGTTCTTCCGGTCAACAAGGGCGGTGGGTCCGGTGCCGAGGCGCTGCGCTATCTCAAGGACAAGGACGGCGACGCCCATACGATTATGGCAACGCTGAACTCCTATTACACCACGCCCCTGCGCACCGACATTGGCGTCGACATCGAGGAATTCACCCCGATCGCACGCATGGCTGTCGACACGTTCGTGCTCTGGGTGAATGCCGACAGCGACATCACCACGCTCGACGAGTATGTCGAAGCGGTGAAGGCCGCGGGCGGCGAGTGGAAGATGGGCGGCACGGGCACCGGCCAAGAAGACAGCCTGGTGACGGCGATGCTCTCCGAAGAGTTTGGCCTCGACATCACCTATGTGCCCTATTCGGGCGGTGGTGATGTGGCCAAAGCCCTTATCGGCGGTCACATCGACTCAACGGTCAACAACCCCTCCGAGCAGCTCGGCTTTTACAAAGCCGGCGCTTCGCGCCCGATCGCGACCTTCACGGCAGAGCGAATCGAGAGCTTCCCGGACACGCCGACGATGACCGAACTCGGCTATCCGATGACCTATGGCATGCAGCGCTCTTTCGTCGGCCCGGCCAACATGCCGGCCGAGGCCGTTGCCTACTACACCGAGATGTTTGAGCAGCTCAGCCAGCTCGAAGAGTGGCAGACCTACACGTCCGAGTCCGCGCTCGACCCCGACTTCCTGACGGGTGAGGCGCTGCAAGCCTACTTCCTCGAAGAGCGTCAGAAGCACGCCGAGATCCTCGAGGCGATGGGCGAAGGTTCGTCCTGATCCTCGCGACTTGAGACCAGCGGGGGCAGGGCCAGATCGGGCGCTGCCCCCGTTTGCGTCGCGCCGCGCGCGCGACGCGGGCTTCCGGACGACACCATAGGGGGCAGCCATGCTTCTCGCTGATCGCCTGATCGCGCTCGCCATTATCGGCGTGAGCGTCTACTTCATGTGGCATGCGACCGTGCTCCCCATCGGCTGGGAAGGCGAGAGCGGCGGACCGGGCGGCGGCGCGTTTCCGTTTTGGCTCTCGCTTGTCATGGCGCTCTGCGCGATCGGCATCCTTGTCCGCTCCATCGGCGCCAAGGATGTCAGCCGGTTTTTCGACACCGATACGCTCCGCGCCGTCTTTTCGGTCGCCGTCGCGCTGCTGGCGACGATCGCACTCATCCCCTACGCCGGCAGCTACATCGCCATCATCCTCTTCCTGCTGTGGTATCTGAAGCTTTATGGCAAGCATTCCTGGGCCGTCGTCTTGCCGCTCGTGGTCGGCACGCCGATCTTCCTTTTCTTCTTCTTCGAGGTGACGCTGAGGATCCTTTTGCCGAAGGGGTGGACAGAGCCCTTCTTCTTCCCGCTCTACGCGATGTTCTTCTGAGGGGTCTGGGTCATGGATGTTTTCGCCACCCTGATGGACGGGTTCGCGACGTCGCTGTCGCCGTTGAACCTGATGATTGTGCTGCTCGGCGTCACCGCGGGCCTCTTCATCGGCGCCATGCCGGGGCTTGGCTCTGTCAATGGCGTGGCCATCGTGCTGCCGCTCACCTTCATTGTCCCGCCGTCCTCGGCGATCATCCTGCTCTGCGCGATTTACTATGGCGCGATGTATGGTGGTGCCGTCTCGTCGATCCTGCTTGGGATCCCGGGCGCCTCGACGGCTGTCGCCACGACATTCGACGGGCGGCCCATGGCGCAGCAGGGCCGGGCCGGGCTCGCGCTCATCGCCGCCGCAGTCGCGTCGTTCATCGGCGGTACGATCTCGGTCATTCTCTTCACGCTCTTTGCACAGCCCCTCGCGGACGTCGCGCTCGCCTTCGGCCCGGCTGAGGAGTTTGCGCTCGTGCTATTGGCGTTCACGACCTTCGTGGGCCTCGGGGGCGACGATATCCTGAAGACGATCATCATGATCTGTCTCGGTCTCGTTCTCTCTACCGTCGGGCTTGACCTCATCTCGGGCCAGCCGCGGCTCATCTTCGGCGATTTGCCTGGCTTTTATGCCGGGATCTCGTTCCTCGTCCTCGCCATTGGCGTCTATGGCGTGGGCGAGGTGCTCCACACCATCGAGACGTCGAAATCTGCGCCGATGGTCACGCCTGCCAAGATCACATTCCGCGAGCTCGGCCACGGCATTCGCGAGATGAATAAGCTCTGGCGCACGATGAGCTTTGGCTCGTTTATGGGCTTTTTCGTGGGCATGCTGCCGGCCGCGGGCGCAACGCCCGCCTCGCTGATGGCCTATGGCATGTCAAAGACGATGTCGAAAAAGCCCGAGACCTTTGGCAAGGGCAACATCGAGGGCGTGGCCGCGCCCGAGACGGCCAACAATGCGGCGTCGACGGGCTCGCTCCTGCCCATGTTAACGCTGGGCATTCCGGGCTCGCCTACCACTGCGCTGCTCCTTGGCGGCATGGTGATGTGGGGGCTGGTGCCCGGGCCGATGCTCTTTATCGAGCAACCCGACTTCGTCTGGGGCCTCATCTCGTCGCTCTACACCGCCAATCTCGCCGCCGTGCTGATCAACCTCGCGCTGATCCCGCTCTTTGTCTGGGCGCTCAGGATGCCGTTCACGATCCTCTGCGCGATGGTGCTTGTCCTTTGCATTGTGGGCGGCTTCGCCCCGAGCCAGAAGCTCCACGATGTGTGGCTGATCGCGGGCTTTGGCATTGCGGGATACCTGCTGCGCAAAGCCGATTACCCGCTGGCGCCGCTCGTTCTCGCGCTTGTCCTCGGCCCGCTGATGGAGCGGAGTTTCCGTCAGACGCTGATCGCAGAACAGGGCAACATCCTTGCCTTTGTCGAGCGCCCGCTCTCGGGGACGTTCATGGCGCTGGCCTTGCTGTTCTTCCTGTTGCCGCTCTTTAAGTATCTGCGTAAGGCGCGAAAATCGAAGGTCGCCCCGGCGGAGTGAGCGACCCGCGCTTGGGCCGTTGCCCCAGCGCCAATTCTACGACCAAACGAGGAAATGCCATGTCCGATACCCTAGAGAGCCTCCTTGCCCCGCATTCAGCCGAGGCCCCGGCCCTCGGCGCGCCGGGCCGCGCGTGGCTGAGCTATGGCGGATTGCGCAGGCTAACGGCCGAAACGCGGGCGAGCTTGCGGGCGGCCGGTGTCGCAGCATCGGACCGGGTCGCCATCGTCCTGCCGAACGGGCCGGAGATGGCCGCGGCCTTTGTCACAATCGCGCAATCGGCGACGACCGCACCGCTGAACCCGGCCTACCGCGAAGACGAGTTCGCGTTCTACCTCGAAGATCTCAAGGCAAAGGCCATCGTGCTTGCCGACGGCTATGACGGCCCTGCGCTTGCGGCGGCACAGCGGTTTGGGCTGACGATCCTGCGGCTGTCGTTTGCAGAAGATGCTCCGGCGGGCACGTTCACTCTGACATTGGAGGGGAGCACCGGCGAGGCAGCGCCCGACGGTGCGCCGAGCGCCTCCGACATCGCGCTTATCCTGCACACATCGGGGACGACCTCTCGGCCTAAGATCGTCCCCCTTCTACACTCCAATGTCGCCGCGTCGGCGCAGAACATCGCCCGCTCGCTCGACCTGACGTCCGCCGATCGCTGCCTGAACGTGATGCCGCTGTTTCACATCCACGGGCTCGTCGCCGCGGTTTCGGCCTCGCTCGCGGCTGGCGGGCAGGTCTGGTGCGCGCCGGGCTTTGATGCGCTCAAGTTCTTCGGCTGGCTGAAGGACGCGGACCCGACCTGGTACACTGCAGTGCCGACGATGCACCAAGCCATCCTCTCGCGCGCCAAGCGCAACACGGACGTGATCGAAAACGCGGGTCTGCGCTTCCTGCGCTCGTCCTCTGCCTCGCTGCCGGGGCCGGTGATGACGCAACTCGCCGAGACCTTTGGCGCGCCGGTCATCGAGGGATATGGGATGACCGAAGCTGCGCACCAGATGTGCTCGAACCCGCTCGGCGCGGGCGCGCAAAAGCCGGGCTCGGTGGGCCTACCCGCGGGGCCAGAGGTGCGCACCGCGCATGAGACGGAGAACCGGCTCGTCGAGGGCACCGGAGAGATCGTGATCTCGGGGCCCAACGTGACACCCGGCTATGAGGGCAACCCGGAGGCCAACGCCAAGAACTTCTTCGAGGCGGACGGCAAGCGCTGGTTCCGCACGGGCGACCAGGGCGCCTTTGATCAGGACGGGTATCTTTCGCTCACTGGCCGGCTGAAGGAGATCATCAATCGCGGCGGCGAAAAGGTCAGCCCGCTGGAGGTTGACGGCGTGCTCTCGGATCACCCGGCGGTCGCACAAGTCGTGACATTCGCGCTGCCCCATCCGAAGCTCGGCGAAGAAGTCGCCGCTGCCGTCGTTCTCCGGGAGGGACAGACGGCCACCGAGCGCGAAATCCGCGACTTTGGCGCCGAGCGGCTCGCTGATTTCAAAGTCCCCCGCAAGGTTGTCCTGCTCGACGAGATCCCAAAGGGTGCGACGGGCAAGCTCCAGCGCATTGGGCTGGCCGAAAAGCTGGGACTGGTGGAGAACGCCTGAGCCCGTGCCGGGCCGCGCGCGGATGGACGCGGGTGCACGGCGATATTTGGAGCAAGAAGAAGACCCAAGCGGCGGGCCAGAATGGCCAACAGCGCGCGCATGGCGGGCGTGCCCTGGGCAAGCGGCAGGACGAGCATGAAGATCTGTATTTTCGGGGCGGGCGCCATTGGCGGCTATATGGGCGCCAAACTCGCTCAGGCGGGCGCGGATGTGAGCCTCGTGGCGCGGGGGCCGCATCTGGCGGCGATGCAGGCCAATGGGCTGCGCCTCATTGAGGCGGCGGGCGAAGTGACGGTGCCGGTCACGGCATCCGACCGGGCCGAGGATCTCGGACCGCAGGATTATGTCATCGTGACGTTGAAGGCGCATTCGGTGCCGCCCGTTGTGCCGAAAATGCAGCCGCTGATCGGCGCGGACACGACAATCGTCTCGGGCGTCAACGGGGTGCCCTGGTGGTACTTTCACAAGATCGGCGGGCCGCTCGAGGGCACACGGCTCGCAACCGTCGACCCTGGCGACGCGCAATGGGACGGGTTCGGGCCGGATCGCGTGCTGGGCTGTGTCGTCTATCCTGCGGCAGAGGTGATCGAGCCCGGCATCGTCAAGCACATCGAGGGCAACCGCTTTTCATTGGGTGAGCCTGACGGCGAAAAGTCGGAGCGGGCGCTTGCGCTCTCCAAGGCGCTGGCTTCGGCGGGGCTGAAGGCGCCGGTCCGGCCAAAGCTGCGCGACGAGATCTGGGTGAAGCTCTGGGGCAACCTCTCGTTCAACCCGATCAGTGCGCTGACCCACGCGACGCTCGATGTCCTCTGCACCGATCCCGGTACGCGCGAGGTTGCGCGCAACATGATGCTCGAAGCACAGGCCATTGCCGAGAGCCTCGGCGTCAAATTCCCCATCGACGTCGACCGGCGAATCCAGGGGGGCGCGGAGGTCGGCGCGCACCGGACGTCGATGCTGCAGGACCTCGATATGGGCCGGTCGATGGAGATCGACGCGCTTTTGGGCTCAGTCCAGGAGCTGGGCCGCGTGACGGAGACGCCGACTCCCACCATCGACACGGTCCTCGCCCTCGTGCAGCTGCGGGGCCGTGTGGCGGGGCTTTACGGCTGAGCCGCGCCCTCCACGATCTCGCGCATCGCGGCGAGGAACTGGGCGACCTCCGCCTCGGTATTATAGTGGCACATCGAGACGCGCACGGCGTTCTCCATACCCAAGGGCGCCAGGATGTTGCCCGAGTAATGGTCGGCTTTGCGGGTATGGGTGCGGACGCCGCGGGCGCGGAGCGCTGTGACGACATCGGGCGCGGCGATCCCAGCGACGGAAATGCAGACGAGGCCCTCGCGCCGCGGATTGTCGACACCGCCGATGACCGTGACCTCCTCGATATCGGCCAGGCCCTTTTGGTTGCCTGTGCCGTGCAGCATTGCCTCGGCAAGGCGCGTCTCATGGGCATGGATCGCGGCGCCCGCGGCATTGATCCGGTCGCGGCGGTCGGTGGCATCCGAGACTTCGCCGCCGAGCCACTCGAAATAGGCGACCACGTCGGACATTGTGGCATAGGCACCGGTGTCGCGCGTGCCGAGCTCCCATGGCTCGCCTGGCGCGCCGAGGAGGTGCTCGTGCGGCAGGGCGGAGAGCCGGTCGGAGACCCAAGCCACGCCATAGCCATGGCGCGAGAACACCTTGTAGGGCGAGACGACATAGCCGTCGATCCCGTAGTTGGCGATGTCGAGCCGGCCATGGGCGGCGTGCTGGATGCCGTCGACGATGATAAAGCACTCGGGCGCGACCGCGCGGATCGCGGCAGAGATCTCGGCGACATCCATGCCTATCCCCGTCACCGGAGAGGTGTGCAGGATCGTGGCCACGCGCGTGTCGGGCGTCACCGCAGCGGCATAGGCCTCCGCCGAGACAGCGCCGGTCGCATCGTCATGGGCAATCAGGGTGTGGTGCTTGCCCGCGGTCTCGGCCCATTTGGCCATCGCGCTCCGCGTGGCGGGGTGTTCGACAGTGCTGCCGAGGACCGGGCCCGGCGCAGTGGCCAAGCACGCCGTGCGGATCAGGCGAAAGAGCAGCTCCGTCCCGCTTTCGCCCACGAAGAACTGCCCTTCCGGCGCATTGAAGAGGACGCGCATATCGGCCTTGGCCTTGTCGATCATGGCGACGAGCGCATGGGCGGCGGGGTTGTCCCGCCCCTGATTGTCGGGGATTGCGGCGAGGGTGGCGGAGGTTTCGACCACGGTTTTCAGCGTCAGCGCACCGCCGGCATTCTCGAAAAAGACGCGCGGGCCCTCAAACGGGCAAGTGTCGACATGGGCGAAGCGGGCGCGCACCGCATCCATCAGGCCGGGCGTGTCGGTCAGCATCGTCTGGGCCTCGTTCTTGGGTCGTATTTGGGTCGATCGTCTGTTTCTATGTGGTGGCTTGGGGCAGAGCAAGCCGGGGCAGAGCAAGCCGGGCCAGGGCAAGCTGGGGCAGGGCAAGCTGGGGCAGGGCAAGCTGGGGCAGGGCAAGCTGGGGCAGGGCAAGCTGGGGCTGGCACACACGAAACGACGTTCCGTCACCGCGCCGGGGCGGGCCTTTCCCAGCGCCAGCGATTTCGCTTTAAGGGCCCGAAGGATAAGGGAGGTGGCCATGACGCAAGACGCGCGTCCGTGGACGGCGTTCTACGGACCGGATGTGCGCGCGGAGATCGCAACGGCGTCGTTTCGCACCATCGGCGATCTTGTCCGCTCGGCGGCCGACACCTACGACACCGCCCCGGCCTTTACCGCTGTTCTGCCCAACGGGATGAACGGGACGCTGACCTTTGCGCAGGTCGACGAGATGTCGGACGCGTTTGCTGTATACTTGCGAGAGGTGGCGGGGCTCGGGCAGGGCGACAGGGTCGCCCTCCAGATGCCCAATTGCCTGAGCTTTCCGGTGGCGGCTTTTGGCATTCTAAAAGCGGGTTGCATTCTGGTGAACGTCAACCCGCTCTACACCGCCGAGGAGATGGGCAAGCAGTTTGCCGATGCCGAGCCCCACGCGCTTGTCATTGTCGATGTCTTTGCCGACAAAGTCCGCGCGGCGACCCGCGGCCATCCGATCCCAAATTTGATCGTGACGGGGGTGGCGGAGTTCTTTCCCGGTCTGCCCCGTTGGATAGTCCGCCTTGTGCAGACCTATTGGGACCGGACGCTCAAGCCCATTGAGCTGGCGCATATCCGCCTGACCGACGCGCTGACCGCTGGGCGCGCCCATCGAGAGGCAGAGCGCATCCAGGTCGACGCCTACCGACAGGCGGTTCGGCCCGGTGACACGGCCTGCTTGCAATACACCGGGGGGACGACAGGCGTGTCGAAGGGCGCGATGCTGACCCATGCCAACCTGATCCTGAACATGGAGCAGGCGGTCGAGCTTTTCCGCGGGGTCGACCGGGGCGAAGAGGTCGTCCTGACGGCGCTGCCGCTTTATCACATCTTCGCTTTCACCGTGAACTTCCTCGGGTTTTACTGGCTCGGTGCGCGCAACGTCTTGATCCCCAACCCGCGCCCGCTATCGAACCTCAAACGCGCCTTCGAGAATTACCGCGTGAGCTGGATGAGCGGGGTCAATACGCTCTTTAACGGGCTCGCCAACGAGAGATGGTTTCTCGACACGCCGCCCAAACACCTCAAGTTCGCGGGTGCGGGGGGCATGGCGCTGCAGGCCTCGGTGGCCGAGCGGTGGCAGGCCGTGACCGGTAAGCCCGTCGTGCAGGGCTATGGCCTGACCGAGACCTCGCCGGTTTTGTCGTTCAATCCCCTGGGCAAGTCGCGCGACGGCTCGATCGGTATCCCTGTTCCCTCGACAGAAATGGCCTGCCTCGACGATGCGGGCCGCCCTGTGCCCCAGGGGGAGCCGGGCGAGATCGCGGTCAAGGGACCGCAGGTGATGGCGGGCTATTGGCGGCGGCCGGAGGAGACCGCCGAGGTCCTGCGCGACGGCTGGTTTCTGACCGGGGATATCGGCGTCATGGATACCGACGGCTATTTCTACATCGTCGACCGCAAGAAAGACATGGTCGTAGTCTCAGGATTTAACGTCTATCCAAACGAGGTTGAGGCGTGTCTTGCGACGCATCCCGGGATCCTCGAAGCCGCCGTCATCGGCGTACCGGATGAGGCGAGCGGCGAAACTGTCAAAGCGTTCGTTGTGCCGCGCGACAAGGGTTTGTCGGAGACCGACATCCGCAGCCACTGCAAGGCGCATCTGACGGCCTATAAAGTGCCAAAGAGTGTCGAGTTTCGCGAAGATCTCCCGAAGTCGAACGTGGGCAAGATCCTGCGCAAAGAGCTGCGCGCGGCTGAGCTTGCCCGGGCCGGCGAGGGCTAGGGCGCCATGGTCGGACCTCTCGAACAGGCCGTCTTGGCGCTGATGATCTTTGTGATCATGCTGGGGATGGGGGCTTCGCTCACGCCGCGCGACTTCTACCTGGCGCTGCGTCGCCCCTATGGCCTCGCCATTGGCGTGATCTCGCAATACGGGTTTATGCCGTTCATTGGCTTTCTTTTGGCGACCTTTCTCGTCGTGCCTGAGGCCATCGCGATAGGCATTTTGATCATGGCCTGTATGCCGGGGGGGACAACGTCGAACATTTTCACGTATTTCTCCAAAGGCAACCTCGCGCTCTCGGTTCTGATGACGGTGACCTCGACAGTCTTCGGCGTGATCCTGATCCCGCTCGTCCTTTGGATCTATGCCACTGCGCTCGATCTCGACATTCCGCGCGAGAACATCATCGCAACGCTGATCTTGCTGCTGGTGCCGGTGGGGATCGGCATGATCCTCCGCCGGGTGAGCGCGAATGTAGGGGCCGTCACCGAGTTCTTCGGCTCGGCGCTGGCGCTCTTTTTCATCCTGTTTTTGGTTGTCAGTTGGATCCCGCGGAACTTTCAGTTCCTGCTGGAGACGAGTTCGGCGACATACATCTCCTCGATCGGGCTCGGCGTCTTCGGCATCACCATCGGTTATGTCTTTGCCCGCGCCCTGCGCTTGCACCCCCGCAACGCGCGGACGGTCGCGTTGGAAACGGGCATCCAGAACGGGCCTCTCGCGGTCGCCATTATCGCATTCACCTTCGCGGGCGCCGAGGCGCAGTCCTATATGGCCGTTCCGGTGCTCTACTCGCTCTTTATCGTCATCGTCTCGACCCTCGTCACCTTCGTCTTCCGCCGCGCAAACACGGCAGCCGAGCAGAAAATGCCGGATAGTCTGTTGTAGGTGAGGCAGGACCGTAGAACGGCGCTCGCCACCGGTTCTTAAGAGCGCGAAGCCGTTCCAGCGCCGTCCCGGGGTAGGGCGCTGCGACGGATGGACGGAGCACGGTATCCCGGTAACGTCCCCCCTCGATCCGAACTAAGCGCTTACCGAGACACAGCGCCCTTCCGCCGCGACGGGACGGCGCTGGCCCGGCGGCCTTGCTTCTGTGCCGGGGTATGTGCTTCGACCCGGAGGATCGGAGTGGGACGGCGCCGGCACCGCTGCGCGCTCAATCCCCACGATGAGGTGGGACACCCTGTCCGTTGCGCCCCTTTCGCCCCTTGCCTATCCCTCGGCGCTAAGCCTGGGAGGATATCGCGGCCCAGCGTCGGGCCCGGCTCCTCCGTACGGCACACGTAAAGGAGCTCTCATGACAAACGTGGTCATCGCCTCTGCCGGACGCACCGCCGTCGGCAGTTTCCTTGGGTCTTTCGCTAATACGCCCGCGCATGACCTGGGCGCCGCGGTGCTCGAAGCCGTCGTCGAGCGGGCGGGCGTCGACAAAGACGAGGTCTCCGAGACGATCCTCGGCCAGGTCCTGACCGCAGCGCAGGGCCAGAACCCCGCGCGCCAGGCCCATATCAACGCCGGGCTACCGCAGGAGAGTGCGGCTTGGGGGATCAACCAGGTGTGTGGCTCCGGGCTCCGTGCCGTCGCGCTCGGCGCCCAGCACATCCAGCTTGGCGATGCCGAGATCGTGGCCGCCGGCGGACAGGAGAATATGTCGATGAGCCCCCATGCCGCTCCCCTGCGCCAGGGCCAGAAGATGGGCGACATGTCCTATATCGACACGATGATCCGAGACGGCCTCTGGGATGCCTTCAACGGCTACCACATGGGGCAAACGGCCGAGAACGTTGCCGAGAAATGGCAGATCAGCCGCGAGCAGCAGGATGAGTTTGCGCTGGCGAGCCAGAACAAGGCCGAGGCGGCGCAGAAGGCCGGCAAATTCGATGACGAGGTCGTGTCGTTTACGATCAAGACCCGCAAGGGCGATATCGTCGTCGACAAGGACGAGTATATCCGCCACGGAGCGACCATCGAGGGCATGCAAAAGCTGCGCCCGGCCTTTGCCAAAGACGGCTCGGTCACGGCAGCGAACGCCTCGGGCCTCAACGATGGCGCGGCGGGCGTGCTCTTGATGTCGGCCGAGGCTGCGGAAAAACGCGGGATCAAGCCAATGGCGCGGATCGCCTCCTATGCAACTGCGGGGCTCGACCCCGCGATCATGGGCGTTGGGCCAATCTATGCCTCGCGCAAGGCGCTGGAAAAGGCGGGCTGGAAGGTCGACGACCTCGATCTTGTAGAGGCCAACGAGGCCTTTGCGGCGCAGGCCTGTGCTGTGAACAAAGACATGGGGTGGGATCCGGAGATCGTGAATGTCAATGGCGGCGCGATTGCGATCGGTCACCCGATCGGCGCCTCGGGCGCACGGGTTCTGAATACGCTCCTCTTCGAGATGAAGCGCCGTGACGCCAAGAAGGGCCTCGCGACGCTCTGCATCGGCGGCGGCATGGGCGTCGCCATGTGCGTCGAGCGGGAGTAAGGCACCGGTGGGCAGAACGTCCACTTGACGGGCCACGCGATGGGGAACGAGGCATCGCAATGACCAAAGGTCGGCTGGGAACCTGCCCACTGCCCGCACGAGCAACAGCACAACCACCAAAAAGAACACGATAGGAGAAGACCCATGGCACGAGTTGCACTGGTCACCGGGGGGAGCCGTGGCATCGGCGAGGCGATTTCCAAGGCGCTGAAGGCCGATGGATGCGAGGTGGCGGCGACCTATGCCGGCAATGACGAGAAAGCCGCCGCTTTTTCCGAGGCCACCGGCATCAAGACCTACAAGTGGAACGTGGCCGACTATGCCTCCTCGAAAGAGGGCATCGCCCAGGTCGAGGCCGATCTCGGACCCGTCGACATCGTCGTCGCCAACGCCGGGATCACCCGTGACGCGCCGTTTCACAAGATGACGCCCGAGCAATGGCAAGAGGTCATCGACACCAACCTCACCGGCGTCTTCAACACCGTCCACCCGGTTTGGCCGGGGATGCGAGAACGCAAGTTTGGCCGGGTGATCGTGATCTCTTCGATCAACGGCCAGAAAGGCCAGTTCGCCCAAGCAAACTACGCCGCGACCAAGGCCGGCGATCTCGGCATCATCAAATCGCTCGCACAAGAGGGCGCGCGCGCCGGGATCACAGCGAATGCGGTCTGCCCGGGATACATCAACACCGACATGATGAAAGGCATTAAGCCTGAGGTGATGGACAGCGTGATCCTGCCTGCCATCCCGGCGGGTCGCCTCGGAGAGCCAGAAGAGATCGCGCGCTGCGTGGCGTTCCTTGCCTCCGACGATGCGGGCTTTATCACCGGCTCGACGATCTCGGCCAATGGCGGACAGTTCTTCGTCTGAGGCGCTTTTGGAGCGGGCGGGATTGCCTCCGGCGGCGATATTTGGCGCAAGAAGAAGGAGGGGCGTCGCGGCATCGCCCTCCCGTGCCCTTGGGCGCAATGGCACCTCTTGCGCTTGAATTTGTGAGGTCGGGTCGGCGCGCGAACGGCCATGGCGTGCGTCTCCGGGGGTCGGCGCCAAACACCTTCGATGGCAGAACGTCCGGCGGCTGTTGCAATGCGGAGACCTGGGAGGGTCAACGTCGCTCCTTGAAGGGCGCCATCCCGGCCCGGGCAAGCGCGTCGGCGCGCTCGTTTTCGGGGTGCCCCGCATGGCCCTTGACCCATTCCCAATATACCCGATGACGGGCTTGGGCGTCGTCGAGGCGGCGCCAAAGATCTTCGTTCTTCACGGGTTTCTTGGCTGCGGTCTTCCAGCCGTTTCTCTTCCAGCCGTAAATCCACCCGGTCACTCCGTTTTTCACGTAGGCGCTGTCGGTCACCAGGGTGATGTCGGAGGCGCGGGTCAGGCTTTCGAGCGCGGAAATGGCGGCGAGAAGCTCCATCCGGTTGTTGGTCGTGGCCGCCTCGCCGCCGCTCAGCTCGCGCTCCTTGAGGAGCGTCTCACCGTCGAAGGCCTGTAGCACGACACCCCAACCCCCAGGGCCGGGATTGCCGGAACAGGCGCCATCGGTATAGGCGGTCAGCGTCACCATGGCGCTGGGGTAGGGGAGGCGTCGGGCAGGCGCAAGCGGGCCGCGGCGTTGGCGTGGCTCAAGCGCGGCGGCCCCACAGGACGATCCAGGGCGCCTCGACCCCATCGAAGCCGGGCTCGCAGCCGGTCTCGCGCATCTCGATCTCAAAGCCCTCCGCGTTCATGAGGCCAGTGATCTCGGGATCTTCGTAATAGGTATAGAGCCGTCCCAGACTGTCCCGCGCGGCGCCTGTCCCCGTTTTCAGACCGATATGGAGGAGCCCGTTGGGCCCGAGAGCGGCGGCAAGGCGCGCAAGGTGGCCGGGCATCTCGGCGCGGGGCGCGTGGAGGAGCGAGAAGTTTGCCCAGATCCCGTCCAAGGTTCGATCCGTGTCGATGTCTGCAAACGTGCCGACCCGGGCGGGCACGCCGTAGCTCTCGCGCGCGACGCGCACCATGCCCTCGGCGGCATCCAGCGCGTCAACATCAAAGCCCGCCGCCAGCATCGCCGCGGCGGAATTGCCCGGGCCGCAGCCCAGATCAAGGACGCGGCCCCCGGCGGGCAGGGCGGCCATGAAAGCGCGCAAACGCGCCGAGGGCTCGGGCGTTGTCACCTCGCGCGCATAGTCAGCAGCGCGGTCCGAGTACAAATCAAGCGTCTGCTTGTCGGTCATAGCAGAAAGGCCGGCACAGCCAGGCAAAGGCAGACGAGTGCGGTGAGCGGGATCCGCAACGCCATCCACCAGGGCGGGGCGAGGCCGTTGCGCCAAAAGAACAGATCGATCAGCAGGACGCCGACGAAACCGGTCATCAAATGGAGCGCGGCGTCCCTAGGCCCAGCGCCGATGAAAAAGAACGCCCAGAGTGCCGGGACCACCGAAAGCGCAAATCCCATGCCTTGGGTGGCGCCCTCGGCCCGGGTGGAAAGCCCCCAGATCACACCTGACATAAAGGCGAGGATGAGCTGGCCATAGTTCAACAAAACGTAAGGCCCGATGAAGCGGGGGCCGATCGTGTCTGCGGTGAGGTTTTGCAGGGCGGGCATGTAGATGGTGCCGATGCCCCAAAAGAACGGCAGGAGCCCGGCAAAGCCAAGCAGAAGGGCGGAGCGAGGAACTGTCGAAAGCGTCAGCATAGCCGCCGTTGTAACGCCCGAGCGCGCGGAGAAAAGGGCCGGTGCCTAGGCGCGTTCGAGCGCCAGCCGGGCGGCGAGGAGCGCAAAGACCCCCGCAAAGGTCCGGTTGAGCCAACGCATCGCGCGCTCGGAGGAGAGGATCGCATCGCGCGCCGCAGCGGCGAAGACCCCGTAGAGAATGAAAACCGCAAAGGTCATGGCCATAAAGACCGCGCCGAGGAGCAACATCTCGACGGTCGCCGTCGCCGCCGTGCCCGAAAGGAACGGCGGCAGCAGCGCAAGAAAGAAGATCGAGAGCTTGGGGTTGAGGATATTGATCAGCGCCCCGCGACGGGCAATCGGCCACGCGTCCACCTTGCCTGCATCCGGGCGAATAGCGAGGGCCCCGTCTGATTTCAGCGCTTGCCAGGCGAGCCACAGCAGATAGGCGACCCCGGCGAACTTCACGACCTGAAAGAGGAGCGCTGAGGTGTGAAGGACCGCCGCCAAGCCCAGCACTGCGGCAGCGAGATGTGGCACGATCCCGAATGTGCAGCCCAACGCGGCCCAAATCGCCGCCGCGCGCCCGCGTCCGAGGCCAATGGCGAGCGTGTAGACAACACCCGTTCCCGGCGCGATCACGACGACGAAAGCGGTGATCAGGAATTGTGCAGAAATCATGCGGTCACTTTCTCGCGGAGAACGCGTGGCACTTTAAACTCGACGTCCTCTTGCGCCGTTTCAACGAGCTCGACGGTGACGTCGTAGCGCGTGCGAAACGCGTCGACCACTTCGTTCACGAGTTCTTCGGGGGCAGAGGCGCCGGCCGTAATCCCCAGCGTCCCGATCCCTTGAAGCGCGCGCCAGTCGATATCGCCGGCGCGCTGCACGAGCTGGGCATAGGCGCAGCCGGCGCGGGCGCCCACCTCAACCAGCCGCTTAGAGTTCGACGAGTTCGGCGCCCCCACAACGAGCATCGCATCGGCCTTGGGCGCCATGGCCTTGACCGCCTCTTGCCGGTTCGTTGTGGCGTAGCAGATGTCTTCTTTGTGGGGTCCGACAATGGCGGGAAAGCGCGCCTGGAGCGCAGCCACGACATCGGCCGTATCGTCGACCGACAGCGTCGTCTGCGTCACGAAGGCGAGGCGCTCGGGGTCGCGCACGTCGAGCTGCGCGACGTCGTCCACCTCTTCCACGAGCAGCACCTCACCCGGTGGGAGTTGGCCCATCGTCCCGATCGTCTCAGGGTGGCCCGCATGGCCAATCATAACGATCTGCAAGCCCCGGGCACGGTGGCGCGCCGCCTCGATATGGACCTTTGAAACAAGCGGGCAGGTCGCGTCGACATAAATCATATCACGCCGCTCGGCCTCGGCTGGGACAGCTTTCGGCACACCATGGGCGGAGAAGATCACGGGCCGGTCGGTGGGGCATTCGTCAAGCTCTTCGACGAAAACCGCGCCCTTGTCGCGCAGGCCATCAACGACAAATTTGTTGTGAACAATCTCGTGCCGGACATACACGGGCGGCCCCCATTTTTCGAGGGCCATCTCCACGATCTTGATCGCGCGGTCGACCCCGGCGCAAAAGCCCCGCGGCGCGGCCATGTAGATCGTGAGCGGGGGCTTGGACATCGACGCACTCCTTGACGCGCAACGTAGTGATGCCAAGACCGCGCGTCCAGACGAAGACGGCGCCATGGTTTGCAAGGTGCTGTGCAGAACTCCGCGCTGATGGCCGTTCGTCAGTGGCGCTTCGCCACGACGCGACGAATGACCCATCGCCCGGAGGGTCGCCGCGCGCCGCAGTTCGGCGACAGAGCGCGCGGCCGACGGGCATTTCACGTCGGGATGGCGCCTCAGTTCGCCTCTTCTTCCTCAATGCGCGACATCGCATCGCCGGGTGCGCGCGCAGGCGCGCTTTGCTCGCGCGGCGGTCGGCCGATGACGTCGCGCAACTCGTCGAGCTCGATGAAGTTGTCCGCCTGGCGGCGCAGCTCGTCGGCGATCATCGGTGGCTGACTGCGAATCGTCGAACACACAGAGACCCGCACGCCCTGACGTTGGAGGCTCTCGACCAGGGGCCGGAAATCGCCATCGCCCGAGAACAGCACGATATGGTCGACCCGAGGCGCCAGCTCCATGGCATCGACCGTGAGTTCGATATCCATGTTGCCTTTGACTTTGCGCCGACCTTGGCTGTCGGTGAACTCTTTGGCCGGTTTCGTGACCATCGCGTAGCCGTTGTAATGCAGCCAATCCACGAGCGGTCGGATCGGCGAATACTCTTCGTTCTCCAAGAGCGCGGTATAGTAAAACGCGCGCAAGAGTTTGCCGCGGCGCATAAATTCCTGGCGCAGCAACTTGTAGTCGATGTCAAATCCAAGGGCCTTTGCGGCGGCGTAGAGATTCGACCCGTCGATGAAGAGCGCGAGACGTTCGTCGCGGTAGAACATGGCAAATCCCTTTCGAGTATCGAGCGCCGCGATTTCATTCTTTTTTGCTATCGCGCGGCGCGGGCTTTTCAGATCGGGGCAACTCTTCCTGAACCAAGGCGCCCGCTGTCACAAGCCCGTTACTTGCGATACGGGCGTTTGGGCGCCAATCCGCTTTCTCAATAAATCTCTGTGCGTAAGCGCACATGGATCCGTGCAATTTCACGGATCATGCCGTGCAATCAAGCGCGGAGGACGCACCGATCGCACAGTGACTGCCTTGCAATATAGGGGCCATGCAGCTAGATACAGCCCTTCCAGATTTCCGGAGGCAGACATGGCGCGCGTTACCGTCGAAGATTGCGTCGACAAGGTTCCCAACCGTTTCGAGCTCGTGATGCTGGCAGCGCACCGTGCCCGCGAGGTGAGTGCGGGAAGTGGCATCACCGTCGACCGCGACAATGACAAAAACCCGGTCGTGGCGTTGCGCGAGATCGCCGAAGAGACCCAACAGGCCGACAATCTGCGCGAGCGGATGATCGAGGCGAATCAAACCCAGATCGAGGTCGACGAGCCGGAAGAGGATTCAATGGCGCTCCTCATGGGGGCCGAGACACCCGACCGGCCCTCCGAAGATGACCTGTCCGAGGAAATGCTCCTCCGGCAGCTCATGGAAGCGCAGGAGCAACGATAACGTATCCCACCGCGCCCATGCACGCGGCGCCATTGGCCACCGCGCCGGATCGAGAGGCCGACCGGGACCCTGCGTCTGACGTGGACGCGGACGCCCTCGTTTCGCTAATCTCGGCCTACAACCCGCACACGAATGCGGCGCTCATTCGCAAGGCCTATGCCTTTGGCGAGATGATGCATGAGGGACAGTACCGGCATTCGGGGGAGGCCTATTTCTCTCATCCCGTGGCCGTTGCTGCGATCCTTGCGCAAATGCGGCTCGACGATGATACGATCGTCACAGCGCTCCTCCACGACACGGTGGAGGATACGCGCGCCCGCTACGCCGACATTGCGCGCGAATTCGGCGAAGAGATCGCTCGGCTCGTCGATGGCGTAACAAAGCTTACGAATCTTCAGCTCGCCTCGTCAGAGACGGCGCAAGCCGAGAACTTCCGTAAGCTTTTCATGGCGATGTCCGAGGATCTTCGCGTGATCCTGGTCAAGCTCGCCGACCGGCTGCACAACATGCGCACAATCCGGCACCAACGACCGGACAAGCAGGTCAAAAAGAGCCGCGAGACCATGGACATCTACGCACCGCTCGCGGGGCGAATGGGCATGCAATGGATGCGCGACGAGCTTGAGGATCTGGCGTTTCAGGTGCTTAATCCGGATGGGCGCATGTCGATTATGCGCCGTTTTCTGACGCTCCAACAGCAGGCCGGTGACGTCGTTGACAAGATCAAGGCCGACATCCGGGCTGAATTGCACAAGGTTGGCATCACGGCCGCCGTCTTTGGCCGCGCCAAACGGCCGTACTCGATTTGGCGCAAGATGCAGGCCAAAGAGCTCACGTTTTCGCGCTTGTCGGACATCTACGGGTTCCGCGTCATCGTCGAGTCCGAACTGGAATGCTATGGCGTCCTTGGCGCGATCCACCAGCGCTGGCGCGCCGTTCCGGGCCGCTTCAAAGACTATATCAGCCAGCCAAAGTCGAACGGCTATCGCTCGATCCACACCACCGTCTCGGGGCGCGACGGCAAGCGGGTCGAGGTCCAGATCCGCACGCGCGAAATGCACGAGGTCGCCGAGGCCGGCGTCGCCGCGCATTGGTCTTACCGCGACGGGGAGCGCGCGCATAACCCGTTTGCGGTCGACCCCACGAAGTGGATCGTGCAGCTCAAAGAGCGCTTTGACGAGGCTGACACGGCCGAGTTTCTCGAACACGTCAAGCTCGAGATGTATTCCGACCAGGTGTTCTGTTTTTCGCCGAAGGGCGATGTCGTGCAGCTGCCCAAGGGTGCGACGCCGCTCGACTACGCCTATGCGATCCACACGCGAATCGGCGATAGCTGCGTCGGCGCCAAGGTCGACGGGATGCGCGTGCCGCTCTGGACGCGGCTGAAAAACGGGCAATCGGTCGAAATTGTGACCGCCGAAGGCCAGCGGCCGCAGGCAACGTGGCTGGAGATCGTGGCGACCGGACGCGCCAAAGCGGCGATCCGGCGAAGCCTGCGCGAAGAGAACCGGGAGCGCTTCATGAAGCTCGGGCGCGAGCTCGCCCGCGTCGCCTTCGAGCATGTTGGGCGCAAGGCGTCCGATAAGGCCCTGGCAACAGCCGCCAGGCATCTTGGCGTGCCCAGTGCCGAAGACCTCCTTGCCCGGCTCGGCTCGGCCGAGATGTCGGCGCGCGACGTTGTCGACGCGCTTTACCCCAATTTGTCGCGACAGGGCGAAGAAGTTGCGCCATCCCGCGCAGTTTTGGGCCTGGCTCCCGATCAATTGCCGCAACGGGGTAAATGCTGCCAACCGCTGCCGGGCGAGCGTATCGTCGGCATCACCTATCGCGGGGCCGGTGTCGTCGTCCACGCCATCGACTGTCCGGCGCTTGTCGCCGTCGAGGATCAGACCGAGCGCTGGGTCGACCTGCACTGGCATTCAGGCCTGCATGCCACGATCTATACCGTCTCCCTGGGTCTCGTGATCTCCAACGACGCGGGTGTGCTCGGCCGCATTTGCACCTTGATCGGCGAGCAGAAAGCCAACATTTCCGACCTGGAATTTGTCGACAGGAAGCCTGATTTTTACCGGCTTCGTGTTGATGTTGATCTACGTGACGTAGAGCACTTGCATATGGTGATGACGGCGCTTGAGGCCGAGAACGATGTGGCGGAGCTCACTCGGCTGCGCCGCGGCCCCCTTGGATCGGACGAGGAGGCAGCCACGCCTTTGGCGCGCGACGGGGCGGAAACGGATGGGATCGGGGCGTTGCTGCCCTAAGCGTGGGGCGTGCCGGGCACCGCCCCGCACGTTGTGAGAGGACGAGGGCCTTGGTGTTTAAGCGCCGCGAAAAGCGAACCTGGCTGCGGATCGTGGCGGAAAGTCTTTGGCCCCGCGGCGGCTGGGGCCGTGCCGCGCAATATGTCAAGCATCGCTTGCGCCGCATCCCGGACAGCCCGCACCGCATCGGACGTGGGATCTGGGCGGGCGTGTTTGTCTCCTTCACGCCGCTTTACGGGTTGCACTTTATCGCCTCGGCGCTGCTCGCCAAGCTGATGGGCGGCAACATCGTCGCCGCGCTTCTTGCGACCTTTTTCGGCAATCCAATCACCTTTCCGATCATCGCCGCGTTCTCGCTTCGCCTCGGCAATTGGATCCTCGATGGCGAGTTTACCGCCGCCGGAGAGGGCAAGCTTGGCGAGACCTTCGCCAACGCGTTTCAGGAGCTATGGCACAACACCAAAGCGCTCTTTACGGCCGACATCGCCCATTGGGAGGGGCTTGCCGCCTTCTACCACGATGTGTTTTTCCCGTATTTCGTCGGCGGTATCGCACCCGGGCTGCTCGTCGCAACCGCCGTTTACTTTGCGGCCCTGCCGGTCATCACCGCCTATCAAAACCGTCGCCGTGGCCGGCTCAAAGCCCGGCTTGACAAGCTCCGCAACGCCGCGCCTGCCGTCGCGGCAAAAGCAAAGTCAGCGGCCCGCGTGAAGCAATCCTGGCCCGACGGCGCCTGAGCTTCGCCCGCGCCGGACCGAGCGGGACCGCCCCGACAGCGCCACGTGGCACAGCCTCTGTTTCGGCAGTCTGCCCTGTGTCACAACCCGGCCATGGTTCAAGACCGCCCGATCATCGGAATTCTCCTTATGCTTGGGTTTTGCGTCGCAGCGCCGCTGGCCGATGCGTTCGCCAAGCTCATCGGAACGGCTGCGCCCTTGGCGATGGTCGTCGCCGTGCGATACGTGATCCAGGCCGCACTCCTTCTGCCATTGACGCGCGCGCTGTCGTTGTCGCTTGCCGTGCCGCACGGGCTCTGGCCTCTTGTGGTGTTGCGCACAGCGCTCCATGTGGCGGGTATCACCGTCATGTTTCTAGCGCTGCGCTATCTGCCGCTCGCCGACGCCATTGCGATCGCGTATGTCATGCCGTTTCTTGTGCTGCTGCTGGGCTGGGTTTTTCTGGGCGAGACTGTCGGATACCGGCGTCTTCTCGCTTGCATCGTGGGCTTCGCCGGCACGCTCCTCGTGCTCCAACCGTCGTTTCGTGACGTGGGCGCGGCGGCGCTTTTGCCGCTCGCCGTTGCGGTGATCTTTGCACTCTTCATGCTGAGCACCCGGCGCATCGCGCGCGCCATCGGCCCGCTCGAGATGCAGGCGGTCAACGGGGTTCTAGGGTCTCTGATGCTGCTGCCGGTCCTCGTGGCCGGGGCGCTGCTAGGCTTGCCGGAACTCTCCCCTGCCTGGCCGGATGCGGGCGTTTGGCCGCTCCTCCTCCTGATCGGCGTCCTGGGGACGGCAGCGCATCTTATGCTGACCTGGGCCCTCCGCCTCGCCCCCGCGGCAACGCTCGCGCCGATGCAGTATCTTGAGATCCCAGTCGCAGTGATCCTCGGGCTCGCGATTTTTGGCGAGTTCCCGGGCGGGCACGCCCTTGCTGGGATCGCGGTGGTGATGGCGGCCGGGCTCTATATCATCGTGCGGGAGCAGGCACAGGCCAGAGCGGCGCAGCCCGCAACGACGTAAGGGCCGGGCGCAGGGCGTGCCTTGGCAAGATCACGAGGAGCCCGGGGGCCGACATCTTCAGCCGTAGCATCTCTGCCCCCTCCGCCATCCGGTTCGACGTGCCATGGAGCCCGGCGGGCGACATGCGGAGCCCTGCAATCGGCCAATGAAGGCCCGCATCCGTGCCCTCCACCTCGGCGAAGGGAAAGAGAGAAACCCGCGTGCCCGGCGCAAGCCGAATGGCCAGCTCCGGAGGAGCGGCGAAGATCACGTCCTCCTGCCCCAGAAGAAGGCAGGGCATGTGCCGCAGACGCGCCAGCGCATTGAGACCCGCCATTTGGTGGTCGACCCGGCCCCCAAGGAAGCCGACGCCGAGCGCAAAAGGCGCGCGCACGCGCGCGAGCACCTTGTCGAAATCGGTGCTGTCCTGCTCCTCCACCGGGCGCAGCACGTCCTCGGGCAGCCGCGCTTTGACACGCGGGTGGAGCGAATCCATGTCGCCAATCACGGCAAGCGGCGTGTGTCCCTCGCTGAGCGCCACGGCCGCCCCGCCATCGGCCGCGACAAGGTCCGGCGCGAGGTAGAGCGCTTCGGAGAGATCCCCGATCCCAACCGCGCCGCTGCCGACCAGCGTAAGACCCTTCTCGCTCTCGACCACAATAGGCGCGGCTACGTCCGCCGGCGTCGAGAAGCGGGTCACGGCTTAGCGTGAAGCATCGGGGCAAAGCGCCATGTTTCTGACATGAAATGACACCTTTATTTTCATGGTTCCGTTCTCAATCCAGAACCAATCCATGGTAGTTCGGAGTGGCTGAGCATGAAAAGAGCGAGCATACCGATGGTTGGATCGAACAAAGTCCTCACTGTGTCTTACGGCACCTTTGCCTGCACACTCGAGGGCTTCGAAGATAACTTCGAGACGATGAAGGCGATTGCCGAGTACTTTCGCGATCTCGCAGCGGACGATCGGTATTTCGGGGCAGAGCCGCCGACGCCCGATGCCGAGATGCTCCAGCGAATTGCAGAACGCGAATTGAATCGCCAGGTCGAAGCGAAGGTCAGCGATCAGGGTATCATGCTCCGGGCGGGTGCGCCTGCACTTGCCGCGGCCGAGCCTGCCGCGCCCGCGGCGCCCGCGGCCACCCAGGTGGCAGCAAAACCCGACGTGGTGACGCCAGAAGCCGCGCCGATGCCCCCAGCGGCACCAATGGTGGCCGAGACGCCAAGGACCGCAGACCGCGCGCCGCTCAGCCCGTCGCCCGTCGTTGATCTCGCGGCCGGGAGCCTCTCTGCGTTCTCCGCCCCAGAGATGCCGGAAATCCGTGATGCGATCCTGGATGCGCCCGCCGAGACGGCCGGTGTCTTGGCGAGCAGTCCCGTCGTCGAGGAAGCGGTCGCGGAAGAGGCGCCGACGGCCAGCGAGCCCGAAGTCGTCGAGCCGGCTGCCGTTGAAGCGGAGGCCGTGACAGCCGAGCCTGAGATCGCAGATGCACCCGCTTTGACCGCGGAAGAGGAGATGGAAGGCGAAGACGTCGAGTTTGTCGACGCGGCCTTTGATGAGATCCCTCTCGAAGCCGAAGCCGAAGCCGAAGCCGAAGCCGAAGCCGAAGCCGAAGCCGAAGCCGAAGCCGAAGCCGAAGCTCCGGTGGAGCCAGAGATTGCAGCAGGCGCACCGGAGGTCGAAGGGACACCTGACGCAGACGAGCACGAGGCGGTTGCGGGGTCGGCAGGAGACGACGTCGAGCCGGAGGTCGAGGCAGGCCCAGTGGTTTATGCCGAAGCAGAGGACGCCGCTGAAACCGCCGCAGACGTCGAGGCGGAGGATCCCCACGGGGCCCCGATCGACGCGGTGGCCCCCGCTGCGGCCAGTATTACGCCGTCGCTTGCCGCTCGCCTTGCACGGATCCGCGCCGTGGTCGGCCGCGAGCCGATCCCGCAGGCCGAGCCCGTCGAGAACGAGGCAGTGGACGAGGTGCCCACCGCGCCCGTCAGCATGTCTGAGACGCTGGAGCGTTTGTCCCGCGACACGGGCTCGGCGGAGACGAGCGAGGCGCCTGTCGAGGCCGACGAGGAGCTTGCCGAGGAAGAGGTTGCCGAAGGGGTGCCGACTGACGAGCCGGAGGCCGCCGCCGAGGAGCTGACCGCCAACGTCGCGCCGGAAGAGGATATCCCGACCGCCGAAGAGAGCGGCGGTAACGCGGAGCCTGAATTCCAGGCCGAGCCGGAGGCCGCCGCCATCGCCGATGACGACCTTGCTGCAAACGCAATGACCGACGTCGAAGACAAAGCGCCCTCCCGCGTGATCCGCGTCGCCAAGTCTGACCTCACGGCGACCCTGCGCGCCGCGCTTCCCGGCCTTAGCGCCGCAGCCCCGGCCGCCGCGGCCAAGCTCAACGGCGCCGCCGAGCCCGAGTTCGAGCCCGAGCCCGAGGCCGCTGACGCAGAGGTCGACGCTGCGGACAACCTGAACGTCGAGCAGGATACGCCAGAGATGCATGATGCATCGGCCAGGGACGACGCGCCGGACTGGGCCGCACCCCTCGACGCGGCCGGGGCATCCGAGGAAACGGCTGAGCCGCCGTCAGCCGAAGAAGTACGCGCCCCGGTCTCCGAGTCGCTCAAAAGCGATGTCGACGCCGCCGTTGCCCGCATGCTCGCGGGTCTCGACACCCCGCAGGAGGCGGCCGAGACCGAGACGGCCGAAACCCAGACGGCCGAAACAGGGGCGTCCGAGGTCGCTGCAGCTTGGGACACGGATGCCGCCGCTGATGAGGCGACAGAGCCCACCCTGCAGGACAGCGTCGCCGCTGCCGTCCAGCGGATCGCAGGCGAGGTCGCCAAGGCCGACCGAGCCGAAGCCGCCGCAGAACGGCGCGAGCGCGCGCTCGGCGGAGAGGGCGACGATGAGCGCCGCGTTGAGCGCCTGCTTGATGCAACGAACTCGCGCCTTGCAGGTCCCGAAATGCGCCGCCGCCGCTCCGCGCTCGCGCATCTGAAGGCCGCCGTTGCCGCAACGCGGGCGGAGGGCGGGCGTCCGAAGACGAACCCCGACGATGCTGTTCAGCCCTATCGTGATGATCTCGCCGCGGTCGTAAAGCCGACGGCCTCGGAAAAGCCGCAGGCTGCAACTTTGGAAGACGCGCCCGCCGAGGCGCCGGTCGAGGCCGCGGTTGAAGACGCCCAGTTCGCCGACGATATGCCACAGGCGGATGAGATCGACGCGCGCGCATCGGACGATGAGGACGCACCGCTGGCGGCCGACGCCGCGGAGGCGCCCGCCGAATACGCCCCCGCCGAATACGCCCCCGCCGATTACGCCCATGACGATGGGGCCGAAGAGGACGACGACGCGCCAGTGCGCCCACGGCGCCCCGCCGCCGCGGAAGCGGCCGCAGACCGCCCGCGCGTCGCGCCTTTAATGCTCGTCTCCGAACAGCGCGTCGATGCTGAGGACGCGCCGGTCGAAGGCAGCGACGCGAGTGACACACCCGTCCGTCCGCGCCGCGTCACCAAGGGCCGCCTCGCCATTGATGGCGATGGGGGCGAGCCGGCGGAGAGCGGCATGGTCAAGACCGATGCCGAGGCGGCGGGCATCTTTGCCGACAGCACCGCCTTTGCCGACTTTGCCGAAAAAATGGGGGCTGAGGGCCTCTCAGATCTCCTCGAATGTGCAGCGGCGTATTCGGCTTATGTCGAGGGGCGCCCGCACTTTTCGCACCCCCAGATCATGCGCGTCGTCCGCGACGGCATCGAAGGGCAGGGCGATCTTAGCCGCGAGGAGAGCCTGCGGACCTTCGGCCAGCTGCTGCGCCAGGGAAAGATCCGCAAGGTCAGCCGCGGGCAATTCACAATATCGAAATCGTCGCGCTATAAGCCCGAGCCGCGCAGCGCGGCGCAGTAATGCGCCGCCTGCCCGTGTTTGGGTAGCGAGTGTCGGGCGGTGGGACACCCTACCGCCCTTTTTGCGCCTAGAGCTGCGGTGCGGGGTTCACTGGATCGGCGAGAGGCGTGCCGCGCGCTCGTCCCCGGTGTCGGAGCAAAGATGTTGAGGCTGATCGTCTCTCGGAATGTGCCGAGCTCGTGTGCCATGAGAACCAGTTCGTAGTCTTTCCACTCTCAGCATTGTTGACCGGCGCCTACGGTTATGTCGGGCATGCCAGAACGCGGCGGACTAAGTCGTCGTTGCTCGGCGTGTGCCCCAGCCCTACGGCTGTTCGCTGCCGTCCTTCGGCGCCGCATCGGGGTCGGCCTTTCCTATCCCGCGAAAGACGGACTTGAACGGCAACGCCCATAAGACGCCCAAAACGACGTAAACCAAGAATTCGACCGCGAGCGGCTGCCGCCCATAGGTGGCGTCCAACCAGTTCATCATGGTCACGGTCGCGACAATATCGGCCGGCAAACCGATCAAGAGGATCACAAGCGACCAGCGCCGCCGGGCTTTGTAAGTCAGTGCCATCAGTCTGAAAACGGGTCCGTTACCAAGATCGTGTCGTCGCGCTCGGGCGACGTGGAGAGTAGGGCCACGGGGCAGCGGATCAACTCTTCGACCCGGCGTACATATTTGATCGCGGCCGCCGGGAGCTCTGCCCAGGAACGCGCACCGGCGGTGCTGTCGTGCCAGCCCTCCATCCACTCATAGATCGGCTCGACGCGGGCCTGCTGTTCGGCCGCGGTGGGCAGATAGTCAAGTGTTGCGCAGTCGAGCCGGTAGCCGGTGCAGATCGCGAGCCGGTCGAACCCGTCGAGCACGTCGAGCTTGGTGAGCGCGATCCCGTTGACGCCGGAGGCGGCGCAGGTCTGGCGCACGAGCACCGCGTCGAACCAGCCACAGCGGCGCTGTCGCCCGGTCACGGTGCCAAATTCGTGCCCGCGCGCGCCGAGGCGCTGCCCGTCGGCATCGTCGAGTTCGGTGGGAAACGGCCCTTCGCCAACGCGCGTGGTGTAGGCTTTGACGATGCCCAGCACGAAGTCGACGGCGCCGGGGCCCAGGCCGGTGCCTGTCGCCGCCATGCCGGCCAGCGTGTTGGACGAAGTCACGAAGGGATAGGTCCCAAAGTCGATGTCGAGGAGCGCGCCCTGTGCCCCTTCGAAGAGGATGCGCTTGCCGGCGCGCCGCGCCTGGTCGAGCACGCGCCAGACGGGGCGGGCATAGGGCAAGATCTCCGGCGCGACCGCTCTCAGCTTCGTCAGCAGCCCGTCGCGGTCGACCTCGGGCAGGCCGAGCCCGCGGCGGAGCGCGTCGTGGTGGACGAGCAGCCGGTCGATCCGGCTCTCCAGCGTGGCGGCGTCGGCGAGATCGGCCACGCGGACGACCCGGCGCCCGACCTTGTCCTCGTAGGCCGGGCCGATCCCTCGGCCCGTGGTGCCGATCTTGGCGACGGAGTTTTGTGCTTCGCGCGCCCGGTCGAGCTCGCCATGGACGGGCAGAATGAGCGGCGTGTTCTCGGCGATGAGGAGCGTCTCGGGCGAGATCTCGACGCCTTGGGTGCGGAGCTTGGCGATCTCTTCGATCAGCGCCCAGGGATCGAGCACCACGCCGTTGCCGATGATCGAGACCTTGCCCGGCCGGACGATCCCCGACGGCAGCAGCGAGAGCTTGTAGACCGTGCCGTCGATGACCAATGTGTGGCCCGCATTGTGCCCGCCCTGGAAGCGCGCGATCACATCGGCCCGCTCGCTCAGCCAGTCGACGATCTTGCCCTTGCCCTCGTCGCCCCATTGGGCGCCCACGACCACCACATTCGCCATCCGCGGACCTCCCAGCTTGCCGAACCCGCGCGCTATAGCGGGGCGGCGCCTGTGGGGGAAGGGCGAGCGACGGTCCGTGGGCCTGCTTCTGAGCGGCGGCCGTGGCCTTGTGATGCGGCGGGCGGCCCGGTGACAACCCACCCGCGTCCACGATGCGATCGTCGCGCCAGTCTAGGCCATTTGGGTGCGTCGGTAGAGATTGCGGTCCATCTCGTCAACAAAACGCTCGCATTTGAAGCCGAGTTTGATCAGCAGCGCGTGGGACGCAGCATTGCTTGGATGTGCAAAGGCGGAGACCGTCGGCAACTGGAGGACCCGGTCAGCAAGGTCCAACGACGCACGGCAGAGCTCGGTCGCATAGCCGTTGCCCCACGCGGACGGAGCAAAGTAATAGGCAAGCTCGATGCCCCAGCCGGGGTCGAACGGATCATCGTAGAGCCCGCCCCAGCCGATGATCCGACCGCTTGCCTTTAGCCGAATGGTCCAGGGCGCATAGCCGTCGTGCCGACGCCGGAATTCGTGCGCCGCGATACGCCGGCGGCAATCGCGCAGGCTGGCGTCGCAATGGGTGTGCCGCATCGCCTCTTTGTCGCCGAGGAACGCGCAGAGCTCGGGCACATCCGACAGGCGTGGCTGGCAGAGAAGCAGGCAGTCCGTTTCGATGGGCGGCTTCACAGCGTCCGACCTCCGTGAGGGATTTGCGGAGCTTTCAGGCCCATGCCGCTTCGTGCAAGCCCCGGAACGCACAGGTCAGCCGGTACGGATGGTCGCCAATCAACCGACGCGCTTACGATTCGTAAATCGAATACGGTCGAGGCGACAGACCCGCCATTGCTCGATCAAAGAACGCGCCACGCAGCGTCGCATCCCGGCGCCGTAGACTTGCGCCGACTGGCGAAAGCGCCTAGGTGCCGCGCATGGAAAACGTGATCCTCATCGTCCACCTGCTTCTCGCGCTCGCGCTGATCGCAGTCGTGCTGCTGCAGCGCTCCGAAGGGGGCGGGCTCGGCATGGGGGGCGGTGGCGGCGGCGTGATGTCGGGCCGCGCGGCGAGCACGCCTTTGGGCAAGGTGACATGGGGCCTCGCGATCGCCTTCATTGCGACGTCCATGACGCTGACGATCATCGCAGCGGCAAATTCCGAGAATGCCTCGGTTGTCGACCGGCTGCAGGACGTGCCGCGGGCGCCCGCAACGGCGCCGGGCGATATCCCGTCGGCGGACGATCTCTTGCCCCCGTCGCTTGGCGGCGGTTCGAACGCGCCGCTGGTGCCGCAGGCCGCCGACTAAGCACCGCCGGCCGCGAGCACTACCGGTGGGTGCGACCCCTCTTTCGCCCGCAGGATGTTGCGCCCGCCATTGCCCTTGCGCCGCGAATCTCCTATAGCTCAAATCCCGTGGCGGGCTGTGCCCGCTGCTCCTTTTGCGAGCGTCAGAGCTCGCTTCTTCGGGCACCACGGGGTTACATGGCACGCTATATCTTCATCACCGGCGGGGTCGTCTCGTCGCTCGGAAAGGGTTTGGCGTCGGCCGCCCTCGGCGCGCTCCTTCAAGCCCGCGGCTTCACCGTCCGCCTGCGCAAGCTCGACCCTTACCTCAACGTCGACCCTGGGACGATGAGCCCCTTTGAGCATGGCGAGGTGTTTGTCACCGATGATGGGGCCGAGACAGACCTCGATCTCGGCCACTACGAGCGCTTTACCGGTGTGGCGGCCCGCGCGACCGACAGCGTCTCCTCCGGGCGGATCTATTCTAACGTGCTCGAAAAGGAGCGCCGCGGCGACTATCTCGGCAAGACGATCCAGGTGATCCCCCACGTCACGAACGAGATCAAAGACTTCCTCCATGTCGGCGCCGATGAGGTCGACTTTATGCTCTGCGAGATCGGTGGCACGGTCGGTGACATCGAGGGCCTGCCGTTCTTTGAGGCGATCCGCCAATTTGGCCAGGACCTGCCGCGCGGTGCCTGCATTTTCATGCACTTGACGCTCCTGCCGTTCATCCGCGCCTCGGGCGAGCTTAAGACCAAGCCCACGCAACATTCGGTCAAAGAACTGCGCTCAATCGGCATCGCGCCCGATATCCTCGTCTGCCGATCCGAGGGGCCGATCCCCGCCAAGGAACGCGAAAAGCTCGCGCTCTTTTGCAATGTGCGCCCCGATGCCGTGATCGCCGCGCAGGACTTGCGGACGATCTATGAGGCCCCGCTCGCCTATCATCGCGAGGGGCTCGACCAGGCCGTGCTTGACGCGTTTCAGATCAGCCCGGCGCCAAAGCCCGATCTTGCGCGTTGGGAAGACGTTGCGGAGCGGATCCACAGGGCGGAGGGCGAGGTCCGGATCGCCATCGTCGGCAAGTACACCGACCTCGAGGACGCCTATAAGTCTATCGCCGAGGCGCTCACCCATGGCGGCATGGCCAACCGCGTCCGCGTTCAGGCCGAATGGATCGACGCCGAGATCTTTGAGCGCGAGGATGCCGCGCCGCATCTGGAGAATTTCCACGCAATCCTTGTGCCCGGCGGCTTTGGCGAGCGGGGCACCGAAGGAAAGATCAAGGCCGCGGAGTTCGCGCGCACCCGCAAGGTTCCCTATTTCGGGATCTGCCTTGGCATGCAGATGGCGGTGATCGAGGCCGCGCGGCACCTCACGGATGTGGTCGATGCGGGCTCCGAAGAGTTTGACCATGAGGCAGGTGGCAAGCGCTTTACCCCCGTCGTCTATCACCTCAAGGAATGGGTGCAGGGCAATGAAAAGGTCACGCGCAAGCTCTCGGACGCCAAGGGCGGGACGATGCGGCTCGGTGCCTATGACGCCGTGCTGAAAGAGGGGAGCCGCGTCGCCGGCATTTATGGCCGATGCGCCATCGACGAGCGGCACCGGCACCGCTATGAGGTCGACATCAAGTATCGCGAAGCGCTGGAGCAGCAGGGGCTCGTGTTTTCGGGAATGTCGCCCGATGGGCGCCTGCCGGAAATTGTGGAGCACGCCGAACACCCCTGGTTCATCGGTGTGCAGTTTCACCCAGAGCTCAAGTCAAAGCCCTTCGCGCCGCATCCCCTCTTCGCCGACTTCATCCGCGCCGCGGTGGAAATGAGCCGTTTGGTCTGAGGGATCGCCGGGCGCTGCCGCGCGGGTCCGGGCCGAGGGCGTGCAGGACGTCGCCTAGGTCACGTGCAGCGCGCAGGCCCCTTCGGTCGCCGGCCCGGCGTTGCGCCGGAAGGTCTCAAAGAGCTCTCGCCCGATGCCAAAGCTGTTGGCTGAGAGATCCACCTCCGGGAGCGGGCGCTGCTCGAAGCCCTCCGCCACAACCTCCAGCACCCCGCGCGTTGCGTCGACGCGCACCAGATCGCCATCGCACAGGCGGGCAAGCGGGCCGCCGCAGGCCGCTTCGGGGCAGACATGGATCGCCGAGGGCACCTTTCCCGACGCGCCCGACATGCGCCCATCGGTCACCAGCGCGACCTTGAGACCCCGATCCTGCAGAACAGCGAGCACCGGGGTCAGCGCGTGAAGCTCCGGCATGCCGTTGGCCTGAGGGCCCTGGAAACGGACGACAACGACCGTGTCTTCGGTAAACATGCCAGCCTGGAACGCGGCCTTAACGGCATGCTGATCTTCAAAGACCCGCGCCGGTG
This sequence comes from Pseudomonadota bacterium, assembly GCA_038745585.1. Lineage (GTDB taxonomy): Bacteria > Pseudomonadota > Alphaproteobacteria > Rhodobacterales > Rhodobacteraceae > HLUCCA09. Next base: position 370,042 of record JBCDLH010000003.1, read on the forward strand.
CTTCGATGACGTGGCGTTCCTCCGCGACGGCCGAGACCTTCATCACCCCGCGCCCAAGATTGCCCTGCAGCTGGCGCAGACCGCCTGTCTGCTGGAAGGGATCGGAGGCGGGCCGCAAGATTTTGTCGTTGAGCGTCTTTTCGGCCCCTTTTGCCCAATGCAAGCCGTCAGCGCCGAGTTTCGGCTCGTCTGTATAACGCGCAAGGCCCGGCCCGGCGATCGTCTGTACGTCCGCGTGCAAAAGCCCGGCCCCGAGCAGTTCGCCGATCAGATAGCCCAGCCCGCCCGCAGCGTGGAAATGGTTCACATCCGCAAGCCCGTTGGGATAGATCCGCGCCATGAGCGGGGTGATTTCCGAGAGCGCCTCGAAATCCTCCAAGTCAAGGATGATCCCCGCCGCGCGCGCCATCGCAGGCAGGTGAATCACCAGGTTCGTCGAGCCGCCCGTGGCCATCAGCCCGACCATGCCGTTGACGAAGGCGCGCGCGTCGAGGATCTCGCCCGCGGGGCGATAATCGTTGCCGAGCGCGGTGATTTCCAGCGCCCGCTTGACGCCCGCGACCGTCAGCGCCTCGCGCAGCGGCGTGTTTGGGTTGACGAAAGAGGCACCAGGCAGGTGCAGGCCCATGAACTCCATCAGCATCTGATTGGAGTTGGCGGTGCCGTAAAAGGTACAGGTGCCCGGGCCGTGATAGGAGGCCATCTCCGCCGCCATCAGCTTGTCCCGTCCCACCTCGCCCGCGGCGAATTGCTGTCGCACCTTGGCTTTTTCGTCGTTCGGCAGACCGCTGACCATCGGCCCCGCGGGCATGAAGATCGCGGGGATATGGCTGAACGTCGCCGCTGCGATCACGAGCCCCGGCACGATCTTGTCGCAAACGCCGAGATAGATCGCGGCATCGTAGCAATTGTGCGAGAGGGCGACGGCGGCGCCAAGCGCAATGGCGTCTCGCGAAAAAAGCGAGAGCTCCATCCCCGTTTGCCCTTGTGTGACCCCGTCGCACATGGCGGGGACACCGCCGGCGACCTGTGCCGTCCCGCCCGCGCGGCGCGCTGCGGCGCGGATCTGGTCGGGGAATGTCTCAAAGGGCTGATGCGCTGAGAGCATGTCGTTATAGGCCGTTACAATCCCGAGATTGGGCTGACGGGCACTGGCGAGCGTGTCTTTGTCCGCACCCGACGCGGCATAGGCGTGGGCCTGGTTGCCGCAGCTCAGATGCGCGCGCGCCGGCCCCGTCTCTGCGGCGCGGCGCATTCGTTCGAGATACGCCTCTCGCAATGGGCGGCTGCGATCCTCGATCCGGGCCGTAACGGCTTCGAGCGTTGGATGGAGTGCCATGACGACGCTTTCCTTGGGGTATAGCCTAGGATTTGGCGATGGAAGGCCATGCTCGGCCTCCTAGACTAGCGTACTGAGTTAGCGCTAACGGTTCAAGCCGAACCGAGTTGCGCATGGCGCAAAGCGGGGTTTCGCAAACGATCCTTCTGCAGTGCAGCGAAGGCGCCTATGTCTGGGGCAGCGTAAGGAATTGCCGCAAGCGCGGCTAGCCCAATGGAGTTATCAATGTCCGATCTGACCAATCTCAGCAATGTCGAGACGCTCGACACCCTTGCCATCGAACAAGAAGCCCGCCAGCTCCGCGCCAACGCTTTTGGCCAAACCCTGCGCGCTGTAGCGGACTGGCTAAAGTCTCTCGGGACAGGTGCGGGCCGCACCGCCTAGGTTCCGCGTCACGGCCCCTTTCGCCCTCGCGCCGCGCGCGCTAGGGCGGGGCATGGACGAACATACCCACGCAGGTGCCACAGCGCCCAAGGCCGATGCACGGCCGGTCGTCCGCCTCCGCCCAAAAGCGCAGGTGCAAGCGATCCGGCACGGATTTCCTTGGGTCTACGCCGACGAACTCGTCCTGGACCGGCGCACAAAGGCGCTCGAGCCCGGAACGATTGCCCGGCTCGAAGACGCAGAGCGGCATCCGCTTGGCACCGTCGCCGTCACTCCGGCCTCGCGCATTCCGGCGCGCATGCTCGACCAGGACGCCGACGCCCACATCGACGAGTCTTGGCTGACCGAGCGGCTTGCGCGCGCGGCCGCGTTGCGCGGCACCCTTTACGAGGCGCCCTATTACCGGCTGGTCCATGCCGAGGGCGACGGCTTGCCCGGGCTCGTGGTCGACCGGTTCGGCGACGCCGTGGTGATCCAGCCGAATGCGGCTTGGGCCGAGCGGATGCTGGGAGACATCGCCGATGCGGTCGTTGCAGCCACGGGGGCCCGGATCCTTGTCAAGAACGGGCAGGGGCGGATGCGCACGGCCGAGGGGCTGGCTACCGAGACGACGCTCTTGCGCGGCACGCTCGATGGCCCCGTGCGCGTACCCATGAACGGCGCCATTTATCTCGCCGACCTCCTCGGCGGCCAAAAGACCGGGCTCTACTTTGACCAGCGCGAAAACCACGCGTTTGTCGCCACACTCGTACGCGGCGGGCAGACAGGTCGCATGCTCGATGTCTTTTCTCATGTGGGCGGCTTTGCGCTTGCGGCACTGGCGGCTGGGGCAGAGAGCGCTGTCGCGGTCGACGGCTCCAAGCCCGCCTTGGAGCTTGCCCGCGCCGGGGCCGAGGCGATGGGGGTGGGCACACGGCTCGATACCCAGCGCGCGGATGCGTTCAAGGCGATGGAAGCGCTCGCGGCGGAGGGCCGCGTCTTTGACGTGGTGGTCTGCGACCCGCCCGCCTTCGTGCCCGCCAAAAACGCGCTGGATGCGGGCCTGCGCGCCTACGAGCGGGTTGCGCGCCTCGCCGCGCCGCTTGTCGCGCCGGGCGGCAGCCTCACGCTCTGCTCCTGCTCGCATGCAGCCGACCTTGCGCGGTTTCGGACGGCGAGCATGCGCGGTATCGGCCGGGCGGGGCGCCAGGCGCAGCTGATCCGCACGGGCTTTGCCGGGCCCGACCACCCTGTACTGCCGCAGCTTGCCGAAACGGGCTATCTCAAGGCGCTGACCTTCCGGCTCAACGGATGATACCGGACCTGGCCGAGCGCCCCGTTGCGGTCCTCGACGCATGCGTGCTCTACCCAACCGTGGTGCGCGCGCTGCTCCTCGCCGTGGCCGATGAGGGGCTCTACGTGCCGCTCTGGTCGGCGCGGCTCCTCGAGGAATGGGCGCGGGCAGCGGCGCGGCGCGGTCCGCTCGAAGCCGCGCAGGCGCGCGGAGAGATTGCGCTGGCACGCGCGGCTTTTCCGGGGGCAGAGCGGCCCGAGACGCCGGGGATCGCGGCGCGCCTTTGGCTGCCAGATGCAGATGACGTCCATGTGCTGGCCCTGGCCGTCTCCGCGTCGGCCGATCTCATCGTGACATGGAACGCCAAGGATTTTCCGCGCGGCACGCTGGCCGAAGAGGGCGTCGCCCGGTGCGACCCGGACGCGTTCTTGATGGCGCTTTGGCTTCGCGATGGTCCGGCTGTCGAACGTGCGGCTGAGCGTGTCCGGGCGGAGGCCGAGCGACTCGATGCGGCGCCCCACGCCGTTCGCCCGCTCCTGAAAAAAGCGCGGCTGCCACGACTGGCGAAGGCACTGGGCTGAAGGCCAAAGGTCCTGCGCCTATGCCGCGCGAAGGCCCTTGAGGCCTGCAATGAGACGCGGGATCTTTTCTTTGAAGCGGAAGAAGCCGTGCGTGGCATGGGGCCAAGCTTCCAAGTCGTAGGCGCGTATCGGAGCGATGACCCGCACGCCCTCGGCCTCAAGCGCGCGCCGCAAGGGGGCGAGCCTGTCCGCTGCGGGACCGACGGGGGCGTGCGGTACAACGACTTGTGCCAACCCCTCATCCGCGGCCCAGGAGAGGAGCGCCTGCCGCTGGTTCTCCTCGCTTTCGCCGCGCGTGACGCCGGTCACCGGGCCGGGCGTGCCGAGCCGTTGGGCAAAGCGCTTGCGTGCGTCCTCGATCACACTGGCGGTAAAGCCGAGGACGGTGTCAGAGACATCGAGCGGGGACCGCCCGAGGACGCCCGCTAGCACCGCGTTGCTTTTCGGCGCGAGGCCGCCATCAAAGAGCCAGCCGGGAGAGAGGTCGTCCTCGGTTAGCAAAAGCCCGGTGGGCTGCGCCGGATCCCACATCTCGGGCAACGGAAGCGTGCCGCGGGGCGGGTTTGGCGTACCCGGCGCAGGGGCGGGATCCGAGGGGAGGCCATGCACGCCGCCGAAGCGCCCGTCGGTGTACTTTGTGATGTTCGACGAACGCGCGGCATAGACCTTGCCGGGTGTGTGGAGGCCCACGACCCAACGCCAGCCAAGCGTGTTGGAGGCAGGATCGCCGTCGAGCAAATGGCGCTGGAAGAAATCCGCCCCAAGCTCCCAGGGCAAGCCAAGTGTGAACGTCCAGATCGAGGCAAACCACATCCGCGCGTGGTTATGCATATAGCCGGTCTGGGCGAGCTCTTGTGCCCAATGGTCGAACGGCTCGATGCCGGTCGCGCCGGAACACGCTTGCTCCCAGCCTTTGCGCAACCCCCCCTCGGTGGCGAGCCTGTCGCGGGCGCGGGCGAGATCTGCGCGATAGGCCGTCCAGACCGAGGGTCGCATCTCCATCCAGCCTTTGAAGTAAGTTCTCCAGAAGACCTCCTGCACAAACTTTTCCGCCGTGCTCGGGGCAAAGCGCGCGAGCACGGCTTCCAGTACATCGGCCTCCGTCAGCACGCGGTGGCGCAGATAGGGCGAGAGCTGGGAGACATGCGGGTGGCCGTCGCGGTCATAATTGCGCAGGCTCGCATAGTCCTTGCCGGACTTGGGCACAAAGGCCTGCAGCGCTTCGAGGGCGGCGGTGTGGTTGGGCGCGAATGGGGCGGTCACGGGGTCCTCCGGCGATGGGCGGGAGGGAGGTATCGTAAGAGAGCGTCGGATCAAGCCGGCGCGATCCTGCGGTGCACCTTTGGCGCGTGATCCTGGGCCGCCTGCGGCGGGGTGCCTCCGGCGGCGATATTTGCAGCAAGAAGAAGTGGCGGACGCGGAGGCTATGGGGCGGACAGCGGACGGGTGGGCGGGCGCTGTGCGTAAGGGGCTTACTGTTCGCTAGAAAATGGCGGGGGCTTCGGCGGCGGGCGCATGGGCACGCGCGGCGGCGCGAAGGGCGCCCAGGACTCGGGGCCAGCCAGCGGCATAGCTGCCGTGGACATCGGTGGCGTTGGGGCCGAGCCGATCGAAGCCTTGATGCGTGACGGTGACCTCGGTCCCGTCTTCGACCTCGTTAAAAGCGATGTCGACATCGGTGGCCTCCGCCGCGTCGCGGCCCGGGTGCCAGAGTAGCGCGAGGCGCAGCGGCGGTTGCCAGAGCGTGATGCGAGCCCAGGCGGCGTCGCTGCCATCGGGCTGCCGCTCGAGGATGCGCCCGCCCTCGCGCGGCTCGAGCCGGACGGCGCCGCCGCAGAACGAATAGCCGTCGATGGGCCACCAGGCCGCGATTTCTCGGGTGAAAAGATCGAATGCCGCGTCCCGTGGCAGAGGCACGGTGACGCTCTGGCGAATGGGCGTCCGGATATCGTCAGGCGCAGTAGTGCGGGCCGGGCGGTTTGGAGCAGACCTGGGCGCAGACCTGGGCGCAGAATTTGGCGAAGAAGACGTCATTTGTGCGTTCCTTTCTCGGAGGTGGCGCGGGCCCGCGCTTCGGCGGCAAAGCTCGAGAGGGCGTCAGCCCACATCGCATCGAGCCAGGCGCGCAGATCCGCCGCGCCGTTGGGCGCCAAGCGGTAGAGCCGGCGCGTCCCCGCCTGCCGGACGGTGAGGAGACCGGCATCGCAGAGCACGCGCAGATGCTGAGAGACGGCAGGGCGCGTCACCGGAAGACACGCCGCGATCTCGCCCACACTAGCCTCGCCAGCGCGGATGCGCTCGAGGATCGCGCGGCGGGTCGGGTCGGCGATCGCGACGATGGTGGTAGCGTAAGTCACTGCTTACGGTTAGTCTGGACTTACGCTTATGTCAAGCTTAGCTTTGCACCTGTCGCGATCCGGGCCGCCCTTGCAGCCCCCAGGTCCCGACACTAAGACTCATCCGTTACAGCGGCGCCCGACCCGAGAGCGGTTACGCCCCCAAGCCAAGGCAGCATCCATGACACATCCCGCCGAAACCTACATGAACCTCGTTCCCATGGTCGTGGAGCAGACAAGCCGCGGCGAGCGCGCCTACGATATTTTCTCGCGGCTCCTCAAAGAGCGGATCGTCTTTGTAAATGGACCGGTCCATGACGGAATGAGCCAGCTTGTGGTCGCGCAGCTTTTGCATCTCGAAGCAGAGAACCCATCAAAAGAGATCTCGATGTATATCAACTCGCCTGGGGGCTCGGTTATCGCGGGGATGAGCATCTACGACACGATGCAATACATCCGGCCGAAGATATCGACACTCGTCTGCGGGCTTGCGGCATCGATGGGCTCGGTCATCGCGCTCGGCGGCGAAAAGGGGATGCGCTATTCGCTGCCCAATGCGGAATTCCTCGTGCACCAGCCCTCCGGGGGCAGCCAAGGGACGGCTGAGGACATCCTGATCCAATCGCGCCACATCGAGCAGACGCGCGAGCGTTTTTACCAACTCTACATGCGGCACACTGGCCAGGATTACGATACGGTCCGCCAAGCGTTGGACCGCGACAAATGGATGACGCCGGAGGAAGCCATGGCTTGGGGCCATATTGACGAGATCGTGACGAGCCGAGAAGGGCCGGACGATGCGAACGGCAAGGACGGATGACGTCGGACCTGTCGGTCTTCGGCGGAGGGCTGCACGGGGCCAGCGCGCCACGGCATTTTCGATTTGGCAACAAACCTTGGTCAAAGGTGCGGCGGATTACGCGGGAATTGCGTGTTGTGCCCGACCCGGGGCTGGCCTAGGCTCAGTCGATATCGCCGCCCATCGGCCTTTGGATGCGGGCGGACAATGCGCCGAGCCGGGGGCAAAGCGCAGTTGAGCACGGTGCCCGCCTTCGGTCGGTGGAGTGGCGATTAAACGAGCAGGCGATCGCGGCGAGAGAGCCCAGAGGACGAAAACATGGCCAATTCCCAAGGCGGCGACAGCAAAAACACGCTCTACTGCTCATTTTGCGGCAAGAGCCAGCATGAGGTGCGCAAGCTGATCGCGGGCCCGACGGTTTTCATCTGCGATGAATGCGTTGAGCTCTGCATGGACATCATCCGCGAAGAGACGAAGTCGGCGGGGCTCAAGGCCTCGGACGGGGTGCCGACCCCGAAAGAGATCTGCGAAGTGCTTGACGATTACGTGATCGGGCAGGCACGGGCCAAGCGCGTCCTCTCGGTGGCGGTGCACAACCATTACAAGCGGCTCAACCACTCGGAGAAAAGCTCGGACATCGAGCTGCAGAAGTCGAACATTCTGCTCATCGGGCCGACGGGCTGCGGCAAGACCTACCTCGCCCAAACGCTCGCCCGCATCCTCGACGTGCCCTTTACGATGGCCGATGCGACGACGCTGACCGAAGCGGGCTATGTCGGCGAGGATGTGGAGAACATCATCCTCAAGCTTTTGCAGGCCTCGGAATACAACGTCGAGCGGGCGCAGCGCGGAATTGTGTACATCGACGAGGTCGACAAGATCACGCGCAAATCCGACAACCCTTCGATTACGCGAGACGTCTCGGGCGAGGGCGTCCAGCAAGCACTTTTGAAGCTGATGGAAGGCACGGTCGCCAGCGTGCCGCCCCAGGGCGGGCGCAAGCACCCCCAGCAAGAGTTTCTGCAGGTCGACACGACAAACATCCTCTTTATATGCGGCGGTGCGTTTGCCGGGCTCGACAAGGTCATCGCGCAGCGGGGCAAAGGCTCGGCCATCGGCTTTGGCGCTGACGTGAAGGACGAGAGCAATCAGGATCTGGGCGAGCTGTTCGCCAAGCTAGAGCCTGAAGATCTCCTAAAGTTTGGCCTGATCCCCGAATTCGTCGGCCGGCTGCCCGTGATCGCGACGCTGGAAAACCTCGACGAGGACGCGCTTGTCACGATCCTGACTGAGCCGAAGAATGCCATCGTCAAGCAGTACCAGCGTCTCTTCGAGCTCGAAGGTGCCGCGCTCACGTTCACCGACGACGCGCTGCGGGCGATCGCAAGCCGGGCCATTGAGCGGAAGACGGGCGCGCGGGGCCTGCGTTCGATCATGGAGAACATCCTCCTCGACACGATGTTCGATCTGCCGTCGCTCGATGGGGTCGATGAGGTCGTCGTCAACGATGAGGTCGTGCTGACCGATGCCGCACCGCTCCTCATCTACTCCGATCAGAAAGCAGGGAACGCCACGGCGGGGTAACACCTGCGCCCGTCGTCCCTTCGATGCGCAAGCTGATCTCCACCGGGTCGCCCTTTGAGGCTGAAATCGGCTATGCGCGCGCTGTCGTCTGCGACGGCTGGGTCTTTGTCGCGGGCACGACGGGCTACGACTATGCCACGATGACAATGCCGGACAGTGTCGAAGAGCAGTGTCGCAACACGCTGGACACGATTTCTGCAGCGTTGGCCCAGGCGGGCGCAACGCTCCAGGACGTGGTCCGCGTCCGCTATATCCTGCGAAACGCCGAGGAGTGGCCGCTCTGCTGGCCCATGACGCGCGCGGCCTTCGGCGAGGCGCGCCCTGCCTCGACCATGATGGTCGCGGGGCTGCAGAACCCGGAGATGAAGATCGAGATCGAGGTGACCGCGCGGCTGCCCAAGAAGGCGGGCGAGAGCGCCCGGCTCTCTTGACCCGGCGGGGCGGTGCTGCCGCCGAAAGTGGACAGAACGGCAAAAGACCGCGCCGAGTGTACCTTGGCACCGCGCGCGGCGTCGGCGTGCTACTGGACGTGGCGCCGCGAAGTCGCCATATCGAAGGCAAGGTTTGTAGGAGCATCAGATGGGCCTTCTCGATACGCTGACCCGTGCCGTGACCTGGTGGAACGGTCAGACAATCGGCACCCAGCTTTTTACTTCGCGCCATGGCCAAAAGGTGGGCGAGGATGCGCAGGGCAACATCTACTATCAGTCTAAGGACGGCGCGCGTCGTTGGGTGATCTATAACGGAGAGGCGGAGGCGAGCCGTGTGGGCCCCGAGTGGCATGGCTGGCTGCACCACACCTTCAAAGAACCCCCGACCGAGCGTCCGCTCGAACGCAAGCCCTGGGAGCAGCCGCACCAGGAGAACCTGACTGGTACGCTTATGGCCTATGCCCCGCCCGGCTCGATCCGGCGACTAGAACCGGTGGAGCGCAAAGACTACGACGCTTGGACGCCGGAGTGAGCCCAGCCGCAACGGGGCGCGCGGGCTAAGAGGAGCGTGGAATGGCGGAGAACCCGGTTGAGTTGGCGATCGGAGCGGCAACACTCGTCATTGCCACGGGCTTTGTGGTCTATGCCACGCAGGTCACCGGGTTCGGCGAGCGCGGCGCGGCCGACTACACCTTGAACGCGAGCTTTCGATCTGCGCAAGGCGTCGGCCCGGGCTCGGATGTGCGCCTCGCGGGCGTTCGTGTGGGCTCGGTGGCGGACATGACCCTCAACGCCGAGACGTTCCGCGCCGACATGGCGCTCTCGATTGATGGGGAACTCGACGTGCCCGAGGACAGTGCGGTGGCGATCTCGTCGGACGGGCTGTTGGGCTCGACCTTTGTCGAGATCGTACCGGGTGACTCGCCTTTCGCGCTCGAACCGGGGTCAGACTTTGCCGAGACGCAGGACGCACTGAGCCTGATTGCCGTGCTGACGCAAGTGATCGGCGCAGCGGCGCGGGACTGAGCGATGCGGGCCGCCCTTATCCTCGTCCTGCTTGCCGTTTCCACCGGTGTGACGGCGGAGGAGCGGGTCTCCTCGTCGTCGGTCGCGGTCGTGCGCGCGCTGGACAAGCTCTCGGGGGAGACGACCGACCTCGAACTCGCACGCGGCGAGACCGCGCAATACGGCAAGCTGCGGATCGTCCTCGGCGATTGCCGCTTTCCGACGGACGATCCGAGTTCAGAGGCCTATGCGTGGCTCGAAGTGCGCGACCCGGACATGTCGCGGCCGGCCTTCTCCGGCTGGATGCTCGCCTCCTCGCCCGCGCTCCACGCCATGGATCACCCGCGTTACGACATCTGGGTGCTGCGCTGCAAAAGCTCCTGAGGGGAGGGCGGCGCGCCAGGCGCGTTGAAGTCGGCATCGCGATTGAGCGCGGCTGTCAGACGCCGGTGATACTGTGCGCGGGTGATCTCCTGGGCGCCGAGGCGCGTCAGATGTGGGGTGACGAACTGTGTGTCAAAGAGCGTAAAGCCGGCGAGCCGCAGCCGATCCACAAGATAGGCCAACGCGACCTTGGACGCGTCGGTGCGCCGTGAGAACATGCTCTCGCCGAAAAACGCGCCCCCAAGACACACGCCATAGACGCCGCCCACGAGGTCCTCGCCCTCCCAGACCTCCAACGAATGGGCAAAGCCCATTTGAAAGAGCGCGCCATAGAGCTCGGCGATGCGGGCATTGATCCAGGTCTCTGGCCGCTCGGCACAACCCGCTACGACCCCGTCGAATTCGGTGTCGTTGCGGATCTCAAAAGGCGCCTGGCGCAGGCGGCGGCGCAGCGAGCGCGAGATGTGAAATCCGTCCAGCGGCATGATCCCGCGTCGGCGCGGGTCGACCCAAAAGATCTCGTCGCTTGCGCGATCCTCGGCCATGGGAAAGATCCCGATGGCATAGGCGCGCAGCAGAATGTCTGGAGTGAGCGGTTCGTCCATCGCCGCGCGAAGCGCCTCGTGCCGTCAGGCGGAAGCGGCGCGGTCGAGCCAGCTCTCCAACCAGTGAATGTCATAGGCGCCGCGGAGGATGTCGGGCTCCTCCAGAAGAGCGTGAAAGAGCGGTACGGTTGTGTCCACCCCTTCGATCACAAGTTCGACGAGTGCGCGGTTGAGGCGCGCCAGAGCCTCTTCGCGGGAGCGGCCGTGGACGATCAACTTGGCGATCAGGCTGTCGTAATTGGGCGGAATGCGGTAGCCGGAATAGAGCGCGCTGTCCATCCGGACACCAAGCCCGCCCGGCGCGTGATAGGTGCCGACGGTGCCGGGGGACGGCGTAAAGCCCGGGACCTTTTCGGCGTTGATGCGGACCTCGATGGCGTGTCCGTCGAGCGTCAAGTCATCCTGGGTGAGCGACAGCGGCAGGCCCTGGGCCACGCGGATCTGCTCTCGCACAAGATCGACGCCGTAGATCGCCTCGGTCACCGGGTGTTCGACCTGGAGGCGCGTGTTCATTTCGATGAAGTAGAAGCGCCCGTTCTCATAAAGAAACTCGATCGTCCCCGCCCCGCGATAGCCGATGCGCGCGACAGCATCGGCGCAAGTCCGCCCGATCTCGGCGCGGGTCGCATCGTCGATGGCGGGGCCGGGCGCTTCTTCGAGGACCGTTTGGTGACGCCGCTGGAGCGAACAATCGCGCTCGCCGAGATGAACGGCGCCCCCCTGGCCGTCGCCGAAGACCTGCACCTCGATATGGCGCGGCTGGCCGAGGAACTTTTCCAGGTAGACCTCGTCATTGCCGAAGGCGGCTTTCGCCTCTGCGCGCGCGGTTGAAAACGCGGTGTCAAAGGCCTCGGGCGTGCGCGCGAGCTTCATGCCGCGCCCGCCCCCGCCCGCGGTCGCTTTGACGATAACGGGGAAACCGATCTCGGCGGCGACGGCGCGGGCCGTCTCGAGATCAGGCACGCCGCCGTCCGAGCCCGGCACACAAGGAACGCCCAGATCCTTCATCGTCTCTTTGGCGGTGATCTTATCACCCATCATGCGGATATGTTCGGCGGTCGGCCCGATGAAGGTGATCCCGTGATCCTCGACGACCTGCACGAAATCCGAGTTCTCCGACAAGAACCCATAGCCGGGGTGGATCGCATCGGCGCCGGTGATCTCGCAGGCGGAGATGATCGCGGGCACCGAGAGGTAGCTGCGCCCGGCATCGGGGGGGCCGATGCAGACGGACTCGTCCGCAAGGCGCACATGCATCGCGTCGCTATCGGCGGTCGAATGCACCGCGACACTGGCAATACCCATCTCGCGGCAGGCGCGGATGACGCGGAGGGCGATCTCCCCGCGATTGGCAATCAGGATCTTGCGAAACATCACTCGACGATCATCAGCGGCGCGCCGAATTCCACCGGTGCACCGTTTTCGACTAGGATGCGCGCAACTTTGCCGGCCTTTGGCGCGGGGATCTGGTTCATCGTCTTCATGGCTTCAACGATGAGGAGGGTCTGCCCCTCGGCGATGCTGTCGCCCACCGAGACAAAGGCCGGCGCGCCAGGCTCGGGCGCAAGGTAGACGGTGCCGACCATGGGAGAAGTCACAGCGCCGGGAAGTTGTGCGGGATCCTCGACGACCTCTGCGGCCGCAGGCTCGAGCGGAGCGGCGGCAGGCGGCGCCGGGGCGGCATGGGGGAGCGGGGCTTGGGGCAAGGGCGCTGGCGGCGCGATGTTGACCTGCCGGGAGACCCGGACATTGAGGGCGTTGTCATCCCCGTATTCGCGCTTGACTTGAAGTTCTGTCAGATCGTTGTCGCGCAAGAGTTCGGCCAGGGCGCGGATGAAGGCCACATCTTCTTGATGCCGATCGTCCGAACCCTCTGCCATGCGGTTGCCCCCTCATTTGCTGTGGCTTTCCTCTAGCGGATGGCCCGAGGAGAGGAAAGACGCCGCGTCAGCCCGTCCTAGCCGGACCGCGTGGCCGATGTGGCGCCCCCGTCGAGATGTGACAAGGCAACCCGTTGCGATTTGGACCAGCCAGGCGGGCATTTCATTGGGTCAAGTTAGGCGGACCGGTGACCGAGTTCGGGCGGGAAACGGCCGTAGAGGTACGTTGCTGCGCGCCCTCGCCGCGTGTGGCCTTGCACCGCCCAGTCCGGCCCGTATAGCCGATGCTGAGCGGCATGCGTTGGGGGACGAAATGCGCGTGGAGAAACTGCTGGGCCGCCTGAGGCAGCGGCGTGTGCTGGGGCGTGAGGCGCACCCGCTGTCGGGGTGCCTCATCGTGAGCCACGGCCTACCAAAATCGGCCTCGTCCTTTGCCTGGCTTCTATTGCGGGATATCCTCCGCGCGGGGGGCGCACCGCTGGCGAAGCTCTCTGCCGAAGCGAAGGGCGCTCCGAGCGAGGAAGACTACGTCGATAGCCTCTCGGCAGAGCGGTTGGCCGCGATCGGGCGCGAGGCCGGCGCGGGCTGCGCCCTGGTCAAGACCCACGGCTTTGCGCCCAGGCCCGGGGCAATCGAAGCGGCCGGATTTGCCCAGCAGATCGTCTTTGCCCAGCATCGGGACCCGCGCGACATCGCCTTGTCGCTCATAGACCATGGCAACCGGTCCCGCGCGGCCGGCATTGCCGATTTTGTGGAATGCGTGAACGTGGAGCGGAGCCTCTGGACCATCGATCTGGCGCTGAAAACAATGGAAAGCTGGCTGGAATTAGGGGAGGTCCATCTTGTGAGCTATGACGCGCTTTGCTTTGACAGCGCCGCCACGGTTGCGCGGATGGCCAAGACCCTAAAGCTACGGGTCGATCCGGCCGAGATCCTGGCGCCCTATGCCGACAAGCGCCGGATCACCCAGTTCAACAAGGGCGTGCCGCAGCGCTGGCGGACCGAGATGTCGGCCGAAGACGCGGCTCGGGTGCGCGCAGAGTTTGCGCGTTACTATGAACGCTTTGCCTGAACGGAGTGTGGCGGGGAACGGCGGGCAGGGGGCGGCGCGCGTCAGCGTCGTCATGCCCGTGCGCAACAATGCCGAGACCGTCGCCCAGGCGCTGCGCTCGGTGCTTGCCGAGCCCGAGGTCGGCGAGGTGCTCTTTGTCGACGATGGGTCAACCGATGGCTCGGCCGAGATCGCACGCGGGCTCGATGATGACCGTGTTCGGATCGTCCCGGGCCCTCAGACGGGGGTCGCCGCGGCCTATAGCACTGGCTATGCCGAAGCGCGTCTTGACTATGTCGCGATCTGCGACGGGGATGACCTCTATAGGCCCGGGCGGTTCGCGTGGCAGGTCGGCTTTCTGGACGCGCAACCCGAGTATGTTGCGGTTGTGGGGGCTTACGCGTCAACCGATTCGCGGCTGCGGATCTACGCACCGCTCCTTGTCGACCGGCCGGAGGGCGATGTCGAGGACGTGTTGCGAGCAGGCGAACCGGTCTCGACACTCTGCGCTTGGCTTGTGCGGCGCAGAGCGGTGTTGGCGCTTGGAGGACGCCGGACATGGTTCGAAGTGGCGTGCGATCTCGACTATCAGTTTCGGCTGGCAACCCTTGGCAAGGTCCGCTTCGTGCCGCGCGAGGCCTACGTCTATCGCTTGCGCGAGGGCTCCGTGACCCACGCGAATACGCGCGCGCGGAATGCGTTCTTTACGGCTGCCGCGCGGGACTTTGCCCGCCAACGCGCCTTGCGCGGGTCTGATGACCTGGCAGATGGCCATCCGCCTGCGTTTCAGCCGCCCGCCCTGTCCGCCAAGCGGCAAGCGGCGTCGGCGCAATTGGCGGGGCATCTCCTCGGCCATGCCCACCGCGCTCGTCTCGCCGGGGAGGGGGCGGAGGCGCTGCGGGCCGCGCTTTGGGCCCTCCGACTGGATCCGATGCGCGGGGCGGCCTGGCGGACGGCCGCGGCCGTTTTGGCGGAGCGGGCGCGGGGCGTTCCGAAAGGCTGAGCTTGGGCGGGCATCCCGAGACGGCCCGCCTCAACCGCGCGGCGTCAGACCGTTCAGAAAGAGCGCCTCCAGCGTCGCGGCCGCTTCGTCGAACCGCCGTGCGGCGCGGGGGCCGAGCACGGCCGTCACCTGCGCGTCGAAATCCGCGTAGTGCTGCGTCACCGCCCAGATCGAAAAGAGAAGGTGATGCGCGTCGACCGGCGCGATCCGGCCCTCTGCCGCCCATGCGGCGATGACCCCTGCCTTTTCGTCCACGAGCGCGCGCAGATCTGTGCTGAGGGTCGCGCCGATCACGGGCGCACCGGCCATGACCTCGTTGGCAAAGAGCCGGCTCTGCCGCGGCATTTCGCGGCTCATGTCGAGCTTGCGCAGCAGGTAGATGCGGAGTTCGTCGAGCGGATCGCCTGCAGGATCCATTGCGCGCAGGGGCGCAAGCCAGGTGTCGAGCAGGCCCGCCAAGAGCGCCTCATAGATCGCGGCCTTCGAGGGGAAGTAATACAAAAGGTTGGGTTTTGAGAGGCCTGCGCTTTGCGCGATCTCCTCAACCGTCGCCCCGCGAAAGCCCTTTTCGGAGAAGGCCGTCAGCGCCGCTTCGAGGATCGCGGCGCGGTTCTTGGCTTGGATCCTGGTCTCGGCCCGGGCCGGCTCGGTCGTCAGCTCTGTCATCGTTCTCCTCGGTGCCGTCGCTTGTGAGCGGGCGGCGGGGCGTGGTACCGTCGGAGGAAATCGTACTGCGTACGGTTCCCCAGCGCGAGGGGCCGCCGCGCCACAGCCTCTTCAGGAGACCCAAATGGCCCTCGACCGTCGCCCCCCTCCGAACGATCTTTCGGCGTTCTGGATGCCATTTACCGCCAACCGGCAATTCAAGTCGGCGCCGCGGATGATGGTCGCCGCCGAGGGCATGCATTACACGACCGCCGATGGGCGGCAGGTCCTCGATGGAACAGCGGGGCTCTGGTGCTGCAATGCGGGGCATAAGAGGCCCAAGATCGTCGAGGCGATCCAGCGCCAGGCCGAAGAGCTGGACTATGCCCCGGCGTTTCAGATGGGGCACCCAAAGGCGTTCGAGTTGGCTTCAAGTGTGCGCGACATGGCGCCAGAGCCATTTGAGCATGTGTTCTTCACCAATTCGGGTTCGGAGGCGGTCGAGTCCGCGCTGAAGATCGCGCTCGCCTATCACCGGGCCCGCGGCGACGGCGCGCGGACACGGCTCATTGGGCGCGAGCGCGGCTATCACGGGGTTAACTTCGGTGGCATCTCGGTCGGCGGCATCGTTAACAACCGCAAGGTTTTCGGCTCCCTGCTGACCGGCGTCGACCACATGCCGCATACGCATCTGCCCGACCAAAACGCCTTTAGCCGGGGCCAGCCGGAGCATGGCGCGCATCTGGCCGAAGATCTGGAGCGGATCGTGGCGCTCCATGGGGCCGAGACGATCGCCGCCGTGATTGTCGAGCCCATGGCCGGTTCGACCGGCGTCCTCATCCCGCCGAAGGGGTATCTGAAACGGCTGCGCGAGATCTGCACGGCGCACGGCATCCTTTTGATCTTCGACGAGGTCATCACCGGTTTCGGACGGCTTGGCTCGGCCTTTGCCGCCGAGCATTTCGACGTGATGCCCGATCTCATCACCTGCGCCAAGGGCCTCACGAACGGTGTCATCCCGATGGGAGCGGTCCTTGCGACCGCCGAGATCCACGACGCCTTCATGCAGGGGCCCGAGCACCTGATCGAGCTCTTCCACGGCTATACCTATTCGGGCAATCCCATCGCCTCTGCCGCAGGGATCGCGACGCTCGAGACCTACCGCGAAGAAGCGCTCTTTGAGCGGGCAGCGGCGCTCGCGCCCTATTGGGAAGAGGGGCTCCACTCGCTGCGCGATTGCCCGCATGTCGTCGATATCCGCAATATGGGTCTCATCGGCGCGGTTGAGCTTGAGCCGATTGCCGGTGAGCCCACGAAGCGTGCCTTCTCGGCCTTCCTCGACGCATACGAGAGCGGTATCCTCATACGCACGACCGGAGACATCATCGCGATGTCGCCGCCACTTATCATCGAGAAAGCCCATATCGATCAGCTCTTTGGGACGTTGCGTGACGTGCTGATGCGTACGGCGTAGACCCACCATGGAAGACAAACGGTCGGAGGCTCGGCGCGACACCCTCGTCGTTGTCTCCAATGTGGGGGCGCGGCGCGCTGACGGCACTCTGTTCCTCGATCGCAAGTTTGCCACTGGGATGGAGGCCTATGCAGCACTCTGGCCCGGGCCGGTCTGCTGTGTGTTGCCACAGGCTAAGGAGAGCGGCCCGTTTGCCGCCACGTTCGACCAAGACAAGCTCAGCTTTGCTGTGCATTTGGTCGATCCGGGTCGCGGCCTGGCGCCGCCGGAAGACGGTCTCGCGGCAGCGGCCGTCGTACTGGCCTCTGGGGATGCGGCACAGGGGATCGCGCTCGTCGCTGCCGTTACGGCGAGCGGCGCAAAGCTTGTCTACACCATCGAAAACACCCTGAAGACACGCCTTCAGATCCTCTTTCTGGAGGGCGGATCCCTCGCCCACCGTATGAAAGAGGTCTTGGCCGCTCTTTATTTGGAGGTGCGCCGACGCCGGGCATTTGGCCGGGCGGACGGGCTCCAGGCCAACGGCTATCCCGCCTGGCGCGCCTATGGCGCCGGGCATGCGAGCGGGATGAGCTATCTCGACGGGCGCGTGACGGAGGCGCTGCTTGTCACCGAGGCGGAGCAGGCGGCGCGGGCCGAATGGGTCGCCTCCGACGCGCCGCTCCGGCTTGTACACTCGGGACGGTTAGAGCCGATTAAGGGCGCGCTCGATCTGGTCGACTTGGCGCGGTACCTCAAGGCACGGCGCGTCCCGTTTACGCTCGAGATCTTTGGCACCGGCAGCCTGGAGGCGGAGATGGCCGAAGGCTTTGCCGCGCTGAACCTCGACAACCGGGTGCGCTTTCACGGCGCGCTCGATTTCGAGACCGAACTCATCCCGCGCCTGCGCCGCGAGAGCGATCTCTTTGTCTCTTGCCACCGGCAATCGGACCCGTCCTGCACCTATCTGGAGACCTTCGGCTGCGGCATTCCGGTCGTGGGCTATGCGAACGCGATGCTCACGCCCCTGGCCGACGCGTCCGGCGCGGCCGAGGTCGTGCCTATGGCGGACACACATGCGCTGGCCGAGCGGATCGCTGCCCTGAACGCGGATCGGGCGCGCCTCGCCGCGCTCTCGGAACAGGCCGCCGCGTTTGCGGCGGCGCACTCATTCGAAGCCGAATTTCGCCGCCGGATCGAGCACTTGGCGGGTGTGGCTGGTCTCGCTTTGAGCGACGGTTAAGCGGCGACCGCGCTTTCGCCACGGGCGGCCGAAAGCGCGGTTGCCGCCGCGCAGCCTCCCGCCCTAGACTGCTGCAGATACTGCGCCCGATACTGCGGAAGGGGAGAGGCATGGCGGCACCCGGTGAGAACCTGAAGATCGATGGCGGGCGGCTTTGGGACAGTCTGATGGAAATGTCCAAGATCGGCCCTGGGATTGCCGGCGGCAACAACCGTCAGACGGTAACGGACGCAGATGCCGAGGGTCGCGCGCTCTTTCAAAGCTGGTGCGAGGCGGCGGGCTGCGCCATGGGTGTCGACCGGATGGGCACGATGTTTGCGCGCCGCGAGGGAACAGATCCCGATGCGCTGCCGGTCTATGTCGGCTCGCATCTCGATACCCAGCCCACGGGGGGCAAGTATGACGGCGTGCTCGGCGTGCTCGGCGGGCTCGAAATCATCCGCTCGATGAACGATCTCGGGATCAGGACAAAGCATCCCATCGTAGTGACCAACTGGACCAACGAGGAGGGCACGCGCTTTGCGCCCGCGATGCTTGCCTCGGGCGTCTTTGCCGGGATGCATGACCTCGACTGGGCCTATGCCCGCGAGGATGCGGATGGCAAAACGTTCGGTGCGGAGCTCGATCGGATCGGTTGGAAAGGCGAGGAAGAGGTCGGCGCGCGCGACATGCATGCTTTCTTCGAGCTGCATATCGAGCAGGGGCCGATCCTTGAGGCCGAGGAGACGGAGATCGGCGTCGTCACCCATGGGCAGGGGCTCTGGTGGCTCGAAGTGCGGCTAATCGGGAAGGAGAGCCATACGGGCTCCACTCCGATGAACATGCGCGTGAATGCCGGGCTCGGCATGGCGCGGATCACCGAAGCGGTGCACCGGATCGCAATGGCGCATCAGCCCGACGCGGTGGGCGCGGTGGGGCAGGCGAATGTCTATCCGAACTCGCGCAACGTGATCCCGGGCAAGGCGGTGTTTACCATCGACTTTCGCTCGCCGGACTTGGAAAAGCTGACCGCCATGCGGGCGCGGCTGGAGAAAGAGGCGGCGGGGATCGCGGCTGATCTCGGCTTGGGGATTGAGATCGAGCCCGTGGGCCACTTCGACCCGGTGACTTTTGACGAGGGCTGCGTCACGGCCGTGCGCAGCGCGGCGGAGCGCCTGGGCTATAGCCATCGCGACATCATCTCCGGCGCGGGCCACGATGCCTGCTGGATCAATCGCGTGGCCCCCACGGCGATGGTGATGTGCCCCTGCGTCGACGGCCTGTCGCATAACGAGGCCGAGGAGATCACGCCGGAATGGGCCGAAAAGGGCGCCAACGTCCTTTTCCACGCGGTGGTCGAGACGGCGGAGATCGTGGGGTGAGGGCAGCGGCCCTCTTTGCGTTGGCCGGAGCGGTGTTGGTCCATGCTTGGGTCAGCTGGCTGAGCCATCGCTATAGCTTTGCAATGCTAGATGGCTCATCGCTGGTTCGGATGAACACGGCGACGGGTGACTTTGCGGTCTGTTCCGTGCGGGCCGCGTTCCTTACTTCGGACAGGACAATTGTGTGCGCCGTTGAGTATCCCGCCGATGAGTAGAACAGAGGCCGAACCCACAGAGCCGGGGCAGCGCTGTTGGCGAATTGAGGCGTTGTCGCGAGCAAAGGGGACGGGTGCCGCCGGTGGCGACCCGCGCGGAGTATTTGGACCAAGATGAGGGGGGCCGGGCTAGGACCGGGCCGGAGAGGTGAGCAACATGTCGAAAGTGATCAAGGGCGGGACGGTTGTGACGGCGGATCGGCAGTGGACGGCCGATGTGCTGATCGAGGGGGAGAAGATCGTGGAGGTCGGCCCGGACCTGCAAGGTGACGAGGTGATCGACGCGAGCGAGGCCTATGTCATCCCTGGCGGGATCGACCCCCATACCCATCTCGAGATGCCCTTCATGGGGACGACGGCGGCGGAGACCTTTGAGTCCGGCACGTTCGCCGCCGCGGCGGGCGGCACGACGATGCTCGTTGATTTTTGCCTGCCGGGCGATGGATCGCTCCTGGATGCGGTCGATGAGTGGGACAGAAAGTCGAAGGATCAGATCTGCGTCGACATTTCCTATCACATGGCGATCACCGGCTGGAGTGAGCAGATCTTTGAGGACATGGAGACGGTCGTGAAGGAGCGGGGGATCAACACCTTCAAGCACTTCATGGCCTACAAAGGCGCGCTGATGGTCGAGGACGACGAGATGTACGCGTCGTTTATGCGTTGTGCGGAGCTGGGGGCGATGCCGCTCGTTCATGCCGAGAATGGCGATATCGTCCAGGAACTCCAGCAGAAATACATGGCCGAGGGTGTCACGGGCCCCGAGGGGCACGCCTATTCACGACCGCCCGAGGTCGAGGGCGAAGCGGCAAACCGCGCGATCATGATCGCCGATGCGGCGGGTGTGCCTTTGTACATCGTCCATGTGTCCTGCGAGCAGGCGCATGAAGCGATCCGGCGGGCGCGGCAGAAGGGGATACGCGTTTATGGCGAGCCCCTGATCCAGCACCTGACACTCGATGAGAGCGAGTACTTCAACAAGGATTGGCAGTACGCGGCGCGGCGCGTGATGTCCCCGCCGTTCCGCTCGAAGGACCACCAGGACGGGCTGTGGAACGGGCTCGCGGCGGGGTCGCTGCAGGTGGTGGCGACGGACCATGCGGCCTTCAACGACGAGCAAAAGCGGATGGGCGTGGGGGACTTTACCCGCATCCCTAACGGCACCGGCGGGCTCGAGGAGCGGCTCGCGATGCTCTGGACGAAAGGCGTTGATACCGGGCGGCTGACGCCGGAGGAGTTCGTCGCCGTCACGTCGACCAACATCGCCAAGATCCTCAACATCTACCCGATGAAGGGCGCGCTGGTGCCCGGCGCGGATGCGGATGTGGTCGTGTGGGATCCGGGGCTGCGCCGCACCATCGAGGTCGGCGCGCAGAAGAGCATCATTGATTACAACGTATTCGAGGGGATGGAGGTGACGGCCCAGGCCCGCTACACCCTCTCCCGCGGTGAGGTCGTCTGGGCCCACGGGCAGAACAGCCAGTCCGCGCCCGGGCGGGGCAAGTTTGTGAAGCGGCCGCCGCTCACTTCCCCCGCCAAAGCCCTCTCGACCTGGAAGGCGCTCACAACGCCCCGCAAGATTAAGCGTGATCCACACAACATTCCGGCGGGGGTTTGATGTGGAAGCCGCTGAGCACCTTTCGTCTCGCGACTTTTGCCATAGCTAGCTTCTCCGCGGCGGTGATGACCCTATTGGTTGTCGCTGGCGCGGTTTTTGTTTTTGTCCTCGCGCGTCAGGGCCTTCGAGGCATTGGTCATGCATTCGAGGCGGCTGCAACGTTTTTTCTGGCAGGAGGAACGGTCTTTCTGTTGCCCATTGTCCTCTTTCTTTGGACGCTTGGACTTCTTGTTTGGGGCCTTAGCGTGTGGGCGAAGCTTCCGCTGGTTGTGTGCCTCGTCTTTCAGTGGCTGGTTGGAAACTTGCCTCTTGCGGTGTTCTTTTTCGATCGCCTGACGATTACTAACCCTATTGCGTGGATCTTCCCAATCAGTCTTCCCGTGGTGTTGTGGGTTGGTAAGCTCTTTTACGTTGATCGTCAGAAGGTACGCGTAAATGGCCAGAGATGATACGGATCTCGAATTGGCAGCGCCTCCGCTGTCAGATCCCACTGTTGTATCCGCCGTCGGACTCGACCTCACCTTCCAGACCGCCGATGGGCCGGTGCAGGCGCTCCGGGATGTGAACCTGGAGATCGGGAAGGGGGACTTCGTTTCGTTTATCGGGCCGTCGGGCTGTGGGAAGACGACGTTCCTCAGGGTAATCGCAGCGTTGGAGCAGCCGACGGGCGGGTCGATCTCCGTGAATGGGATGAGCCCGGATGAGGCGCGGCGGGCGCGGGCCTATGGCTATGTGTTTCAGGCGGCGGGGCTCTATCCGTGGCGGACGATTGCGGGGAATATCCGACTGCCGCTTGAAATCATGGGGTTTTCCAGTTCCGAGCAGGGGGAGCGGATCGCGCGCGTGCTATCGCTCGTGGAGCTCGACGGGTTCGGCAACAAATACCCCTGGCAGCTTTCGGGCGGGATGCAACAGCGCGCCTCTATTGCGCGGGCGCTGGCGTTCGACGCGGAGATCCTTCTAATGGACGAGCCCTTTGGCGCGCTCGATGAGATCGTGCGGGACCGGCTCAACGAGGAGCTTTTGCGGCTCTGGGCCAGCACCGAGAAGACCATCGGTTTTGTCACCCATTCCATCCCCGAGGCCGTCTATCTCTCGACCAAGATCGTCGTGATGTCGCCCCGGCCTGGGCGGATCACGGATGTCATCGAGAGCGACCTGCCGCGCGAGCGCCCGCTGGAGATCCGCGACACACCAGAATTTCTCGCCCTCGCCCACCGGGTGCGCGAGGGGCTGCGCGCGGGGCATGCCTATGAGTGAGGCGGGTCTCTTGGGGGGATCGGTATGAGCGCTGTCGCCCTTGGGGTTCAGATCCGGGAGGGCCGCGCCGAGGATGCGGCGGCCGCCGCGGCGATCCTCAATGCTTGGATCGACGCGACGCCTTGGATGCCGCGCATCCACAGCCCCGCCGACGTGGCGCGACATTACCGCGAGACGGTCTTTGCCGAGCGCAGCGTTCTCGTCGCGGGCGATCCCATAATGGGCTTTCTCGCGCTGGATGATGGGGCCGCTTGCGTGACGGCCCTTTATCTCAGCACACCGGGGCAGGGGATTGGCAAAGCGCTGCTGGACCGGGCAAAGGTCGGGCGGGCGCGGCTTGAGCTTTGGACCTTCCTCGACAATCGGCGCGCCCGCCGCTTCTATGCACGGGAGGGGTTTGCCGAGATTCAGCGCACAGACGGAGATAACGAGGAAGGCCTGCCCGACGTACTGCTCCGATGGGAGCGGGGCGATGGCTGAGGCTGCGGTTCCTGCCACGGGCGCGGCACGCGCACGCATGCCCGGATGGATCTCGCGGGCGAGCGCGGCGCTTTGGCCGGTGATCGTCGTCGTCGCAGGATTGGTCGCCTTCTGGTACGCGGCCTGCGTGCCGATGAATGCCAAGGAGGCGCTGACCCAGGCCGAGCGCGGCGGGGCCGTCATTTCCCCCGAGGGCGCCGGAGAGCGGCGCGATATGTCGAGCTGGGCGCTGGTGGTGGGCAATCCGGGCGAGCTGGGCGCTGTCTGGTCGCTCGACCGTCCGCGCTTGCCCGCACCGCATCAGGTGGCGTCCGAGCTTTGGAATACAAGCGTCGGCATGGCCCTTGAGGGACGCATGTGGTCGAACCGCTCGCTCTTTACCCATGCCTGGGTGACGCTCTCGGCGACGCTTCTGGGCTTTGCCATCGGCGCGGGGCTCGGCGTGCTGCTGGCCGTGGGGATCGTGCACAATCGGGCAATGGACATGTCCGTCATGCCCTGGGCGATTGCGAGCCAGACGATCCCGATCTTGGCCATCGCCCCGATGATTATCGTCGTTCTGAATTCCGTGGGCGTGTCCGGGCTGCTCCCGAAGGCGCTGATCTCGGCCTACCTTTCGTTTTTTCCCGTCGTCGTCAGCATGGTGAAGGGGCTGCGCAGCCCGCAGGTGGCGCAGCTTGACCTCCTTCACACCTATTCGGCAACCGCTGGCCAGACCTTTTGGAAGCTGCGTCTGCCCGCGTCGCTCCCCTATTTCTTTACCTCGCTGAAGGTGGCCATCGCCGCCTCGCTCGTCGGCGCGATCATCGGTGAGTTGCCAACCGGGGCGGTTGCGGGCCTCGGCGCACGTCTCTTGGCGGGGAGCTATTACGGGCAGACGGTACAGATCTGGTCGGCACTTTTTGCGGCGGCGATCCTGGCGGCCGCGCTCGTGGCGCTGATCGGGCTCGTGCAGCGGGTGGTACTGCGGCGGATGGGACTCGCGCCGTGAATGTCTTGCCGCTGCGGATGCCCTATCTCCTGACGGCGGGGTTTCTGATCGCGCTCTCCGCCCTCTTCGATCTGCGCCTTGCGGTGGTGACGGCGGTCTGGCTCGCGCTTTGGTATCTCAATGCCAGCGTTGCAGAGCGTGGCGGGCCGCTCGCGCGCTATGTCACGCCGGTCATTTTCGGGCTGACGCTGATCCTTTTGTGGGAGTTGGCGGTCGGGCTCTTCCAAGTGCCCTCGGTCATCCTGCCCGCGCCCTCGGCCATCGCAGCGCGGTTCGCGGTATCGACCGATATCCTCTGGGCGGATTTCGTGCAGACCTTCGTTAAGGGCGCGCTCTCGGGCTATGCCATCGGAGGGCTCGCGGCCTTCGCTGTCGCACTCGTTGCGGATCGCTACGATGTGCTGCGGCGGGGGCTCTTGCCGGTCGGCAGCTTTATGGCGGCCCTGCCGATTGTGGGTACGGCGCCGATCCTCGTAATGTGGTTCGGCTTTGATTGGGAGAGTAAGGCGGCGGTCGTTGTCGCGATGGTCTTTTTCCCAATCCTCGTGAACACGGTCGAAGGGCTGCGCGCGGCCGATGCGATGCAGCGCGATCTGATGCACACCTATGCTGCTACGCAAGGTCAAACCCTGGTCAAACTGCGCCTCCCGGCCGCGATGCCGTTTATTTTCAACGGCTTGAAGATCTCTACGACGCTGGCGCTCATTGGCGCGATCGTTGCGGAGTTCTTTGGCTCGCCCACCGTGGGCATGGGCTTTCGCATCTCGACCGAAGTGGGACGGCTCGCGCTCGACATGGTCTGGGCCGAGATCCTCGTTGCTGCCCTGGCGGGCTCGGCGTTTTATGGCGCCGTCGCGCTGATCGAGCGCTGGGTCACGTTCTGGCATCCGTCGCAACGCTAGATCGCCTCACCGGGTGCCCCCCGTTGCAGGATCGAGGCCGGCTGCGCGCCCTTTGTCGGGCGATCTGGCGTCGACAACTGCGCGTTTTCACGCTCGAAGATCCAGACGGTCCTGCTTGTCATTCGAGACACCTTCAAGGGTCCTTATGGGTGGGTTGCCATATCTTTCAGGGCAACGGCCACGTCGAACTCCGTGTTGTGCTGAGCAAAACTTGGGCACCTGCTCAAGCTCCGCCCAGACTGGCGCGTTTCCACTTTTGTTTCCGGGTCTTGTAGTGAAAACTGGCCGCACAAAAACAGGGAGATCCGACATGAAAAACACGCTTTTTGGCGCAGTGGGTGCGCTTGCACTGACAGCGGGTGCGCTTCAGGCAGACGAAGTGCGCCTGCAATTGCAGTGGGTCACACAGGCTCAATTTGCCGGCTACTACGTGGCGCTCGACCAGGGCTACTATGAGGAAGAGGGGCTGGACGTGACGATCCTGCCCGGCGGGCCCGACATCGCGCCGCCCCAAGTCCTCGCTGGGGGCGGGGCCGACGTGATGCTGAACTGGATGCCCTCGGCGCTCGCTGCGCGCGAGCGGGGCTTGCCGGTCGTCAACATTGCGCAGCCGTTCAAGTCCTCCGGGCTCAAGCTTACATGCTGGAAAGACACCGGCATCACCGGGCCGCAAGACTTTAAGGGGCGCACGATCGGCGTCTGGTTCTTCGGCAATGAGTATCCTTTCCTCAGCTGGATGAGCCAGGAGGGGATTTCGACCGAAGGGGGGGATGACGGCGTCACGGTCCTAAAGCAGGGCTTCAACGTAGATCCGCTTCTGCAGCGCCAGGCCGATTGTATCTCGACGATGACGTACAATGAGTATTGGCAAGTGATCGATGCGGGCGTGAGCCCGGATGAGCTTGTGACGTTCAAGTACGAAGATATGGGGGTCGCCACGCTGGAAGACGGTATGTGGGTGTTGGAGGAAAACCTCGAAGATCCGGCATTCGTCGACAAGATGGAGCGTTTCGTGCGCGCCTCGATGCAGGGCTGGAAGTGGGCCGAAGAGAATCCCGATGAGGCGGCGCTCATCGTGCTCGACAACGACGCGACCGGCGCGCAGACCGAGGAGCATCAGAAGCGCATGATGGGCGAGATCGCCAAGCTGACGGCGGGATCGAATGGCGCGCTGGATCCGGCAGACTTTGAGCGGACGGTCTCGACGTTGCTCGCGGGCGGGTCCGATCCGGTGATCACGGCGGAGCCGGAGGGCGCCTGGACGCATGCGATAACAGATGCTGCGCTGAACTGAGCGCGCACGCCGCACATGTACGCGGTTCAGCGAACAGCGAGGCTGGTAAAATGCACGCGCGGGCCCCCAAAATGGGCCCGCGTTCTTGTGTCAGATCTCCGCCAAAGTGCTGTGGCGAGAGCGTGTCGCGTTTAATCGGATCAACCTCGTTACAGTTTTTGCGTTCGAGGCGAAGCCAAGAGGCAGCGAAACCTGAATCCGTTTCAACGCGACGTGCTCTAGGCCGCGTCGTAGGGCATTTCGCCAGTGCCGATCGCAGTTGGGGATGCGGGCATCGGAGTCGGGTCATTGCGCCCCGGCACGCCTTGTGCGTTCGCTTCCGCAGCTTCCTCACGGAGGCGGGAAATCTCCTGCATCATTTCGGTGGGGATCTGCGCATAGGTTTTGAGCGGACCCGCGGGCTCGACCGGTATCGGCTGTGGCGCCGCTGCATCGTCGTCTCGCGCGGGCGGTTGAGGGACAATGAGCTCGGTCGAGAGCCGTTTATCGGCGACGTCAGCAACGTCCGACGCTTTGGCCGCCGAGACGATCGGCTCAGCTGTCAACGGTTTGGTCTCAATGGATGCGCTCTGGCCCGCTTCGGCCACCGGGCCGGCTAAGGCGTTGCGCGTGTTCGACTGTAGCAATGGTCCGGGTTCCCCCGGCCCAGGCACAATTGGGCGAAGACCGACGGTCATCATATCGTGTTGCTCCGAATAGAGCGCCCCCACGTGATGACGGTGACTTAGAGATATGAAGATCGGCTTAAGCGCACACGATAAAATGATGCGGCTTGAGGCAGTGTCGCTGCGGCCGCGAGGACACCGCCCGCCCGGCGCAAGGGCGTCAACCGCGGTTCATGCGATTGGCGATGAGCTCGTCCACGACGCCAGGCTCTGCGAGTGTTGATGTATCTCCGAGTGCTGCGTAATCGTTTTCTGCGATTTTGCGGAGGATGCGGCGCATGATTTTGCCCGACCGGGTTTTGGGCAGGCCCGGGGCCCATTGGATGAGGTCGGGCGAGGCGATCGGGCCGATTTCGGTGCGCACC
>JBCDLH010000004.1:0-390045 GCA_038745585.1 Pseudomonadota bacterium
GTCGACTGGTTCAACACACGCCGTCTGCTAGAACCCATCGGAAACATCCCGCCAGCTCAGGCAGAAGCCAACTTCTACGCAGCTCTCGAAACTCGGACCATGGCAGCGTAGCTTACATCAAAATGCCTCCGGCAAACCCGGGGCGGTTCAAAGTGCGGATCATACCGGTGATTGATCTCGCGGATCACACGTCGATGGGCGTGGGCTTTGTATGTACAGATAGTGACGGGCCGATGCAGCCGAACGCGCTTTATCGCCTTGTGGAGAAAGGCTTTGGCGGCCTTCGCATCCCGCCGGGCCGATACGCGAAAATCCACCATTTGCCCGTTCGCATCGATGGCGCGCCAGAGGGAGCGCCACTTGCCGCCGACGCGGATGTAGGTCTCGTCCACGTGCCAATCGCCGCTAGCCCGGCGCAGGTGCTTCTCGGTGCGCTTCGTGAGTTCCGGGCCGAACTTCTGGACTCAGCGATACACCGTTGATCGATCAACCGTCACGCCGCGCTCGGCCAGAAGACCCACGACATCCTGGTACGACAGCGGATAGCGCAAGTACCAGCGCACCGCAGAAAGGATGATGCCTCATGGGAAGCGATGGTGCTTGAAGGGTGCTGCGCGCGGCATGATGACCCTCCAAGGCGAACATTCACCTAGAAACCTCAATCATCGCAACAGTCCCGTTTCGGACCTAGATTTGACATGAATCGGTGCGACACGCCGACATGCTGAGTGCTGTTGGAGGGCGGGTCTGCCCGCTCAGGTAGCGGCAAACCAGAGAGTGTTGAGCGAAAAGCCCATGATTACAGTCACGAACTTCAGCAAGCAGTACAAAGGCTTCACGGCTGTGAACAACCTCAGCTTTTCGGTCGAACCAGGCCAAATCCTTGGATTGCTCGGGCCGAATGGGGCTGGCAAAACGACGACCTTACGTACGTTGTGTGGCATTATCCCTCCCAGCTCAGGGCAACTATTGGTTGCTGGCCATGACGTTGTTCAGGCGCCCATCGAAGCCAAGAAAAACCTCGGCTACATTCCCGACGATCCACGCCTCTTTGATACCATGACGGTATGGGAGCACCTGGCGTTCACGGCGGCCGCTTACAAACTCGTCGAATTCGAAAAGGATGCCGAAGCGCTCCTCGCGTCATTCGAACTCACACACAAGCGCAATACGCTCGTCCATGACTTGTCGCGTGGAATGCGGCAAAAGGTTGCCATTGCCTGTGCCTTCTTGCACGACCCAAAGGTACTGCTGTTCGACGAACCCCTGACGGGGCTAGATCCCCAAGGCATTCGGGGCATTCAGCAAGCGATCCGCGACCGCGCGCGGGCAGGCGCGGCCATTATCATAAGCTCGCACCTTTTGAGTCTGTTTGAGAATTTGTGCACACATATTATGGTACTGAATCTTGGGGAGTGCCGCCGATTTGGCACTATGGAAGACCTGCTGAGCGAGGTCGCGCATACGGACAGCACGTCCGCCCTCGAAGAAGTGTATTTCTCGATCACGCAGGCGCCGGATCAGACCTCAGAGACCGCGGCGGCCTAAGAGATGGATCCTGCACTTTGCCAACTTCTCATGCTGCGACTGCGTGGCGGTCTTCGCCAGCGCTTGTTTCAAATGGCAAGCTTACGCGGCCTGCTTTTCTCTCTTGCTTTCGGTGTGATCATTTGGTTCCTGATTGCTTCCAACAGTTCCCCGGGCACGAGCTTTTTCGGATCCGCGGCTCTGGACCGGCAAGCATTCAGCGAGCAGATCATTACGTTTATGCCGCTCAGCATGTTTGGGCTGTCGCTACTCACCGTATTGATGACAACCGGACCTACGTTTCATTTTTCGCCGAATGAGATCAATTTTCTCTTTACCGGGCCATTCCACCGACGGGATTTGATTGTCTATAAGTTTGCGGCTTATGTCGCTGGCGTCACCTTAAGCAGCGCGTTCATTACGCTCCTTGTACAGCAGCAAGCAGGATCGGCATTGTCTATTTTTATCGCCACGCTCCTGACGCTTGTGTTTGTTCAATTGAACAGCGCTGTGATCAGTATGGCTGGGAATGCGCTCGACGGCAGTAGGTTTGCAAGGATACGATGGCCCGCTATTGCGTTGCTTTGCGCAATTGCGGCGGCAGCCATGCTTTACGCATGGGTCTTGCACGACCATGGGGTTATCGATCTTCTGGCCGAGTTTCGGCACTCAGTGATCGGAACCATAGTCTTGATCCCCTATATCGTGTTTGCTGAACTTTTCGTGGCGCCATCTTTTGCAGACTTGGCACTTTGGGCTATTGTCGCGCTCTTAATCAATGCGGCGTTGTTGCGCGCTGCTATCGTGCTCGATGCGCGCACGACCGACCGCTCCCTCGCGGAGAACGCGCGCCTAAGCAACCGGTGGGAGCGCATCAAACAAGGTGGATCTTTCTGGGCTACGGAACGGACCAAGGTGCGCTCGATCCATCGTGCCCCAATTCTCGGCGGTTTCGGGCCCATTGTCTCGCGGCAGGCCCTCAACGCCTTGCGGAATTCGTCGAAACTCGTCATGGTGTTTGTTGGTCTCGCAGCATGTATTGCGCCAATTTCCTCGGCGCTCGCAATGCCGGTCACGGAAGCACAGACTCTTTTGCTTATCTATATCTTCATCGCATTCATCCTGCCTCGTAATATGGTCTGCGACTTTCGCGGTGACCTGAGTCGTATGGAAATCTACAAGACACTCCCCATCGCTCCCTGGCGCATTTGCGCAGGTCAACTCGTCGTTCAGACACTGCTGGCCTATTTCATCACGTTGATAATTATAGCAAGCGCACTTGTCTTTGAGGAAAGGGTCACCCCACAAGTTGCACTGACGCTAGCAGCTTTTGCTCTCCCGTTGACGTTTCTTATCCATACAGTTGAGAACACGGTACATCTTCTGTTTCCGACAAAGCTGGTTGCCATGGGCAGGGCAGACTTCGAATTCCTAGGCCGCTCGATTGTCGAATTCATCGCTAAAACGACGTTCATTTTCGCTGCTATGGCTGCCTCGATTGCCGTGGGGCTGGTTATGTTGAGAATGCTAGGAACTACGTTGGTGCTGCCAGGATTGGTGAGCTGGCTAACACTGACGGTGATCGGACTTCTCACACTGGTTGCGTTGCAATATGCCTTCCGACGCTTCGCGGTTGCAGAAACTATCGACTAGGACAAAGAATGAGGAGCT
The DNA here is from genome assembly GCA_038745585.1 of Pseudomonadota bacterium. GTDB lineage: Bacteria > Pseudomonadota > Alphaproteobacteria > Rhodobacterales > Rhodobacteraceae > HLUCCA09. The sequence continues at coordinate 3,199 of JBCDLH010000004.1, forward strand.
TCAGTCGAGACGATAGGGCAGAACTATGAGGTAAATCCCATACGTCAGAATGGTGGATATTGGCCTGAGACTTGGAAGCATGGTGCATAGGCAACATGAGATTTTCTATGGCTCACTTTAGTTCCGTGGATGCAGAACGCCGGATTGACTAATGCAGTCATGGTGGCGAATACCAACTGATCCGGTACGGAATCGCTTTCCTCGACCCACAAGCAGTTTGCGAAATTGCGAGCACGGCCCTTAGCGGATGAGGTGGATAGCTCCTGCTCCGCCTGAACCGAGCGTGCCAAATTGCAGTTGCTATCGACTGCTGGGAAACGAGCGACCCAATCAAAGTAAAGACTGTAGGCCTGGATTTGGCCATGGACGTTTTTCAGGCGTACTGCGTTTCTGCCACAGAGCGTCAGATCATCAATAAGAAAGAGACATCGACACATCGAAAGGTGAGCGCTGGTTCTGTGATGAGGGTCAGGCTGTCGCTGCTGGTTGGCGTCCGCCGATGTGGTGACAATGCCTTGGTGCTGCAGGCTCTCCGCAAGGATAACAAGCGCTCTTTCGTGCTCGGCCCATTACGTTGCCGTAGTGCCGGGCTCCCCCAACGCCGCGAAAGGTGCTGCGACGCGGGGCCTGGCGTTTTAGGTCGGTCATTGAAGCGAGGCTACCTCGAAGGGTCGCGAGGCGAGGTATCCGGTTCGGAGGTCGCAAGAGCCGCAAGTTGCTCCACCAGTTCTGCGCTTCCGAAAGCATCTCCCACGGCATGCGAGCCCCGACGCGCACGGAGAGCTCCATTTTTCGAATGATAGCAGGCTGAGATCCACATCGCCGAAAGCATAGCGATCGACTGTGCACCAAGCTCAATGGATGCCGTCGACAACCCGCCTACGAACAGCGCTATAGCAACAACCAGGGCGGTGTCGCCGATGGCTGCTGTCAGACATGTCAAAACGAAGGAGAGCGCCACGAGGGCAACAGAGACAAGCATTACCGTTCACCAAACTTAATCGGCACCAGCGTTACACCACACAATCTTGGGTTGTAAAGAGAGCAATCTGCCGACTTTCTTGAATGAGTGATTTATGTACCGTTCAGCGCTCAGTAGGGGGAAACAATGGGGGATAAACAGTCGTCATTGGGTATTTTGCAAATCAAAAACAATTACTAAAATCAAATCCTTGGCGGAGCCGGTGGGATTCGAACCCACGAGACGGTTTCCCGCCTGCCGGTTTTCAAGACCGGTGCCTTCGACCGCTCGGCCACGGCTCCACGCTCTTCCCTGCACGAAAGACCATCTCGATGGAAGGGCCACGGTAAACAACGCCGTCCGCGCGGACGTCGTACAAAGCTTTGCTAATACGCCGACACGCTGTATACTCACTCCCATAAGGTCCAAAATCGGGCCAGCGAGCGGTATGGCCACAACGTGGCCAGAGAGGCGCAGGGCACTGTGCCGCGAAAGGGGCGAATATGAGCAGGACTCTCACCGTCGCGGCGGCCACATTTTGTGCCGTCGCTGTCTTGGGCGGTTGCGTGGAGGGCACTGGGATCGGGTCCTCGCGGCCGGACGCCGAAGCGTCCGCGGCTCCCGACCGGCCAGCCGCAACCGGTCTAGTTGATCGAGATGTCGAGGCCCCGGAGGTGTTTCAGCAAACCGAAGCAGGTCTCTGGGATGGTCGCCCGTCGCTCGGCGGGGTCTGGGTCGCGCATCCCGACGTGACCGACCCAGAGCGTGTGATCGTGCGCAACAATGCGACCGGGGAAACCGTCATCGGCGCCCTTTTTCGGCGCGAACGTAACAACCCCGGCCCGCGAATCCAGGTGTCTTCGGACGCTGCAGCCGCCCTCGGCCTCATCGCCGGCGCTCCGACCGAACTCAGCGTCACCGCGCTACGTCGCGAGGAAGCGCCGACGCCCGAAGCCCCTTCAGCGGCTGAGGACGAAACCGCGCTGGCCGCCGCTGAAAGCTCAGGGACAGAGCCGAATGACAGTGTGGCCGAGGCCGCCATCGAGCGGGCTGAGACGACAGAGGGAGAGGTTGTCCTTGAGATTGGCGAAGACGGGGCAAGCGCAGACGTTGCCGTGCTTGGACCGACGGAGGACGCCCCTGAGCGCGCCGCGCGCCGTGGCGGCTTCCTTTCGGGTCTATTTGGGCAACGCCGGACGGGCGCGCCGCTGAGTGCTCTGCCTGAGGCCGGCGATGGGGTCGCAACAGGCGCCGTACTTGCAACCGACAGCACGATTGAGACCGCAGCCCTAGAGGCGCCGGCCGAGACCAGGACCGCCGTGCTGCCGAGTGCCGCGGAAATCGTCGATGACGCCGAGCCGGAGGCCGCCGCTGAGAGCATCGAACTTGCCGCTGCTGAGCCGGAACCGACGCCCATCGCTACCGCGCTTGGATTGCGCTCTGGCGCCTGGTCCAACGAGCCGTTCGTCGAGATCGGAACATTTTCATCCGAAGAGAATGCCAAAGACGCCGCAGCGACCATGCGCGAAGACGGCATCCTGCCGACGATCCGGACCAAGGAAGCGAACGGGACGACGCTATGGCGAGTGGTCGCCGGTCCGGCCCAAACGCGGATGGAACGGAGCGCGCTTCTCAGGAAAGTGAAGCGGTTGGGCTTTGAGGACGCCTATACCGTCGCGGAATAACAACGTAGGCGCACCGCCATGAAACGACACCTCAACCTTCGCATCCTGGCTGCACTCGCTGCTTTCCTGGTCACGGCCCAGGCTGCGCTCGCCGCATTTGAGACCCGCGCCACGGCTGCGTGGATCTACGATCAGACGACGGGCACCGTCCTATTGGAGAAGAACGCGCACGATCAGCTTCCCCCGGCCTCCATGTCGAAGCTGATGACGCTCAACATGCTTTTTGAGGCCTTGCGTGACGGGCGGGTTTCGCTCGACACGCGGTTTTCAGTTTCTGCGAAAGCGCAGGCCATCGGCGGCTCGACGCTCTTTCTCGATCAGACGGATAGACCCACCGTCGAACAGCTGATCCAGGGGATCGTCGTTCAATCCGGCAACGACGCATGTATCGTCGTGGCCGAGGGCCTTGCAGGGACCGAAGAAGCCTTTGCGCGGCTGATGAACGAGCGTGCGCGGGCGATCGGCCTGGGCGACAGCCATTTCATCAACTCGTCGGGCTGGCCTGCGGATGGACACGTGATGTCGATGGCCGATCTTGGCAGGCTTGCTGTGCGCCTCATTGAAGAGTTTCCAGATTATTACACCTATTTCGGCATGGCCGAGTATGAGTTTGACGGGCGCGCCCCGTCCAACACACGCAACCGCAATCCGCTTCTCGGGCTTGGCATCGGAGCGGACGGGCTGAAGACCGGACACACCCAAGAGGCGGGCTATGGCCTCGTGGGCTCGGCCGTACAGGGAGACCGCCGGATCGTCTTCGTCATCACGGGGCTCGAGACAGACAGGGCGCGCGCCGAAGAAGCCGAACGCATTGTCAGCTGGGCGTTTCGTCAGTTTGTCCAAAGAACAGTGATGACTGGGGGTACGCGCCTTGCGGACGTGCCCGTGCATCTTGGAGCGACGCGGACGGTCGGCCTTGTCGTGCCAGAGGATCTGAAACTGCTCGTGCCTGCAATTGTGCAGGACACGATCGACGCGGAGATCTCATATGAGACGCCCGTGCGTGCCCCGATCCGCGCTGGTCAGCAAATCGGGACGCTCAAGATCGCGTTTCCAGATATGCCGCCCGCCGAATTGCCACTTACGGCCGAGACGGATGTGCCGGTCGGGGGCTTTCTTCCCCGGCTCAGGACAGCAGCGGGTGTTATCTTTCGGGAAGCGGTCGGCGACGACTTTTCGCTGATGGGCCTCATGGGTGGCTGACGCACACTCCAAAGGACTTTTCATCAGTTTTGAGGGGATCGACGGGTCCGGCAAGTCCACGCAAGCGCGCCGGTTGGTAGATCTTCTTCGCGATGAGGGCTTCGACCCACTCCTGACACGGGAGCCCGGCGGCTCGGCCGGTGCCGAAGAGATCCGCCGCCTTCTCGTGAAAGGTGCGCCGGCGCGTTGGTCCGCCCACACCGAGATTCTGCTCTTTACCGCAGCGCGGCGCGATCACCTTGAGCGTACGATTGCGCCAGCGCTCGAAGCGGGACGCATCGTCATCTCCGACAGGTTTGCTGACAGCACGCGCGTCTATCAGGGGGCGACACGGGGCGACCTGCGCGACGTCGTGGACAGCCTTCACGCGCAGATGATCGCCATCGAACCGGATTTAACCTTTGTCATCGACATGGCGCCCGAAACTGCATTGGCGCGCGGACTTGCGCGCGGCTCGGGTGAGGATAGGTTCGAGCATATGGGCCTCGGCTTTCAACACCGTCTGCGCGCAGGGTTTCGCGCCCTCGCTGCAACGGCGCCAGAGCGCGTGCACATTCTCGACGGCGACCGTCCCTTAAGCGCGGTCGCTCAGGATGTCGCCGACCGGGTTTTGTCACACCTGACGCGGACCTCACGTGATGGATAGAGCGCGAGCATCGGCCGCGCCAGCGAAGCCGGACAGCTTCGGATGAGCGACGACATCCCAGAGCCGGATCGCCTTTCGGGCGCGCCGCACCCGCGAGAGACCCTACGCCTGCTTGGCCATGACCGCGCTGAGCGTATGGTCCTTGATGCATTCGCAACGGGACGCATGCACCATGCCTGGCTGATTACGGGCCCCCGCGGCATCGGCAAAGCCACCCTCGGCTGGCGCATGGCACGATTTTTGCTGTCGCAGCCGGCCGGGACGGAGAGCAGTCTCTTTGGTGCGCCAGAGCCGCCACAGAGCCTTGACATCAGGGCCGATAGTCCTGTTGCCCGTCGCGTGTCAGCCCTCTCTGAGCCGCGGCTTTTTCTCTTGCGCCGGTCCTATGACCACAAGAGCAAGCGGCTCAAACAGGACATCACCATCGATGCCGCGAGAAAGCTTAAGGGCTTCTTCGCTCTGTCGGCGGCAGATGGGGGTCGACGGGTCGTCCTTATCGACGCTGCGGACGAGCTTAACCCAAGCGCCGCCAATGCGATCCTCAAGCTCTTAGAGGAGCCCCCCGCCAGTGCGACGCTACTCCTCATCGCGCATCAACCGACCCGGCTCTTGCCGACACTCCGCTCCCGGTGCCGGACCTTGGCACTCCGCCCGCTTTCGCCCGAGCATTTGAGCCAAGCCCTCGCGCAAGCGGGAGCAGACCCAGTCGAGGGTCCGAGCGCGTCCGGTCTTGCGGCGCTCGCCGAGGGGTCGGTCGGCGCGGCGTGGACACTGATCGAGAATGAGGGGTTTGCGTTTTACGGCGGTCTCATCCGGCTCCTAGCCCGCGCGCCGGGGATCGACCGGAACGAGGCGCTCGCTCTGGCAAATGTCAGCGCTGAGCATTTGCTGAGCCGGCTTTCGCTTATCGAGATCCTCCTCGCCCGTCTCGCCCGCACCGGTATCTCGGGCCCACCGGACCCCGAAGCCGCGCCGGGCGAGGCTGCACTTTTTGCGCGTTTGGCGCCCGATCCTGGGTCAGCGCGGCGTTGGGCAGCCCTACAACAGAGCCAGGGTGACAAGCTCCGCCATGGCGCGGCCGTCAACCTTGACCCCTTCGCACTGCTTCTAGATACCCTCCTCGCAATCGATGGCGCGGCGCATGTCTCGGCACCGGCCTGACCGCGCGCCGCGCCTCGGCGTCCATCGCGCAGATATGGAGGCCCCAGCGACGTGACCGACGATCCCAACGGGAGAGCTTCCGCCAATCCCGACGACACCGGACCTGCGCCCCCGCGGATCACCGACAGCCATTGCCACCTCGATTTCCCGGACTTCGAGGGGCGCCTCTCCGAAATTGTCTCGCGAGCTGCGGCGGCGGGCGTGCACCGAATGGTCACGATCTGCACCAAGCTCCGGAACGAACCGGCCGTCCGCGCGATTGCCGAGGCCCACGATCCGGTATTTTACGCGGCTGGGACGCATCCCATGTCCACCGCCGAGGAGCCGATTGCCAGTGTCGAGGTGCTCGTCGCCCTCAGCCGCCACCCGAAGATGGTCGGCATTGGCGAGACCGGGCTCGACTATCACTATACCGCTGAGAGCAAGGCTGTACAGCACGAGAGCCTGCGCATCCATATCGAGGCCGCGCGCCGGACGAGCCTCCCGCTCATCATCCACGCGCGCGATGCCGATGAGGACATGGTGCGCATTCTCACCGAGGAGCACCAAGCCGGCGCCTATACCTGCGTCATGCACTGCTTTTCTTCTGGGCCCGAGCTTGCCGAAGCCGCCCTCGACCTGGGCTTCAGTCTCTCGATGTCCGGCATCGCGGCGTTTCCCCGCTCTGCGGCGCTGCGAGAGATCTTCGCCGCCGCGCCGCTCGACCGGATCCTTGTGGAGACCGATGCGCCCTATCTGGCGCCGCCACCCCACCGCGGCAAACGCAACGAGCCGGCCTTTACCGCTCATACGGCGCGGCGCGGAGCCGAGACGATGGGGGTCGACTATGCGACCTTCGCGGCGGCGACAGAGGCGAATTTCCAGCGGGTCTTTTGGAAGGTAGCGGACAGCGCTGCCAGCACCGCGCCGCGGGAGGCCCGACGCGCCTGATGCCAGAGCTGCGCTTCACCATTCTGGGCTGTGGCTCGTCCGGTGGCGTGCCCCGGGTCGGCGGCGAATGGGGCTTGTGCGATCCGAGCGAGCCGCGCAACCGGCGGCTTCGCTGCTCCCTCCTGATCGAACGGGAGACCGAGAACGGCACAACCCGCATCCTGATCGACACGTCGCCCGACCTGCGCGCGCAGCTCTTGGCCGCCGGTGTCGGCACGCTCGACGCCGTCGTCTACACCCACGCCCATGCCGATCACGTCCATGGGCTCGACGATTTGCGCATGGTCGTTTTCAACATGCGACAGCGCCTGCCGGTCTATGCGGATGGATCGACACAGTCGGATCTCCTGACGCGCTTTGCCTATGCCTTTGTACAACCGCCCGGCTCGGCCTACCCGCCGATCCTCGATATCCACAGCATCGACGGACCGCTGACCATCGACGGGGCGGGCGGGGCCGTGACGCTGAACCCGTTCGAAGTCCGTCACGGGACGATCGACGCGCTGGGCTTCCGGATACGCGATCTTGCGTATCTCCCGGACGCAAACGAGATCCCAAAGGAGGCGTGGCCGTATCTGCGCGGGCTCGATTGCTGGATCGTCGATGCGCTCCGCCGCAAGCCACACCCCTCTCACGCGCATCTCGAGCGTACGCTCGAATGGATCGCAGAGGCCAAGCCGAAGCGCGCACTTCTGACCAACATGCATGTCGATCTTGATTACGCGACGGTGTCTGCCGAGACGCCCGAGCACATCGAGCCCGCCCATGACGGGCTTGTGCTGACATATGCCGATTAGAGCAGCACGCCGCGGGGTGCCTTGGCGCAGCGCAGACGGCACGCGTTTGGTTGCCAAATGGCCCTAGACGTGCCGCGCCGTTGGCAGGTCTAGCGCAGTATGGCCGCGCTCCTAGACGTCATTCTGCCGGTCTTTCTCGTCATTGGGGCGGGATATCTTGCCGTTTGGACCAAGGTCTTTGACGATGCGTGGGTCGACGGGCTCATGATCTTCACCCAGAGATTTGCGATCCCCTGCCTGCTCTTCAGTGCAATCTCAACGCTCGATCTGTCGCAGAACTTCGACGTCGGTCTCCTCACCGCGTTTTACGTCGGCGCTACAGCAAGCTTTGCCGCCGGCATGCTTGGGGCGCGCAGGTTCTTCGGGCGGCCTTGGCCCGATGCGGTTGCCATCGGCTTTGCCTGCATGTTTTCCAACACAGTACTTCTCGGCCTGCCGATCACCGAGCGCGCCTATGGGACGGAGGCGCTCGCAGGCAACTATGCCATCATCGCGCTCCACGCGCCCTTTGGGTATGCACTGGGGATCACCGCGATGGAAATTGCTCGGGCCGAAAGCGGCGGGCTCGGCAGCTTGAAATTCATTCAGCAGGTGCTCAGGGCAATGTTCTCAAACGCGCTCATTATCGGGATCGCTCTGGGGCTCGCCGTAAACCTAACCGGGTTGGACCTGCCTGGCCCCGTTACGGATGCGCTCGACCTGATGATCCAGGCCGCCTTGCCTGCCGCGCTCTTTGGTCTCGGGGGCGTGCTCTACCGCTACAAACCGGAGGGCGACCTGCGCCAAATCGGGTGGATGCTGATGGCAGCCCTCGTCGTCCATGCCGGAGTGACGTTTGGTCTGGGGAAGGCTTTCGGCCTCGGCACCGAGGCGTTCCGATCCGCAGTGATCACCGCCGCCATGCCGCCCGGCGTCAACGCTTACATTTTTGCCAACATGTACGGTGTCGCGCGGCGGGTCTGCGCCTCTGCCGTTCTGATGGGCACAGCGATGAGCCTTTTGACAGCTTGGGCCTGGCTCAGCGTTATGCCGTAGCGGCACAAGGCGCCTGCAATTATGGGCGTCTGTGGCAAAGCTTCAGCGACGCAGCGCGACACCGTTTGGCTTACTTGGGACCCTACGATCCAAAGTCGGACCGTTAGCGCTCACCCACAACAGAAAGAAGACCTTAGCTAGACTGTGCTTCACGCGCCCCGCCGCTTAGACCAAACGCCGCGGCACGTATAAGCGACCTAGCAGAAAAAAGATGTATAGGGTTATGCTTTAACCCGCTTCATCGCTGTGCGTTCCGCCAATTCGCGCAGTGCCGGGCAAAAACAATAACTCCGCCCAAGGAGGAGGAATGCGCACACTCAGTCCCGACGGGGCTGCATCCGGCCCGCCAATGCCGGAGCAGACCGTAGGCCCTGCAGAGCACGCCCGGCGTGCCCACATTCAGATCGCACTCGCGGAAGCGAAGCGAAAATGCCAAATGTCCGGGCTGCGCCTTACGCCGGCGCGGCTCCGCGTGCTCGAAATCCTCTTGGAGGAGCCCCGCGCCCTCGGAGCCTACGAGGTCTTGGAACGGATGAAAGCGGAGGGACTGGGCGCGCAGCCGCCCGCCGCGTATCGCGCGCTCGACTTTCTGATCACAAACGGATTTGCGCATCGGATCGAAGGGCTAAACGCTTATGTCGCCTGTGCCTTCCCGGGTCAGCCGCATAGCCCAGCCTTTGTCTATTGCCGCATCTGCGGAAAGGTCGGTGAGACCGCGCGCCCCCTGGACCCAGACCCGTTCGGCCTCGCCGCTGAGCATGAAGGGTTTCATATCGAGGCCACGGTGATCGAGGCGCGTGCCGTCTGTTCGGAGTGCCGCGACAAAGCAGAGGCAGACGGGTCAACGCTAGTCAACGGCAATGGGCAAAGCAACGGCAATGGCAATGGGCGAACGATGTTCTCCTCCAGCTAGGTCTGCCCAATCCGTGGCATCAGCTACCGATGAACCGCGGGTCCCAGTATCGACCTTGGGACGGCGATTTGAATAAGGGATCGAGCGTTACTCAGGGCGCGCGTCGAGAGAGGGCGCTTGAAGATAATGATCTCGGTACCCTGCACCGATAAGGCACCGAGACCCATATGGTGCTGGCGCTGGCTTCGCTCGCCACTCTTGTCTCGCATGAACGCGGAGAGGGGCGACAGTCATACGCAGCACTTGAGCGAACATCGCCGCGGGCGGATTACCCGAACTGCCCCGCTTGAACGCCCATCGCCTCGTGTCCACCTATGCGCTGAGGGCGGAGCGGGGCATGGCGGGCGACACCACAGAACACGGACCCGTTCGCGCGGTGGTCGGTCGGCTCGACGAGTTGACCGACGAGGACCGGCTGGACATTGAGATGATCGTCGTTGCCTTTGGCCCGACGGCCTTTCTGCCGGTTCTGATGGTCCTTGCGCTCATCGTTGTGTCGCCGCTTTCGGGCATTCCATTTCTGCCCACGTTCATCGGACTGATGATCGCGATGGTCGCCGCCCAAATGATCGTCGGACGCGAGCAGATCTGGCTACCGCGCCTCCTCCTGCGCCGCCGTGTCTCTGGCCAAATGCTCCATCGGGCCCTGCGTCGAAGCGAGGGGGCAGCAGCTTGGCTCGACAGGCGCGTCGGCCGTCGGCTCGGACTGCTGGTGTCGCCTCCACTCGATACCCTGCCGAAGGCGTGTTGCCTGGTCAGCGGCCTTGCGATGCCGCTGTTGGAGCTTGTCCCTTTTTCGTCGTCGCTCCTGGGGCTGGCTATCTTGCTCTTCTCTACCGGTCTTTTGACGCGCGACGGCCTCTTTGCGATCCTCGGCGCGGGTATCATGGGGTGCGCAGCAATGGTGCCTGTCGCCGTCTATGGCGGGCTCCTGTTTGCGGCGCAGGCAGGCTGACTGAGCAGCAAGCTTTCATCTGCCGGTCGCTTGAAGGCGCGCCAGTACCCCCGAGGACGTCTTAGCGCTTCAAGAGCCGTCGGCGAAGAGCGGCGCGATCACGCCGGCCATGGCACGGCTGACCGGGTCCGGCGTCATGACGAGAGCGGCGCCTTGCTCCCACATCGTGCCGGTGCGGAGAGCATCGACGCGTGCGAGGTAGTCCGCGCTCGGCATCGAAGCGGCGGCCACCGCTTTGATGCAAAGAAACGTGGCAAGAAACGCCAAGGTCGGCATCAACACAGGACGCGCCGCGCGGCGGGCGCGGCGTGTATAGTAGCTCTGGCCAAGCGTACCATTCGCCTCGAAGCCGCCACCGCGCCGGTGAATGCGGTGGATGCGCTTAAGCCGCTTGTTGAACTGACTGAATTGTACGTCGCTCACGGTTTGGTTCTCCCCATCGTTGCGGGAGCTGATAGCATATGACCGAAATGCAGCCAAAAGTGGGCGGCCAGAGCGGCTTTGGGTCAAGCTTTGCGGAAACAAAGCGTCGCCCATTCGCCGATTTCGTCGCGATCCTGCAGAATGAAGCCGTGGTGTGCATAGGTTGCGACGGTCTCGTCCGCCTGCGTCGTAAGTAAGCCGGACAGAATCGCGTATGCGCCTGGTTGTTGAGCTGCGCCGATGGCGGGGGCGAGGCTACGGAGCGGCCCTTTCAAGATGTTGGCAAAAAGGAGAGCGAAGGGCCCCGCTTCGTTAAAGCGCGCGTGATCGAGGCCGGCCGCCTCCAGCACTTCAACCCGGGTGGCCAGGCCATTGACCGTAGTATTCGCGCGCGCGACCTCGACCGCAACGGGGTCGATATCTGAAGCAAAAACCGGCGCGTCGCGCCAGACCCGCGCGGCCGCCATCGCGAGCACAGCGGTGCCGCAACCGATATCCGCAACGGGCCCTGGCGACACGCCGCGATCGAGGAGCCGGTCGAAAGCCTGGAGGCAGCCCAGGGTGGTGCCGTGGTGTCCGGTGCCAAAGGCCATCGCCGCCTCGATGAGCAGCGGCTCGACGCCCATGGGCACCGTTTCGGCATCATGCGAGCCGTAGAGATAGAAGCGCCCCGTGCGAATAGGCGCCAGTTCACGGCGAACCTTGGCCACCCAATCCGTCTCGGGCAGTTCAGACACCGCAAAGGGCCGCGCGGCAAAAGCCGCAGCGAGGAGTGCCAACCGGATCTCGTCGGGCGCCTCGACGAAGTACCCCCCCACTTCCCAAAGGCCCGACCCATCCTCGACCTCGAAGACGCCCACCCCCGTCGGCTCAGGCTCCAACGCTTCTATTGCGGCGCCGAGGCGTTCGGCGGCCTCCCTTCCGTGAAGCGTGGTCAGAGCAGTCCAAGTCGGCATGTGGGTGCCTTTCCTTGCCGGGCGCGGGTACTGCGCGGAGCGCAGCGGCGCCGTTCAGGTCCTCGGCGCGGGGGCTGCGAGTGCGTCGAGAACGGCCTCCGCCAGTGCCTCAGGCTTGGCATCGGCCGCCAGCCGCAAAACCGGACAGGCCAACTGGGCTGCCCAAGCCTCGTGGCGGGCGCGCGAACGGCCCGGTCTTGCCCCGCGCTCATAACCCGCCGCCCAATTCATAAATGCGCTGCATTCTTCGTGAAAGGCGCCGCCGGGCTCCATCGCTGCCCCGTAACGCTGGCGCTCCCGCCGCTCAAGCCGTGCCAGTAAGAGCTCGGGATCGAGCTGCAACAGAATCGCGAGCGTAAACCTCTCGGCGATCCCCTCTGACCAACTGTCGAGCGAGCCCGACAGGATCCAGTCCGAGCGCGGCAGAAAGACGTCCTGCATAAGCGCGCGCCGCTCCTCGACGGGTCGCTTCGTACGGAACGGCGGGTCCGTCGGAACCCAATAGAAGTCGTCGGTATCGAAGTGCTGGGTCGCAAGCCGGTCGGCCAGGAGCCGGCCGAGTGTCGACGTTCCCGCGCCCGATGGGCCGAAGATGTGGATGCGGTGCCGCCGTGGCTTGTCCGCGCCGCTACGGGGCTCGTGTGGCCAGGAATGTCGGTAATCCTCCATCGCACGCCGCCCCGCATCGTCCGGTCAGTGACCGGCGTCGACCCCGGTCCCGATCGGGCACGTCACCCCCGTGCCGCCAAGCCCGCAATAGCCGCCCGGGTTCTTGGCGAGGTATTGCTGGTGGTAGTCCTCGGCAAAAAAGAAGGGTGGGGCGGGAACGATTTCCGTCGTGATCTGGCCATACCCAGCCGCTTTCAAGCCTGCGGCAAACGCTGTCTTGCTGACCTCGGCGGCCACCTGCTGGGCCTCATTCATCACGTAGATGCCCGAGCGATACTGCGTGCCCACATCGTTGCCTTGGCGCATGCCTTGCGTCGGATCGTGTCCTTCCCAGAAGACCTTGAGCAGCGCCTCGTAGGAGACAACCGCAGGGTCGTAGACGACGCGCACAACTTCGTTGTGGTTCGTCCGGCCAGAGCAGACCTCGCGATAGGTCGGGTTCTGCGTCTCGCCGCCGGCATAGCCGACCATCGTTAGCCAGACCCCGTCGACCTTCCAGAACATTCGCTCCACGCCCCAAAAGCAGCCCATCCCGAAGAGTGCCACCTCCATGCCCTCGGGCACATCCAAGGTCAGCGGGCGACCGTTGACGAAGTGCACATCCGCAGTGGGGATTGGCGCCTCACGCCCTGGGAGGGCCTCCGCCGCCGGTATGCGCTCCGCCGTTTTTCTCAGCAATCCAAACATGTCCGCTCCTTCGCACGACCGAATAGGATCGTGATATAGGATCGCTTGCAACTGTCTCCACGGCCATGCGAGCGCGGTTCTTGACCGCAGGGGGAAAGCGCTCGGGCCTACTCCGCCGGAGCCGCAAAGCGCAGGCGGGTAAGAATGGTCTCGTGCCCAGGCGCCGGATGCCGCGGGATGAGGAGCGCCAGGCAGAGCGATGTCGCCGCCATGCCGGCCGCAAGGGCGAACACGCCCGCCGGAGAGGTCAGCCAGAGATAACCAAGTGCCGCGGGCAGAAAGACCGCAGCGATATGGTTGATCGTGAAGGCGACCGCCGCAGTGGGCGCGATGTCGGCAGGATCCGCAATCTTTTGAAAATAGGTCTTCAACGCAAGAGCAAGGGCAAAGAGCAAGTGATCGAGCACATAAAGGACGGCGGCCAGTGCCACGCCCCAACCGAACCAGTAAAGACCGCCATAGGCGAGAAAGACGAGCGTCAGCCCGACATACTCGACAACCAGTGCGTTCCGTTCGCCAAAGACCTGGACCGCACGGCCCATGAGCGGTGCGAAGATCATGTTTGCAAGCAGCGTCACCATAAAAAGCGTCGTGACGTGGTGTACCTCGAAGCCAAACTTCTCAACCATCATGAAACCGGCGAAGACGATAAAGATCTGCCGTCGCGCGCCCGACATAAATTGCAGCGCATAATAGAGCCAATAGCGGCGGCGCAGTACCAGCTGCTTCCGTTGCGGGTTCGGCGCTTCGAATTGGGGATAGGCCACAAAAGCAAAGCAGGCGAGCGCCGCGGTCGCAAAGCCGGCTACCATGTAGACGACATGATAGCTCAGGTCGAAGGCCTGCCAGGTCGAGACGATGAGTGTGTAGGCCAAGAGCGTCGCGCCGGAGGCCGCCGCGACGAGATAGCCCAAAACCTGGGGCGCGCGCGCCTTGTCGATCCATTGAAGCTGCAGCGATTGATTGACCGTTTCGTAATAATGAAAACCGATGGAAGAAAGCATCGTGATCGTCAGGATGCCGCCGAACGAGGGAAAGTGGGCGGTAAATGCCGTTGCCACGCCCAGAAGGATGAGCGCGACGAGCCCAAGCACTTGTTCTCGAAAAAAGAGCAACAGTGCGATGACACCGACCGCGAGAAAGCCCGGGATCTCCCGCACCGTATGCAGCCAGCCGATATCTGAGCCGTCAAAGCTCGCGGCTTCGATCACGAAGTTGTTCAGAAGGGCAGACCAGGTCGCAAAAGCCATCGGCATCGCCGCCGCCATCAAGAAGAGGAGCGCGATGGGGCGCCGCCAAGCCGGAAGGGTCTGCGCAGACGCTAGCGTGACCGTCTTGTAGGGGAATATACGCTTCACTCGACGCCTATACGCCCGTTCCGCGCGCAAATCGAGGGCCAACATGAGCCCTCCCCGCAGGCAGATCGACGGGGTCGAGCGCAGGCTATAAATCCTTTCTCAGCGGTGGGTAAAGCGATAGTCGACGTCGGCGAAACGCGCCGTCGGAAAGCTATACGCAAACTTCAGCCCCTCTGGCCCCGCTATGGTCCCGTGTTCGGCCTCTGGCGGGACATAGACGGCAACGCCAGGGCGGATCTCGTGGGCCACGCCTTCCACGGTTACGATGCCCGTACCTTCGAGTCCGAAATAGACCTCCGCCGGACCGTGGCGATGCGGTTCCAGCGTCCCGTGCGGCTCAAACTCCGCCACGCCCAGCACAAGCCCCGAGGACGGCGTGCGTTCGCCGCAGACGAGCGTCCGCCAGTGCACGTTGCCGAAAGCCGGGTCTTCGCCACCTTCGAGCGGCAGATCCGCCGCGTCGATGGCAAAACCCTCGCCCGGCGCGTCGGGGACGTTGGCCGGAGCCTCCATCGCTTCGGCGAGTTGAGCCCCCTCCCCGGGCTCAACTGGCCAGACACCTTGGATCGCATCGCCGCCGATGATCTCGACGGCGGAGAACTCCGAATCGACATCGCTTGCCATGTGGGCCTCCCTCTCCCTAGCTGGGCCGAGATGCCCGAATTGAGTGCGGCAAGATCGCCCATGACCGACATCGGCTCGTCGAATTCTGCCCTTCTCTCGCGTCTGGGAGGGATTGTGCATACGTCGCTCCGATGCTCATGGCAGGCCGCGTCAGGCCGGGCATCTGGGCGGGTCGCAGGGTTGTGATGCGAGACCGTTCGGCGCGCACCCATATCACAGACCACGTACATATTCGGTTCGGGCTGGATGCCCTGACAACACTAAAGGGAGACGACGATGCCCCAGACCCTTACCCTGCTGCTGGCGCCAACCCTGCTGCTCGCGGCCTGCGTTGCAACGACACCACCGGGCCGCAATGGCGGCACGGAGCAGCTCCGCGCGTCGCTCGACGACGATCTGTCCCGGGCAGGTGTCTCCGACACGTGCATAGCGGAGCTGGATCTCAGCACGCTTGCGCAGGTCAAGACATTTACCGATCCGTCGCCGCGCTCGAGCCTCGATGTCCTCAAACAGCGACAACAGATCCGCACGGCTGTTTCCCGCACCTGCCCCAATCTCTAAAGCGCCGTAGTTCGGGCACCTCCCCGGCATTGCAACGCCAGACTCCGCAAGCATCCTGCCCCGGTAGGAGGAATGAGTATGACCGTTCGAGATTCAATCCCGCCCGAACCTGAAAGCACGCCGGGCGCCGGAGATCAGCCACTGGAAGTCGATCACTCCGACGTGCCCGCCGACACCTCCACGAAGAAAGACGACGTACCGCACCTGCCTCCAGGCGCGATGGGAGACTGGGCGGCCCTCTAGGGCAGAGGATCTGCGCTCTCTCTGCCGCATCCGGGCTTTGAAATCGCGGTACGGCTTTCGCTCGCTTGCATGGGCGACTAGGCCGGGACGTGCACGCGCCAGTCGCGCGGCGAAGGACAACGCCCATGAACGCCCATGTCTCTCTGTTCAACGGACCGAACCTCAACCTGCTCGGTCAGCGGGAGCCAGAGGTCTATGGCCATGCGACACTTGAGGACGTCGTTGCACGCTGCGAGGCGCTTGCCCGCGAGTTGGGTCTGACTGTTTTGGCGCAGCAATCCAACCACGAAGGCCAGATCGTCGACTGGATCCAGGAGTCTCGCATCATGGCCCAGGGGATCATCATCAACCCAGGTGCCTTCACGCACACCTCCATTGCGATCCTCGACGCGCTCGCCGCCTTTGAAGGGCCCGTCGTCGAAGTGCATATCTCCAACATCCACCGCCGCGAGGCCTTTCGCCACCGTTCCTACGTCTCTCTGCGTGCCGATGCGATCATCGCAGGCTGCGGGGTGCAGGGCTATGACCTGGCGCTCCGGCATATGGCGGCCCGGCTGCAAAGGTGATCCGCGGCAAGCGATATCCGACAAGCGGTCCCTCGGATCACCGACGATAGCGCTGAACGAAGTTGGCGAGCATCTTCGGCGGAATATCGGCGTCTGCAGCCCGCACGGCGTCGGTCAGGGCCCGCGCCTCTTCAGGCGGGAAGTAGCCCCGGTGTTTGTAGATCTCGATCCGCCGAGCAAAGATTTCGGCATCGGCCTCGGGATGAAACTGCGTGGCGTAGACATTCCGCCCTGTGCGTATCATCTGCACCGGACAGGCCGCACCTTCGACCAACAGGACAGCCCTGCTCGGAACGCTCTGTGCCGCCTCCTTGTGGCCAACGAGGACGTCAAAGCACCGCGGCATGCCTGCCAAGAGCGGATCCTCCGCGCCGGCACTCGTTAGACTTGCGGGAACCGCGCTCACCGGCTCGCTAAAGCGCTCTTTAGAGACCTCGGCACCAAGGTAATCAGCAAGAAGACCCATCCCGTAGCAGCAACCCAGAAACGGCATGTCTTGCGCCACGATCTCGGGCAAAAGCGCGCGGCAGGCGGCCTCGCATCGGGCCTCTTCGACGCTCTTGTCTGCGGGCGTGTCGGAAATGCAGCCAGGCCCGCCACCGACGATCACGCCCGCATATGTCGAAAGGTCCAGCCCATCTGGTATCGGCTCCGCTTCAAGGCGGATGCGGTGGGTCTCCTCTTTCGCGAGACCGCCCTTTTGCAGGAAGGCTGCATACTCATCGTCCGCGGCCTCAGTTTCGGGCCGCAGCTGCAAAATCAGGAAGGGCATCATTGCGCGAGCAGCCGCAATCCTTGCGTGACGTCCGAGCGCACCGCGAGCTTAAGCGAAGGTTCGTCTCCCGCCTTCAAAGCGGCAATGATCAGCCGATGATTGCGCGGCACCTCCGTTCGCCCGAGCCGGCCGTAGAGCGCGCGCATCGTCGGGCCGAGCTGAAGCCAGACCGTCTCGGCGAGCGCGAGCATGGCCGGCGCCTGCGCGCGAAGGTAAAGCGCGCGGTGGAACTCCAGATTCGTCCGGATGTAGGCGGGCGCGTCGCGTTCCGCAATTGCCTCGGCGATCGTTCCGTTGATCGCTTGCAAGCGCTCTATCAGCGCCAAGTGCGCGCGTGGCAGCGCGCGTGCGGCCAGCTCGGGCTCTAACAGCGCGCGGAGGGCGGCGAGCTCTTCGAGCCGATCCGCCCCGAGCCGCGGCGTCGATACGCGGCCCGACGAGGATAGCGTCAACGCTCCTTCGGCCGCGAGGCGGCGCACCGCCTCCCGCGCTGGTGTCATCGAGACCTCGAACTCGCGCCCAAGCCCGCGCAGCGTTAGCGCTTCTCCAGGGCCAATCTCACCGTGCATGATCCGAGTGCGCAGCATTCGGTAGACCCGTTCATGGGCCGAAAGCGCCGCGGGAGATGCGGCGGGGGCGACAACGTCAGAGGGGCGGGGCGTATAGAGCATCGGAATGAGTGTGATGAGTAGGCTTTGGCAGGTCAATGCCGACTGCGAGGCCGCTTATGGGGCGAGCTCTGCAGGCGCGTCTTTTGAGACTGTGAACCGATACCGGTGCAGGTCCTGTCCGTTCTCGCGCAACCACGCGCGCGGCGATTTGTAGTTTGGGCAGAGCTCCGCAACTGTGCTCCAAAATTGGGCAGAGTGGTTCATCTCAGCCAGATGTGCGACTTCATGTGCGGCAACGTAATCGAGCACTTCGGGCGGTGCCATGACAAGCCGCCAGGAATACATCAGCGCGCCTCCCTCGGTACACGATCCCCAGCGCGACCGCGTATCGCGGAGCGTGATGCGCGCATAGGGCCGGTCTAGGCGCGTGGCATAACGATCGGACGCGTGCGTCAGCCGGTCTCGCGCGAGCGCCTTCAGCAAAGCCGCGGCCGCTGCTCCCACTGCCACAGATCGGCGGGAGACGGCAATCTCACCTGTATCTGCTCGCAGCTGGCTGCGCGTGTCGTAGATGATTTGCATCGGCTGCCCTTCAACCGGAACTATAGAACCAAGCCCAACCACGACGCCTGGCTCCAGCGCCTCCAAGTGCCCACGGATCCACGCGGCACGCTCCTCGGCAAAGGCCAGTGCTGCGCGTAGGGGCGCGCGCGGAGGCAGCGTGAGCGTGACCTTTCCATCGAGCCGCGAGATCCGTAGGCTCATCCGCCGCGCCTGCCCCGAGCGGCGCAGATAAATGCGTACGGGCGGCGTGCCGGGTAAATCGTGATGCGTCATGGGCGCCACTCTGTCCTGAAGGAAAGGAGCCGCGCGCCGTTCTGTCCAAGGGGTTTGACAGCCCATCGCGGCTGTGGCATTGCCCGCGCCTGATTTTTTGCAACCATGAGGACTTGTCGGATGCCCAAGGAAGAATGGGGAGTCAAGCGCGTCTGCCCGACGACCGGCAAGCGGTTCTATGACCTCGGCCGCGACCCAATCGTGAGCCCCTATACCGGCGAAGTCGTAACGCTCGACACGGGCAAAAGCAGCCGCGCGGCGATCAAGGAAGTGAAGAAAGAGGCCGCCAAGTCGGAGGAGAGCGAAGACGAGCTGATCGAAGGCGATGCTGTGCTCGAAGACGACGACGACGCAGATGTCGATCTCGGGGATGACGTCCTAGAAGAGGACGACGAGGACAACGTTTCGCTCGACGAAATCGCCGATGTCAGTAACGATGACGACGACAACTGACGGCCCTTACATACGCGCAAACGCCTCGGCGTCGGTGTGATCTGGGTTTTCCCACTTGATCTCAACCAACGCACTGCCTAGAGCTCAGAGCCAGAGGGGCCATAGCTCAGTTGGGAGAGCGCTTGCATGGCATGCAAGAGGTCAGGGGTTCGACTCCCCTTGGCTCCACCACCTAGCAAAACCAAGTATTCGATTACATGACGGCGGTTTTTACTTTGCCCCGGTGATGTTTCTCGCCGTTGCTTTGGTCGAGCTCGCCGCTGGGCTGTGGGACGTGTTCGCTTTCGCAAAGCGAGGCACCAGTTGGCGATCTTTAAGTAAGGTTGTGACGCGACCTCACCAACAGTGCGCATGGCACTACCCAGCGCATACGGCGTCCCCCTGATCGAAGAACCAACGCTCGACGTTAAACATGCCGGTGCTCGTGCGGCTGTACCGTGGAGACTGAGGCACGTTGTGGCTGAAGCCGTTATGCGAGATGTTGCCCTGAACGTAGCACTCCTGCGGAGGCGTTACATTAACCTGACCGATTTCATACAGCAGTTTCTCAGCGACGGGAGAAATTGCGCCGTTCCGACCCGCCTTGAAACCCTATTAATCGCAGCCGCCATCTTTTTTGTGGCGCCCTCTGCACGATCTATTTTGATTACAGAATGGGCCATCCGCAGCGGGATGACCCAGCCCCTTGGGTCTTGCCGCTTAGATCGCGTCGATCCAGTCGCCGGCTGAGGTGAGCGACGGCATCCAGTCCTCGGTGGTGCGCGGAGATTCCGGCAGGTCGTCGTCCAGAAGCCGCTTGCCCTCGTTCAGCACCAAACTCTCCAGAACGTAGCCGTCCGACCGACCAGTTATTTCAAGCCGGTAGAGCACATCCGCCTCCAAATCGAACGAGGCGGCTGACTTTTTGTGGTTAGCATCGAAGGTGGTGCCGAACTTGAGCGTCCGGTCTGCACCGCCGAGGCCCGTAAAGAGCTTGATCGGGTCCTGGACGACGTCGCCCGTCTCGACGTTGACCACAGAGACGTAAGCGTCGTTGCCCGTATCCGTGCGTTCGCCATCCGATGCGTCTTTCCCATTATGGTAGCGGTCGCTGTTGTTCATAGTCGACTTGATCCGGGCAGAATGCAGGGCGGCGAAATAGGTACCGTCCTCGTCGACGAGGAACTCATAGCTGAGCGTTTCGCCGTCGGGGACGTTGCGATAGCTGCTCGAAGGCGCGTCCCAGAGAAGCGCGTCCTCACCCTCGACCTTGACAGGACGCCAGTAGCCCTCGGGATCCGCCGACTCCGCTTCGATGACGAGCGTGCCGTCCTGTGCCAAGAACACTCCAGGATCAACGCTGGGCGGCGGAACGGGGTCCGGATCTGGCACGGGATCTGGCACGGGAACCGGGTTCGGCTCGGGCTCCGGCGGTGTGGGTGCGGGCGGCTCGTCGTCCGCTGCGTCCTCTACGTTGAGGATCACGCTGTCCGATCCCAGAAGCGCGCCCTTCCCGTTCTTGCCCTCGTAGAACGCAACCTCGAGGACATGCTCTCCCGCGGGCAAATCACCCATGCGGAGGTCACCGCGCTTGTCGCCAAACAGAGCGTAGGGCACGACATTCTCGGTCTGCACTGCCTTGCCGTTGAGGGAGAAGACGGCGCTCCCAACAGGCGCGCTGGGGGTCGCCACGATCGACGAGTTCTCAGGAATTGCCTCTCTGTCCATCAGATCGTCGTCGATTTCGTCCTGGTTCTGAGGGTTGAAGGCCGAGAACGTAATCTCCAGCGGCGCTGGCGGGTCGGCGGGCTCGTCCGGATCGGGATCAGGCTCTGGTTTGGGCGGCTCGGGGGGCTCTGGCTGGTCCGGTGCGTCAGCGACAGTGAACGTCATGCTATCGGCTCCCAGAAGGGTGCCCGTGCCTTTCTCGCCTGCGTAGAACTCGACATATACGGTGTGCTCTCCAACGCCGAGACCACCCTTAAAGAAGTCGTCGTCAATGTTGCCGAAGAGCGCGTAGGGCACGACATTCTCTGTGCGAATTTCCTTGTCGTCGAGCCAGAACGTTGCGCTGCCCACGTCTTGGTTGGGGGTGGCGACGATGGTCAGGGCTTCGCCGCTGATCGTATCCCCGTCGGTGACTTCTGCATCCGTCAGCGTGTCGGTGTCGGCGTTGTAGACCGAGAACGTGACGTCGAAGTCATCGGGATCAGGGGCGGGCGGTGGATCGCTCGGGTCGTCTCCGGGTGGAGTGGGATCGGCTGGCGGGTCCAGATCGTAAAGACCGGAGGCTTCGAGGTACGCTTGCACATCTTGCGGCGTCCCGTCGGCATTCCCGGTCAACGCGTAGAATATCATGCCGGCATCGGAGGGGTCATTTTGCTTGCGAGTGTTCCCCGCAGCGGACGCACCCTCCATCGCTGCACGGGCCTCCTGGATGAGGGGCTCGTCGGAATCGTCCATCCAACTCCAGGCCGCGTTGTTGAACCCTTTGTCGTTGTTGTTGCCGTCGTTCTGATCCTCGATTTCAATGGTCGTGACGCCATCAAAATCTCGAATGATGTCGTCCCAGGTCCGGGCTTCGGTGATGCCTGGCGCGGAGATCACATCGCGATTCTCGTTCCAGCTCGAGTGCGAGACCAGAATAACGTTCTCGTGGTATTTCTCGTCGGTGCGCTCCAGGGCCCGATACGCAGTCTCCATCGGGCCGCCCTCGATCATAAGGACATTCTCACCCGAGGACAGGATCGAGACGAGATGCTCGGTCGTGCCTTCGATATCGTCCTGATACCCGCGCGTATCGATGCCGAGCGTGCGGGCGAAATCGGCCGAGTCGTCGAGCCGCGCTAACTGCGTGTCGTTATTGCGCTCGCTGACATTGTTGCCGTAGGCGAATGTCATCTTGTCCGCGATGCCACCTGCGGCGCTGAGCAGCGCTGCCACCGGCATGGCGGCAATATCGTCCCAGTCATTATTGTTTCCGTCGAAATGGGCGATGATGTGATCGGCCCAATCGGCCAACGATCCGCTCGGCGGGACCGGCTCTTCCGCGCTCGCGACGGTGAACGACACGCTCTCTGTGCCGAGTGAGGCGCCTTTTCCGTTTCTGCCGGTAAAGTACTCGACCTCGACGGTATGTACACCGGGTGTCAGTGACCCGCCCGCGAAATCGCCGTTCGCATCCCCGAAAAGGGCGTAGGGAGCAACGTTTTCGGTCTGCGTCTTTTCTCCGTTTATTGAGAAGACGGCGCTGCCGACCGGTTGATTTGGCGTGGCGACGATCGTGAAGTCGCCGCTGACGGTTTCCCCATTGGTAAGGCTCGAATCGATGAGCGCGTCGCTGGATGAATTGTAAAGCGAGAAGGCCATCCCACATGCTCCGTGCAAAGTGTTGCTTGTTTGCCGCGCTTCAGGCCTGCGCCTCACTTGTGCCAAAAGCGTGCACGCGGCACGGCAAGATTGAGGCGCTGCTCGTCGTGTGCATCGGCGGACCGCCAAGAATCGTGGCCGCGCCGTCACTTGGCCAGAATGTGCGACTTGCACGCGCAGGCACGCGTTCGGCATGTGGGCACATCCACGCGTGTGTTGGGGTCTAAGGTGCCCCTGGACTTATAGATGTTCTGCTTGGTTATTTTGGAACCAAGGGGAGATATGAACATAAGCGCAAAATCGGTAAAGCGACGCGTTCAAGACGGATGCGGTCAGCCTGGTAGTCGACCGGGGTGATCCAACAGCGAAGGTCGCTGAGCTCCTCGGTTGGAGCACAAAGCCAATCTATATATGGAAGGCGCAATTTTCGAAGCCCGGAAAATCCAACGCCGGGCGGCCCTAAACTGGGGGCAGGCGCACCAACCGGAAGGTTCCAGATCAAACCGGCCCTAATCAAGGGGGGAAGGTCAGAGGTGATGCAAGAGCGCAATGTTTTCGGGGTTCTTCTCGACCCAAGTAACGTTTCGACCTAGGGTCAGCGCAAACTGCCTCGGACCTCTGGTATACCGCCTATCGCATAGATCATGGCTGGCAGGTCTTAGGCCGAGAACGCCCAAACCAGAACAGCATCGTAGGAGGGATCCCCCTCGATGGCGACACGCTCCATTGTCAGCGGGCGCAAGCCCGCTTTCACTCCGCAGGCTTCGGTGAGGCATCCCGCAACGTAAGAGTTGTCGTGGCCTTCACGGTCAACGAACGCCGCGCTGCGGATCCAGTCGGCACCCACGAACCGGCCACCCGGGCGCAGATTGCCCACGGCGGCGCGAAAGGCCTGGCTATAGCGCGCAGCATCCGGCGCCAGGCCGAAGCAGCCGATCGCCGATGTCAGATCAAAGCCGTCCGCATATCCAGGCAAGTCCCAGGGTGCCAGGCAATCAAGCACGTGATACTCCCACGCCCCGGTGCGCACAGCGTCGAACGCAGCCCGTGACCGATGGGTTAGGTCCATTGCCTCGCGATAGCAGGGAGGGATTTCGTCGCTTTCCTTGAAAGCGGCCAGAACCTTCAAGGCTTCGGGCACGAGATCGCAGGCAATGACACGGCCTGGCTGGTTGACCCCGATCGACCAGAACAGCGTCGTGACGCCTGCCCCGAGATCGACCCATGTCTCTGGCGAACCTCCATGCGCGGACAACGTACCGAGGATTTCCTCGACACCTTGGCCCGGCAACAGGCGGTCATTGAAATATCGCGTCCGGTAATCCTCGAAATACGCCAGATGATCGCCGTTCAGCTCGCTTGCATCTATATCGCTCAGGCGCCGGTGCCGGCGATCCATCCCCGCATCGGCGTCCTTGAGCCATCCACCGATGGCTTCGGGCCTGCGCCCCAGTGGCATCCGCGTGTCCTTTCTCAATTCACCCGCGCATCTTCGTGGAGCGCTTGGCCGACCTCACTTGGCAAAATGGCCGCGATAAGGGCAGACATTATGGCCGCAGCGAGGATCACGATATACATCGTGTCAAAAGTCCCAGTGAATTCCTTCGTATAACCGCCAATCAGGTTGCCGAAGATACCGCCGAGGCCCAGTGCCACATTTCCAAATGCAAACACCAAAGCGGCGTTCCCGTCGCTGAAGAGGTGGCTGATATAGGCCGGGGCGAGGCCGAAGCTGGCATAAAAGGACAGCCCGAAGGCTACCGCGGCGATATAGATCAGCAATTGGCCGGTGCTCGTCATATCGACAAAGACCGCCGCCACTGCAGCCACGGAGAGGATCAAATACGTCACGATCATCCCGCGCCGGATGGTGATCCTGTCCGCCAGCGCCCCCATCAGAAAACCGCCGAACATCCCGACCAACCCGATCAGAGCCCAGGCCGATGCCGCCTGCGCCTCCGCAAGTCCGACTTCGCCGATCAGATAGGCCGAGAGGTAGGTTTGAAACGACATGCAGGACAAGCCGTTGAAGAACATCATCGCGAGGATGCCGGCGACGAGCGGGCGTGGCAGGGCAACAATCCGCGCCCAACTGCCTGTTCTTACAGTCTGAGGGACGGCTCCCCGATCCCGGTGGTGGCTGCGCAGGGGCGCGAGGCGCAGAACGGCATAAATCGCCAGGAGCGCCACGACACTGCAGGTCACGACCCAGAGCGCCCGCCAGCCATAGGTGGGCAGCACCACAGCCAGCAAGGCCGAATTGATGAAGACGCCATAGCTTGTGCCGGACGACATCAACCCCAGGGCCTTGCCCCGGTTTTTCGGCGCAACGATCTCGCGCGACACCTCGACCATGGGCACCCAGATCAAGGAGGCACAGGCGCCGAGGATCACCAAGAGCGCGCCCAAAACATACACCGTGTTTGCGAATGTCAGCCCGCCCAGGGCGAGCGCGCACACAATAATGGAAAACAGGAT
Organism: Pseudomonadota bacterium; assembly: GCA_038745585.1. Classification (GTDB taxonomy): domain Bacteria; phylum Pseudomonadota; class Alphaproteobacteria; order Rhodobacterales; family Rhodobacteraceae; genus HLUCCA09. Next base: position 28,074 of record JBCDLH010000004.1, read on the forward strand.
CAGGTTGATGGCGCCGAACCGGAGCGTCAGAAACCCGGCCAGCGCGGACGACATCAGGAACCCGGCCTGAACCGCCCCCGTGATCAGGCCCATTGTGCCATAGGAAAAGGCAATATCCCGCCGGACCGCCTCAACGATGGCCGGAAAAAGGTACATCCCAAAGCCATACGCAGCGCCTATGAACGCTGTGAAAAGAACAACTGTTTCCTTTTGGCCCACCCGCGCTGAAATCATAGAAAAGAAGTGCCTTATGTGGTGTCGAAGGCTTTGCGAAAAAGAGCCAGGATGCGGCGCGAGGCCGGGCCCGGCGGTGTGCGATCATAAGCGCCGTAGAGCTTTTCCAGCCGTGTGCCCGGCGGCGCCGATGCTTCGAGCCAATCAATGCTGTAGCGAAAAATCCGCATCTGCGACGACCATTTTTGCGTCGCGACCGACTCCTGCACGTAAGTCAGATCGAAAACGAGGGAGCCGCCCTCGTCGCGGTGCGATGAGCTGCGGTGCAATATCCCGCCATCTGGCAGCTTGCGCGACCAATCCAGGCTGGCTCTGCCGTCGGCCTGACAAGGCCGGAAGTAGTCCGGGTCGGGCGCGCCCTTGCTGTGGCAGAACCGCGCCAAATCGACGAAGATAACGCCGCCGGGAACAAGGTACCGGGCGAGGGAGGCCAAGACCCTTTTGCCGTCTTCCGGGGGGACGAGCTGCAAGCCTTCGCGCGGAAGGATGGCGAGATCGGCGCGGCTGTCCAACGTGATGTCGCGCATGTCCTGGACATGGCCTGTGACTTGACACGTCGCGCTGGCCGAGCGCGCCGCGCTCACGGCGCGGGCGACCATGCCCGGCTCAAGATCGATGACATCCAGCGCGGCGAGCCGAGGGGCCAGATGCCGCGAAAGGCGCCCAGCGCCACAGGGCGCTTCTATGACCCAGCTGACACCGCCCTGCAGCAGAGACAAGACGAAGGGCACGTCCCGCGTGTCCTGATACTCAACCTCGTAGATCGCAGCACGGCGGCTATACGACATCGGCGCGGCTGCTCTTTTCCATCTCGATATGCCGAATGACCTCAGGGTGCACGACCTTGCTGCCGGACACGACGCACCCCGCTTGAGCCACTGGATCGGCTCCGCCTCCGCAGATACCGTCCGCCATGGCCAGGAGATACCGCCAGACATTGGCGTTCGTCGCTTCGGCTGCCGTAATCGGCACCGATGCGGGCATTGCGTCGATCTTGCAATGCAACACACCGTGCCGCTCGTAGAACGGGTCGTCATAGGTCGTCAGCTTGTCGAAGCTGGGCATGTAGCCATTGCCATAGCCGCATGTCACATCGACAATCACGGACCCCTTCTTCATGCGCGCGACAAGATCGTCCGGCACCATCGGCGGCGTATCGTAGGTGGAAATCAGGATCGCGCCGACGACAACGTCGGCTTCGAGCACCGCCTCTTCCAACGCGTCGGGCGTGTTGATGACACATTCGACATTTGCGGGAACCGTCGCCATGAATTGGCGGAGGCCGAACCAGTTGGTGCCGAACACCTTGACCTCTGCGCCCATGGCGGCGGCCAGGCGTGCGGCGCCGCCGCCGACATTGCCGTATCCGATCACGACGACCTTGGCCTTGGGGGCGCCCGGCACATCGGCCATCAGCACACCGCGTCCGCCCATGTGGCTTTGCAAGTGGTAGGAGGCCAGGATGATCGCCATCTTGCCGGAAATCTCGTTGTCGGACACCGGCACCGGGAAATCTCCATCGCCGGTTCTGAAGAATTCGAGCGCATAGCCCGACATGCCACTGGAGCGCATCGCTTCGACGAGGTCGAGATTGCCCTCGGCATGCATGAAGCTCGCCATATGCATTCCCGCGCGGAAGTAGCGATACTCTTCCGGCCCGGGCGCCTTGTACTTGAAGACAAGGTCAGATGTGTTCCACGCCGTGTTGGTATCGACGATCTCGGCCCCGATAGCGCGGTAGGCCGCGTCGTCATACCCAGCCAACAGGCCAGCCTTGGACTCGACAAGGACCTGATAGCCGGCTTCCGTAAACTTGGCGGCGCCAGCCGGCAGCAGAATAACGCGCTTTTCGCCCGCGCGCTGTTCTTTCAATATCGAAACCACCTTGTCCGACACCCCTACGCTCCTTCGCTTGCGGCAGAAACGAGAATACTTCCGCGCGTGCATTTGGCGATTTCCACGCGTGCAGCCTTGAACGACCCTTGCAGATAATCGACCGCCGTTTGCGGGTTGGCCCTGTCTCCGCAGACAAATACGTCAATCGCGGCGTAATGGTATTCGGGCCATGTGTGGATGCTAATGTGCGACTCCGCGAGGAGGACGACCCCGGTCACGCCAAAGCCGTCACCAAAATTGTGGACATCGGCGCGCAAAACGGTCGCCCCCGAGGCTGTCGCCGCCTCTATCATTTCGTTTCGAACGAATTCGGCATCGTCGAGGCCGCTGCATCCATAGAACTCGGCGATCAAGTGCACGCCTAGCGGCGGGACGGAACTGGCCACACTCACACCTCATAATCCTCGAAGATGTCCAGAAAGGCTTTCCGCAGTTGGCAAGAATCACTCCGCCAAGAGGTATAACGTTACATAAAGCTACTCTCAGATTGGGGCCGATACAAAGGTCTTCCATCGCTACCAATGACGAGAGCTGAGATCCGCCTATGCAACGCGATGTCGGCATGGTCTTCAGACCTAGCCCCACTGCACCCGGTTTTACGGATCTGCTGCGTTCAGCGCTCCGTTGCTCGTTCTGCTTGACCATCAGAAGAGGGTGCCATGTTACGCCGCGGTTGACCTCCGGCTAAACGACCGATGGCGCACTCTCTTGCGCATTGTCGACCAGCAGGGACGCTTGATCGACGAACGCCAGACGAGGCATGTTGTACCGGCTCGAAAGAGCAATAAGCAGCATGAAACCTAAGCCCGATACACTTTAAGTACGCTGCAGACCTGTGCGAAAAACTGGGACCAATTCACACTTCTGTAAGCGCCTAGCTGGCACACCCGCGCGCACTTTTGTGAAGGATCGCGCATTGGCAACGGCGTTTCGGAGATAGGGGCAGCGCCCACAGGGCTCCTCAATCCACAACAGCGTATCTCGCGCCTGACACGGGGCCGCCTGCGCCACAGGGGCGATACCGCAAGCTCTTCGGGACAAGCCGCGTGGATCCTAGTGGCTCCCGCGCATTGGCACCTTGCGCCGAGCGGCCGAGCTCCGGTGTTGCGCGCCCTCAGCGCAGCCCCAGCGCATGACGCAAGAACGCATAGCCGAGCGCCTGTTCCCGGGCGATCTCCGTCAGGGCCCCGCCGCCGCCATGCCCGCCTGCCCGCGAATGGAAAAAGGCCGGCTGGCCGGCCTCCAGAAGCGCCGCGGCAAAGCGCCGGGAATGCGAGGGGTCGACCCGGTCGTCGCTGTCATTGGTGTCGATCAGCGCTGGCGGATAGGGCTGCGCCTCGGCGGTCGCGACTTGGTGCATCGGTGAATAGGCCAAGAGCCAGGCGCGCTCTTCGGGGACATCGGGATCGCCGTACTCATCCATCCAGCCCGCCCCCGCAGGGAACAGATGATAGCGCAGCATATCGGTCACCGACACGCTGGCCCAGACCGCGCCGAACCGCTCGGGATACCGCGTGAGCATGACCGAACACAGCAACCCCCCGTTCGAGCCACCATGGCAGCCGATCCGCTCAGGAATGGTGTAGCCGCGCGCCACAAGGTCGGCGGCGACGGCGGCAAAATCCTCAAACGCGCGCGGCCTGTCCGGCCCCTTGGCCGCTTCGTGCCACGCCTTGCCAAACTCGCCCCCGCCCCGGATATACGCCATCACAAACGCCCCACCGCGGGCGAGCCAGAGCGGCCCGCGCAGCCGTAGGTAGGCGGGAGACATCGCCGCGCCAAAGCCGCCATAACCGTATTGCAGCACGGGCAGCGGCCCCGCGCCTTCCCCATTGCTTACCGCTGCGCGTTCGGCCGGCAGCACAATGTGATAAGGCACCTCTGTCCCATCCTCCGACACCGCCATATGGAGGCGCACCTCCATCCCCGTCGCGTCAAAGCTCGGGGGCTCTGCAAGCAGCTTGCGAAACTGCACAGCGTTCGGGCCCGCCTCCAGGTCGAAGAGCCAGGTCGTTGACGGCGCCAGGAACCCCGACGTTACGAGCTGCCAGGGCCCGTCCCCCATCGGCGCGGCGTCATGCGAGGTCAGTTCGACGCGCTCCGCCGAGTCGGGCAACGGAAGTGTCACCGGAACTCCGCCCGCGACCTGCAGGTCCAGCGCGCGCAAGCGAGGCACCATCCGGTCAAGCTCCACCCAGAGCATCCAGCGGTGACCAAGAAAGATCGAGTCCGCCGAGACCGACGCATAGGCGCCCGGCGTAAAGAGGATCTGCCGCTCCGTCCCGCCCACCTCGCAGAGCACCAGAGCGCCCGTCGGCTCTGGCGCGGCGCCAGAGGCGATATAGGCATAGTGCGTCGTCGAGCAGGCCGACTGGGTGTCACGCGGGGTATCGAGCGGCACGCCCGGGCCGTCTGCCCCATCGAGGTGGAGCACCTTCTCACTGTCGCCGATCACGCGGACCCTGCTATGGACGACAGCCGATTGGCCCTCGGGCGTCGGGATCGTGAAGCTGACCGACATCAGGTCCTCGTGGCCGACCTCGAAAACCGTGTCTCCCTCCGATGGCGCCATCCCGCGCCGCACCCGCACAACGCGGCGCGGCCAACCCGAGCGAGTCGCCGAGTTGGGCACCAGCGAGGAGGTGCCGTAAAGCACCGTTTCGGCGTCGAGCCAGCAGATGCGATTGCGCTCCGGGCCGAGGTCGAAGCCACCTGGCACGGGCTGACCCGCCGCGGCATCCCATTCCAGATAACGCCACTGGTCCGACCCCTGGAACGACAGACACACCAGCAGGCGCTCGGCGTCGAACATCGCCGTTTCGGCGCCCCGCCAGTGCCAGTCCTCGCCGGTGTCTTGGCAAAAGGCGTCGAGGTCCAGAACGGTGCTCCAGGCGGCCTCCGGTGTCGGAGCCTCCGTCTCCGGCAGGCGCCGCCACAGGCCTCGCGGATGCGCCACATCCCGCGTGAAGGTGTAGAGCCAGGCCCCGCGACGGACGACGACCGGCAGCCTGTCATCCGTGCGCAACGCATCGACAGCCCGCTCGACATCGGCGTCATATTCCGCATCGCAAAGCGCCGCCTCTGTCCGCGCGGTTTCGCGGTCGCAAAAGCTGCGGATGGCGGCTGCGTCGGACTCTAGTTCGGGAAACTGGATGCTATCGCTCATCCCTGCACCATGCAGACCCGCCGCCGCCCGATCCAGAGCCCGCCGCGCGGTCGGCCCGTTTCCGCCTTAAGCACAATTCATCGCTTGGCAACGCAAGATCGCAGCACGAGAACCTCGTCGCTTCAAGCAAGGGCAAGCATAGACGGTCTCGGCCGCGCCCACGATGCGCGGTTGCCGCAAGCCAACGCAAGAGCATCTGCTGGAGAGGTGTCGCGGTGCCAATCCTACGCCCCTGCTTCAGGTTCTCGGTTTAGGACGCGGAGACGATCTGGGCTGCGATGCTCCTACACCTGTTACGCAACACCCAGGTTTGCGGGTTTGGGTGACATTCAGTTTTAAGGCTGGTCTCGCGCAAGACTTAGCGTGCCCGGTTTACGCGCCCTGCGACGAGCTTGGCGGGGTATCCGCTTTGTCGTTGGGGCGCATCTTCGAGCACAGCCGACCGTTTGCGCCTGCGCTTGCGAGAGCGGTTGCCCCAACCGCAATGCCAAAGCCGATAAGAGCGCCGTTGATGAACGCACCGGCGACCACCTGCTTGGCCAAGCCAAGTGTCTTGAGTTTCACCAGCGTCGAAACAACCATCGTTCGCCTCCTTTGATCAGTTGCGGCTCGCTTTCGCCCCAGCACATAGGCGCTTCGGGCTGCTTGACCACGACCTCAAGTCACGCAGAGGAGCGGCCCAGAAGGGGATGGTGCCCTTGGACCAAGTTTTGACAAACGCTGGGCCTACTTCTTCGGCGGGGGCGACGGAGGGCAAGGCATGACCACGTGGGCAGACTATGCTGTTGTCATCAGTCTCGTGTTGATGCCGTTGGCCGGCGCATCTGAGAGCGCTCGCTTTTTCGGACCAGACAGGCCGTGGCTACTTCCCAATCGAGTAAGGTCGCTGGTCGGAGTGCTGCTCTTGAGCTGTTTGCTCGGGGGGCTCTACTTTCAGGACTATCCGCGCAGCGCGCCCCAAGACTCGCTGCAACTTGATTTCTTCGGCCAAGTTCGGACGGCTTTTAGCCGGGTCTTTTAGCCCTAAGAACGGTGCTTTGCCGGTGCGCTGCGGTGGCTACGAAGCTTAGTCAGCGGCAACTGCTCCACGGCTCTGCTGCGCCCAGTGAGACCTTAACGCATCGCCACTAGCAGGCCAAATGCCGACCTCGCCCGGATCGCAGGACCAGAGTTCGCCGGCAGCAACCGTGATCTTTGTCCAATTGCACCAAGGCGACAACTATGCGTGGTAGATTCGGCCCCTTTCCAAGATGTTGCGGTTTGTTGGGCAATTTCACTAGCATCCTTCGAAAGCTCCGCACTTGCCCAACCCGATAGAACCTCTCGAACCTCTTAGTGAGTCGGCGTCGGTCTCTGCCAGTCCGAGGGGCCCACTGCACAGGCGACGCTCTCCTGCGCGTTGTATCTATCGGAGAAGCGAGGGAACGCTCAGGCGTGGTCGCGGAGACCCACCGTGTCGGCACCATTTAAGCCATCGTCAACGCAGCTTGCGATCTCTCGTCCGTACTGCTCTTGACCGTGGAGTTCACAAATCGGCTGCTTGCCCTCCAGAAGTGGACTAAAGGCGACTTGAACACCAAGCTGCACGCCGTTACGGATAGCGGCGGGCGCTCGGTTCGCCTCTTCATCTCGGCCGGTCAAGTAAACGGCTCCATCGGCGCGCGAGCGTTGTGCATCTCTCTGTCGGCGCTCAACCGGTTGATCGCCGACCGCGGCTACGACGCCGATTGGTGCCGCGAAGTGCTACAGGACAATGGGAACCAACTCTGCATCCTGGGCAGGACGCCCCGCGTCAACAAGTCCGTGCGGTACGACAAGCGCCGTTACATGCGGCGCAACCGCCCCTCTCAGCGAATGCTTGCATTCGCCTGCCGGGCAGCGATCGAGATCATGTTTTGCCGTCTAAAGGACTGGCGCCGGATCGCTACCCGCTACGACCGATGCACATAGGCCTTCTTTTCCGCCATCGCTCGCGCTGCAGCCATCATCTTCTGGATATGATTGGCGGTGGGTCTGCGCCTTAAGCTGTCAAGCCCGCCGAGCACGCCTTGGTCTCGGAGATCTCGCGCAGGTGCGTTTCGAGAGTCTCGGCGGCACGCGCCCACGTGAAGCGCGTTTGGATCCTGACCGCGCGTTCTGCGGCCTCGCGCTTCTGTTCTGGAGATCGCGTCCCGGAGGCTTGCAGGAGTATCGCATCTGCTAGGGGTTTGGCGGCGCTGGGAACGAGCCGACCCCCACTCGCCGGAGCGATCAACGGCAAGGCGCCCGCCGGAGATCCGAGCACGGGCAAACCTGCCGCTGCAGCATCCAGCGCTGTGAGACAGAAGCCCTCCTCGGTCGATGGCTGGACGTAGAGATGCGCGCGGTCATAACACTCGGCGAGGTTGTGCTGCGCAAGCACCTCGTGCACGCGGAGGCAAACGGCGGGACGACGCTGTACGCAGCATTGCGTGCGCGCGGTCGCGCTGCCGTATTGCACCTCGATGCCGACTGCGCGCGCGCGCTCCAACACGGCGCGCCGATACCCCCGCACACGGCCATTCGGCCCGACCATCTCCCAAATCACGCTTCGTCCTGCTTCACGAAGGCGAACGAGTGTCTCCGGGAAGAGATGCTGACCCTTGTGGGGCGCCCATCCTCCCACGGTCAAGAGGCGCAAAGGGCTGTTTCCTTGAGGTGTTCGATCCCTCGGCGGGGACAAGTCAGACAGGAGCGCCTCATTCACGCCGTGGGGGATGATCTTAATGGGACCGCGTCTGCTAAGGCCCCACATCACGCGTTTCAGGAGGTCGGCCACGGGGGCGGACGGCGTGACGTAAAGGTCGTATGGCGAACGCCGAATGCGACGCCAGTTCTTGGCGGCCACGGCGGCAAGACGCGCACGGTCATAGCAGCGGTCCGTGAGCGGGGCGCCCGGCCATGTGCGCGCGCATTCCATCGGCGGAACATTGTGGACCGTGGCAGAGATCGGGACGCCCGCTGAACGGATCCGATGCGTGTCGATGACCTCCATAAGAAAGAGACCGAACATGACATGGATTGCATTTGGGCGTCGATCCTCCCGTTGCAAGCGAGACCTGATCTCCAAGTCTGCGGCGCGGCAAAAGGCGTAACGTGCGCTCCGCTCTGGATTGCCAACCATGGGGTAGCCGGTGCCCAGCCAAGTGGTTTTGTAGGGCAACCGGCCGAAACCGATGGCCGGTACAGCAACGGGCTTTGGACCGGGGACAAGAAGCTCAACATCGTGACCACGGGCGGCCAAAGCGGCGCAGGTCTGATGCGCATAGTTCGCCGTTCCGCCGACCCGAGGGAGGAAGTGCTCGCTCAGCGCGAGTATCTTCAGGGGCGCGTCTTTCATTAGAGCACGGGAGGGTCGCTCGGTGTCCTCGCCGCCGATCGCTTCGTGACCGGTTCGAAGGAGCGATTGGGAAAGGAGAAACGCGCGGCTCTCCGCGGTGCATGCCTTGGGGCGTTCTGGAGTTGGCCCAGCGAAACGCCGACGAAGAGCGCTACGTAGAGTTGGGTTAGGATTGTGAGGCTTTGAACCGTCAGAAAGAGAAGCGCGAGCGTCAGAAACACCTGCCCGTTTCGCCAGAGTTGCAGGATCAAACCGATCAGCCCGCTGTAGAAGAGCAGAGCCCCGATCGCTCCGAAATCGAATGTGAGTTCGAAGAAGGTCGAATTCATTGGGACGAGGCTACCGCCGTCCCCGTATCCAGCGCCCGGCCCGTATTCCCGATTAAGCACTTTGTAATATTGTCCAATGCCGACACCCGTCGCAATTTGCCAGGGGTGTTCGAAGAAGTAATCCTGCGCGTAAAGCTCCTGCCGATAGACGCGCTGCCCCTCGAGACCGACCTCTATTTCAGCGACGCGCCGTTCGACGCCATGCTGGATGGTCTCGGCAATTGGCTGCCCGTACCCGAGCGCGAAAGCGAGGAGGAGAGCCCCCGCGCCCGGGACGAGCCAGGCTTGCATTCGAATAGGATAGAGGATGGCGCATGCGGCGAGGAAGAGCGCTATCGCGAGAAAGTAGGACCCCGCAAATGTTGTTATGGAGATGGCGAGCACGCCTGCTCCGGCGACGTGGTATCGGCGGCGGGGTTTGCCGGTCTGCTCGGCAGCGAGGGCAAAGCAAGCAAGAGCGCTGACGAACATCACATAGCCAAGGCGTTTCGGCTCATTGGCAAGAGAATTTATGCGCAGGAGGCCATTCTCGAAGGCTATATCCGCGCCCCGGGTCCCGCGCACAATCCCGCGCATGGGCAAGCCGGCGTAAAAGGCAACGATCTGATAAGCACCGTAGAGGGCGAGAACGACCCCCAGGACCGCAAAGCCTCTTACGAAGAGTGCGTAGCCCTCGGCCGTACGGGACATCTCATAGCTGAACAGGAGGAGCGCGAAGGCGCTGAGGTAGTAAAGTGATCGGATCGCGGCGCGTTCCAGATCCGTCCCGGTGGAGAAAGCGTAGAGCGCGGACAGGCAAAAGATCAAGAACAACGCGCCAAGGATAGGACGTGCACTTCGCGGGAGGAAGACCCGCGCCCTTAATCCAATCCGCGCAAGAAGAAGGAGCGGAATAGTTTGCCAAAGGGTCAGCAGCGTTAGGAAGGGGATAAAGAAATAGAGGCACAGTGCGGACGGAAGATAGGCCATCAGTCGTACCGGGCGCCGTATTAAGAGCCATGCAGCGAGCGCTGTAGCTCCAAGCACAAAGAGCGAGTCAAAGGGTGAGTAGCCAAAAATCATGGAGATACGCGCTGCACGTTGGTCGCTTTAAGCTGCGGAGGCGTCATCTGGTGTGGCAGAGGCTTTGGCACGGCGGGAGGCGCGTTTCGGTTCTGAGTTTTGTCTACGCGGGCCAATCTGGCCGTGGGCGTCGTGGACGGTCCACCCCGCCAGAGTGCCGCGGCCAGTCGTTCCCATTGTCAGGACGGCGCCTTCTTCCATTGTGCAGCCAGGAACGAGACATGCTCTCGCGCCGACCCAGCATGCACCTTTCAGAAAGATCGGTTGCGTTAGGAGATGGGACCTCGGGTTGGTCCAGTCGTGGCTCCCTGTGCCGAGATAAGCGCCTTGCGATATGCCAGAGTGCGCGCCGATCTCCTCCGGCGCCAGGTTATCGATCCAGACTTGTTTACCGATCCGCACATAATCGCCAATGTGGAGCCACGAGGGAAACTTGACGTGAACCCTCTGCTTGGTGGCGACGTCACGGCCAATACGAGCACCAAACGCCCGAAGGAGCCAAGCCCGCCAACCAGACCCTGGAAGCCACGAGGCCAAAAGGACGCCCGATGCGATGACCCACGCCGCGTCTCTCCGGCGCGATGCGCCTCTTTCGAAGTCAGGGTGAAAGAAGAGGTCTAGGCGCACGGGCGTTCAGTCGAAGACGCAATCGGGGCGTACAGCTTTCGCCCCAACCCATTCGTAGACAGAGCACATCTGTCGCGCGACCTCAGCTGCAGCGAAGTCGCGCATCATCCAAGCACGCCCGCGCGCACCCATGTCGTGGCGTTCGGCTTGAGGCAAGGCCATGGACCCGGCTAGCGTGTCAGTTAACCGTTGCTGATCCAAGTCGATCCACCAACCGCAGCGATGGGTTTGAAGACCAAGCCAAGGGGCGTTGCGTGTTGTGACGACAGGGACCTCCTGCGCAAGCGCTTCAGCCACGACGAGACCGAAATTCTCTGCGTAGGTCGGGAGTACGAAAAGGTCAGCGCTGCGATAGAGAAGGTCCTTTGCTCTGCCGTGAACCTCTCCGAGAAAGCGGAGCCTTGGAAGGCGGAGCGCTTGAGCGAGGCTCTTCATCTCGCGCTCATGCCCGTTCTCCTCGGGCCCGGCAATTACGAGCTCCCAGTCCAGGAACTTGTGCGAGAGCGCCTGCCATGCGCGCAAGAGCAGCGGCAGGCCCTTCTTTGGGTGAATGCGGCTGAGAAAGAGCAGGCGCTTCGCCTCCGTTTGCGCTCTGGGCTGAAGATCGGCGATTTCGACCGCGTTGGGGACGATGGCGATCGGATTGCGCAGTCCGGCAGAGCGAAAGTGCTCAGCCTCCATCTCGGCGGTGGCGCGGAGACAGGCCGCATCACACAAGTGGGCACGCTCGAACGCCGCTAGGGCGAGGCGCTTCTTCCAGGCTGAGTTGGCGCGAGCCCACGGGTCTAGCATGCCCCGCGGGGTCACGACGTACGGCGTTCCATGCCGGCGATGGTGGCGTAGGTTGGCGAGGGATGGATACGTCCAAAGACCTTGGACGTCGGTCACATGTGGTGAGAGCGCAGCCAACCGTTTCGGAAGGTTTCGCGTGAAATGCAGCGCGCGAGGGCCTCTTCTCTCCAGCGCGTGAACGTTTGGAGCCCATCGCGCCGCCTCTTCCGGTCTGCCATGATCGCGTCCGCCGCAGACGTGGACATCGAGACCTTCTTCGGCAAGCCCGTGCGCGAGGCTCGGTACCGATGTCGCGAGACCTCCGGCTGCCGAGGAAAGCTGTGCCGTTAGGAGAGCGAGCCTCATACTCTTTCGCGGCTAAGCCTTACGCCCGCATCCCGTGTCCGGAACGGCCGCGGAAGCGGCGCGCCGCAGCGCTGAGCCGATTGGCAAGGCGTGGACCACCGAGCGCGCGGGCAATGCGGATCGGGAGGCGAGCATTGTGTGGATAGTCTGGACAGAGCACGCGTGCTCTTGCGTGCAGGCGTTTCGCGATCTTCACATCGCTTTCCCACGCACTGAGTGCTAGCGAATCCAGCCGCTGAGCGAGGGCAATGCGGACCGATACCGGCACGTCTTGGTCGCGCGTTTCGTAATGTGCCATGAGGTCGTCGCAGACCCATTCGCGCGCTTCGAGCTTGCGCGGATCGTCATCGGCGGAGACGCGATGACCAGAGTTATGGTGGATGTAGAAGTACTGCGTTTCCGGCACCGCCCGAAACGTCGCGCCCGATAGCAGGAGGCGGATCAAGAGATCGCCATCCTCGTCTGTAACGAGGTTTTCGTTGTAACCGCCAAGCCTACGCAGCAGGTCTTTTGGGAAGAGAGCCCCGCAATGGTGCAGGAACGGCGCAGTAAGAAGGCGCGCGAGCTGTGCTTCGGCGTCATTACTGACGTCTCGCCATGTTTCATTTTTGGCAGTGCGCCCGGATGGCCACAGATGCACCGTCGGCGCGAAAGGAATCGGTCCGTTTGGCTTCGCGGCTCGAAGAAGAGCGGAAAGATGTCCCGCCTCAATCCGATCGTCTACATCGAGGAATTTGATCCAATCGCCTTGCGCAGCGCCAAGCCCAGCATTCCGTGCAGCAGACTGACGTCTGTTTTCCGAAAGCTGGATCACTTGGACGCCCACGCTCGCAGCTTCATAAAAGACGTCTTCAAACTCCGATCCAGAGCCGTCATCTACGAGAATCCATTGTGTGCTTGCTGTAGCATTTGCTGCAAAGCTATCGAGGTACGCCGCAATGCTTACGGGTTTGAAAGCCGGTGTGATCACACTGATTGTGGGAGAAGACACGAAATACTCTTTAGGTTGACGAGGCTACAAGTTCTGCTTTTAGCAAGGATTAGCTACGAGAGGCTTGTTTGATCTCAAGAAATGAATACGTATATCTTCAATTGACACTTATTTCACATTGAAAACCTGGGGCCGTCGCGATAGCCTTGTTTATCACGCTATAGCCCAACTATTCTTGCAAAGCTCAAGCGAAGCTTTGACGAGATCCGTATTCCAAGGAATGAACTATTGATGATCAGCCACGTTCAAGATGGCGCGACCCGATTACGTTGGAGCCGTGACGCAAGTCGTTCCTTACGTTCCAAACCTAGCAACATGCTAGACACAACATGGCTCGCTTTTCCCTGATAGGCGGGCCAGCCCGACAGCCGGCGATGGGCAGTCATGAAATTCAGCGTATATAAAAATCCATTGCGCGCGGCCATACGTTCTAGGTTATGGGTCGCATAGGACAGAGCATGGGACATCCTTGCAGTAACCATTCCCACCTCTTCCATTGACCTCTGCGCGCGTGTAATCACCCTAAAAGCGTCCATTAGTTTTCGGGCACTTACTGTGTTCGAAATCCGATGTGTGCCTGAGTGCTGCCAATAAACCGCGCGCGCTTCAAGGCTCGTTGCAGGCTTTGCCCCTGCGATCACAGCTCGTAAGATGAGGTCGCCATCTTGGTTTTTCTGAAGAGTCTCATCCCATCCCCCATCGGGCAAGCTCTCCCTCCGCCAAAGTATCCCACACGGTGGGACGTAGGCACCGCGGAGCCAATCGATTATTAAGTCCTCAGCCTGACTGGTCCTTGGGCGTTTGCGGGCGTCATTGGCCCCAGATGGATGCACCTCAACGGTCTCCCCAAATGCAAGGTCGGCATCTTCCGATTGCAATGTTGCTAGAAGGGCGCATAAGCACCCTGGTTTGAGAAAATCATCGGCATCGAGAAACATGATGTAGTCGCCCATCGAAAGCTCCAGGCCGCGATTGCGCGCAGCGCAAGCACCTTTTTTCTCGTTGCTTTCCCATTGAATTGAACACCCATAATCTCTTATTTCTATGAGACTATTATCAGTAGATCCATCATCAATTACGATAATCTCAAGATTCAATTCTTTCTGGATCAAAACACTTTCAATTGCTCGACCGACCCAGCTTTCGGCATTGAAACAGGGTATGATTACGCTGATGCTTTGAGTCATTTGATTTACGACATGAGTACCTTTGTTCATCCAAGAAAACCCGAGTGTGCCTCATCTCCACGACTTGGTTGATATGGTGAAGGAAACGGGTTAGGCCTCAAGCTTCATGATGTGACGCAATCTCTCGCCCGTCCGCTCGTGGGTGAATTCTGTCTGGGCTCGCTTCCGACCAGCGGCACCCATCGAACTTGCAAGACCCGGCTCTGCGAGCAGTCGCTCCATTGCTCGCGCCATACCGTCGACATTGCCTTCGGCAACGAGGAGGCCGGTAGTCTCGTGCACGACAGCCTCTGGAATGCCGCTGTGAAAGGTGCTTATCACTGGCAAGCCATTGGCCATGGCCTCGAGGATCGCAACTGGGAGACCCTCGCAATCCCCACTAGGTGCCTCGACTGAATGTTGGACAAATGCAAACGCCCGAGCAAGCTTTCCTAGTACTACATTATGTGGCTGTCCGCCTAGCAGTGATACTCGGCCGGCCAATCCAAGACTTGCAACTTCGGCCAAGCACTGATTTCTGAGCGGTCCGTCCCCAATCATCTCCAGTCTAATCAAGGGAACTCTTTGTGCCAATTGGGCAAAGGCGCGAATAGTCAAAATTGGTGCTTTCTTGTCGACGAGACGTCCGACTGCGAGAAAAAATATCTCATCTCTCTTTGATAATGAAGGGTAGGTTGCTTTGACGCCGCAGGGGCTAACATGGATTTTATCGTCAGGACACCCACTTTCCATAAGTCGTTTCGAAATGAAATTGGACGGAGCGATTACGCCTGCGGCGTCCTTGAAGAGCCGCCGATAAAGGGTTGGCCAAGGCCGCTCGCGCACGAGCCGTGTAGCGTCGTAACCATGAAAGTGAACAAAAAGTGGAATGGCAGCGCGTTTGCAGGCTAGCCGGATTAGACAAGCATTCGGCCCATACTCTGCCAGAACGGCCTTCACGCGGTGAAACTGCAAGAAGGCACGAACGCGTGCCTCATGTGCACCCCGAAGCGTTGGATCCACGTAGCGCCACCAACGAAAATTGAAACTATTGTTTGCTCTTTCCAATCCGTTTCGAGGGGGCGCCAGTGGACGGATGCCACACAAATACGGCAGTCCAAACATGGATGCATCTGTATTACTTCGACTGATGAGAACGCTCCTGCCAGGATACACATTATAAACATGTTCCCGAATAAAAGTCTCGGTGTCTTTATCGAAACTCTGTGCGCAGATTGCCAACGTCATTTTTCAAAACTCTGAAGAGAAGACTGAACGGGCCGGATCAATCTTGATATGTCGATAGGAAACACTTGACGGAGTGCCAACTGGCGGTCAGCCTCGTTGCTCTTTTTTCTATAAGCGTACTGAGCTGATGGTATGCTTCGCGCATGCAGCCAAGACCCTTCCACGACGGCACACCGGCGTCTGTGATTGCCGAAAGAAGAAATAATGCTCCTCGCGTAAATCCACATATCTAAACCATTATTCCTTAACTCTATACTTTCTACTCATTCCGCTCGTAAGCCTTAGCCGTTGGAAATAGAGCTTGGTAGATAGGCCGCACAAGATAGCAGGACCGGCGACGCCTCGTTGACAGTTGGCGCTTGATAGGACAACACAGCAAATTCAATTGTGGTACTTCCTGTTTGCACCAGTCTAGACATCAAGTAGTGCGCTTTGATGCAGCGATGCGTCCGGTGTCAGGTGTGACAAGTCCAAGAATGCGGTCTATCAGCGTTGTTTTGCCGGCTCTGCTGTCACCAACGATACCAAGCCGTTCCCCGGCTTGAATCCTAAGGGAAACTTGATTTATGCCACGGCGGTTCGCTCTAGAATAGCTGTATGAGAGGTCTTGAAGCTTCAGCGCGCGCTTTAGCGAGACTCGGCCCGCGGCGCCGTAAACAGGTAGGGGCATTCGTCCCGAACCAAGCTCTGAATACCCTTTGTCGAGGGCTTTTGAACCATCGTCCGTAAGGGTGATCGACTGGTGCAGCTTTTGCATCTCGTGCACCAGCTTTTGGCCGGTGAAGACGATGACGCCTATGATTGGCATCAAAGTAACAAGCTCGAAGCCATTTTGCATCTCTGACGTCACCAGCACGGCAAGACCGTGTACGATCAATCCACCAAGCGTAGATGAAAGAGCGCCTAAGATCATCGCAATTAGGACTTTGAATGCATTAACTTGTTTGTGGCGATCTAACAAAGACCACATTGTGTAAGGTGAACCTCCTTCAGAAAAAAGTGTAGCTGAAGGAGGGCATGGCGGCCATTTTCTCATTGAAGCGGGGCCTTCATAAGGAAGACGCTTCAACTTTTGAATGCGCCTCAATGAGAAAATATTATGCTATTTCTTGTTTTCAGATGGCGTTGCGAAATGATAATGTCATAAGCTTAGCTATCAGAGCTGAGTGCGCTTAGGTGTCTGTATATTTATGGGATTTTCTTTTGTCTGGACAAGGCGGATCTTGAGGCAATTGAGACTCGCACCAGGTGGACGAGCAATCGGTGTCTTTTCACAACCAACCCATGTTCCAAGAATTGCCAGGCAATAGATGTTTGTCCCGCTGATTGAGCCGTACTCCGCGCTGTAAGTGAACTCAATTCCATAGATCTCGCCCAATAGTAGAAGATAGCTACCGCACTCCAGCTTACCGTGGGCACGCAATGATGAGTATCATGCAGTCATGAGCATGCTATCCAGTTTTGGAGCGCTCGCTGACACAGTGATTATCATAAAAGGTCTTACATTCAACCCTAAATTGAATCGTGCTCGAAGTCGGTCGACGGATGGACGCGCGAGGTAGTTTTTTGCCACTGAACTTATAGCGGCCGAGCAAGGAGTCGCTTCAATAGGCGTTGTACACCCAGATGCTCTACCAATGACAGAATTCTGGCTGGTGATTGGGGCCTCAGTTGTGTCCAAATCTGTCGGCCGCCCAGGCTCGTTAACCGATTCTTAACCAATTACGCGCTTAGCTCCAGCGAGTAAGCGGAGTCGCGCGTATGAGAACACGCGGAATATGTGAGTTTTGCGACCGCGTCCGGGCCTTTTCCGTCCGGTTGTTTCTTCGCATGTGGATCGGTCGGTTCTTGAAGGGATATCTTGATGCTCTCTTGGAACGACGCGGACAAATGCGCACATCGCTTGCTGATCCGGGGGCCGTACGGAAATCCCTTGCATGCCTCTTTCCCAGAGACGTGGGACACAGGCTGGTTCGCCTTGGCGGCGATCACGACGGGGGCTATCTTGTTCCCGACGATTTGGACGGGCTCTCTGCCTGTTTCTCCCCTGGGGTTTCTGACGTCGCCGACTTTGAACGCGACCTAGCGCAACGCCTTGGTATTCGCTGCTTTCTTGCCGACGCGAGCGTCGAGGGTCCGCCCGTAGATGACCCGCACTTTACCTTCGTGCGCAAGTTCCTTGGCACATCAACCGGTCCGCAGACCATGCGCCTTTCCGATTGGGTCACCAGTCAAGTTGCGGCAGCTGACTACGACCTGCTTTTGCAGATGGACATTGAAGGCGCTGAGCTAGATGTCATACTGGACACGCCGGCCGACGTCTTGCGGCGTTTTCGAATCATCGTTGTCGAACTCCACCAGATGCACGAAGTGTTCACAGTCAATGGCAATCGTATCTATGAGCGCTTTCTGCATCATCTGACGCGTGATCATACGCCAGTGCACCTGCATCCCAACAATTGCTGTGGTGTAGAAACGCATTTTGGGATCAGTATTCCAAGAGTATTGGAGTTAAGCCTCCTCCGAAATGATCGCTTTACATGGGATCGACCGACCAAAAGTCCTACCCATCCCCTAGATCGGCGAAATGTAGCAAGCAGCCCGGATTTGACTCTTTCAGACGTCTTCTTCGATGCAGCCTAAATTGAACGGATCAGAACGAAGCGTGTTGGTTCCAACGGCCGTGCGGATCACTGCGTAAACGCAATGCAAGGCGCCAGCGTGTGCCCATCTGCTTAGCAGTGAGATTTGTGACATAGCACGAGATCAACGAAGGCTGGATTGCAAAGGGTAGCTGCTAGTTGCTTCGACCAATGTAAAATGAAAAGGAGAGTAGAGCTTTCCTGTTTGTGGTAGATAAAAAACGCAGAGGCTGTTGTGGAAGGATTGCTCTTGAGGCATGGTCATAGCTGCCCAAACGTCGACACGTGCGACGCTGACACGCATTACACCGGGCGCGAAGGATGCGTTCACAGAGATCCCTGCCTCACACACCCATCTCACGCCAACTGTTTTACTTTTCAGTCTGCCGGACACCTTTCTCCAATCTAGCTGTGGCGTCGCTGATCAAAATTTGGGTTTTCTCTCGAATAATGCAACGGAAAACATCCTTTGCATGGGCGACGCTGGCCGTTCGAACCCACCTTTGTCCTGTAAGGTTCGATGCTAAAATCTTTGACGCTTAACAATACGAGCACACTGATTGACCAAGTTTCTCTCCAATTGCCAATGGGGCTAAAGCTTTGATCTGCTGCAGTGCAAGTCCCTTTTGGCCCGCTGAGGATGCGACGAAGCTCGTCAACCCATTTGAATTTAGGAGGAACCTTGAAATATAACGACAGATCAATGTGCAGAAATGGGCTGATGATCCTGTCGCGAGGAGACTGAAAGTGGTTGCTTGCGATCTGCTCGTGAAAAAGCGAGATCTCGGTCATCCGACGGCCTTTGAGAGCTAGGCTGTTGTCCGTTCCTGGGGAGATGCCGCGTGCGGGGATACTGACATACCGTGTGGAGATTGACGGGTTGCGAGCCATCGCTGTCTTGGCCGTGATCTCCAACCACTTCAGCGAGCACATTTTCTCCCGTGGCTATCTCGGTGTTGACATGTTCTTTGTTCTTTCTGGGTTCTTGATCACGGGAGCACTTTCTGGGCGTACCGAAAACCGCTTGCTACCCTTCCTGGCCGACTTCTACCTCCGACGAACGAAGCGGCTGCTTCCCGCGCTCGTCCTGTGTTTGGTTACGACGGCAATAGTCTTTTCCTTCTTTGCATCGAATGCGCGGCCGTACCTAAAGACAGGGCTCTTTGCCCTCGTTGGCTTATCGAATCTTTGGCTGTATACGCAATCATCTGACTATTTCGCCGAGAGCGCAGAGCTAAACCCCTATACACACACGTGGTCGCTCGGCGTTGAAGAGCAGTTTTACCTAGTTTTCCCACTGTTGCTATGGCTCGGAGCAAGAGCACTTGGGGCTCGTGGTACGATAGGGATGGTCGCAGGGCTTTCGTCGCTCTCGGCACTTGCATGGTTTTGGACTTCGAAAACGGATGAGTTGGCAGCGTTTTATCTGCCGATACTTCGTTTTTGGGAACTAGGTTTCGGGTCGACGCTTTTTTTGTGCAATGCGCGGCTTCCGGGTGCGGTCTTGCGATGGGCGGGCTCGGCAAAGCTGGCTGCATTCTGTCTGCTTGTTTTAGTTTTGACTGGTGTGCTCCCGCTCGACCCTCAAGTCGCACTCCTGGCAACAGTGTTGGTGACGGGGACGCTTGTCCTACTGACCGCTCCGGACGCTCGTCAACTCAGCATTCTGCGAGCCCGCATAGTCGTCCATTTGGGACAAATTTCTTATGCGCTGTACCTTTGGCACTGGCCTGTTGTCGTCCTCTTCGGATGGACTGTTGGGTTGTCCGGCGCGAGCGCCGTGATTGCTTTGGCGCTCTCGTACGCCCTCGCTCACCTTAGCTACCGCTACGTTGAAGAACCGCTACGTCGGGCACCGTGGTCTACGTCGCGTTGGCGCGAAGGCTTGGCTGGAGCGGTCCTGCTCAGTGTCAGCGCGCTTGCATTGCTCCTCTTAATTCGCGCACCAGAGGGCTCCCTTTATCTCGGGCGACCTGCTGACTTGATAGCCGCAGGCCCGGCAAGCTTACAGAGTCCATATGCTTCGGAGTCTGGCGCTTTTTGGGCCGGTTCCGCATGCGTGTTGTCTTCTAACAAAGAAGTCGGAGAAGACATCAAGGCGGACCAATGCGTCGTGGGCGAGCCGTTGGAAAGCGCAAAGCGCCGTGTCTTGGTCATCGGTGACAGCTTCTCCGCCGCTTTCGTGCAAGCCTTTGACGGTCGTCACAACCGAGGAATATCGACAATCCTAACCTCGTCGTGGGGCGCCGCTTTCGCGCCAGGCGTACCGAACGACCAACCTTGGCGAAAGGCCAGCGACTACTATTGGTCTAGCGTGGTGCCACATTTGATCGCCACGCTATCGCAAGACGATCAGGTTGTGATAGTCAGCGATCTCTCTGTATTCTCCCCTGCGGAGGCGAGCCAAGTCAGAGCTCGACTCATCGACGATGCAGAGCTTGGATTGCGTAAGCTTGCAGCCGAACTAGCCCTCCGCGGCATCGGGCTCAGCGTCCTCGGCCCCTTACCATTCGCGCGGGATGCGGCATGCAGCCCAGAGCGAGGTCAGGCGCAGTGGTTTTCTCCATTCGGTTCGACATGCAGCTTCTTAACGCGCGACGAGACCCTCAAGCGCATGACACCGATCGCCGACCGGCTCGATGCGCTTCAGGCGGAAGGTGTGCTTCGGGTGCTCAACCTTTTCGAGCCGTTTTGCGAGGGAGAGGTGTGCGACTATGTCGATGCGAGTGGCACTCTGCTCTACCGCGATGTTTATTCCCACGCGAGTATCGAAGCAGCTTGGTCCGTTCGTCCACTGATCGCAGCCCATCTTGCTTCGTTCTGGGAAAAGCGTCCTGCGCCAAAGCCCGTACCCGCGGCGATGCCAAAGGGTCAGAGCGAATGAAAACCTTCTTCGCTGAGCAACTGAACCGAGCAATTCTTCTGCGGGTCTGGCTGTCTGAGATGCGCCTTCTGGTTGGCGCGGGCGATTGTTCGAGAGAAACGCGGTCTTGACTCTCGGGCTGCTCGGACAACGTTCGACTGGAGCGCTGAGCGGTTGAATTGACAGCTCAGTTGGTCGGTTCCTCGCCTCTCATGCTCTGGAGAACATCGCACGTCACCTGGAGATGCAAACACGGCCCACGGGCGCTCTTGAAGCCTCGCCACGGCATTGTGTACGCAAACACCAAGTATCTCCGTAGACGCGTCAACGACGAAAACACTGGTCCTTCCCTGACTCGGATCTGGCACCAGGCCGTGGGGTCGTCAGCGCAGCGGCGCGCCTACTCCACATATGCACAAGGGCCGTTGACGATTTCACTGAAGAGGTAAATGCGAGGTTACCTCACCCGCCCGATGCCGTAAGGCCCGCTCAACGCGCCGCCCCTAGAACCCCACGCCGATTGCTGTCGCGAAGTTAAGGCTTGGCGAGGTGTCCTGAGCGGGGGTGTGGAATGGGCTTTGGAATTGGGTTCGGCTTCGATCTAGGACGGTGGCGACCACTCGGCGGACCAAAGAGCGGGCCTACAATCACGGCGCCAGGTACACTCGATGTGGATACGTTTCGGATCGGAACGTCACACACCG
This sequence comes from Pseudomonadota bacterium, assembly GCA_038745585.1. Classification (GTDB taxonomy): domain Bacteria; phylum Pseudomonadota; class Alphaproteobacteria; order Rhodobacterales; family Rhodobacteraceae; genus HLUCCA09. The sequence continues at coordinate 49,497 of JBCDLH010000004.1, forward strand.
TGAGCGTTGGACAGGCCGTCCCCTCTGGCGGCGGCTCCGTTTCCTACGAGTCCCGTTGGATTGTAGGGCCGGCAGAGCTGCCGCAGGCCAGTTACACGCCCAAGGCCCCAGACGATGGCCTCGCAATCGCGGCTCAGTGGCGCGCCGTGGAAACAGGCGGATCGAACGACGGGGCAAGCTTTTGGCAAACCGCGGGTGCGGGCAATGTCTCATACGCCCCACCGAGCCTGTCGGCGTCGCATGACCTTGTTGGTCGCGTCTTGAACATCACCTTGGACAGCGTCTCCGAAGAGGCGAGCGCCGCCCTCACGGCGCTGGAACTCGAAGGTGCCAACGTCCTCTCTGAAGTGGTCGGATCCGGACCGTGGAGCTACGCCGTTCCTTCTTCGCTTGGGGCGGCGCAAGTTGAATGGACCGTCGAAGCGACGAATTCGGGCGGGTCGGCGACAGTCAATGGGAGCGTCACAGTCCCGGCAGATCTTATGGCACCCGCCGCCCTTGGCGGCCTCGACGATCTGTCTGTGGCCATCGGCAGCCCCATCGAACCACTCGATGCTGCGCAGGACTTCTCTGGCACGGCGCCGATCAGCTATGCGCTCGCGTCGACATCTGCTGCGCTCCCGCCCGGTTTAGCGCTTAGCAGCAACGGCGTCATCACCGGCACACCGACTGCCATTGTCAGCCGAACCATCTTGATCCGAGGGACCAATGGCTATGGCGCGGATGAGACCGGCTTTCTGCTGACCGTCACCGCGGCTCAAGCCTGGAACATCGCGGGTGGCACAAACGAGATCGGCGTTTTCGCAGCGCCCACCATTCTCGCCCCAACCGCGTCAGGCGGCGCGGGCGAAATCTCATTCACGGAGTGACCCATGCCATTTGTCATTCGCCCCGCAGGGGACACAGACCTAAGCCACGCGCAGATCTTTGAGGAGACGGGCTTTCCACAAGTCGTACCCGGTTTTGCAGCGGGGGCTTACGAAGTCGGTCGTCTGACCTGGGCGCCCGGACCTGTGAGCGTCACCGAAGCCGTCGCGGCGCCTGTCGCTGCAGGCGGCGTTGGAGCTCAGAGCTATGTCGAAGGGACGGAAATCCCTGCGCTCGACATTTCCACCGATTTCACTGGCGACAACCTCAGCTTTGTCCTTGCCCCAGGCTCGGATCCACTGCCGAGCGGCCTGACGCTGTCCGTTGCGGGCCTGCTCCAAGGGATCCCAACTGAGCAAGTCTCGGGGCGAACGATCATCGTTCGAGGAACCAACTCGATTGGGCACGATGACACCGCCTTTTCAATCGATGTGGCTGCGTCGCTACCCCATGTGGGCACAGCAAGCACGCCATCGACGCTCTTTCAACGAGAGCTCGACAAGAGCTTTAGCACCAGCACGATTACAATCGTCAACCGCTTCCCCGGCGCCGACTTTGCAGGACGGAGTGACCTCCGCTTGCAGCTTCGCGGGCCCGTAGATGCTGTTTATATCGGCCACCAAAAGGGCGTTAGCGGCGACGACGCATACAACTTCGCGGCACAACCAGAGCAGGTTCTATTCGGCGGGTCGGGGATATTGGGCCAAGCGATCAGCGATAGCGCTGTGAGCGATGCAATCGCGTTTGTGCCGAACGGAACGGACAATGTTCTGATCGCTATAGAGATCGATGCAGCCAAGACATATTCCTACGGCGACGACGCTGCACAAGCCTTGCCGACGTTCTACAACCTTAACGTGGTTGAAGCCGGAAGCATCGGCAAGACCGGCTACTCCTCGACCGGGGCGACATCGAACACATACGCAGTCGAACGCATACTGAGTTACGACCCGCCGGCGGCCATCTATCCGGGAAAGATTATCTTTGACGGCAACTCCATCGTCAACGGCTTCAACGTCAATCCGGGTGAAGACTTTCCTACGCTGGTCGCAGACTTGACAGGCGCGGCGGTCATCGAGGTTGGCGTGAACTCCCACACAACGGCTGAGCGGCGCGCTGCAAACGACACGGCGCCCCATTATGCGCCGGGCTCGACAGCCGTACTCTTTGAGATCACCAACGATCTTTACTTCGGCGCTGATGCTGCAACGGCGCAGGCCAACTATCAGGGATGGTGCGAAGATGTTCGCGGTTTGGGCTACGCTGTCTTTGCGTGCACAGTTCTTCCCCGCTCAAACCCTGGCACGCCGACAAGCTTTGAAAACGACCGTCAGACCGTGAATGCCTGGCTCCGGGCGAATTACGGATCCTTCGCAGACGGGCTAATCGATTTCGCCGCGGACTCGTCGATCGGCGACGCCGGTGATGAGACCAACCGTACCTACTACGCCGATGACGTTCACCCCGGACCAGCGGGTCACGCTGTTCTGGCCGAACTGACCCGTGCCGCACTTAATATGGCCTAGGCCCGGTACAGGCGCGGCCGTGCGGTTCTTTTTTGGGCGGGAACGCTGGCGCCTCAGCTGCTTCCTCCGGAGCGATCGACGTGGCCGGTCACGCTTCATAGTAGTCGCGATAGCGGCCTTTGTAATACGCATAGCCGTCATAGGCATACCGCGCGGCGCGCTGCTCGTTGACGAGGGTCATTGCGACGCCCGTTAGCGGGGCGTTTACGGATGCCAATTCTCGAAGACCTTCCTTGACCGCAGCACGGGGCGTACTGTCCCACCGGACGCAAAAGACCACGGCGTCGGCGAGGCCAGCGACGATACGCGCATCGGTCACGACGAGAGTGGGGGGCGTATCGAGCACGACAAGATCGTATTGCTGAGCAAGATCCTCGATAAGTTGACTGAACCGCTCTGAAGCGAGCACATCGGCAGCGTTGATTTTTGCAACGCGCTCGGATGCTTGCGTCATCAGCACGTGGAGCCCCGTCTCCGGCTCGACGTATATTGCGTCATCAATTGCGGCGCTTTCGTCGATCACGGACAGCAGGCCTGGGCGATCCCCCGATACCTGTAGAACCTTGCCCAAGGCAGGCATGCGAAGATCGCAGTCCACGATAATGGCGGATCTTCCCATCTGACGCGAGGTGAGTGCCGTGAGCATTGAGGTCGTTGATTTACCTTCACGTGGAACAGACGATGAGAACATCACGACATTGGGCGGCGCATCCACATTGGAAAAGAGGATCGAAGTTCGCAAGTTGCGGATCGCTTCGGCCAGCGATGAGTTCGGTTTGCTACGAAGCGTTCGGACGACGTCCGCTCGCTGCATCCTGGTGCCTGCCCTGGGAACTGTCGCCAGAACCGGAACCCCCAACAACTCTTCGAGCTGAACGGGGCTGCGAAAGCTGTTATTGAGCTTGTCGAGCAAAAAGACGAGACCAATACCCGTCCCAATGCCCGCCAGAACGGCGACGGCCATCGTACGGTTTCGCGCGGTTGTGATGGGGCGAAGCGGCACCTTAGCCTGCGTCAAGATCCGTGCATCAGCGCTTTGCAAATCCTCTTGCGCATTCGTCTCCTGCAATCGGGCGAGGAGGTTTTCGTAGAGGATTCGGTTGGCTTGCGCTTCACGCTCGAGGTTTCGGATCTCGACCGAGCGTGTCGAAAGCTGCAACTCTTGTGCTTCGAGTGTCGCGATCTCCTGGTCGAGCTGTGCAGCGCGGGCTGTGGCAACGTTGAGCGAAAGGCGCAGGTTTTCGAGAATGCGCCCAGCCTCGTCCCGGATGTTGTTGCGGACGTCATCGACCACGTCGGCGATGCGCTGACGGCTCGGATGATTGGGCAGGAGTGTTGCCGCGAGGCGATCATCTTCGAGGAAAAGCTCGTCCTCCCGCTGTAATAGAACTTCGATCTTCGGTGCATCGCGAAACTCGGGCAAAGAGCCAATCTCCTGAGGCGATGCGAGTGCCATGTTTAGCCGTTCGTATTGTGCTTTGAGTTCCACAGCTTCAGTCATCGCAAGGTCCCGCGCTGTGGTGCGTGCTCTCAGGGTTTGCTGCAACACGTCGAGGCTGGCTCCGACCTCTTCTGCCGCGCTTGCCCGCGCAGCCAAAACAGCCGACTCTGTGGTCTCGACACGGTCCTGCAACTCAGAAACACGCTCCGTCAGCCATGTCGTGGCCGAGCGAAAGGTCTGCAGTTTGCCTTCCAATTGGTCGACGATGTACTGCTCGGCAATAGAGTTGACGACGGCGGCGGAGACCCTGGGGTCGAAAGACAGAAAGCTGATCTGAATGACACGCGAGTTGTCGATCGGTTCGAGGCTCAGACCCTGTAATACGTTGTCCACTACGAGGTCGTTGACGCGTTCTGCGGCGCGTGCGGCGTCAAGCGGCAGCAAAGGCGGCTCTGGCCAGCGAAGGAGCCCCGCCGCGACAAGCAAATCCTCAAACTCCGGCGGGAGGGCTATCCAATCGCGCCAAGACGAGTCCGGCTCGGCGATAAGTGTCGGATTAAAGCTGGGTGCGTGTACCAGCCCCAAGTCATCCACGACACGTTGGATAAGCGACGTGGATCGCAATACCTCTATTTGATCTTGCAGCGGAGCCTGCGCCGTCGTGCTTCCCACGACCGCTTCGCCCGCTTCGATGTTGGCCCGAGGCGCGTCGAACATGACCTTGGTTGTCGCGCGGTACAGGTCAGGTTGCTGCGTCGTGAGCAATGACCCAATGATCGCGGAAAAGACGAGGGAGATCAGCATGATCCATTTGCCACGCCAGAGGATCGCCAGCGTCTCCCGAAGGTCAACCTCGTCGTTTGCTTCGGGCAGCCCGAGTCGCAGCCCGGGTCGAACGTTGCTCCGCGAGCGGGGTGGCGACGGTGGCCCAGGGGGAGCCGGCGGCGGGGGGACTGTTTTGATCAGTTCCATGGGGCCTCAATCGCGCGCACCAGAGATCGCGCCTGGTCGCAGTCGGTGTCGCATCCGTGCGAACGCGCGCACGCTTGCGAAGGGTCCATGGCTTTCGCTCCTCTTCGCTTTAGGCCGCAAAACCGTGGCAAAGGATCACGCTCGCAAGAAAGCGCCACCTCTCGTGCCAGGGTGAGCGCAGAGTGCAAATGATCGTACGGCACGGGCTAGTTTGCGAGCACCTCCCCGGTGGATCTTGCATTGATGAGGCTCTCAAATGGGTCAATGATCTTGCTAAGCGTGTCGTTCCAACGCGTTGCCGGATCGTTTGTAACGAAAACGATATCGAGCGGCGCCATGCCAAATTCCGCGGCGAGCACCAGCGCTGCAGCGTCGGTCAGGTTGAACTGGTAGACATCGAAGCCGCGCCGCGCCGCGTCGTCTCTGCGAAAGACAAAGATGCCCCGCGCGTCGGCACGCACACGGTCAATCCCTCCAGCCTCGGCGAGCACTTCGAGAAGCGTTTTACGCGCCAGGGTAAGCTGGATCTCCCCGACCTGGATCTCGCCAAAGGTAAACACCTTATTTTCAGAGGCAACTGGCACAAAAACAAAGTCGTCGGGCAAAAGCACGGGATTGTCGTGCGGACTCCCGTTGGCCAGAAAGCTCAACAAGTTGACCTCAAAGCGGCTGCCACCGCGGCGTATCTCGATCCGCGAAGAGTCTGCATCCGCGGCCAACCCAGCAACGTTCACAGCATCGACCAACCGCATCGGGATGTTGGTGAGCGATTGCCGCCCGGGCGTGAGCACAGCGCCGCCCACAATCACGTCATGGGCGTTGAACTCTTCGACAGCGACTTCGACTTGCGGCGAAGCAAAGAACTCCTCCAGCCGGGTGGTGAGTTCAGAACGGACCTGCCCGACGGTGCGCCCTTCGGCGCGCACACTTCCAAGGAAGGGATAGAAGAAACGCCCCGTCTCGTCGACGACAGCACTCGCTTTCGGCGTGAACTGCGTGGTGTCTGTGACGCCCGCAGGATCGGCGAAAAACGTGATCTCAAGGCGGTCGCCAGGGCCCAATCGATAGGTGTAGCGTCCGACGGATGGCGGCGGGTTTGCACCCGGCTGAGCCGATGGCCGGCGTACCGGCTCTCGAAAGGCTGCGATGTTATCCGTGGTCACACGGATCACCGTGATGTCGCGCGAGGGCAAATCCTCTTGGCCCGGTCGCGTGACTGGGAATCGGCTGTTTGCACAGCCTGCCACTACAAAAGCGGCACAACTGCACAGCAGCGCATTGCGGCGCGTGATCATAATACTGACTCTGCCTCTGACGTCTCACTTGCGGAGACTTTCCGTCAGAGTACCGCTCAGGCCGCTATTCTCAATGACTTGCGACGCCCCCAACGCGGACCCAAACGGCAGAGTGACGTTTGCGCTACAGCGGTGGTGCTGTTGTGGCGGCCTCGACACGCTAGAACCCGGGGCCATCATGCCGGGACGCGCTGAAGCGACCGGGCCGTGACCTCGGCGCGCACGCTCCGCCCCATCACTTCCAACAACACGCCGACTCTTCCGAGCCTGTCGAGGCGCTCGACCTGCGCCAGGAACCCGCTCATGGGACCCGCAGTGATGCGTGCAATATCCCCAGGCACAACTTCCGTTTCCGGCACGATGACGCCGTCGGTCTGCGTCCGTCTCTGTAACGCCGCGACCACCTCGACGGGCACCGGCTGCGGCCGATGCGGGCGCTGGAGGACGAGCTGCGACACACCATAGGTGCTGACAATCGGTCGCCATTCTTGCCACGCAAGAATTCGGACAAAGAGATAGCCCGGAAAGAGCGGCTCGCGCGTTTCCTTGATCCGCCCCCTGTGGCGTCGGCTCTCCAAGACGTTCGGCATAAAGACGCCATAGCCCTGGCGGGACAGGTTGACCTTTGCGCGCTCTGCCTGGTTGGGCCGAAGCTGCGCAAGAAACCAACAATCGCATACCTCAACGTCGTTGGCGTGACAGGGGGAGGAGACGGCAGACGGCACGTTCATCGCTTACTTCGCTCCAGTTCCGGTGAGGACGACGTATGCCGTCCGCAGGGCTATCCAGAGGTCCAGCCGCCCGCACGACGTCTCAACGTAAAGTTGGTCGTAATGCGCCTTCTGGACCGTCGCCACGGTTCCCTCTGCATAGCCGGCTTCGACCTGGGCGAGGCCCGTAATCCCGGGTTTGACCATGTAGCGGTACGCGTAGTGTGGGATCGACCGGAGGTACTGCTTGGCGTGGTCGCTGCTATCCGGACGCGGTCCGATGACGGTCATTTCCCCATTCATCACGTTGATGAAGTTCGGCAACTCGTCGATACGGCTGTGTCGTAAGAGGCGACCGAGGGGGGTAATCCGTTCCACTTCGAGGGCATCTTCCGCTGAGCGCGGCCGCGTCGTCTTCGCTGCCTCGCGCATCGTCCTAAATTTCCAAACCAAAAAGGGCCTACGGTACTGCCCAAGCCGCTCTTGACGGAAAAAGATCGGTCCCGGGTTAAGAAATGGGTTAATGATCAGTAGAGCGCATGCAACGAATCCAATGAATGGAAGCGCAATGGCTGCCATGATTGTGTCCAATACTGCTTTGCAGGCACGGAAGCGAAACGACCAATGCGCTGGAGGCGCATCAAGTTCTGAATACCTGTGCCGCGAAGGGCCTTGAAATGCTCGTGGCACTGACAACTGTAGATCTACGGGCATTGCGAGCTCTTGGTAGAATTGATTCAAGTTGTGTCTATCCATTTGCTAGATGCGGTCAAGGACTCGTGGTAAATGAGGCTTTACGAGGGGTGTCCTGGAGGACTGATAAGCCCTGCTCGGAGTCGCTCAAAAGATGTGCAGAGCTACTCGCTTCCAAAGCGTGCGTTCCCGATACGCCCTTGGCATAGATCCTTTCAGATCCAAGACGTCAGAAGACCTGAAACGCAGTGATGATCCCCTGTTTGATCTTACGATTTTTTGAAATTATTTCAGGATAAGACGGTGCATTTCCATTCCGGAGAGTTAGGTTGAGCAACACAATGGCTAGTCTCTTAGCAAGAGTGGCAGCGTTTCTAAGCTTCCTTTCGTTGTTGCTCCCCGCACTTGTCGCATACAATAGCGTTATCCATCAGGCGCCCGCCTTCAACGATCAGCTCTTGCTGGCTGGCGTGACGGGGGGAAGTCGTCTACGGCATATTCCCGCGATGTATGATCGTGGTGCATATCTTTTCCAGACAGGATCTGGGTTTCTCAACGCGGACCTCGCTCTCCTCGATGGGGAAGGGGGCGACGTGGGCGCTGCGTCTTATGAAGTTGCAACAGCGCGCCTAGAGTTGGCAGCAACTTATCTTACCGAGAGCTTACGTTTCGATCCGTCAAATCCGCTTGCCTGGCAAGGACTTGCACAGGCGTCTCTTGCCCTGGGTGACCTCCATAACGCCGAGGGGTCATACCTCCGGTCCGTCGCGCTCGCGCCCCATCACGTTGACTTGGCGTTGGCCAGAGTCTTCTTCGTAAGCGACTTGAGAGAGACGCTCGGAACACCTGCTGCATACGCAAGCAATTACGAAAGAGATCTATTGGTCATTGGAACTCATAATCACGATCTACTTAAACGGGTGTTAAGCGATATTCAAAAAGACTGATATGAATATCGGTCTTCCTGAAAGTGCCCTCGATGCTGGGATCTTACTCCCGTTGGTCCTATGCGGCTACAGGCCTTTTGAAGAGATCTAAGCCGAGCAAAATTGGAATACCTATTCTAAACGCCCTATTACTATCTGAGACGGGCTATTGAACCTCATCAGCAGAATAAGCAAATGACGCACTTGCGCATCGCTCATGTCCGGAAGTCGAGCCCTGCTTCTTCGAAGCAAACTCAATCGAACACGAACGCTCAATAATTCAGCAGAGGCAGCCTGGCGGGCATCGCGTGTTCGAGTGACGTCGAATACGATGTCGCGCAGCGGTCCTTGTCGTTCGCGCAAATGGTTAATACGAGTATTAACGAGAGCACGCGCCTGCTGACGCAATTCGCTCAATTTAGCATCGAAACTGACGCTTTGCGCACTTGCCGCGATTGGAATCGGTGTCCCGATCAAGCTTAGTAGCGATACCAGTATTGCTAGAGAGTAAGTCTTAACGCGAAGCAATGAAAATCCAGTCCTTTTTGCGAGATAAATCACCACGCAGCCTGTAGCCATAAAGAAGACCCAACCGCGATCCCAAGATCGACGAGCAATATTAATGATCTGTTAATGAATGCCCCCAAAAAAGCTCCGCAGACTGGAAACGTTGACTGAGGTGCGACCTTTTGCCCATACTGTGCATTCGCTTGACGTTGCGCATACAACGCAGAAATCAACCCGTAACCCGTGTCTTTTGCCGAAGCAGAAAGCGACTTGTACTCTCAATCCTGCTTTGAAGGGCCATGGGCGCGCGTCCAGGGCGGCCTGGGCTGGGCGATTCTCGCTCTGACCGGGGCTGTTGTTCTCGTTCAGGGCGGGAATCAGCCCGTGGCGTGGACGATGATGGCGGCGCTCGTGCTTCTACTGGGTGCGGCCCAACTCGCATTGCACCTCGTGCGAAATCCAGCGCGCGCGCTTCGCATCGCGCTGCCGCTCGCGGTGATCTACAGCTGCGTCGTGTCTTGGGCCGTCCTGCAGGCGGTTTGGCCCGCACCCCCGGAACTTGCCCATCCCGCGTGGGCGGCGGCGCCCGAGGGCGCGGTCCCACGGATCAGTGCCGATCCCGGGCAAGGCGTGCATATCGCGCTCCGTCTTGCCACCTACGGGTTGATCGCGTGGATCATGGCGGCCGCGTCCCTCAGCAACGACCGCGCCTGGGCCTACCTCCGTGCGATCGGGATCTTTTCCGGAGCCTATGCCAGCTACGGGATTGCCGCCGGCCTCAGCGGAACCAATCCGCTTCTCGGTCTTGACGCTGGTGGCCAGACGCACATCACGGCGAGCTTCGTAAATCGCAATCACTTCGCCACCTATGCCGGCTTCGGCATGCTGGTGAATGTCGCGCTTTACCTCCACACGACGCAGCCGTCGGACGAGACGAAGGGCCTGAATGCGCTGCGCAACGGTTTGGAGACCTTTTTCTCCGGTGCTTGGATCCACGCTTTGAACGCCTTGCTCTGCGGCGCAGCTGTCTCGCTAAGCTTATCGCGGGCCGGAGGCGTCGCAGCTGTCGTCGGTCTTGCGGTGCTCCTTGGGGCGCAACGGTGGCGCGGCGCCGGCGGCGCAATCGCATGCGGCGTCGTTGTTGCGCTACTCTTTGGGGTGGGTGCGTTCTCTCTAGGGACGGGGACCTTCAATCGCATCTTGGCGGGCGGCGAGAGCAGCGCGTTCCGCTTCGTCGTCTACGCCACACTGATTGACCTCATCCCACAGCGACCATGGCTCGGGCAGGGGCTTGGCGCGTTTGAGGATACCTTCCGCGCCCACGTGCCGCTCGAAGTCTCGCGCCTCGAATGGGGCAACGCGCATTCAAGCTACCTCGGCAACGCCTACGAGATGGGCCTGCCTGCAGCGGCCGCGTTCTACTTCGTTCTGTGCATGGTCGGGGCGCGGCTTCTAACTGGACTTTTTGTGCGCCGGACGGACCGCACCGCGCCAGCGCTGGCGCTCAGCGTCTTCACATTGGCCGCTGCGCATGCCACGGTCGACTTTTCCCTGGAGATACCCGGCGTGGCTGCCCTCTTTGCGGTTTTGATGGGGCTCGGATGGGCGCAGAGCTTTACCCGATCGGACAGGGCAAGCCGCGCGCCAATCGAACAGGCCAACCGCAACTGACACCGCCGAAAGGCAGTTTCTTACTGGCCATCGGCCGCGCACCAGCCGCCGCTTCGGTGGACAGGCGCGACTTCCGCGTTTAGCCCATTGATAACCATGCCGAAGCCCTCGGCACCAAAGCCGCGCCCCGGTCCGAAGATCGCTTGCGCGGCGCACCGCAGTGGGAGCCAGACCAGATGTTTTCCTGGTTGCGCCGCAAAACCGCCGGGCCGCCCGAGCCCCCTCCGCCACCGCCCCGGCCGGATCCGGCGCACCGGATCTACGCGGTGGGAGACGTGCATGGTCGCTACGACCTGCTCGAAGTCCTGCTCTGGAAGCTCAAAGCGGACGCCGATGCCCAGGAGGACGGCCGCGATGCAATCCTGGTTTTCCTTGGCGATCTCATAGATCGGGGTGACAATACCCGTGACGTGATTGACGCAGCTCTGGCCGCGTGGCTGACCTGGCCCCAGGTTGTGTGCCTCCGCGGAAACCATGAAGCCGCCCTGCTTGACTTTCTAGACGATCCCGAACGCGGGGCCTCGTGGCTCGGTTTTGGCGGGCGGCAAACCATCGGCAGCTACGGCGTCGCCGCGCCGACAGCGACCGCACAGGCCGATGAACTCCGGGCGACGGCGGCTGCTTTGGCCCATGCCATGGCGCATCACATCGACTTTCTGCGCCAAAGCGTCGAGCTATTCCGTTCAGGCGACGTGATCTGTGCCCATTCCGGGATCGACCCGCAAAAGCCGCTAGACGAGCAGAGGGCGTCAGCGCTCCTCTGGGGACGATCGCAATTCTTGGAGTTGGGCGCGCCCGATGGCCTCCGCATTGTTCACGGACATTGGGACAATCCCGATCCCGTGGTCACGCCCGGCAGGATCGGAATCGACACGGGCGCCTACTACACGGGCCGCCTGACAGCGGTGCGCCTCGATGCAGAGACCGAGCTCTTCATGGTGGACGCCCTTGATCTTTGAGCGCGGCGGGCAGGCCAGAAGGCCTCTGCGAGCGTTGCGCTCGCCGAAAACGCGCACGCATCTAGTTTTCAAAGACTTCGTTTAGAAAGCGGATCTCCGCCTCCCAAAGTGCGGGCAGGTTCAGCGCTTCGTGTCCGACCCCCTCAAGCGTCATGAACGTCGTCGGCGCAGTGGTGGCGTCGTAGAGCCGCCGTCCCGAGGCATAGGGGATCACGCGATCTTGGGTGCCGTGAAGGATGAGTGTTGGGGCGGTCACCGCGGCGATGTGCTCGATGCTGCTGTATTGATCGTGCATCAATACTCGAACGGGAAGCCACGGATAGCGCATCTCCGCGATCTCAACCGCTGCATCATAGGGGGCACCAAGAACAAGCGCCCCGACCTCCTGCGCGGCTGCAAGCTGGACGGCGACCCCTGTGCCAAGCGACTCGCCCACCACGGCAAGGTCTTGCGGCGCGAGACCCTGCGCCAAAAGCCAATCATAGGCCGTGCGCGCGTCTGTAACGAAGCCCTCCTCACTCGGTGATCCTGTGCTCCCACCAAAGCCGCGCCAGGAAAGGAAAAGGACGCCGAGCCCGGCGTCTCGATAGGCGGCGAAGCGCGCGGATCGGTCTCCGATCTCGCCGCCATTCCCATGCAGGAAGAGAAGCGTCGGCCGCCCTTGGTCGGCCGGTGCGTACCATGCCACGAGAGTCTCTCGGTCCTGGGTCGCGAGCGTCTCAACGGTCACGCCGGTCAGTCCGACCGCTTCGGGTCGCGGGTTATCTTGAGATGGCAAATACTGGATCTGCCGTTGCAGCACGAACATTCCGGCGAGATTGGCAAGGTAAACGACGCCAACGGTTACGAGGACGATTCTGAGAAACCGCACATCTCTGTCCTTGTCTGTCGCGCCTCGGCCTGGGCGCATCGCCCCCACGCCAATGTGAGCGTCATTGATGCTCCGACAAGGGTGTCTCCCACCGATGCCGCAAAAGAGATCGGGTTTCGCAAGGTCCTCTCAATCGTCTGAGCCCCTGTCAGCGGGACTGTTGCAGTACCTGAGGTTAACAGCTGGGGTTTTTTCCTGGCGGTCCAGCATGCCGCGCGGATTGCCTTTTCGCGCCCCATCGCTTTCCCAGAGACATCATGCTCTTCGCAGCGCGCCGGTATGCGCGGCATCAGCCGTTCTCCCAGGATGTCGTAGATGTGCTGGCAGAGCCCGCGTCAAAGCGGACAGATCGACAATGTTCCGCCGGATAGATGGCCTTCGCGGCGGATGAAGGGGACATGCACCCCTATGGACTGGATTTCGACCAGACCTCCCGCACGGAGCAGGCGATGGGCGACGAGCACGAGGCCCTCGACCGAAGCGCGCTGGGCGCGCGTCCCGCCCTTTGGCCAGTGCGTTACGGCGCATACCAGGCTGGCGTGGGACCGGCAGCCGCCTCGAACTCCGGTACAAGCCCTCTCTCAAGCGCCGCCACCATATGGGCGAGGTTGGCAACGATGTGCTTCCACTCCTCCGGCCCCCCGATGGCGTACTGCATCGGCCCGCCCTCCCGTGGTGTGACGGGCAGGATCAGCCGCGCCGCGCCAGCCAGCGCGGTCACGTCCAGCGAGGCGGTGATGCTCCGGCTCCAAGTGCCAACGTCCAGGGAGAGGAAGAGCGTCGTGTTGGCGGGCGTGCGGCGCGTGAGTTCGAAGACACCATGGCCCCCTTTACAGCTGTATCCGAGCGGCTTGAACGCGCGGGTGAGCGCGGGCTTCATCGGCCCGACATCGGACGTGGCGCCGACACCATGGGCCTCAAGCGCCGCGCCCGCATCCGGTAAATCGTGCGGCATCCGCGCGGCTATCTCCGGAATGCGCGCGCGCCAACGTTCGACCACTGCGGCGGGGTCGCCGATGGGGCCCGCCAGTTCGGTGCCGGGAACCACGAATTGCTTCTTCTTTTCCACTTTCCCGCAAGCGGCGTATATGGTTGCGATGTTGGCTGGCAGGTCGGGCAAGACCGGTGCAGCGCGATCAGCCTCAAACACAAACAGGCCTTGCACGCTCCGCAGCCGCCCATTGACCCACCACGAGTCGCCGATCGTAATGCCAGGCGGACTCTCGCCAAGCTGGTCGACCGCTAAGCCCGAACCGAAGCCGGGCCCGGTGATCGATAGAGAGATCTGGTTGAAGGGCAAGGATCGCGGGACGCCAGCGGCGAGCGCGAGGATCGTCTCGTCCGGGATCGTTTCGCCCGGCTTCGGCCCATCCTCCATATTGGTCAGCAGGCGTGGTGAGCCCTCGGTTGCGAAGGGCGCCAGCTCGGGCATCCTCTTTAGCGCGCGGGCGACCGCCGAGACGGAGCCTTCGACGGGGGTATCGCTGAATGCAGCTGCGATATGCCGGTCCGCCATACCCGCGGCATCGACCGCCTCGAGCATCCGCGAGACCAGCGTGGCCAGCGGCTCCTTCCGATTCACCTTGAAGGTCGTGAATTCAGCGACGCGCATAGTCCCGCTCCGAATTGGCTCCCCCGGGCGCCAGTCTCACTGTCCCGTTGCGAATGCGTCAATCGGGAGTTTTGAGCGGCGTCTGTTCGGTCGCGAACCGAACAGGCGGGATTTCACCGGGATCAGCAAGTGACAGACAGTGGCTTGCGAAGCTGTGCCCTATCGCGTCGCAAATGTGTTGCCGGGACGCGGACACAGTTCCCGTGCTTGGACCTTGGTGGTCTCTTGCTGACTTACCACTTCAGGATTTGAACTCATGGCACAGATCCGCCCAAACCTGTATCAGCTCCACCCGCTGCTCTGAGTACGTTGTCCGGTTTTAGGTCCGTCTGATCTCGTTAGAGTCTTGGTGGGCCAACACCGCTTCGATCACATAAGGTTTGTACTCTCGGGCGTTTAGGATCGTGCTGGCGGTTACTCGGAACCCGTGCGCCGTGACTTCGTCTCCGGAGTAGCCAAGGCGCCGCAGTACTGTGCCGAAGCCGTTCTCCAAAGCTTCGAACCTGTTTTCTGCACCTGGAGATAGAGGCCCAAGCCATCACTGAGTCGGTAGGCCTTATTTTTCTGTTTTACCCTGCGAATCTTCAGGTCAGACAGCGACATCTGGGCAACGGGTCTCCGCGGCACATCTTGGCGCCCGTTACCCAGTTCGCTACCCAGAAATGGGTGCGATTTCCTGGGTACAGGCGGTCATCTATGTCCAGGAGAATACCCGGAAAGCTGTTGTTTTTCCGAGGCTTTGGACGGCTATGTTCGGGAAGACTGGTGCCCAGGAGAGGCAACGAATTCCAATATCTTGTGGTAGCAACCCGTCTCAATCTGCCGCGCCATTTCTCAACGTTCACGATTCCTGCCCATAAATCAGTATCAAACCGACTTCAGCACGTAGCAAACCGTCTCATCCTATCCTACATATTGAAGGTGGACTGAGGAGTGGACTGTGCCGAGACCGAGGAACAAGCTGTCGAATGTAAAGGTCCAGAAGGCTGGTCCTGGCAAGTACAGCGACGGCGCGGGCCTATGGCTCTTCAAGACGCCTGAAGGAAACGCGAAGTGGGTGCTGCGGTACACCATCCATGGACGCCGCCGTGAGATGGGCCTCGGGGCGCTCGGTGACGTCACCTTGAAAGCTGCGCGTGAGGCTGCTGATAGGTGGCGCCCGCTGGTGGCGGCGGGCAAAGATCCCATCAAGGAGCGCGAGAAAGAGCGCCGCCAGCTTTTGCGTGTCGACAATTCGCTCGCTGCAGTCGCCGAAGACGCCTTCACCGCGCGACAAGCTCAACTCAAAGACGATGGCAAGGCCGGTCGATGGTTTTCACCGCTCCGGCTCCATGTCCTGCCTAAGCTTGGCAGGGTGCCGGTCGAAGATATCGATCAGCAAGATATCCGAACGACCATCGCACCCCTGTGGCACACAAAGGCGGACACTGCCCGCAAGGCGCTGGACCGGCTCAACATTGTGATGCGCCACGGTGCTGCGCTCGGGCTGGACGTAGACCTCCAAGCTGTTGCTAAGGCGAAAGCCCTTCTCGGGAAGAGCCGCCATGAAGCCCAACACATCCCGGCTATGGCGTGGCAAGAGGTGCCGAGCTTCTATGCAACCCTCGCGGAGCCGACGGTCACTCACCTAGCGCTTCGCCTACTCATTCTGACGGGGGTGCGATCCCGCCCACTCCGGTTTCTTCGCGTAGATCAAATCAATGGCGATGTTTGGACCATTCCCGCTGAGCTGATGAAGGGCGCTAAGGGCAAGACGTCCGACTTCAGGGTGCCGCTATCAATCGAAGCGCAGAAGGCCGTCGAGTTGGCGATGTCACATAGCCGCGACGGCTACCTGTTCCCAAGCGTGCGGAAGGGCGTAATCAGCGATGCGACCATGGCACGGTTGATGGAGCGTCGTGGGATGGAAGCGCGCCCACACGGCTTTCGATCCAGCTTGCGAACCTGGCTCGCTGAGGCGACGGACGCGCCATACGAGGTTGCTGAAACTGTCCTCGCGCACACCGTTGGGAGCTCAGTCCAGCGCGCTTACAGCAGGACTGATTATCTCGAACAGCGCCTGGCGTTGATGGAAAGATGGGGCCGTTTCGTTGCGGCAGAAAAAAGCGCGGAGGTTCTGACCTTTGAACAAGCCAGAACAATTGTTTGATCCACGTCCATTCACAAGCGAAAGGGTAGTAGATGTAATTCTCAAATTCTTTCCGGACCAGGACCTAAGCCCGTTCGAATGGCTGCGTTTAGAGCCAAACGTTATGCTCGATGACGATGACATCCATGTCGCGGACATTAAGGAGCAAAAGAAGGCGCTGAAAAACCTTGAAAAAGGTTTGAGGCAGGCATTGCTCGCTTATCAAGCCTTACATCCAGATGTCAGGCGAAGTCTCGAACACGAAGCGTCAGATACTCGCGCGAAGAATCCATCCGCTTACTGTGCAGTGTTCTTTACTTCGACTGATGGAAAAAGTGAACCAATCCAGACCTACAGCGAGGTAGAGCTCTTTGTGCGAAACGCCCTTGCCGGTCTCATTGGAGCCAGCGCAGACGATCCGTCCCTCGCCAGTACACTCGCCTCTCAGAAGGGTTCGGCACTTGCAGCCGGCTTGGCTGCTCTCGAACAGCACTCAATGACAGCTCTCACACCGCACGCAAGAGACGGCGAGTCTTGGAGGAAAGCTAAGGTCGTCAGAGAAGCACGCGATTTGTGGAAAAGGCTGAAGGGCGTAGAAGCACCTAAAGCGGCTTCTGGAGACTTCGGAGATTTTCTGAGCGAGCTTATATTAGCTCTTGGAAAAGACTGGGATCCAGCGAGCACGATGAACGCCTGGAAGAACAGAGCAGATAGCGAGGGGTGGATTTTCTAGCCTAGCTATCAGTGACCGAAGAGGGAGAACCGGAGAGGAGTAGCTCAATCAGTTTCAAGCGGGATGACCGCAGGATCGAAAGGATTGAGCATGGAAAACCCAGATCCCCTATTGAGCCAGCGCGAATGCGCCGTTTTCCTCAGCATCTCCAAACCCACGTTCTGGCGCCGCGTCGGTGACGGCACCTTGCCGAAGCCGATCAAGATTGGCGGCATGTCCCGCTGGCGGCTGAGCGACATCGAAAAAGCCATCGAGCGGGCGGAGCGCGAAAGCCGCGACGCCGCATAGCGAACCCGTCCGATCAATAGACCGGGCGGGGGCGCATTCGTTGGGCTTGTGGAATAGCCAAACAATAGTCGCTTCGACCCGGTCCTTCAAGAAAAGAAGGAACGGAAAGTGAAATTCGAGCAGAACAAGAAGCGCACCGGGCGCTACGAAATCCAGCAAACCAACGATACGGTCATCGTGATCGAAGTGTCGGGACGCGTCCAATGGGCTCTGGAAGAGCTCATGAGAGCTTCGGAGCGCGGCTGCACGCCGATTGACACTCCAGGCCCCCGTTGGAGCCATTACATTTGGGTCCTGCGCGGCGAAGGTGTCGACATCGAAACCGTCACCGAGAAGCACGGCGGCCCGTTCTCCGGCACTCATGCCAGATACGTCCTGCGCTCTGTCGTCGTGCGACTTCCCAAAGCGGAGGCGGCGTGATGAAGGCTTACAGGGCTAGCCCCGTAAAGCGCCGTCGTGCCAGCAAGAGCGAGATGGAAGAGCGTGCGCGCTTCTACATCGAATACGCGCTGGCGCATGGCCCCATGACGGTACGCGGCCTCTACTATCAAGCGGAAGTCGCTCATCTCCCCGGCATCGACAAGACCGAGGCGAGCTACGCGAAGGTTCAGCGGCACGTCCTCAACCTGCGCCGCGACGGGCGGTTGCCGTACAATACGATATCCGATGCCACGCGCTACACGCGCCGCCCCAGGACGCATGACGGCTGGGAAGATGCGCTGCAAGAAACTGCCCGGCTCTACCGCAAGAGCCTGTGGGCGGACTCATTCGATGAAGTGGAAATCTGGATTGAAAAATCGGCCCTGGCTGGCGTTCTCTACCCGGTAACCGCTGAATACGACGTGTCGCTGATGCCCACAGGCGGCTACACGTCGGAGACCTTTGCTTATGAAGCTGTGGCCCGCCTTAGGGATACGGGTCGAACGCTCCACGTCTATGCGCTCTATGACTTCGACAGGTCGGGCCAGTCCGCCGCCGACAGTCTGCGCGAAAAGGTCGAGCGGTTCGGCGACGAGCTCGACGTACCGGTTTCGTTCATCAACCTTGGCCTCTCCCTTGGCCAGGTGCGCGCGATGAACCTACCGACCCGCGAGCCCAAGCGGAAAACGGCGGCAGACATGGCCTGGCCCCATGACATAGCCGCCGAACTCGACGCCATACCGCCGGACGACCTGCGCGAGATGGTGCGCAGCGCAATCGAACTCCACTTGCCGCAGAACGAGCTCAAGCAGTTGAAGGCTATCGAAGCCGCTGAGCGCGCGACCCTGATGGAATTCGTCGGGAGGGCCGCGTGATGCAGAGCCTCTCGAATGCGCGGGTTCATGAGCTGCGGTCACGGCCAGACAAGCGTTCCGCCATGTCTCGCTTCGCCGCCCCGGATCACAAGCGTGTCGCGCGGATGATCGGCTACGCGCTGACGCTCGGTGCGTCGGATCTCGATGCCTGGGCGGGCGCTGTGTTGGTTCTTCGCACCCGTCTCGCCCGCGATGAGCGCCTTCTGCTGACCGCCGCCGCCTATCAGAGTTTGGAATCCGAGGATGCCGAGCGCTTCCTTCGAGGTGCCTCTCCGCGGCCCTCGCGACCCTATCCGATGTTCGACCCTGGCGATGCCGAGCTTTGGGTAGAAAGCGCCTCCGAAGAAGAGCTCATTGGATACGCGTCCGCCGCAATGAAAGCGATGCGCCTGGCGATGCGAGATGGGCTTCTCAGCAAGATGCGGAGAGCCGCGTGAGTGCCCTCGACGCCTCTTCCTCAAACCCGCGCTACGTGGAGCTGCCCGGCTTTATTGAGCCGTCGGAGGATGGGGTGGCCCGTGCTTTCACGGAGGCGCATGGTCAGTACCTCAAGTTCGATCACGACGCCAACACCTGGTACGGGTGGCAGGGCGACCACTGGGGCAAAGAAGGGACCGGCAAAGCTTTCAATTACTGCCGAGAACTCGCCAGGACAGCCTCAGAGGGCCTAAAGCAAGACATGCAGGCCAAGTTGCGAAGGGCGTCGTTCGCAACCGGAGTTGAGCGTATGGCGCGCTGCGATCCGGTCCACGCGGTCAATGCCGACGAATGGAATGCCGATCCTTGGCAGCTTGGTTGCCCGAACGGCACGGTGAACCTGCGCACCGGAGAAGTGGACGACCCGCATCCGTCGGACAGGATCACGCGCGTCACGGCGGTCGCGCCTGCGTTGACGCCCCACTGCCCAACTTGGTTGAGCTTCTTGAGGCAAGCCACAGGGGGCGACCTTGAGATGGTCGCCTTCCTGAAGCGATGGTGCGGCTACTCGCTAACCGGGTCCACGCGCGAGCACGCGCTGATTTTCCTTTACGGACCAGGGGGAAATGGGAAGTCGGTCTTCCTGAACAGCGTCTCCGGCATCCTCGGGGGCTACGCTACGATAGCCGCGATGGACGTCTTCACGGCGTCGAAGACCAGCCAACATCTCACCTTCCTCGCGATGCTCGACGGCGCCCGCATGGTGACAGCCTCCGAAACCGAGGAGGGGCGCGCATGGGCGGAGGCTAGGATCAAGCAGATGACGGGGGGCGACCCCATCACGGCCAATTACATGCGACAGGACCCGTTCACGTTCACTCCACAGTTCAAGCTGACCATAGTCGGCAACCACCAGCCGGTTCTACACAACGTCGATGACGCCGCGCGGCGACGCTTCAATATCGTCCCCTTCACCGTGAAGCCGTCCAACCCCGACCGGGATCTCGAAGCCAAGCTGAAACGTGAGTGGCCCGGTATCCTGCGGTGGATGATTGAGGGCTGTTTGGAATGGCAGGAGCACGGCCTGCGCCCACCCGAAAGCGTGCTCGCCGCCACTGCCGCATACTTCGAGGACCAGGACTTTGTTGGCCAGTGGCTCGCAGACAAGACCGTGGTTGAGCCCGCCAACGACCACCGATGGGAGACGGCAGCAGACCTCTTCTCGTCGTGGAAGGACTACGCGCTAGCCGCCGGTGAGAGCCCAGGTACTTCCAAATCGCTCGCATCCAAGCTCACCCGCCACGGTCTGCGCCGCGTCACGAAGAAGATGCAAGGGAGCGCAAAGCGGGCTTGGTTGGGCGTTTCGCTGAACAGACCGGAGGGTTGGCATGACGTCGATGGCTAACTCTCGGAGCCAAAAGGTTACCGATCAGGGGCAAAGTTACGGATCGGTTACCGATTGGGAGAGGCAATCGGTTACCTCCAAGACACTGACACAAAACAATAAAGACCTCGGGTTACCGATGGTTACCGATTTTTGGGGGATATACGCATACGCGCGCACGCATAAGGGGGAATGCGAAGTAACGGTAACCATCGGTAACCGGTATCCCTTTGGGTCCCGTCGTTGCGCTCTCGGCTTCCTCTCAGAGGGGGGCACGCAATGACCCGCGCACGCCGAAACAACGGAACCAGTACGGAAGGCCGCAACCCGGACGGCACGTTCGCGTCAGGCAACCCTGGTCGCCCCAAAGGCTCCCGGCATCAAACCACCCTTGCCGTCGAAGCGCTTCTTGAAGGCGAGGCTGAGGGCCTAACCCGCAGAGCCGTGGAGCTAGCCCTAGAGGGCGACACGACCGCGCTGCGGCTCTGCTTGGAGCGGATCGCACCGACCAAGAAGGACGCGCCGGTCCGCTTCGACCTTCCGCCGATGAACACCGCTCAGGACGCGGCGCGTGCTGCGGACGCCATCCTGGCGGCGGTGTCTCGCGGCGACCTCACGCCCCTCGAAGGGACTAGCGTGATGGCTTTGGTCGAAACTTTTAGACGCACCCTCGAAACCACCGAGTTCGAAGCCCGCATTGCAGCTCTGGAGGAGCAATCCCGATGACCCTCGCCCAACGCATTCGAAAGCTCGAAGCCAAACATGCCAGCACGCCCAACGACGGCGTCATACTGATGACGCGTGTTTCGCCGGACGGGTCCGCATGGCCCTGTACGGCTCACTTCGTCGGGAACAGCACCCGCGTCCAGCGTGACCCCGACGAGCCGGAGGACGCGTTCCACGAACGTGTCGGTGCCGTCTACCGCGAGCTCACGGGACGAAACCCCGAATGGAACCATAAGAAGGACCCCACCAATGCGGCTTAGGAACAGACTTAGCGACCTCAAACAGCGCAGCGCAGTCGGAAGCACCGGATCTCGGATGGTCTTCTGCTGGCTGAATGAGCGCTGCGAGAGAGCCGAAGCCTTCGGGACCGGCTTCACCATCAAGCGACACGCGCACGAGACCGAAACAGACTTCGTTCGACGGGCAGAGGCAGCCAGCGGCGAAACACAGGCACAGGAGCAGACCCATGCCAACTGACGAAACCTCCGAGTATGAAAGCCACCCAATCACCGTGCCGCCCAATTCGACCGTGGAGGTGTTTCTGGTCGAAGAGGATGGCACGCGCAGCCTGCAGAGCGTCCTGGGGCGGGGCTGGCGGCTGGCCCGCAGACCCAACGAAACCAAAGAGGACTTCACCCGCCGGGCAGAGATCCTGACGCCGTACCTTTCACTGGAGGACGGGTGATGGGACTCGTGAAAACGAACGGGCTGACCGATAACCGGCGCCGTCGCGGGAGGGAGCTATGACCCTTCTCCACGATCACCGATTGCAGGGCGTTCACCCCACCCTCGGATCAATTCTATCGGCTGCGGCGGCGAGCTACGGGCGACCCGTGGGCATCTCGGAGGGCCTGCGTGACAGAGACCGGCAAGCCAAGCTGGTTCAGCAAGGCAAGTCGAGAACGATGAACAGTCGCCACCTCACGGGTCGCGCAGCGGACATTCACCTCCTCGGCCCGGACGGCTCCGCAAATTGGGACTTTCCGGCCTATGAGAGCTTTTGGACCAACCACGTCCAACCCATCGCGGCCGAGCGCGGCGTGCCGATCACCTGGGGCGGTAATTGGAAGTCACTCCGCGACGGGGTGCATTTCGAACTCGGCCCGGATTACGACGCCGGATGGCGTTCCCCTCTCATCGGCAAGGCTGCGAACGGCACGCTCGCGGGCGGCCTGTCCATCACCCCAACGCAGGAGCAAGACACCATGCAGCAAGGTCTTCTCGGAATGCTCACACAGCAAGAGCCCCCTCAGCGGCCCCAAGGCCTCCTTGGCCAAGTGCTCGCGCAATCCCACGGCCAGGGCGGCGGTGGTGGCCCTTGGGCCGAGACGGGCAGCGCGGGCGACAACGCAATACAAGGCGGATTGACCATGATACCACCAAGGCGACAAACCCCTGCGGCAACAACAGCGCCAATGCAATACGACAGTCCGCGTGGGCTGCTAGGCATGATGTTTCCAAACATGTCTGCCGAGACGCGAGACACTATCCGAATGGGGATGGCCGGGCTCGGCGGCCTAAGCGTAGTCGGTCCCAATACCGCCGTGCAGCAGGGCGTTTTGCAACGTCGTGCTGATTATCGCGCAGCAAAAGAGCGGGACGGGCAGCGCCAGGCGAAGACTCAGCAGCGCAATCAAACGTTGGAATGGATTGCAGACCAGGCGCGGCAGAACCCGGCCTATGCCGAACTGTATGAAGCTGCGGCGGCGGGGGTCATCAGCCCCGGGGAGGCATTCAACACCGTCTATCAGATGAAGAGGGAGCAGGGGCAGCCCGTGCGCGGGATCAACATCGGCGGGCGGCTGGTCAACCCGCAGACCGGTGCGGTCATGGCCGACTTCTCCGAAGGCGACAGCCCCTCGCCCTACACTCAGGCGGGCAAGCTTGCGGCGGATTTGCGGGCCGGTCTCATTGACGAGAGCCAGTACCGCGCAGGGCTCGCCCGCATGGATGACAGCGCGCCGTCTTCGGCAGAGGCCGAGATTGGGCGGATCATGGAGACCGTGAACCCGAACACGCAGCGCCCATTCACACGGGAGGAGGCGATCCAAGTCGCGGACCTCTCCACGGTCAGCCGCGATCCGGTGACGGGCGAGGCGCAGATCCTCAACCGGGCCTCGGGCAGGCCGATGGCATCGCCAGCACCGCAGACCCCGCCCGCGCTGCCTCCGCCCTCACCCTCGCCCGAACGGTCCCCGGCAGAGTTCGGCAACGTCGCGGGAGCCCTGGGCGCGCGTGGGGTGGCGGCGAATACGGTCAACACCATCGGCGACACGCTCGGCCTCGGGCTGGCCTTCCCTTGCGCCGAACAGGCCGAAAGCGCACTGCGCAACCTGTCGACGCAAACTATGCTCACGCTCTCCGGCGAATGGGCGGGGCGCCCGTCCAACCTCACGCGCGAGAGGATCGAGCAACTGACGGTGCGCCCGAACGAGCTCAAGACCGGTCAGGGTGGCGCGCTCATCAAACTGCGCGATATGCGCAGGCTCATCGAGAACGCCATCTCGGCCTCGGAGGGGGTGCAAGCGGGCCGGTACAGCCCAACGCAGAAGACCCAGGCCCAGCAGCGCGTCACGGCCTTGTCGAACCTCTTGCAGCAATACAACGGCGTCATCGCCAATCTGGAAGGCAGTGCCGGGAATGGCGGCGGCCAGACATCGAGCGGCGTCCGGTGGAGTGTCGAGCCATGAGCCAAGTCACGCTGAACATCGAAGGCCAGAAGGTCAAAGTCGACCCGTCGTTTCTGCAGCTCTCCCCGGAACAGCAGGAGGCTACGGTCGAAGAGATTGCCCGCAGCATCGGCGCCCAGCCACAGCAGAGCGGTGGCCTCATGGGCCAAGTCAATCAGGGCATCGCCGAAAGCGTCGGAGGCGTCGTGGACGTCCTCAACCCGTTCGACACGCCCGCTGTGAGCCAGGCCCTCGGCATGGGCGACCGGCTCACGACCGGATCGGCTGTCTCAGGCCTAGAGCGCGGCATGGACGCCGCAGGCATCGCCCGAGCCCAAGGTGCCCCCCAGACGGGCGCTCAGAGCTTCGCACGGGGGCTGGGACAGGCCGCAGGGGCCGCTCCCGTCGCTGGGATGGGGGCACAGGCCCTTAGCGGCGCGAGCGGGCTCCTGGGCCGGGTCATGGGCGATGCAAGCCGCACCCTCAATTCCGGGGGCGGTCTGATGTCCGAACTCCTCGCCGGTGGGGCGGCCCGTGCCTCTCAGGACGCGGCAACCCGCGCAGGAGCCCCAGATTGGGCCGCACAGAGCGCAGGTCTCCTCGGGGGCATGGCGACGGCGGCAGTGCCTTACGTGGCCTCACGGACGCCTACAGCGCTCGGAGCGCGCCAATTGGGACGGGCGGTCCAAACGGCGGCGATGCCCTACACCCGCTCAGGGGCGCAGGAGGTGGCGCGTCAGCGGGTCCAGGAGCTTGCGGGCGGGCCGGAGCGTGCTGCCGAGCTTGCGGGCCGGATCAGCAACAGCACCGAGCTTGGCCTGACCCCCGCACAGCAGACCGCAGATCCGAACATGCTGGCGCTGGAGCAGACTGCCGCGCGTCAGGAGCCGAACCTGCGGGACCGGCTGACCCGGCGCGCGGAGACGGGCCAGGGCCTCGCAGTGGAGCGGATGCCTGGCGCGGATGGCAGCGTGCAAGAGGCGCAGAGCTTCTTTGACCGTCGCCAGCAGGAGGCACTCCAAAGCATCCAGGCCCGTGTGGACCGGGCGACCAACGGTGCCCTGCGCCCTACGTCGCGCAACACGCCGATGGAGAACAGCGAGAAGGTGGCGCGCCAGCTTCGGGCGGCGGAGACGCAGGCGGATGCGGAAGAAGCGGCGCTTTGGGCTGCGGTGCCCAAGGGAGCGCACGTTGGCACCGAGAGCCTTAGGCGCACGGCAACTGAGCTGATCCAGGCCACCCCACGGGCGCAGCGGGGCGATATCCCGCGCGTCGTGACAAACCTTCTCGGCGACGGCGCCAACAATGGGTTTGCTGAGTTCGAAACCGTCTCAGAGGTGCACGGGCTTTACTCCGAGATGCGCCGCGTGGCGCGCTCTGCAATGGCGGGTAATGACCAGAACCGGAACTTGGCGCGTATCGCGAACACCATCGCGGACGCAGCTCTGGACGACCTTGGCGCGGGGGCTGGCGCGACGGAGATTGGTCGGACCATCGACGCGGCGCGTGCTTTCTCGGCAGCCAAGCACCAGACCTTCGACCAGGGCACGGTTGGGCGGCTCCTGAAGCGCACGCTCGACGGCGACGAGGCTATCCCGCCTCAGCTCACCCTAGAGCGCACGATGGGACGCGGCGGCGCACGCGGGGCCGTAGCTTACGACGACATCACCACAGCGGCGGACACCAACCCAGTGCAGAACGCGGCCGAGGATTACGTCATCGGTCTCTTTGACCGCGCCTCGTTCAAGCCGGACGGATCGCACAATCCGAACGGCGCCATGCGGTTCCTCAGCGAGAACCGGGAAATGCTGTCTCGCATGCCCTACCTTAGAGAGACGCTCAACGAGAGCTTGCGTACCCAGCAACTGGCGGGCTCACTGGCGGCGCGGGGCACCCGCGTCGCAGCGGATGCGCAAAACCCAAGCCGCTCGGCCATAGCGGCGTTCACGCAAGCAGCACCGGAGAGCGCGGTTGACCAGGTATTTGCGGCGCGGAGGCCTTCAACGGAAGCGGTTCGTCTCGCGCGCACTGCCCGCAAAGACCAGACGGGGCAGGCTCTTCGTGGTCTTAAGTCTGCTTTTTCTGCTCACCTGATCCGGCAGAGCACGACCCCGAGCGGCTTGTCCGGCCAGCGAATGCAGACCTTCCTGCGCTCCCCGGAAAACCGATTGGCCATGACGACCATGCTCTCCGGCCCGGAAGTGCGACGCATGGATGCCATTGCAGGCGAGCTGACGAAGCTGGAAGCGGCCCAGGTCGCAGCCCCGGATATCGGCGGCCTCTCAAAGCGCTCGCCCAACCGGGTCCTAGAAATCGTCGCACGGGTTTATGCGGCTCGCTATGGCGCCCAAGCGGGCGGTGGCGGTGGTGCCTCTATCCAGACGGCCAACATGGCCTCAGGGCGCGCCAAGGAGCTGCTGGGCCGGCTCCAAAACGACAAGGCCGAGCAGATGCTCATCGACGCCATCGAAGACCCAGAACTCTTCCGTACGCTCCTCACGGACCCCGGTAAGATCACGCCGGGCACAGAGACCTACAACCGCCTGGCGCCGTACTTCACCGGTGCGCTGGCCGGGACAGGGGAGTGAGCACATGCGGCGCCTTTCGCGAGCCGAGTTGATCCTCGCCCAGGCCATCCTGGAGCCGACATGGGCCATCCCCAACGCACCCAGCCATCTCATCGACCAGCACAGGCGCGAAATCCCCGCCATCCAATCGGTCGAGGACTTCACCGAGATGATGGCGCAGTACCACCAGGCCATCCACGCGGCCGCTGCCTCAGACAGTGCCCACGCCCATGCGCTGGTGCACGCGGTGGCAGGGCGGTTGCTGGAGTATGCCACAGAGCGCGAGCCGGAGCCGTGGGCATCGACTCTGCCGCCGGAGTCGGTTCGCTTCGATGCGTGAGGCGAAGCAATAGAAGTTTTCTTGGGGGCCACAATACTCGGGGTTCTGCGGATTACTGCGAAAGCATTGCACTATCAGCAAACTGATCGAAGGCCGCCCTGTGACATCTTTTCAGTGGTCGACCTAAGCCTCTGATATTTCGTCGGTAAAACCCCGACGTTGCAAGGATTTGAGCACGCGCGCTGCTCGTTGCGACGCCGGCCCAAGCGGCATCTTCGCAGCCGGTCACCGGTCATGTTCGGCGCGGTGGTCAATGTCGCAGATGCGGGACTTTGCGGACCTTACTTCAGCTTAAATTTTGCGTGGTGAGCTGACGTTGACGGCTCTGGAACCGCTCTTCCGGTTTATCCCCTAAGCCGCCTTTAGCGGCAGCGCGGCACATGACCGAATTGGGCTAAAACCAGACTACACCCTTAATGTCCGTTTCGCCGACATGGCTCTACACCTGGGCCTGCATTGAATGCGCAAAAGCCTGCAGCTGGAACGCCGCTTCACAATGCGATACCCAGCTTGGGTCCTGTTCTGGTGCAGGGTTTCTCACACCACTAAGGCTGCGCTGACAATGCGCATAGTTGTCTGCCTTCTCCACCACCTAAGAAGCTCGAAGCCGCTCGGCTGTTGATCGTAAAAAGGATGTGCTCTCGGACAGAGCGCCGCCCCAACCATTTTTGTGGTGACACGGATGAGTGGCATCGAGCGGGACAGCAGCGACGGCATTTCTGTTGGGCTCGGGCATCAACGTTTAATCTCGTCGGTGGTGCTGCGCGTTGACCTGTTCTGCAAACGCCTTGCCCAGGTCGCATTACGGTCTGGTTCCTTGCGTATCGGACAGCCGCCGCAATAGTCGCGTTCGGGAGCCTGATAGACAAGGCAGCAGGTTCGGCGCCGCCAAGTTGTGCCCTCAAGCTCGCCGAGCCGCTTCACGATCATGTCTCCGGTCCGCCCTTGCCCTTCAATCTGGTCTCGGCTGGCGTTGAAGAAGGCGACGGCAGTAGCAGCAACATCTCTCCATGCGACCGTGGTATTAGCGTCGATAAATGTCAGCGCCATCCCGATCTGCGACGCGACCGCACCCTTCGCCAGAAGTGGCCCCAACCGATAGAGGACGCGCAACCGGTCGTGCAGTGGCAGAAGGTGTTGAATCAGGATCGATTCGACAGCTTGCGACGTTAGGTCAGGAACCGCGCGGACGTTAGCGTCCGGCAATGTGAAGCTTCGATCAGAAAAGACGACCGGGTCTCGAAGGTACACTTCGATCGGGCGACCTTCGGCATCGAACCGAAGCAGGAGGTTGGAGGCAGACATATCGGGTACCAGTCCCGATTGCACCCACAACGCCAAGCCCGGCGCCGCGATCCGATAGGCATAGGCTTGCAGGAACAAGGTCGCGGCGACCCTCGGCTCGCTCGTTCCCAGACCTTTGCCACGAGCGGCAACGAGGCCCTGCAACGCATCGTCGCCGATGCCATCGGCTGACTGCAGGTCGCCGTCGCTGAAGCCAGCGATGCTGAGCCGGAAGCGTTCGCCGATTGCCCCTGCATCCGCCACGGCTTGTGCGAAGCTAGCCGGCGCTGCTCGCTCCGACAAAGCTCTGTCAGCCGGGATTTCATCGGCAGCGGGTGTGATCACAAGCTCGTCGATCATGCGACGTCTGCCGCAGTGCGGTTGGGCATGTCTGAACTATCGGTGAGGACACCATCCTTCATGTGCAGCACGCGGTCGCAGAGACTGCCAAGCATGCGTGTGTCGTGACTGACAACGATCAGGCCGGTGCCAGCATCGACCGCCTCACGAAGCAGCACGATGATTCCCGCCCCCGCTGAGACGTCCAGGGCCGAGGTCGGTTCATCGGCGATCAGGACGCGTGGTTTGTTGATAAGCGCACGGGCGATGGCGACACGCTGGCGCTGACCGCCTGAAAGGTTATGAGGCCTTGCCGATGGATCGAGGTTTGAAAGCCCAACATGATCAAGTGCACCAATCGCGAGCTTGAGACGCTCAGCCTTCGAAGGGCGTGAAGGCCTGTGGCGCGCCATGAGTGGCTCTGTGATCGACCGCCAGATTGGCCAGTATGCATCCAAAGATGCGGTGGGGTCCTGAAGGATCGGCATAATTTCTCCAGGCCCTGGATAATCACGACCGTCGGCATATCGGACGCGCCCGGCCGTCGGCGGCTCGCGCATGCCCAGGACCCTTAGGAAGCTGGACTTTCCGCATCCAGACGGCCCGGCAATTCCGATGGCTTCGCCAGCATGGAGGGTCAAGCTTGCGCTTCGGACCGCCTGAACCGCGCCATAGTCTCGGCGCACCGCTTCAGCGCAAAGCAGTGGGTCGGATTGCATAGGCCGCTCCCGCGTTTGCTTCGGCGCCGCCGCCACGGGAAGCTCGGACAACAACTTGGCACGCGGAACGAAGCTTGCATCCGCATCCGGTGCTCGCGGGTCAGGAGCCGTACCGGGGATTGGCCTGGGTAGTGTCTGTCCGTCGGGCGTCGCCTCGATTAAAGCACGGGTGTAAGCATGCTGCGGCGCGCGCAGCACCCGGTCACTCTCACCGATCTCCACGATGCGACCGGCGTAGAAGACCGCAACCCTCTCGGTGTGAGCGGCGACTAGGCCAAGGTCATGGCTGACCAACACGAGGCTACCGCTGCGGCGCGCCAGATCGGCTAGGATTGTATCGGCAAGGTCGGCGTCAAGCGCAGAGGTCGGCTCGTCCGCGATGACGATTTGTGGATCGAGCGCAAGGGCGCCCGCAATGGCTGCCCGTTGGAGCATGCCCCCGCTCCAATCGGAAGGTCGTCGGCCCAGCCGCTCCCCCGGATCGGGCACATCCATCCGCTCCAATAGCGTGGTCATATCGGAGTGGCTCGGGCGGAAGCCGTGGGCGCGCCACGCTTCAGCCATCGACGTGCTAACCTTCAAAACTGGCGTGAAACCCGCATAGGGGTCCTGGGCGACATAGCCCGCGACACGACCGCGAAGACGTCTCAGCTCCGAACGAGGCGCACGCTGGGGATCGATGCCACCGACGCAAATACGGCCATGTGTCGTCGCACCGTCAGGCAGGAGTCCCGTAAGCGCGAGGGTTAGTGTCGACTTACCGCAGCCGGATTCTCCGACAATTGCAACGCGCTCGCCACGTTCGACGACCAGATCGATCCCTCGGAGAGCCCTTGCGCCATTGCCATATTGAACCTCCAGCCCATCAATCTCAATCAGCGCGGTCATGCCTTGCTTCCATCCCGCAAAGCGTCGGCACAAAGGTTGGTCGCAGCGATGGTCCACAGGATGCACCCGGCCGGTGCGATGACCATCCAGGGCGCCTGAAACATGTAAATGCGCGCTTCGGCGAGTTGTGCACCCCACTCGGCGGAACCTGGCTCAGCCCCAAGTCCTAAGAACGACAGGCCGGCAAAACTCATAACCACCCCACCGACCCGCAGGGTTGCCACGACAGACAGCTGAGCCACGAGGTGTGGAAGAATGTGTCCCGCGACAATCCGCGCCGTCGAAACTCCCGCAAGCTGGTCGGCCCATATGTCGGGTCGGTCTCGGGATTGGACGACATGGATGCGCGCAAGGCGACCGAGATAGGCCCAAGAAGCAACGGTCAGTGCGAGAAGCAGGTTGCCAAACCCCGGCCCAAGGATACCGAGAACGGCTAGCGCGATGACGAGATCAGGAATGGCGAGAACTACATCGATCAATCGCATCAGGATCGTGTCGACGATCCGACCAGAGAGCCCCGCGATCAGTCCAACAGCGATGCTTATGACCAAGGCGCCACCAACGATGAGGAACGTAGCGAGTAGCGTGGTTCTGGCACCGGCGGCGACCCGCGCAAGGACATCGCGGCCAAGGTGGTCTGTGCCAAACGGATGAGCGATGCTCGGAGGTTGCAAACGCTCTAGCGGGTTCAGCTGATAGGCTCCACCTTCGGTAAAGCTAGGCCCAAACACTGCAAGGAGACCGAGAACAACCAGAAGACCAAGCCCGGCTCGGCCTTGCGGACTTAAGAACAGCCCTTGAGCTTGCCCCCGGCGACCGACTGAAGATTCGACAGCACTCATCGCACGCGGTCCGGATCGGCGTCGGGATCAATGGCTGCCGCCGCAATGTCGGCCGCCAGGCTGCTCGCCACATAGACCAGCGTCGCGTAAATCGCGTAGCCTTGGATGACAGGCATATCCCGCGCACTCACGGCTTGCACCGCATAGGAACCAAGACCTGGCCAGGTGAACACCGCCTCAATCACCGGCGCACCCGACAGGATTGCGCCGATGCCCAAACCGACCGCGTGAAGAAATGACGGCGCTGCGACCGGCAGTGCATGACGCGTCAGAATCCGCCCCTCGGTCAAACCTCGGGCACGAAGCGTCAGGGCGAAGCGTTTGCCTTGCGCGACGATCAGATCGGAACGAAGAAGCCGCGACCAAGTCGCGAAGACACCGAGTGAAAGAGCCAAAGCCGGCAACCAGACGCCCGCCCACGTACCATCACCAATGACCGCTCCCCACTCGCCTCGAACCACGACGAACTCGAGGATTATGAAGCCTATTAAGAAAGCTGGAAGTGCTGCTGTGAGGAAGGCGAACACTCTGAGAAGACTGTCTGGCCATTGATTGCGCCACCTGGCTGCAATCAGAGCTGCAGCGACAGAAATCAGGAGCGCGATTGCCAGCGTTGCGACCGTCAGTCGGACAGTTGCGGGCAAACGCTGTTGCATCTCTTGAATCACTGGACGACCGGACTGATAGGAAATGCCCAGATCGCCGCGCAAGACGCCGCTGGCCCAGATCGAGTACTGTTCTGGCAAGGGTCGGTCGAGACCGTAGAGTTCGGTGACTTCCGCAACCTCTTCTGCGGTGGGGTCCAAGACGCCTTGGGCCTGTAAGATGCGGAACGCTGGATCACCCGGAGCGAGGGGGATGAGCATCCAAATGAGGATGCTCGCCCCAAACGCCGCGGCTAGCGCGCCAGCCGCCCTTCGCAGGATTTGGGCAAAAGAGCCGCGAGCCATGTCGGTCACTCGGGCTTTTACGGGTTCGTCGGCACCGTATCCCAGCGGAAGTGGCGGAACCAATTCGACAGCTGGTAGTCCTGGTAAGTCTCGTCGACGACCAGAGATGGCCGCTGCATCGTGACGGCGATCAGATAGGCCCGCTCTTCGACCATAAGCCGCTGAAGCTGCTGAAAGAGTTCCAACTTACGATCCGGATCGAACTCCGAGATGAGATCAGCCGCCAACTGGTCGAGTTCGGGATCGGCCGTCCGGCCATAGTTCTGGACCGAGTCCGACAGGTGGTAGCGGGTCAGTTGTGTCTCATAGCTCCCCGACCATTGCGACAGGGTGCCATTTGAAACGACAGCCGCGTTCCAGTCATCGGTTTCGAGTGCAATGTCGCCGACCCGTTCGACCTGCTGTACCTCAATGTCGATACCGATCGGGGCGAGTTGCTGTTCCACGGCAAGCGCCATGGTCACATGGTCCGACCGCCCGCCTGTGGCAAGCAGTACGATCCGAAGGTCCTCGCCGTCACGGTCGCGGATACCGTCTCCGTCGCTGTCGACCCAGCCGGCTTCGTCCAAGAGCGCTGCAGCCGCCGACTGATCGGTTATCTGGTTCGCCAGAGAGCCCGCAAACTCTGCCGGATAAAGACCAGTTGCCGTGCTCATATATCCGGCCATAAAGTCTTCGGCGATTTCGCGATAGTCGATCGCAAGGCTCAGGGCACGACGAACCGGAATCTCATCCAAGGGCGGCACGGCCTGGTTCATTTCGATCCGGATCGAGCTTTCCCAATCCGCTTGCAGGAAGAACGCCTGCGGGTCGTTTTCAAGCAGAGGACCGTAATCTACTGACATCTGCCGCGCCCAATGCGCTTCGCCGGCGCGTACCGCTGTCAGGCGGGCTTGCGCATCAGGAATGTTGAGAACGCGCACGCCCGGCAGCGGCGGCGTGCCTTGCCAGTAGTTCTCGTTCCTGGTGAGCACTAATTCAGTGTCGGAGTAGCTTTCAACGACGAATGGTCCGGTCATGTAGCCGGATGCCGCAAACGCGTCTTCGTCGCCATTTGCCGCTCGTACGGCATCAAGATCATAGACGACGAAGGCATTATACTGGACAAGCTTGCGTGGAACGACGGAGTCAGGTTCGGGCGTGGTGATGACGACCGTGTAGTCGCCTGTAACCTCGGCTTGCAGATCCGGCAGGAGCGCGCCAGCGAGCGTCGAGTTGGCTGACTGATACTCGAGAAACGCCGCCAACCGCTCCGCATTCAGCGTTGTGCCGTTCTGGAAGGAAATGCCTTCGCGCAAGACAAGTTCCCACTGGGTTGGCGCGATGTTGACGAGCGACTCGAGCAGCCATGGCACCGGTTCGCCTTCCGGGGTCATTGTCATCAGCGTCTCGCCAACGCCCCATCTGAGTTGCCAGGCCTGGTTCATTGCCGTCGGATCGAGTGTGTTGATCGCACGATGCGACGCAATGACGAGAGGTTCGGTAATCTGTTGTGCGGCTGTAAGACTGACGGTGCCCAAAAGGAGTGGGACAGTGGTGATCGCAGCGGCGATGCTGCGCGAGAGCACTTTGCGGGACATTCAGATTTTCCATGGCGAGAGTCTGGGTGCGGGACAACCAGTTTGCCTGATCGTGCCGATCGGATCGGGAACCCAACATCGAAGGATCTGAAGCGAAGGTGCTAACGGACGCACGACCAGCGGAATGCGGTCTTGCATTCCAGCGGGCCAAGAATGAACGAGGGATGAGTTCATCATCCACCCGGAAAGGGCATGCGCCATAGTTCCCCCTTCGGCCCTCCGCCGGAAGTCGGTGATCTCGAGGCGAAGGCCGGTCTCCTGGCTCACGGTTAAACAGCGCCCGCCTTCCAGACCGGTGGCCCGTGGCATTCTGGGCGCTGCCATTCCGCTTACAGTTGCGGGGGCAGCTGCAGATTAAGGCACATAGCCCGCACTGCATTCCCGTTTCACTTCCGAGGGGGAAGCACCTTCAACGATCTGAGGGTGCACATTCTGGTGTTGAAGATCAAGTTGGAATC
Organism: Pseudomonadota bacterium; assembly: GCA_038745585.1. GTDB lineage: Bacteria > Pseudomonadota > Alphaproteobacteria > Rhodobacterales > Rhodobacteraceae > HLUCCA09. The sequence goes on from JBCDLH010000004.1 coordinate 83,154, forward strand.
GGTTGGCAGATACAAGTCCGCTTCGTTGGAGGTCGCTCCGAGCACCGGATTGCCCTGGTCTTTGCGCTGTCCAAGCGCCGCGGACGGCTACTGTCGCTGGCATGCAGCCTTGCAGCGGCTGCGGACAGAGCCTGGGGAACGGACACGAGCATATGTCCGGTTTGCCGCTAAGGGCAGACATCATGAGGGCAGTACAGGCAGGTCAGCTTTGGGACAGCAAAGCTTCGGCGCTGACGAGACACCAAGGTCTCAGATGGGCTCCAAGTGGACCTTCGCTACGAGGGCGAGCCTCACCGGCCACGACGGGACGGTGTCGCAAGGCCGGTCTGCGGACAAAGTGTGAATTCGCTGCGGCTGCGCGAATGGCAACTTCCTCGAACGGGTTACCTCAACGCTCCAAGAGTGTTCATCTGGCATCATCGATCCGTGCAAACTCAATAGAAAATCCCAGGCTCATTCGTCATCCAAAACGCTATCGTCTGACCAAAAGAATTGCGCCATTTCCATCTCTCCTGACCGCAGGTGCTCCTGCGAAATGGCAAGCGTCATGAAGTTCTGAAATATGCCTTTGCCATCAAGTTGATAAACGAGTTGAAGCAAAACTCTGTCTAGCGCGGGGCCGCAGCTTGGGTTGCGTTGCTGAGGTGTTAGATAAATCGGGTGTCCGCCCACGCGATGTACCCTCTGCCGCATTCCTAAGCTGACACTTTCATCATCGAGACCGCGAAGGGCTTTTCTTGCACTTTTGGAAAGGACGGGGCGTGGCGCGGCACCATAGTCGTTACAGAAAAGTGCGCTATGGGGCTGGGGTAAGACATAGGCCGGTGGCCGGACAAATGCGAGCGCCGTTTCGACGGCCCACCCGCATCCTGCCCCAGCTTCGATCTTGTCCCATTCACTGTCGCTAAGGTCCTTCAGCATGTAAAACGGCGTCGCCAATTTTGCATCAGGGGCTGCGTTCACGCCGACCGGGCGTGTCAGTTCATATCCACCGACGGGATCGGAATACCATCGGACAACATGAAAAATGTCTGGGTGTTGCTCTGCATGCGCCGACCCGTCCGCAATCGAAAGCGTGGTCGTGATCGCAGCAAAGACTTGTAGCAAACCTTTGCGCGGAAAGTCTTGCATCGCTGGAAGCTGCGCAAAGTTGATCTGTGCGAGAAAACACAAAGGAACACCAGTTTCAGAGACAGGCCATTTTTGGGAGGTATCAGGGACCCAGGGCAACCCTCCCCCTAGTTTTGTATCCGCAGGTCCACTGTCTTTGCTTCGTTCGAGTTCCAATGAGACCATTGGCAAAGTCGTTGCCTCCATGAGTTCCAATGCAGCCGCGACCTCGTTGGATGAAATTGGCTTCCTAAACGCCTTTTCTTTCGCCAATTCGACGGCATCAAATTGGTCACACAGGAACCTGAACAGGACATAAATTGATAGCGCGCCAAGAGAGAACCAAAAGAACAACAACCGCACCTCGCTTTCAAATCGTCAGCGCACATTAGATACGGTGCAGCATGTTGGCAAAGAGGGCTCTTATGCGGGCGTTAGCTGCACCATCGCCCAATTTCGGCTGTCGTCGATAGAGGCCATCAGCTTCGGTCGGTCGCAGCGTCCGGATCGCAGACAAAACGGGCTGTCGCCGCAGTCGGTACGAATGTCTGTTCTTTTGATCTATACCTGACGACATATGGCGGTCGAAACAGTCAGTCATCAGGTGTCAGGCCTCACGTCCCTGTCTTTGATCCATGTTGCCATGTCCCGCAGAGCGCCGGGAGCGAAGGCGTGTCGGCCCTCCAGGACGAAGCGGGCGCGGACGTGCCAAGGCCACTCCTCGGCGAGCTGCCAGTTGTAGGGCACCGAGTTGAGCAGGGCGTGGGTGGCGTCGCGCACAACCCGGATTTCGTTCGCCGAATGTTTGTCGCCTAATAGAGCACGGTACGTAGCCGCATCGGCCTCGGCGTCGACGTTCAGGTCATCAGCACCCCAGATGGCGAGGATCGGCAGGGTCGACCGCGCCAATTCCTCGGTTGCGTCGGCGTCCCTGTTGGTGCGTACGAAGCGCCAGCGGGCGGGCGTCATCCCGTCCGGTACATCCTCCAGGCCGGCCGCCGGACCGAAGGCCACCGCATCGGCCTCTGCCTCGCGCGCTAGGACCTCCGTGATCTCCGCCTCGGTAGCGCCGGCGCGGCGGAGTCGGACGCGGGTGTAGTAGTCGCCCTGTGCCTGCCACGAGACGGCCGGACCGATCAACACGAGGAAATCCGCCTCGCCAGGTGCGAGGCTCGGCAACACCCAGCCCGCCTGCGAGAAGCCGAGCGCCCCCACCCCGATGCCCCCCAGCCGATCGCGTAGCACGGCAAGTGCGGCGCGCGTCTCCGCCGTCCGGTCTGCCATTGACTGGTCCAGCCAATCCCCCTCGGACGCACCCACGCCAGGTTTGTCCCAGGATGCCACGGCGATCCCCTGGTCGAGCAATGCGTTCACCAGCGGCGGATAGCCCTCGCTACCCGTCCGGTCCTGCCGCCCGTCGCCATGGACAAGAACCACCGCCGCCTCGGGTTGCCCATTCGGCAGCCACAGCGTCCCCACCACGGCGGACCCACCCGCGTCGAACGTAAAGGGTTCGGAGGTGCGACGATCCAAGTCATGATCGGCCAGGCGCCAGAGCGCGAAGGCCAGGATTACGCCAAGCCCGGCGATGATCAGCAGTGTAATTCGCATGGCATCATTCTACCGTGGCCGCGTCTCAAAAACATGTAGAATATGACCGATGAGCGATACTGAGCATCCTCCGCATAACATCGAAATCCCGCACGGACCACGACACGGCGATCACACCCAGGCCGCGCAGGGCTATTGGAAGGCCTTCGCGCGCAGGCTGCGCTATCCGCTTGGGCCGGAAGACAAGGCAACAGCCTTCAGCGAACGCGTCCTCGATCGCGACCATGCCATCAGTGCGGTCGCGCCGGACGGCACATTCCTCGGCGTCGCTGGCTTCAAATCCCCAATGGCGCCTTCGTCGGAGGCAGGTTTCGGGATCTCGTGGCGGTCTAAGGATGGGTCGTCGCGTGCTGGAGGGGCGTTGTCGTGAGCGTCCTCGAACGACGCGGCGAGGAAGGCATCTTGCTGATGGAAGGCGTCTTCGTGACGCCCGCCGCGCGGGGGGGCGTGGCGTCGGTACCGCCGTGCTGGCCGCGATCTAGCGGCGTGCCGCCAAAGCGGGTCTGGCACGCATCCGCCTCGACGTGATCGACACAAACCCGCGCGCCCGCGCCCTCTACGAGCGTAAGGGTTTCAAGGAGGTCGCCGCGACATCTCTCGGCCTCCACTCGCCGATCTTCGGCTTCTCGCGCGCCGCGCAGATGAGCAAGACCGTCCGAGGGTGATTGTGCTCAGAGCAGGCGAAGGCATTGGTCGGTCCCACACGTTCGATATGTGTGCACACTGACGGTGCTTTGCCGCGGAACATGTAGACCGTTTTAGCACGGTCGTTCTTGCGCTTTGGAACGAAACGGCTCGCCGGTCTAGACCCATCTGAAACCGCCGAAGCTGCCGTTCGTACGTCACGCAACACCTGTCACTCTGGGCTCTTTGCTGTCATCCGACTGTTTCCGATGCGCGTTGAGTCCCCCGTTTCATTGGTGAACCGACCCAGCCCGGGTACAGACCACTAACCCCGATCCCGCAACCTCACCCCCGGCCCACCACCGTTCTGCTCGATGAACTGAACACCCGCGGCTTCGAGGGCGTTACGGATGGCTGCTACGGCTTCGGCGGACGCAGGGGGCTGAATGGTCCCTTCCGCTCTCTTCAGCGTTGAAACTGAGACCTTCGCGCGTTTCGCCAACGAGGCTTGGCTCTCTCCGATCATCGACCTTGCTGCTCGCAATTGTTCGGGCGTTGTCATATCACCTCTTGAACTAAATAGACCAACCGCCTATGGTCCATATAGACCATATCAGACCGGAGCATGATCACAATGACCAAGAACCTCCCCAAGACACGTCAGGAGCTTCAAGTTGAAGCCGGACATCTCCATGCCGTTCTGGAAGGCATATCTGTCCTGCGCGATGCCGCCGACGGCGAGCAAAAGGATGAGGAAGCCAGGCGCGCTGGAAATGCGCTGCTTGTGCTAATCGAAGTGGCCATCGAGAAGGCCCATCGTTTGGATATCGCGCTCGACAACGTCAACAAGCCGGAGTTGGCGGCGTGAACGACATGCAAAGGCCTCCCGAGGAACTGCGTCCCGTCACCGAATACGAGAACGACAGCGTCCAGGGTGCTGCCCTTGCCGCGAAGAAAATCTTCGATGAGGAGCAAGAGAAGGTCGCGAAGCTTCGCAAGCAGCACCAGGACTACAAGGAAAGCCTCCCGAAGGACCCCATACAGGCCCTCAAAGAGATCAGTCGTACGCTGCCGCATATGAACGAGAGCCTGTCCGACCAGTATGCCCTCAAGGCAGCGCTGATCCTCGTCAATGAGCTCGCGCTTCGTCGCGACCTGGACAACTGCCAGGACCTCAATGACGCGATTTTCTGGCTGACCTCTCAGGGCATCAATGCCCTGCGGATGCTCGAAGAAAGCAATGCTCGGGCCCACGACATCGCCGGGCAATTCCACGACACGCACCGGCCATTCCGCGCCTGAGGCCCACGTCACCATCAATGCTCAACCTTTCCCAGGCCCCACAGAACACCTACTGCGCCGACCGCGCCTGGTCCGACCAGTACATCCCTGAGATCCGCCGCCTTGTGGGGCCGCACCTTCTGAAGCCAGCGCCGGAGGACCTGGATACCAAACAGGCGACGGATCTCATGCTGCTCGATGCCCGCGACATGCGCCTGGCAGCGCGTGTGCGCCGCCCTGGCTACGCAGAGCGCTATCCCAACGAAATCACGATCCGCTCCCGCGCCACCTTCGGCGGAGAGACCGAGCTTGCCAAAATCGTCAACGGCAAGGGTGACTGGATGTTCTACGGACACGCCAGTGCCCGCGGCATGGCCATCGACCCCTGGTGGCTGATTGACCTCAGAGCCTTCCGCGCCGCTCTCATCCGCCGCTCAGACGTCCACGGCCTGCGCTACGGCGCACAGCAGAACCCTGACGGCACGCAGTTCGTATGGTTCGACCTGACGAGCTTCCCGGCTTATCCGCCACTCGTGGTGGCGCAGTCGGCAAGTGCTGTGATGGCGGCCTGACTGAAGCGAACCGGGTAACGTCGGCACACCCGCCCAGAGACGTTGCCAAACGTGTTGTTGGATGCGCTTCGCTTTCGCTGTGATACTCTTCCCCAGCAAATCTCGAACAGACTGAGCGATGCGCCATGACAAAGAAACCAAAGACCAGGCAAAAGCTTGAGGACATCTTGGCGTCGTGTTCAGAGGCTCTCTTCCCGGCGGAGATGGGTTCGGCTCCCGTGTCCATTGGAAGCCGCGCCTCCAACGGCGACACGCCTCTCCACGTGATGGCATGGCGCATAGACACCCACGGCGCGCTTCAGCTTATTGATGCGGGAGCAGACGTGAATGCCGCCGGGGACATGTCAGAAACGCCTCTCCACATCGCGGTGCGTAAGAAGGATCTAACCGTTGTCGAAGCATTGCTTCGGGCGGGAGCAGATCCAGACCGGGTTTCTGAGTTAGGAAACACGCCTCGGAAATTCGCCGACGAGCTCGGCGGAGAGATGCGGCGACTATTTATCAAGGTTTAGGATGGCGAAGCGCTTCAGCATCAGAGCGTATGCCAGTGGAGCCATCCTAGTGCTCTAGGAGTGACGCTCTGTTTCTACACAGCTCTGGATTTGGATGCTGATGAGGTGATCCGCGTCAGCACTAAGTTCGAGCCGCAGCCGGTGGTTGACATGACATCCGAGATGCAATGACCAATGCCGCGGCGGGGGGCACGTACAAAGCGCCCCCGCTGCGCCGTTAGTGGTTCTCAGGACTAGGACTAAGCTTGAATGAAGACGTTCGGCGGCGGCTCACTCATCCCTGCTGAGCGCTACCCCGTCGCCTTTGGCCACCTCGGCAGACTTGAGAAAGCGGATGCGCTCAGGCTCCGGTGCCTTAGGGATAGCTTTTGCCGCCGTGTGTTTTGCCCCGACACAAAGCACCGGATGGCCGCTTCGAGCCCATGTTGCCTAAGCGCGAAATATTGATAGAGCTAGGCACTCAAAGGGATTTCGGACCTGCAACACCGTCAGAAGCCTGAAATGAACCGCGACTATTGGCAATCAGTGCTTGAACGGGAAGAGCAAGCGCGAGGCTATCACGAAGGCTTCAAACTATTATTCTGTCCATGGCATTTGATCGAGACCGCAGACACTGTGTTTCTCAGCTTGAATCCAGGAAGCGACCCGTCGGGTGAGTATATGCGGATCGCGTCCGACGAGCGAGGCAATTCCTATTTGGTCAGACGTGAAGCGAAGCACTCACCAATTGCTGAACAGTACCGTCGCCTTTGCGATTTCATCGAGAGGGATCCAGAAACGGTGCTCGCTGGCGCACTGATGCCGTTCCGCACATCTAACTGGCTAAGATCCCGGGATAGAACCAATATCTCTGTCTCGCGCCCATTTTGGCAGAAAGCTTTCACGTGTGGAAGGGTGCATCAGGTATTCTGCATGGGGCGCGAGGTCGAGAACGAAGTTGTTGCTTTGACGGGTGCGGCAATCGAACGTGAGGTTCCCGCTAATTGGGGCAAGCTCTCAATTCGGCGCTACCGGGCGGAGAATGGCTTGTTGGTATATGGGCTCTTACATTTCTCGACGTACAAGATGTTCAGCCGCCCCGAGTGCGTATCCGCACTTCAGGGGCTGTTAGACTCCTCTCGATGAAGGCGGTGAGCACAGGATGCACTTTCGAGGCGATTTGAATAATCGCCCTTGAATGGCCGGTCAGCGGAGTTCCTTACTCATTCGAAACGAACGACCGCTCCGTCCGCGTTTGGATGGTTGGACTAGGCAGCAGCGAAAGCACGGTATCGGATCGGGAATAATCGGCCTCTGTGAATGACCGCTCTGGCGATAAGCACTGCGCCGCAGCAACATGTGTGCTGCACTAGCGAACGAATGCTGCGTCAGCGAAGTCTGAAAAGTGGATGACGGCATTGTCCCGCATTGCTGCCAGCATAGTTTGCCACGTCATACGCTCCTCTCCCTATGCCGGACGCCGCAAGTATACTCCATGTATGGTTACACGTCTCATCGCTTCCGCCCTTCTCTGCATCGTCGCACTTCCCGGCCTCGCCAAAGTCCGAGTGATTGACGGCGATAGTCTTGAGCTCGACGGCGAGACCATGCGCATCAACGGCATCGACGCGCCGGAGGCAGGCCAGAAGTGCGCAACGCGTCGGGGCTCGGAGTGGCCGTGCGGTCGGGAAGCCGTCGCAGCGATGGCTGCGCTTGTCGAAGGCAAAGAGGTCGCGTGCGAGAAGCACGAGGAAGACGTCTATGGCAGGTGGATTGCAACTTGCGTCGCAGACGGTGTTGATGTCGGCGAAGCAATGGTACTCAGTGGCCACGCCTGGGCGTTTCTCCGCTTTTCGGATGCCTACGAGCCGCAACAGGCCATCGCCGAATCAGCTCGGCATTTGGCAAGCTCCAACGCAGACCCCGTGGGACTTTCGCGAGGAACGATGGGGCCGAGCTACTGCCGGGATCCCAGAGGAAGCGCCGGAGGGGTGCCCGATCAAGGGAAACATCTCGGACAACGGCCACATCTACCACGCGCCTTGGTCGCCCTGGTACAGCCGCACGCGCATCGACACTTCGAAAGGCGAGCGGTGGTTCTGCGACGAGGGTGAGGCTGTCGCTGCAGGATGGCGTGCGCCGAGGTGGTGGTGAGGTCGGCGCACTCGCCTTGCCTCACTCGCAGTCTGCTAATTCCCGCAGGCAAGAATTCGTCTACGGGGAGGATTGGTGGGCGTCTAGGTAGCCTGGTCCAATCGGATCTTGCCATCGTTGAGAAAGACGCATCTGCTGAACGCAGACAGATCAACTGGGTTAGGGAGCCGTAGATCCGCGAGGCTGGGCATAGCCCTGCCACTCAAATCGAACGAGCGGTCGACCTGAGAGATCAACACGCACATCGCCTCGGTTTCCTTCGCGTACGCACAGAGCGACCTTACTTGGTGGTCCAGGCTTGGGTTCGAGCGCTTCTGGTCTAGGATCTGTAGATAATCGATGACGATAAGCGCGGGCTGGTTGTCGGTCCTGAGCCGTTGGGCGATGTGTTCCGCCGAAATCTCGTCCGACGTGTCGACCACCAGACGCTCCAGAACGGAAGCGGGTTCATAGCCAAGCGCGCCAAGCTGCTCTGCGACGTCACGCTCGTTGTAGTCGAGCGTGAAGAAATAGCCCTTGCGACACAGGCGGGACGCGTTCGCTGCCAGCTCAAGCCCTAAGAGAGTTTTGCCTTGTCCTGGTCTTGCTGTCACCAAGCAAAGGTCGCCGGGTTCTAGGGCGGCGAGCACTTGCTGGGCAGCGTCGTCCTTCCCGGATCGCGCAGAGAGGTGGCCCCAGTTCTGGTAGCCCTCCTGAACGGCAACGCGGTCCAGTGCTTGGTGCAAAGCGACGCCAGTTTGCCGCGCGAGACGCTTGGCCTTTCGCTTCAATACATAAACCGGTGCAGAAAACAGCACGTGTCGTCCTCCCCTTCCGAGCTGTTCGCGCAGTCCCTCCTTATGCGTCGGCTCGAACGAGACAGGTTCAGACGAGTTTGCTCCGCATGTCGTGTGCTTCCCGGATGGAGGGTGGAGGCTTGAGCAAAGCCTGCGGTAACCGTGCATGAGGTTCTGGAGACGCACAAGGGAAAGTGTTGAGGCGACCGGGTGCTGTTCGAAGAAAAGAATCACGATGTGCAAGCGGCGCAGTTCGCGCAGTCGGCGCTCCGTTTGTAGGGGGCAACCCGATCAACAACCGGCTCGTCTAGGGTGTACTAAAGGGTGGACCGACTTCAGCACAGCCTGAAAATTTCAAATGAAAACAGTTATTTAACGGCTGAATTTGGTGCCCAGGAGAGGACTCGAACCTCCACGTCCATACAGACACTAGCACCTGAAGCTAGCGCGTCTACCAGTTCCGCCACCTGGGCAAAGTGTCGTGACGCGCGCTGGTACCGAGCGCAAGGGGACGTGTCAACGCTTTGTGGCGCCCGTTATCTGCGGCGTTGAGGAGACCGAAATTGCCGGACCAAAGGCGCAAGCTACCTCCGAGCGGGGTTGGCTGAACGCCCCACGTTTGGAGGAGGGAAGGCATGTCCCGGCTTGTGACGATCTACGGCGGCTCCGGATTCGTTGGGCGCTACATCGCGCAACGGGCGGCCCATGCGGGCTGGCGCGTTCGCGTGGCGGTGCGGCGGACAGACGAGGCGCTCTTCGTGCGTACCTATGGCGTGGTCGGACAGGTCGAGCCTGTGCCGTGCAACATCCGAGACGAGGCGTCGGTCAAAGCTGCGAGCCAGGGTGCAGATGCGGTCGTCAACTGCGTGGGTGTTTTGGCACCCGAGGGACGCAACACATTTGAAGGGGTCCAGGCAGAGGGCGCGGCCCGGATCGCGCGGCTTGCCAAGGAAAATGGCGTGTCGCAGATGGTCCACATCTCGGCGATCGGGGCGGATGCCAATTCGGCCAGCGCCTATGCCAAGACGAAAGGGCGCGGCGAGGGGGCCGTGCTCGAACACATGCCGCGCGCTGTGATCCTGCGTCCCTCCATCGTCTTCGGGCCCGAAGACCAGTTCTTTAACCGCTTCGCGCGCATGGCGCGGAGCAGTCCGGTCCTTCCCATTGTGGGGGCGGCCACGCGGTTTCAGCCGGTCTATGTCGATGATGTGGCCGCCGCCGCCGAGCGCGCGCTCGAGGGCAAGGCCGCGCCCGGTATCTACGAACTCGGCGGGCCAGAGGTCAGCACGTTCCGGGAGCTGATGGTCGACATGCTTGGCGTGATCCAGCGGCGCCGGCTGATCGTCAACACACCGTTCTGGGCCGCACGCATCATGGGCTCGGGGTTCGACCTGCTCACGCGGCTGACATTCGGTGTGGTCAAAGGCCCCCTGACGCTCGATCAAGTGCGCAACCTCGCCAAAGACAACGTCGTTGCGCCCGACGCCAAGAGCCTCGTCGATCTGGGGATCGAGCCTGTCTCTCTTGCCGCGATCCTGCCGAGCTATCTGTGGCGTTTCCGCCCTTCCGGACAGTATGCGGCAACCAAAGCTTCGGCCCAGAATCTACACAGCAACCGCTCCAAGGAAGGCTGACGGACGGGTCAGGTATAGGCGATCCAGAGCAGAACTGCGCCTAGGACAACACGATAGACGACATACGGGGTAAAGCTGATCCGCGTCGCGAGCCGCATCATGATGGCGAGCGCCAGGAGTGCTGCGAGAAACGCAAAGGCGGCAGCAATCGTCGCGTCCCGCGCCAGCGCCACGTTTGCGTCGCCGATGACGTCGGCGCCCAAGAGTACACCGGAGGCCGCAATCGTTGGGATCGCCATCAGCATCGAGAGCCGCGCCGCGTCTACCCTGGCATAGCCCAGAAACCGGGCGCCAGTGATGCAGATACCCGCGCGCGATGTGCCGGGGATCAAGGCGAGGACTTGCCATAGCCCCAAGATCAGCGCGTGCTTGAGCGTCCAATGCTCGGCGTCGCGCGTCTGGTCGCGCTGCATGTCGGCGACGTAAAGTAGGATGCCAAAGCCGAACATCGTCCAGCCGATGACCGCTGTCGATCGCATCGCCGCGTCCCACTCCATGATGCTGATAATCAAACCGGCGATCACCACGGGCACCGTGGCGACTGCGAGGCAGAGCGCCAGAAATGCCGATTGCGTGTCGACCTTGCCGCGCAAAAGGCGCCCGGTGCCATGGAGGACGCGCCGCACATCGCCCCAAAAGTAGAGGATGACCGCCGCCAGCGTGCCCACATGGACAGCGACGTCAATCGTCAGACCCTGGTCATCGAGTCCAGTGAGCTCGGGCAGGAGCACCAGATGGCCCGACGACGAGATCGGAAGAAACTCCGTCACCCCCTGAATCACGGCAACGAGGAGGAGGTGAAGAAGCGGCATAGCATCCAACACTGACGACACCGGCGGTATAATACGGTCGCAGCGCCAACGAAATGTGGTATTTAAGTCAGCATCCCTGACTTATAAATGTGTCCGCAATACCGCCGCCGGTTCATAGGTCCAGGCAATGCCGCGATTTAGGTCAGCAAAAGTGACTTTATTTCGCGGAGCAGGTGCGTTAACGGGGGCGCTCTGAAAGGGAGGAGCGCATGTCGCAGAATCGCATGCTTCAGTTTGTGACTGTTGACAAAGAGATGCCCGAGAAGCGTCCGCCTGATCTGCGGCGTGCGGATTTCCGGGAAATCTATGGCGAGTATGCCCGTGCGAAGGCGTCGGAGCAATCCGGCCGCTGCAGTCAGTGCGGCGTGCCTTATTGTCAGTCCCACTGCCCGCTCCACAACAACATTCCCGACTGGCTGCGACTGACAGCCGAGGGCCGCCTGCGGGAGGCCTATGAGGTCAGCCAAGCGACCAATACGTTCCCAGAGATCTGCGGCCGCATCTGCCCGCAAGACCGGCTCTGCGAAGGCAATTGTGTCATCGAGCAATCGGGGCATGGGACGGTCACCATTGGCGCCGTCGAGAAATACATCACCGACACGGCTTGGGAGGAGGGCTGGGTCAAACCCATCGCTCCGCATCAAGAGCGTCCTGAAAGCGTCGGTATAATTGGCGCCGGGCCGGGCGGGCTCGCGGCGGCCGATACGCTCCGCCGACAGGGCATCCAAGTCACGGTGTATGACCGCTATGACCGGGCAGGGGGGCTACTCACCTACGGGATCCCCGGGTTCAAGCTCGAAAAAGCTGTCGTCATGCGCCGCAACGCGCAGCTTGAGGCGGGCGGTATCAAACTCCAGCTCAACTGCGATGTGGGCGTCGACCTCAGCTTTGAGGACATCCGCGCACAGCACAATGCTGTCGTGATCGCAACGGGCGTCTACAAAAGCCGCGAGCTCACCGCGCCCGGCGTCGGCGCCACGGGGGTCGTGCGCGCCATCGATTACCTCACCGTCTCGAACCGCAAAAGCTTTGGCGACATGGTGCCAGACTTCGACACTGGGGCGCTCAACGCCGAAGGACGCCGCGTCGTTGTCATCGGCGGGGGCGATACGGCTATGGATTGCGTCCGCACGGCGATCCGCCAGGGCGCCACCAGCGTGAAGTGTCTCTACCGCCGTGACCGGGCCAACATGCCCGGCTCGCAGCGCGAGGTCGCCAATGCCGAGGAGGAAGGCGTTCAGTTCGAATGGCTGACCGCCCCCAAGGGCTTTACGGACAACAACGGAACGGTGACGGGCGTGATGGTGCAGCGCATGCGCCTTGGCGCGCCGGACGCGACCGGTCGACAAGCCCCCGAAGTCATCGAAGGCGCCGACTACATTGAAGAGGCAGACCTGGTGATCAAAGCGCTCGGCTTTGAACCAGAGGAGTTGCAAACGCTCTGGGGGCAGCCGGAACTCGAAGTGACGCGTTGGGGAACCGTTAAGGCAGATTTCCGCACGCACGCGACATCGCTCGACGGCGTCTATGCGGTGGGCGACATCGTTCGCGGCGCGTCCCTTGTCGTTTGGGCGATCCGCGACGGGCGCGAGGCGGCCGAGGCGATCCTGCAGCGCTTTGCAGATCGCTCGGCAATGGCCGCGGAGTAGGTCGGCGACACGTCGATATAGTCTGTGTGTCCCTTTTGTGCGCCGCTGGCCCGCAAGCGCGGGGCGCATGGTTACAAGTCAGACGAGCTGACCCAGGACGTATGTTTGGCTGAAGATCCTGAGCGGTCGACAGTCACGGAGGACCAAGGATGGCAATCAATCGCGGGACGGGCGGCTGCCTGTGCGGTTCTGTGCGCTACCGTCTGGTGGCGACCCCGAGGCAATTCGGCGCCTGTCATTGCGCCATGTGCCGCAAATTCTCCGGCGGCATCGAACTTGGGCTGCAGACCCCAGCAAAGGGTGTCATTTGGGAGACCGACGACACCGTTGCGACGTTCGCTTCCTCGGATTGGGCCGAGCGCGGCTTTTGCCGGATATGCGGCTCCTCTCTCTTTTGGCGTCTGACGGCCGAGGGGCCGATGCATGGGATGTACGCGCTCTGCGTTGGCAGCCTCGACACGCTTCAGGGGCTGGAGTTTTCGTCCGAGGTCTACATCGATGCCAAGCCCGAGTGTTACGCCTTTGCCGGCGCCCGCCAGCAGATGACCGAGGCCGATGTCATGGCCATGGTTGCCGGAGAGACGCCGTGAGCGACGCTCAGGATCAGAGTTGGATCGACATCCATCGCCGGACGGATGCGCTCGAGGGGCGCTGCGTCTGCGGTGCGGTCACGATCCGCGTTGACGGGCGGCATGAAGGCGCGGTTGGCATCTGCCACTGCCGGATCTGCCAGCGCTGGAACGGCGCCGTCTGGGGCGCGTTCCTTGCCAAGGCGGAGGCCGTGACGGTGACGGGCAAGGTCGCCCGCTACGCCTCGACGCCCTTTTCCGAGCGGGCCTTCTGCCCCACCTGCGGCACGCATCTTTGGCTGCGCGACACCGATACGGACGATACCGACTACGAGCTTATGCCGGGGCTTTTCGACGGCGCGGCGGACTTTCCGCTCATCTCCGAGATCTATACCGACCGCGCACCGGCCTACGCGCCACTCACGGGCGACCACCGGCGCAAGACCCGCGCCGAATACGAAGCCACCAACCGCCACATCGAGGGGGATTTGAAATGACCGACTACGATGCAGCCTGGGCCGCCGCCGAAGCCGAAAAGCGCCGGTGGATGGAAGAGAACGGCATGTTCCGCGAGGCCGACGAGCACAGCTCGTGCGGCGTGGGCCTCGTCGTTGCTATTGATGGCTCGAAGTCGCGCAAAGTGGTCGAAGACGGGATCGCGGCGCTCAAGGCGGTGTGGCACCGAGGTGCAGTCGACGCCGATGGCAAGACGGGCGACGGCGCGGGCATCCATGTGCAGATCCCGGTCCCGTTCTTTCATGACCAGATCCGGCGCACCGGGCACGAGCCCGACACCGATCACACCATCGCGGTCGGGCAGATCTTCTTGCCGCGCGTTGATTTCGGCGCGCAGGAAACGGCGCGAACGATCGTCGAGACCGAAGTCCTCCGGATGGGCTATTACATCTATGGTTGGCGTCACGTGCCGGTCGATGTGTCCGTCCTCGGCGACAAGGCCAACGCCACGCGCCCCGAGATCGAGCAGATCCTGATCGCTAATGCCAAGGGCGTGGACGAGGAGACGTTCGAGCGGGAGCTTTACGTCATTCGCCGGCGGATCGAGAAAGCCGCAATTGCGGCACGGGTGCCCGACTTCTACATCTGCTCGCTCTCCTGCCGATCAATCATCTATAAGGGGATGATGCTCGCGCAGGATGTGGCGGAGTTTTACCCAGATCTTAAGGAAGATCGTTTCGAAAGCGCGTTTGCGATCTATCACCAGCGCTACTCGACGAACACATTCCCGCAATGGTGGCTCGCGCAGCCCTTCCGCATGCTCGCCCATAACGGCGAGATCAACACGCTGAAGGGCAATGTGAACTGGATGAAATCCCACGAGATCCGGATGACCTCGGCGGCCTTCGGCGAGATGGCAGACGACATCAAGCCGGTGATCGCGCAGGGCTCGTCAGACTCCGCCGCGCTCGACTCGGTCTTCGAGGTGCTGGTGCGCGCCGGGCGCAATGCTCCGATGGCAAAGACGATGCTCGTGCCCGAAAGCTGGTCGAAGCAGGCGGTCGAGCTGCCAGAGGCGTGGCGTGACATGTATTCCTACGTCAACTCCGTCATGGAGCCATGGGACGGGCCGGCGGCTCTGGCAATGACGGATGGGCGCTGGGTCTGCGGCGGGCTCGACCGGAATGGTCTGCGCCCCATGCGCTACGTTGTGACAGGTGCGGGCTTGCTTATCGCGGGCTCGGAGGTCGGCATGGTGCCGACCGACGAGTGGAACGTCGTCGAAAAGGGCGCGCTCGGGCCCGGGCAGATGATCGCTGTCGACATGGTCGAGGGCAAGCTCTTCCGCGACACCGAGATCAAGGACAAGCTTGCCGCAGCGCAGCCCTTCGGCGAATGGGTCGGCAAGATCGCCGAGCTCGACGATCTGCTCGGTGAGGCGACCGAGGCTCCGATCTTTACGGGGGCCGAGCTCCGTAAGCGACAGATCGCGGCGGGCTATTCGCTTGAAGAGCTCGAGCAAGTGCTGGCGCCTATGGCCGAAGAGGGCAAGGAAGTCGTTGCCTCGATGGGAGACGACACGCCGTCCGCTGTTCTCTCGGAAAAGTACCGCCCGCTCAGCCACTTCTTCCGGCAGAATTTCAGCCAGGTCACCAACCCGCCCATCGACTCTTTGCGCGAATACAGGGTGATGAGCCTCAAGACTCGGTTCGGAAACCTCAAGAACGTCCTGGATGAGGACAGCTCTCAGACTGAGATCATCGTCCTCGACAGCCCTTTTGTCGGGAACGCGCAGTTCGATACGCTTGTGGAGAATTTCGGCGCGCCGATGGTCGAGCTCGACTGTACCTTCCCCGCGGGGAAGGTCTCGAATGCGCTGCGCGACGGGTTGGACAGGATCAGGGCCGAAGCGGAGGACGCTGTGCGCTCCGGTGCCGGGCACATCGTGCTGACCGACCAGCACCAGGGGGAGGACCGGGTCGCGATGCCGATGATCCTGGCAACCTCTGCGGTTCACAGTTGGCTCACCCAGAAAGGCTTGCGCACCTTTTGCTCGCTCAACGTGCGTTCGGCCGAGTGCATCGACCCGCACTATTTCGCGGTCCTGATCGGCTGCGGCGCGACGACTGTGAATGCCTATCTTGCCGAGGACAGCCTGGCCGACCGGATCGAGCGCGGGCTTCTTGACGGGCCGCTGACCGAGGCAGTTGCGCGCTTTCGCAAAGCCGTGGATTCCGGCCTCCTAAAGATCATGTCGAAGATGGGGATTTCGGTGATCTCCTCCTATCGCGGCGGGCTTAACTTTGAGGCGGTGGGCCTCTCGCGCGCCATGGTTGCCGCCTATTTTCCCGGGATGATCTCGCGGATTTCCGGGATCGGTGTCGGCGGAATTCAGAAAAAGATCGAGGAGGTCCACGCCCGCGGTTGGCGCGGCGGGGCGGATGTCCTTCCCATCGGCGGCTTCTACAAAGCCAGGCGCTCCGGCGAGACCCATGCCTGGGAAGCGACCTCGATGCACCTGCTGCAGGCCGCGTGCGACCGGGCTTCCTATGAGATGTGGAAGCAGTATTCGGGCAAGATGCGCGCCAATCCGCCCATTCACTTGCGCGACCTGATGGATTTCAAGCCGCTTGGACGGCCCGTGCCCATCGAGGAGGTCGAGAGCATCACCTCGATCCGCAAGCGCTTCGTCACGCCTGGCATGTCGCTCGGCGCGCTCAGCCCCGAGGCGCATAAGACGCTGAACGTCGCGATGAACCGGATAGGTGCAAAGTCGGACTCTGGCGAGGGCGGCGAGGATCCAGCGCACTTTGTGCCCGAGCCCAACGGGGACAATCCCTCGGCCAAGATCAAGCAGGTCGCCTCCGGTCGCTTTGGGGTCACTGCGGAGTATCTAAACCATTGCGAAGAGCTGGAGATCAAAGTCGCCCAGGGCGCAAAGCCGGGAGAGGGCGGCCAGCTCCCTGGCATGAAAGTCACCGAGCTGATCGCGCGGCTTAGGCACTCGACGCCCGGCGTGACGCTCATCTCGCCGCCACCGCACCACGACATCTACTCGATCGAAGACCTTGCGCAGCTGATCTACGACCTCAAGCAAATCAACCCGCGTGCGAAGGTGACGGTTAAGCTCGTCGCCTCTTCGGGCGTCGGCACCATCGCGGCGGGCGTGGCCAAGGCGGAAGCGGATGTGATCTTGATCTCGGGCCACAACGGCGGCACGGGCGCCTCGCCGGCAACGTCGATAAAATATGCGGGCCTGCCGTGGGAGATGGGCCTGACAGAAGCGCACCAGGTCCTGGCGATGAACAAGCTGCGGGAGCGCGTCACGCTGCGGACCGATGGGGGCCTTCGGACAGGGCGGGACATCGTCATGGCCGCGATGCTGGGGGCCGAAGAATATGGGATCGGGACCGCCGCGCTGATCGCGATGGGCTGCATCATGGTGCGCCAATGCCAAAGCAATACGTGCCCCGTCGGCGTTTGCACGCAGGACGAACGTCTCAGGGCGAAGTTTACCGGCAACGCTGATAAGGTCGTCAACCTTATCACCTTCTACGCGACCGAGGTGCGCGAAATCCTCGCAAGCATCGGCGCGCGCTCGCTTGATGAGGTGATCGGCCGGGCCGACCTCTTGATGCAAGTCTCGCGCGGGGCCGCGCATCTCGACGATCTGGACCTCAATCCGATGTTGATCACTGTCGATGGCGCGGCCGAGATCACGTACGACCGAGAGAAGCCGCGCAACAAGGTCCCTGACACGCTTGACGCCGAGATCGTCAAGGACGCCGCGCGCTTTCTCGAGGATGGCGAGAAGATGCAATTGAGCTACGCGGTCCAAAACACGCACCGGACGATCGGCACGCGCACATCGAGCCACATCGTCAAACGCTTCGGGATGCGCAATCCGCTCCAACCGGACCATCTCCATGTCAAGCTGACCGGAAGCGCGGGACAATCGCTCGGCGCCTTCGCCGCACCCGGGCTCAAGCTCGAAGTATCGGGCGACGCCAACGACTATGTCGGCAAGGGGCTCTCCGGCGGCATGATCGTCGTGCGTCCGCCGATGGCCTCGCCGCTCGTCGCGGCGGAGAATGTGATCATTGGCAACACCGTGCTCTACGGGGCGACCGATGGGCATCTTTTCGCTGCGGGCCAGGCGGGCGAACGGTTTGCTGTGCGAAACTCGGGGGCGAAGGTTGTCGTCGAAGGCTGCGGGTCGAACGGCTGCGAGTATATGACCGGCGGGATCGCCGTCATCCTTGGGCCGATTGGCGCGAATTTCGGTGCAGGGATGACCGGCGGCATGGCCTATCTTTACGATCCTGCAGGGGCGGCACCGGCATTGATGAACGTTGAGACGCTGGTGACTTGTCCTGTGACGGTGCCCCATTGGGAGGGGGAGCTTCGCGGCCTGATCGAGCAGCATCTGTCGGAGACCGGAAGCCGGCGCGCGGCCGACATCCTTCAGCATTGGGAGCTGGAGCGCGGCAACTTCCTGCAGGTCTGCCCGAAAGAGATGCTGGGCAAGCTCGCGTATCCGATCGGGCTCGAGCAGCGCTCCGTCCCGGCGGAGTAGACCGGAGACCGGATAGGGGCAGGCGGGCAGACCGCCCATCATGGAGGACGCTGGGTCAGCAGCCGCGCCACACCCGCACGAACACGTCGCCCGCAGGGTGGGCAAACGGCCCGCTGGCGCCCTGCATTCGAGGCGTAGCGCGGCCTTGCCGCTTCGGACAGGGATGCGGAATGGCGACGCAAAACAGCATCTCGCGGCGCGGGAAAGCCAGCGCGCGGAGCGGCTCAGACGCGCGCTTGAAAGGCGCAATACGGGGCAGGCGCAAGACAGGTGGGCGGGCCCCATCGCGGCCAGGTTTGGCCCAACGCGCGGCGCTCTTTGTCCGCCGGATTCTCCGCTGGGCGATCTTGCTGCCGGTCGCACTCGTCCTTTTTTTCGTGCTCCTCTTTGCCGTCTTCAACCCGCCGACCACCCACACGATCTGGACCGAACAGCGCCGCCTTGGCGCCGTAGAGCGACGCTGGGTGCCGATCGAGGAGATCGCCCCGGTGATGGCGCGCTCGGTCGTCGCTGCGGAGGACGCCAATTACTGCCTGCATTGGGGCTTCGACATGGACGCGATCCGCGATGCCCTTGAAGACGGGATGCAGCGCGGCGCATCGACAATCTCGCAACAGACGGTCAAGAACGTTTATCTCTGGCAAGGGCGGAGCTGGCTGCGCAAAGCGGTCGAGGCGGGCCTCACGCCACTCGTCGAACTCGTTTGGTCCAAACCGCGGATCCTCGAAGTCTATCTCAATGTGGCGGAGTTCGACGAGGGCGTGTTCGGCGTCGAGGCGGCAGCGCGGCACTACTTCGACACGACCGCGCGCGACCTCACCGCGACGCAAGCTGCGCGCCTCGCCGTGGTGCTGCCCAATCCGAAAGCGCGCGACGCCGCCAGCCTCTCGGGCGGCCTACGCCGACGGGCGGCCTCAGTCGCCGATGGAGCGGCGACGATCGCCGCTGACGGACGCGACGCCTGCTTTGCAGATTGAATTGGTGCAAGCGAGCCTGCATGAGAGGCCCACGCTATTCCAAGGCCCGCCCATGACCCGCCTTTACCATGTCCCGCTCTCGCCGTTCTGCCGCAAGGTCCGCCTCGTCCTTGCCGAGAAGCGGATCGAGGTGGAACTGGTCGAGGAGCGGTATTGGGAGCAGGAGCCGGACTTCCTCCGCCGTAACCCGGCGGGCAAGGTCCCCGTCCTACGGATGAATGGGCGCGCGATGGCCGAGAGCCAGGCGATCTGTGAGTATCTCGAAGAGACGAAGCCCGAGCCGCCTCTTATGCCCCAAGACGCGGCCGAGCGCTACGAGGTGCGCCGGATCTGCACATGGTTCGACGACAAGTTTCACCACGAGGTGACGGCGAACCTTCTCTATGAGCGGGTCAACAAGAAGATCACGAAAGCGGGTTTTCCGGAGAGCAAGAACGTCAAGGCGGGAGCGAAGGCGATCAAGTACCACCTCGATTACATGAATTGGCTTTTGGACCAACGGCGCTGGCTTGCCGGCGATGCCATGACCCTGGCCGACTTTGCCGCTGCAGCGCACATCTCGGCACTCGACTACATTTCGGATGTGGATTGGACCCGCTCGGAGAACGTCAAGGACTGGTACGCCAAGATCAAGTCACGCCCGGCGTTCCGCAGCATCCTGGCCGACCAAGTCCCCGGTTTTCCGCCGCCCGCACATTACGCCGATCTCGACTTTTGAGCTGTGCCCGCGGCGCGAACGCCAAACGTCGCTCCGGACGACGCGCCGGTCGGCGGGCCTGCCCCAATCCTTCGCTGCTGTAGCGGGGTGGCGCCGGCACGGGCAATTCGCGATTGGAATACACGCGTCCGGCGCGGTATCGTTTTTGTGATCGGCGGTGGGGCCTGGCTCGTGCCGCGCTCTGACGCCGCCGATGCCAAAACGAAGGAGACCGAACATGAAACCCGCGCTTCCCGCCGTCGCCCTTGGCCTGATCGCGCTTGCGGCCTGTGTGCCCGCGCCGCCGCCCCCCGCTTCGGCCGAGGCGCAGTCGCTCTGCCGCACTGACGTGATGTTTGAGACAAACAACCCGACGGTGACGATCACGGGCTCGGAATCCAACGAGCTTGGCAGCATCGTGCGGCTTGCCGTTGGCGAGGAGCAGGCCCCCTGGCGCTGTGTCGTTGACCTCAACGGTCAGACCACGATCCAGTCGCTCTCGAATGATGGCTTTCTCTAGACGGGTCTCCGTACCGTTTGCCCGCCCCGACATGTGACGCTGGCTCGAAGCGAAAGCGCTTATAGCGTCGCGGGTGCGGCGTGTCGGCGTCGTCGTCTCTGCCGCAGTTCCGCCTGCATCGCGCCAATACCGTTGCGCTTGCGCGCTTCGTCCTAAATTGGGGGAGAAGGAGGTGTGCGGTGAACAAGGCAGCGCAGCTGAAGTCAGATCTTGTGCGCGCGGCCCAGGCGGAGGGCTTTGCCGCGGTCGGCGTGTGCCGCCCCAATGCCGTGCCCGACATGCCTGCGCGGCTCCGTGCCTTTCTCGCCGAAGGGTTTCACGGGCAGATGGGATGGCTCGCCGAGCGGGTAGAATGGCGCGGCGATCCGGCGAAGCTCTGGCCCGCTGCGCGTGCGGTCGTGATGCTGGCCGAGCCCTATACGCCTGAGCTGGATCCGACGGCGTCGCTCTCGGAGCCCGATCTCGGAACCATCTCCGTCTATGCGCGGGGCAAGGACTATCACGACCTCGTCAAGAAGCGGCTAAAGCGTGTCGCGCGCTGGCTCGTCGCGGAGGCCGGGTGCGAGGTCAAAGTCTTTGTCGACACCGCGCCCGTGCCGGAAAAGGCGCTGGGGCAGGCGGCCGGGATTGGTTGGCAAGGCAAGCATACGAACCTTGTGGGGCGTGGGCTCGGAAATTGGTTCTTCCTCGGGTGCATTTTTACGACCGCCGCGTTGCCGCAGGATACCGCCGAAGTCGACCATTGCGGGTCGTGCCGCGCCTGTCTTGACGTCTGTCCGACCGCGGCCTTTCCCGCGCCCTATCGCCTCGATGCGCGGCGTTGCATCAGCTATCTGACGATCGAGCATAAGGGCCCCGTTGACGAAGAGCTGCGCCCCAAGCTTGGGAACAGGATCTATGGCTGCGACGATTGTCTGGCCGCCTGCCCCTGGAACAAGTTCGCCGTGGCCGCCCGAGAGACGCGCTATGCCGCGCGTGAGGGACTCGATGCGCCGCCCCTGGCCGATCTTGCGGCGCTCGATGACGCAACGTTCCGGGCAAAGTTCTCGGGCTCGCCGATCAAGCGGATTGGGCGGGATCGTTTCGTGCGTAACGTGCTCTATGCGATTGGAAATTCAGGCGAGCCGGCACTTCGCCCCGTTGCCCAAGCGCGCCTGCAGGATGGGGACCCGACCGTGCGGGACGCGGCGCGGTGGGCGGTGGATCGTCTGAACGTGCCGGTTCGCTTAGGGGACGTGGCCCGAATCTGATATCCTCCCTTCGCCAGTGTAGGAGGAGAACGATGGCCAGGCACATTCTCGACACGACCCCCCGCTTTCAAAAGCAGGCATCTCTCTTGCGCTACGCTGCTGCGGCGCGGGCAGCCGAGGGGCCGGCGCTCGGCCCCCGCTTCGTGGCGCTGCAACGGCGGGCGAAGGGGCCGTATAACCCAGCGTCTCGCCTGCGGGCCTATCTGCGGATCGCGCGCGGCTATCGGGTATAGGCGCTGTAAGCTGCTTGGCCTCGGGCTGGCCGAAGATGAGATCTGCAACACGCGAAGCGGGGCGCCGTCCTGTAGACGGTGCTGGCCGAGCAGCACGTCACCACCACCACCGCCCGGTTTCCTCAGGCAGCTGCTCGGCGAAATGGGCGGCATCGACCGCGGGCTGGATGTGACGCGCCATTTCCGCAATGGGGATCGGGCCGAATGTGTTGGCCCCAGCGCGCATGACGATTTTGGTCGGCGCCTCCGCGTTGCCGCTTGGCGCGTGGTAGACGACGACGAACGGCTCGATGCCCTTGGCCTCAAACGCCCGGCGCAAGACGCGCACGACATCCTGATGTGTCTCATACATGCTATCGGGTCCGCGCCAGAATACACGGATGCGAACATGCGCCCCGTCGGCCTCGATATCGGCCTCGGACGCGGCTAAACCCTCCTCGTCGATGGCAAGATAGCGCCAAAGCGGGTCGCCAGTGACCTCGTGCACGCCGCGCGCGATGAGCGAGGGCGCGGCCACGAGGCCGATAATGAGCAAGCTATAATGAGCCGACCAGGCCATCGCACCACCTCCGGCAGAGGGAGATAGCCAAGAAGCTTGAAGGCGGGATTAACGGCTGCGCTGTGGTCTGTGCCAGCCGGCCGGGCCGTTTTGATCGCCGACGGCCAGACGCGGTCTCAGCTCCGCACGAGCATTTCGTACGCGTCGGCAATGTCCCGGGTCAATGCGCCAACCTCAAAGGAATAGGGGCCGATCTCGCCTACCGGCGTCACCTCCGCCGCGGTGCCCGTCAGCCAGCATTGTTCAAAGCTCTCCATCTCGCCGGGCTCGATATGGCGTTCATGAACTCTGATCTGACGGTCTTTAAGCACCCCGATCACGGTCTGGCGGGTGATCCCGTTAAGAAAGCAATCGGGCTTCGGCGTGTGCACTTCGCCATCCTTGACGAAAAAGACGTTGGCGCCCGTCGCTTCGGCCACGTAGCCGCGGTAATCCATCATCATGGCGTCCGAGCAGCCTTTGGCTTCGGCCGCGTGTTTGGACATCGTGCAGATCATGTAGAGACCGGCGGCCTTGGCGTGGCTCGGGATCGTCTCCGGGCTCGGTCGCTTCCATTTTGAGACGTCGAGCTTGGCCCCCTTTGTCTTGGCGTCGCCGTAGTAGTTGCCCCATTCCCAGGCCGCGACGGCCATGCGGACGGGGTTGCGCGCCGAGGATACGCCCATATCCTCGCCCGAGCCGCGCCACGCGACAGCGCGCACATAGGCGTCCGTCAACCCGTTGGCCTTCATCACGTCGTATTTCGCGGCCTCGATCTCGTCGACTGTCCACGGAATCTCAAAATCGATCATCTTGGCCGAGGCCTGCAGCCGTTCGGAATGCGCGCGCGAGGCAAAAATCTTGCCGCCATAGGCCCGCTCCCCTTCAAAGACGGAGGAGGCATAATGCATCGCATGGGTCAGGATGTGGACGTTGGCGTCGCGCCAGGGCACGAGCGCGCCATCCATCCAGATCGATCCGTCCCGGTCGTCATAGCCATCCGCCATGGCTGATCTCCCTCTGCATATCCACGCCGCTTTCGCGCGTGCCCCACCAAGATTTTCATAAGTTGCGCAAGATATGCCCGCTTCGGCCACAAAGTTGCGCAAAAACTGACCGGAGCTAACATCGGCCTCTGGCAATGTCAACAACACTGACGTAATCTGTCGGTGGGATCGCGGATCTGGAGGCTTGGGCATGGCAGATGGGCCAGGGAGCATGCCGCAACGGGGCGAAACGCTCCTGTTCTTGACGGACGATCAACTGCGCCGGGCGATAGAAGCGATGTTCTTTGCCTACCGCGGCTTTACGGCGGATCCGGATCGCATTCTTGAAACCCGCGGATATGGTCGCGCCCATCACCGGGCGCTGCACTTTGTCCAACGGGCGCCGGGCACGACCGTGAACAACTTGCTTGCGACGCTCGGGGTCACGAAGCAATCGCTCAATCGTGTGTTGCGGCGCCTTGTGGAGGACGGTCTCGTGGAGAGCCGCGTCGGAGCGCAGGACAAGCGCGAGCGGCATCTGTCGCTCACGGGCGCCGGTCGGGCGCTCGAACGCGAGTTGTCGGACGCGCAGACCGAGCGGATGCGGCGGGCCTTTCGCACCGCAGGTCCCGAGGCGGTTGCCGGATTTCGCGCTGTGTTGGAGGAGATGATGGACCCCGAGATGCGACGCCGATACCATCGGCTGGCGGAGAACGGACGATGACGGATCTCGACCTTTCGAACGAACCGGTGCGCGCCCTGCGTCCAGTGCTCGACACCGAGCCGACCGATGCGCATCTGCTCATCGTCGATGATGACGCGAGGATCCGCGGGCTTTTGCAGAAGTTTCTGATGCGGCACGGGTTTCTCGTCTCGGCGGCACGCGACGCCGCGCAGGCGCGTCGGCTCTTATCGGGGCTCGAGTTCGATCTGCTGGTGCTCGACGTCATGATGCCCGGCGAGGATGGCCTCGCGCTCACCGCAGCGCTTCGTGCCGAGATCGCGACGCCGATCCTGCTTCTGACCGCAAAGGGCGAGACAGGAGACCGGATTGCGGGGCTCGAGGCGGGCGCGGACGATTACCTCCCGAAACCCTTCGAGCCGAAAGAACTCCTCCTCAGGATCAACGCGATCCTGCGCCGCGTTCCGGCCGAACCCGCAGGGCCGGCCGGGCCCAAGATCCTCTATCTCGGTCCGGTCCGCTATGACATCGAGAAAGGCGAGATGTGGCGCGGCGACGAACCGGTGCGCCTTACGGCGACCGAAGCTGCACTTATGCGGATCTTTTCCGCCCAGCCGGGTGAGGCGCTCAGCCGGGCGCAACTCGTCGCGGATCTGGGGCGCGATGGCGGGCGCGACGGCGAGGGCGGGGCGCAAGAGCGCGCGGTCGACGTTCAGATCACGCGCTTGCGCCGTAAGATCGAAGAGGATCCGCGGCAGCCGCGCTATCTGCAGACGGTGCGCGGGGCGGGCTATATGCTCGCGCCAGACTGAGCCCCGGCCGAGCAGCCATAGGGCCGGGCGGGCCTGCCTTCGGCGACGATATTTGCAGCAAGAAGAAGCGGGGGAGGGGCGAGGGATGGTGACGGCGCTCTTCGGCCATCGTGATTGCTTGGGCCACGTGACACCCGAGGGGCATCCCGAACGCGTCGCACGTCTGGCTGCAGTTGCCGACGCGCTGGCGGGGATGGACTGCCTCGACCGACGGGAGGCGCCCCTGGCCGAGCGGGTTGATCTTCTGCGCTGCCACCCCGAGAGCTACCTCGCCGAAATCCGAGCGGCGATCCCGGCGAAGGGCATCCGCGCCCTCGACGCCGACACGCATGTGATGTCGGGGTCCTGGGCGGCGGCGCTTCGGGCGACGGGCGCGCTTTGCGCGGCCGTCGATGCTGTGGTCGGCGGAGAAACAAGCAACGCCTTTTGCGCCGTGCGCCCGCCCGGACATCACGCAGAACGGGACACGCCCATGGGGTTTTGCCTCTTTGGCTCTGTGGCGATCGGGGCCAAGCGCGCACTCGATCATCACGGGCTGGCGCGCGTTGCCGTCGTCGACTTTGATGTGCACCACGGGAACGGGACGCAGGATCTGTTGTGGAACGAGGCGCGCGCGCTCTTCGTCTCGTCCCACCAGATGCCGCTTTGGCCTGGAACCGGGCAGCGGCATGAGCGCGGGGCGGCAGACAATGTTCTCAATCTGCCGTTCCCGCCCGGCACGGGCAGCGCGCGCTTTCGCCAGGCCTACGATGCCCAAGTCTTTCCGGCGTTGGAGGACTTCGCGCCGGAACTCGTGCTGATCTCCGCCGGATTCGACGCCCATGCCGCCGACCCCCTTGCGCAACTCAACCTTGTCGAGGACGACTTTGCCTGGGTCACAGCGCGGCTTTGCGAGATCGCGGCCGGGTCGGCGGCGGGCCGTGTGGTCTCGGCGCTTGAGGGCGGTTACGATCTCGCCGCGCTGGGCGCGAGCGTAGCGGCACATGTGGAGGTATTGACGGAGTGGGGAGAGCGGCAATGAACGAGACGCCTGTAGAGGAGATGAGCTTTGAGGCGGCGATGGCAGAGCTGGAGCGCGTCGTCAGCCAACTCGAGAATGGCGATGTGCCACTTGACCAGTCCATCGCCCTCTATGAGCGGGGTGACGCATTGAAAAAGCGCTGCGAAGAGGCGCTGAAGGCGGCGGAGGCAAGAGTCGAGCAGATTACCACCGATGCCAACGGCGCCGCCACCGGGACCGTGCCCCTCGATGGCTAGCGCGGCGCTGGCCGAGGCGCCGTTTGAGTCCAGGCTCAAAGCTGCGTCGGAGCGCGTTCACGCACTCTTGCGGGAGGAGCTGTCGCGCTTTCCCGGCGTCTCTGTGGTCGATGCGATGGGCTATGCGCTGGAAGGTGGCAAGGGCTTGCGCGGCTTTCTTGTTATGGAGGGCGCTGCGCTCTTCGGCGTGGCGCCGGAGACGTCGCGCTATGCTGCTGCTGCTGTCGAAGCGGTGCACACCTATTCCCTGGTGCATGACGATTTGCCGGCGATGGATGACGACGATCTGAGGCGCGGCCAGCCGACCGTTCACGTCAAGTGGGACGAAGCGACGGCGGTCCTGGTCGGCGACGCGCTCCATTGCCTCGCCTTCGAGCTTTTGGCGCGTGAGGGTGCGGCCCCAAGCGCCGAGCGCCGCATCGCTTTGGTCGCCCGCCTCGCCGAAGCTGCGGGTGCGCGCGGGATGGTCCTGGGTCAAGCGCTCGACATGGCCGCGGAAAGCGCGTCCTCTCCGCTCGACCTTGCAGAGATCGAACGCTTGCAGGCCGCCAAGACCGGCGCGCTTATCCGATGGTCGGGCGAGGCTGGGGCGGTCATCGCGGGGCAAGATCCGACGCCCCTGCGACACTACGCCGAGGCGCTGGGGCTCGCTTTTCAGATCGCGGATGACATCCTTGATGTTGAGGGCGACGCGGCCTCGGCCGGTAAACGCCTGCGAAAGGATGATGCCGCCGGCAAAGCGACCTTCGTCTCCCTTCTCGGCCTCGAAGCCGCCAGAGCGCGGGCGGCAGAGCTTGTGCAGGAGGCGTGCAGCGCGCTTGATCCTTACGGTGCGCGCGCAGATGTGTTGCGGGCGGCGGCGCGCTTCGTTATCGCGCGCCGAAAGTAGCGCCGGGGCTGCGTTTGGGGGCGGGTCGGACGGCGCGGGGAAGGAAAGACGACGCGATGACGACGACACCCACGACGCCGCTGTTGGACCTCGTACGAAGTCCGGCAGATCTGCGACACTTGTCGGACCGGGACCTCGATCGCCTCGCGGCCGACGTGCGCGCCGAAACGATCAGTGCCGTCAGCCAGACGGGGGGGCATCTCGGCGCAGGGCTGGGTGTCGTCGAGCTGACCGTCGCGCTTCACGCCGTCTTTGACACACCGCGGGACCGGCTGATTTGGGACGTTTCGCACCAATGTTACCCACACAAGATTCTGACCGGGCGGCGGGATCAGATCCGCACGCTGCGGCAGAAAGACGGGCTGAGCGGGTTCACCAAGCGCTCTGAAAGCCCCTACGATCCGTTCGGAGCCGCGCACTCGTCGACGTCGATCTCTGCCGCGCTTGGCTTTGCCATCGCGCGACACCTTGGCGGTCGCCCCGAGGAACGCGGCGAGCCGCCGCTCGGCGACGCGATTGCCGTCATCGGTGATGGGGCGTTGAGCGCCGGTATGGCCTATGAGGCAATGAACAACGCCGGGCATGAGGGGCGGCGCCTGATCGTGATCCTCAATGACAACGAAATGTCGATTGCGCCGCCCGTGGGCGCGATGTCGTCTTACCTTTCGCGGCTGTATGCCGGCGCGCCGTTCCAAGAGTTCAAAGCGGCAGCGAAGGGGGCAGTCAGTCTCTTGCCCGAGCCCTTGCGCGAGGGGGCGCGGCGCGCGAAAGATCTGCTCAAGCATTCGGTCGTTGGCGGCACGCTGTTCGAGGAGCTCGGCTTTTCCTATGTTGGCCCGATCGACGGGCACGACATGGAGCAACTGCTCGCCGTCCTGCGCACCGTCAAGGCGCGGGCAGACGGGCCCGTTCTGATCCACGCAATCACCAAAAAGGGCAAGGGCTACGGCCCGGCCGAGGAGGCGCGGGACAAGGGGCATGGCGTCTCAAAGTTCGACGTCGTCACCGGGGAGCAGAAGAAGACCCCGTCGAATGCGCCATCCTACACCAAGGTCTTTGCCGAGGCGCTAATCGGCGAAGCCGGACGGGACGAGCGGATCACGGCCGTGACCGCGGCGATGCCCGACGGGACGGGGCTCAAGCAATTCGCCGAGCGCTTTCCCTCGCGCTGTTTCGATGTGGGGATCGCCGAGCAGCACGCCGTCACGTTTTGCGCTGGCCAGGCGGCAGGGGGGCTGAAGCCGTTTTGCGCGATCTACTCGACGTTTTTGCAGCGTGGCTACGATCAGGTCGTCCACGATGTGGCGATCCAGCGCCTCCCCGTGCGCTTTGCCATCGACCGGGCGGGCCTCGTCGGCGCGGACGGCGCGACCCATGCGGGCGCCTTTGACACGGCGTATCTGGCCAATTTGCCCGGTTTCGTGGTGATGGCCGCGGCGGATGAGGCAGAGCTTGTCCACATGGTGGCAACGGCAGTCGCACATGATGAGGGGCCAATTGCTTTTCGCTTTCCGCGTGGCGAAGGCGTCGGCGTCGAGATGCCCGAGCGTGGCACTCCGCTGGAGATCGGCAAGGGCCGGATCGTACGCGAGGGCAAAGGCGTGGCGCTCCTCAATTTTGGCGCGCGGCTCAAAGAGGTCAGCGAAGCGGCTGAGCGTCTGGCGCAGAAGGGCATCGGCCCGACGGTTGCCGATGCCCGCTTCGCCAAACCCCTCGACCGGGACCTTATCCTGCGGCTCGCCGCCGAGCACGAGGCGCTTATCACGGTCGAGGAGGGGGCGATCGGCGGCTTTGCGTCCCATGTCGCGCATCTCTTGGCGGAGCAGGGCATCTTTGACACGGGGCTGAAGTTTCGCTCCATGGTCTTGCCCGACGCATTCATCGACCAAGCCTCGCCGTATGACATGTATGCTGTCGCGAGGCTGAATGCCGAAGACATCGTCGAAAAGGTACTTTCCGTCATGGGCGTGGCGGAGCTCGGCGCGCGGGCTTAGGTGGTGCGGCCCGGCCCGCCCCTCCATCACGGTCCGGCGAGCCCGGCTAGGATCGGGCAATCGGGGCGGTCGTCTCCGGCGCAAGTCTCCACCAAATGTGCGAGGGTGTCTCGCATCGCGGTCAAATCGGCGATCTTGGCGTCGATCTGCGCGAGATGCTCGCGCGCGATGGCTTTGACTTCGGCAGAAGCGCGGGCCTTGTCGCGGTAAAGCGCGAGGAGTGCACGGCATTCCTCGATGGAGAAACCGAGCGCGCGCGCGCGGGCCACGAAGGTCAGCTCATGAAGAGACGCGGCGTTGAACGCGCGGTAGCCGTTTGCGCTCCGTTGCGGACGAATGAGCCCGATCTCTTCGTAATAGCGGATGGTCTTGGCGGGCAGACCCGTGCGCTCGGCCGCTTCGCCAATGCTCGCCAGCGCAATCATGAGGGGCCCTCTACGGCGGACCGTTGGGGCAGCAGGCCTGTCGCCGAACGCCACGTCCGCAGCGGCCTCCGGCCAGGTGACGCCTTTGCTAGCCGCAGCGCGTTGCCGACCACGCAGAGCGAGGAAAGCGCCATCGCGCCGCCGGCAAGCACAGGCGATAGCGCCGGCCCGCCAAAGGGCACCAAAGCGCCGGCAGCGATGGGGATCAGCGCCGTATTGTAGGCGAACGCCCAAAAGAGGTTTTGCCGGATGTTTCGCAGTGTCGCGCGCGACATCTCGAGCGCGGCGACGACCCGCCGTGGATCGCCAGCCAAGATGACCGCATCCGCTGCCTCGATGGCGATGTCCGTGCCGGTTCCAATTGCGAGGCCCACATCGGCGGCGGCCAAGGCGGGCGCATCGTTTATGCCGTCCCCGACGAATGCCACTGCGCCGCGCTCTGCGCGCAACGTTTCGATGGCGGCGCGCTTTTCGGCCGGCTTGAGGCCAGAGCGCAGCGCGCCGAGACCGAGCGCATCGGCGACGGCTTGGGCGGGGGCCGCGCGGTCTCCGGTGAGTAGGATCGTGCGCAGACCCTTCGCGTGAAGCGTCGCAATCGCCTCCGCCGCACCTTCACGCAGCGTGTCCGCGATGCCGATGAGGCCGACGGCTTCGCCGCCCACCGCAACAAAGACCGGGGTCTCGCCAGACGTGTCACAAGCCGTGGCATCGAAGCCTCTGGCGTCGACGCCATGCTCGTTCAGCAGCGCTTCGGTGCCGACCAAGACAGGGGCGTCATTGATCTCGGCGACGATCCCGGCGCCAACGTGGGCGCGCGCCGCCGTCGCCATTGGCCGCTCCGAGGGCGCGGCGTTGCGGATCGCGTGGGCAATCGGGTGCTCCGACTGCGCTTCGGCTGCGGCGGCAAAGCCGAGCACCTGGTCGCGAGACCAGCCCTCAGCCGGGCGCACCCTGGTAACGCGTGGCTTGCCCTTTGTCAGCGTGCCGGTCTTGTCAAAGGCCACGGTGCGCACGCCTGCCATGCGCTGCATGGCTTCGCCCCGGCGAAAGAGAACGCCGAGCTGCGCCGCGCGGCTCGTGCCCACCAGGATCGACATCGGCGTTGCAAGGCCCATCGCGCAGGGGCAGGCCACGATCAGCACCGCGACGGCGGCCACGAGCGCCTCGTCAACCCGTGCGCCGAAGGCCAGCCAGACCCCGAGCGTGGCCAAGGCAATCAGCAGGATCGCAGGCACGAACCAGGCCGTGATCCGATCCACCAGCGCCTGAACGGGCAGGCGCCCGGCCTGCGCCTCTTCGACAGTGCGCGCAATGCGCGCGAGCGCAGTGTCGGCGCCGACAGCGGTGGCCTCAACCACGAGCGCGCCTGTGCCGTTGAACGTTCCGCCGGTCACCTGGTCGCCCTGGCGGCGCGGCGCGGGCAACGGCTCGCCGGTGAGCATCGCTTCGTCAACCTCGGAGGCGCCCTCGCGCACGACCCCGTCGGTTGGTATGCGAGCGCCGGGACGGACGACCAAGAGATCGCCGGTGGCAATGTCGGCCAACGGGACTTCGCGCTCGGCGCCGCAGCAGGAGCGCCGGAGCGCTGTTTCGGGTGTGAGATCTAGGAGCGCGCGGATGGTAGCGGAGGCGCGCCCGGCCGCGCGGGCTTCAAGGGAGCGACCGAGGAGGATCAGCGTCACGATGACGGCGGCCGCCTCGAAATAGACGGCCCGCGCGTCCGCGGGGAGGAGCGTGGGCGCCAGCGTCACAAGGGTGGAATACGCCCAGGCCGCGCCGGTGCCGATCGCAACGAGAGCATTCATGTTGGGCTTACCGCTGCGAAGGGCACCCAGGCCGCGAATGAAAAAGACCCGGCCGGGTCCAAAGAGCACAGCACTTGTCAGGGCCCATTGCAGGAGGAACAGCTCGGTCTGGCCAATGTGGCGCATCAGCCAATGATGAAACGCAGGAACGGCATGCGCGCCCATTTCGACGATGACGATTGGCAGGGTCAGGAGCGCGGCCAAGAGGACCGGGTTCCGGGACGGTTGAGGCTCCGCCGCGGCCTTCTCGGCTTGCGCCCTTTCCAGGGCGGGGTACCCGGCTTTTGCGAGTGCGGCGCGAATGGTCTGTTCGGTTGCCGGTGCTTCAAAGGTCACATGCGCCTGGCGCGTCGCGAGGTTTACCCGCGCTTCGGTCACTCCGCCCCCGGCGGTCAGCGCTGCCTCGGCTCGCGACACGCAAGCGGCGCAGGTCAGATTGGCGATCCGGAAGGTCGTGGTCTGGGGCATGTGCGTGCAGATGGACCTTCCAGCAACGGGAAGGTCAAGGGCGCTCACGGGAAAAGCCGGGCTGGCCGGGCGCGGCATGCTGCCCTAGCGTGCCTGAGCGCACTCAACCGCCCGCTTGCCAGGGAGAGACATGAACCGCCCGCATCCCATCCGCGCGCTCAGCATCTTGTTCAACGGCCTGGCCGGCGCTTTGGCGGATCGTCAGGTACGCTTGCTCTTGAGCTTGACGGTCGGGCTGATCACCGTCGCGACGGTCTTTTATCACCTGGTCGAAGGCTGGGCCGTCATTGATGCGGCGTATTTCTCGACCGTGACCATTGCAACGGTTGGCTATGGCGACTTCGTCCCCGAGACGGTTCCGGGCAAGCTCTTTACAATCGTCTATGTCATCGTTGGGATCGGGCTTTTCGTTGCGGCAGCCACGGCGATTGCCGACCGGCTGATCCAGAGGGCGCGCGAGCACGAGCGTCTCCTCCGACGACAGGAACGGGCGCGGCGCGGGCGGGAGCCCCGTGAATGAGGCGGGATTGGCCCCGCATGCCGGGTGTTGACCGGCAACAGGCACGGGCTTTGCAGAGGTCTGCCTTGTTCGCCGGAGCGCCCCAGCCTATCTCCCGATCATGAAACGCTTCTTGCCCTTCCTGCCCTCCGAGCCGCTCGTCAACGTCGTCCGCCTTACGGGGGTCATCGCCTCTGCGTCGCGCGGGCTGAGCGACGCTGGCATCGCGCCTCTGCTGGAGCGCGCATTTACCAAGGGCAAGCCCAAAGCCGTCGCGCTCGTGCTCAATTCGCCCGGCGGCTCCCCAACGCAATCCTCGTTGATCGGGGCGCGCATCCGCCGTCTATCGGAGGAAAAGGAGATCCCCGCGATTGCCTTTGTCGAAGACGTAGCGGCCTCGGGCGGTTATTGGCTCGCCTGCGCGGCCGACGAGATTATCGTTGACCCTAACTCCGTTGTCGGATCGATCGGCGTCATCTCTGCCTCCTTTGGATTTCACGACGCGATCGGGCGGATCGGCGTTGAGCGCCGCGTGCACACCGCAGGCAAGTCCAAGAGCTTTCTCGACCCGTTCCGCCCCGAGAAGGAAGAGGACATTGCCCGCCTGATCGATCTGCAAGAGCAGATCCACGGCAACTTCATTGATCATGTCAAAGCCCGGCGCGCGGGCAAGATCGACGCCGATGCCGATCTCTTCACCGGGGAGATCTGGGTCGGCCAGCGCTCCGTTGAGGTCGGCCTCGCCGATGGCGTGGGCCATCTCGTACCGGAGATGAAAAAGCGTTTCGGCGACAAGACGAAATTCAACGTCTTCGGTCAGCGCCGCGGGCTTTTACGGCGGCTCGGGATCGACGCCGCGCATATGATACCCGACATGATCGAGGAACGTGCCCTCTGGGCGCGCTACGGGCTCTAGGTGCTCGTTAAGATCGTCACGTTTTTCCTGATCGGCATCGCGATCTTAGCGATGTTCGGCCGTCTGCGTTTTCCAGGAGGGGCACGCCGTCTGGGCGGCCGCGCCCAAAGGGACAAGCTACCGCCGAAGCCCCGCAAATGCCGGCATTGCGGCGCGTTCAAAGTCGGGCGCGGGCCCTGCCCCTGTGGAAAAGGCTAAGGCCACATGATCAGTGATATCTTGATGGCCAGCCTTGGGCTGGTGATCTTGTTGCTTGCGGGGGATGCGCTGGTGAAAGGCGCGGTGAACCTCGCGCTTCGGATCGGGGTCTCCGCCCTTCTCGTCTCTCTGACCATCGTCGCCTTCGGAACGTCCGCGCCGGAGCTTCTGATCTCTATCGCGGCGATCAAGGACGATGCGGCAGGCATTGCGCTCGGGAACGTCGTCGGTTCGAACACGGCAAACATCCTGCTCGTGCTGGGTGTGCCAGCGCTGATCGCGGGGCTCGATACCGAGACGTGCGAGACCCAGAAGACCTATGTGATGATGCTCATCGCGTCGGTCCTATTCATCGCGCTGGCGTTTCTCGGCCCCTTCACCTGGTGGCATGGCGTGATCCTCCTGGCCGGCCTGACGGTGGTGCTGGGCGACGCGTTTCGCGATGCCCAGGCGCACCGCCGCGTGGCGAATGCCAATGAGGACGAGGATCTCGACCTTGAGGGCGCCGATGAAAGCATGCCGGGCTGGAAGGTCGCGACATTTCTGATCCTCGGTCTGATCGGCCTGCCTCTCGGTGCTGACATTCTGGTCGACAGCGCGGTCGACATCGCCGCCGAGCTCGGCGTGCCCGACACCGTCATCGGCCTTACGCTGATCGCGGTCGGGACGTCGCTTCCCGAACTCGCGACCACCGTCATGGCCGCACTTCGCAGGCAGTCCGACGTGGCTCTCGGCAATGTCATCGGCTCGAACATGTTCAACCTGCTCGCGATCATTGGCATCTCGACCTTTGTTGGGCCGATCCCGGTGGACCCGTCGTTTCTTCGTTTCGACCTTTGGGTGATGCTGGCCGCGTCGCTTCTGCTCGCGCCGTTTGTCTTTTTGCGCTGGCACATGGGGATGGGCTGGGGCGTGGCGTTGACCGGGGCGTATGTCGCCTATCTCCTCGTCGTCAGCGTGGGAGCAGTCAAATGATGGAAAAGCGGGCTCTGGTGACCGGCGGCGGCAAGCGGCTTGGCGCGGCAATGTCGCGCTATCTCGGCACGCGCGGCTTTGACGTCGCGATCCACTACAACGGCTCCGAGGCGGGCGCGGTCGAGGTTGCCGCCGACGTTGCGCGGGCTGGCAGACAGGGCATCCCGCTCCAGGGCGACCTGTTGGACGAGAACGCAACCGAAGGGCTCGTCGGCCGGGCGGCGGACGCGCTGGGCGGGCCGCTGACCCTGCTGGTCAACAACGCCTCAATCTTTGAGCCGGACACTTTGCAGACCGTGTCCCGCAAGAGCTGGGACAGGCATCTGGAGAGCAATCTGCGCGTGCCTGTGGTCCTCTCTCAAGCCTTTGCTGCGCAGGCGCCGCGGGCGACGCAGGATCATCGGGGCGAGCCGCTGCCACAAGCGCTGATCGTCAACATGCTCGACTGTCGGATACATCAGCTGACGCCAAACTACCTCTCTTACACGCTCGCCAAGATGGCGCTCTACGCCTTTACCACGACGGGAGCGCAATCGCTGGTGCCCGATATCCGTGTCAACGGGATTGGCCCGGGCTGGACCCTTCGCGACCCCGATCAGAGCGATGAGGACTTCCTGCGCGCCCGTGCCGCAGTCATTCCAGGCCGCGGGCCTGGCGCTCCGGACATTTGCGCAGCACTCGGATTCTTCCTCGATTCGCCTTCCGTAACCGGCCAAACCATCGTCGTGGACGGCGGTCAGCAGTTTGATTGGCCGAGCCGGAAATCCGGCGTTAAGACACCTGTAAACGTGGAATGACATTTCATTTATGCACCTTCTACGGAGCTGTTACATTGCTGTTAGGAAAGACTAAGACTTTCAGTGATTTGGCGCCGTCCGCGAAAAAATAAGAAGCTTTATCAATACTTTAGGGTGTCGCCTAAAAATTAAGCAACTTAACCAATCGTCCATGATCAAAGGAAAATTCCGGATGGCAGCAACCTTATCCGCAGACTTTTCCACAGAATTGGTGGACACCTTTGGCCTTGCTCTCGCTCTGCGGTCATTGCAGGCGCAGCCTAACGCGACTCACTTGGAGGTGGCCCGGAATGAGCCGGGATCCTGATCAGTCCGAAGCGGACCAAATTATGCAAAACGTCGCATCAGAGAAGGATGCTGTTGCGCGCACAGGCTATGCGTGTATCGAGAATCATGTGCGCACGTTAGACGGGTCGCCCGGCGTTTATCGGATGCTCGATGCCCAGGCGCGCGTCCTCTACGTCGGCAAAGCAAAAAACCTCAAGGCGCGGGTGTCGAGCTATGCCCGACCCGGCGGACACAGCCCGCGCATCTCGCGGATGATCTCCGAGACCGCGCAGATGATGTTTCTGACCACGCGGACGGAAACCGAGGCACTCCTGCTCGAGCAGAACCTCATCAAGCAACTGAATCCGCGCTACAACGTGCTACTGCGCGACGATAAGAGCTTTCCCAACATACTCGTCGCCAAGGACCACGCCTTTCCGCAGATCCGCAAGCATCGAGGGCGCAAGGCCGAAAAGGGGAGCTATTACGGCCCGTTCGCCAGTGCAGGCGCGGTCAACCGGACACTCAACCAGCTTCAGAAGGTCTTCCTCCTCCGAAATTGCACCGACGCGACCTTCGAAAGCCGGACGCGCCCGTGCCTTCTCTATCAGATCAAGCGCTGCTCCGGCCCCTGTGTCGGCTATATCTCCGAGGCGGAGTACGGCGCGCTGGTAAAGGATGCCGAGAGGTTCCTGCAGGGAAAATCCACCGGCGTTCAGGCCAAGCTCGCCGAGGACATGCGGGCCGCTTCAGAGGCGATGGAGTTCGAACGGGCCGCCGCATTGCGCGACCGGATCCGCGCGCTGACGCAAGTGCAGAGCGCGCAAGGGATCAACCCTCGCGGCGTTTCGGAGGCCGACATCATCGCCCTTCACACCGAGGGCGGGCAGGCCTGTGTTCAGGTCTTTTTCATCCGGGCCAACCAGAACTGGGGCAACCGGGACTACTATCCCCGGACCGGCGGAACCGAGAGCAAGGCCGAGATCCTCCAGGCGTTCATCGCGCAGTTCTACGACACCAAGGAGCCCCCGCGGCAGGTGATCCTGTCAGACGACGTGGAGGACCGGGAGCTTCTTGCCGAGGCGCTCTCCGAGCGCGCGGGCCGCAAGGTCGAGATCCTTGTGCCGCAGCGGGGAGAGAAGGCGGAGTTGGTCGCGGGGGCCCTGCGCAACGCCCGCGAAAGCCTTGCGCGCAAGATGGCCCAGAGCACGGCGCAGGCAAAGCTCCTGCGCGGCCTCGCGGAAGCTTTCGACCTCGCCCAGCCACCGCAACGGATCGAGGTCTATGACAACTCCCACATCATGGGGACGAACGCCGTCGGCGGGATGATTGTTTCGGGCCCCGAGGGCTTCGTCAAAAGCCAGTACCGCAAGTTCAACATCAAGAACGAAGACCTAACGCCAGGCGACGATTTCGGAATGATGAAGGAGGTGCTCACGCGCCGGTTCCAGCGCCTCCTGAAGGAAGACCCCGACCGCGAGAGCGAGGCTTGGCCCGACCTGCTGCTCATCGACGGCGGCGCGGGGCAGGTGAGCGCCGTGGGCGAGATCATGAGCACGCTCGGGGTCGCGGACATCCCCTTTATCGGCGTGGCCAAGGGCGTCGACCGTGACGCCGGCAAAGAGGAGTTCTACCGCCCCGGTAGCCGTTCCTTTGCGCTCCGCCACAACGATCCGGTGCTCTACTTCGTTCAGCGCCTGCGCGACGAGGCGCACCGCTTTGCCATCGGTGCACACCGGCAGAAACGTGCCAAGGCCGTCGGTGCGACCCCGCTCGACGAGATCGCGGGCGTTGGCGCTACGCGCAAACGTGCGCTGCTCTCCCATTTTGGCTCGGCCAAGGCCGTCTCACGCGCGAACCTAGCGGATCTTAAGGCGGTGGACGGGATCAGCGAGGGGCTTGCGGAGAAGATCTACGACTTCTTTCAGAGCCGCTAGTGCAGCACCGCCGAAGCGAGCGCGCTGCA
This sequence comes from Pseudomonadota bacterium, assembly GCA_038745585.1. Classification (GTDB taxonomy): domain Bacteria; phylum Pseudomonadota; class Alphaproteobacteria; order Rhodobacterales; family Rhodobacteraceae; genus HLUCCA09. The sequence goes on from JBCDLH010000004.1 coordinate 120,620, forward strand.
CGGCAGATCTACAAAAGCGACTTTTAGAACCCGCATTGCTCCAAGACAGCATTACGGAAGGCGCCCGTGCCGCTGGCATTCGTGCGGACGATCGTCCGGCCCGTTCCGGCGATCGTGAATTCGAGCGCACTCGCGTTGCGCAACTGCTCCAAAACGAGATCGGAAGTCTGGAGTTCGGCGCTGAGCTGCCCGTCCTCGGGATAGCTGTCCATCGAGTGGCGCGCGATGCGCCCGTCCGGCTGCTCCATCCAGATCATCACCGCGCGCGGATAGTCCGACCAGCCGCCTTGCTGGTTGAGGCTGACGTTCAGGCGGTTCTTGACCGCACCCAGGCACTGAAACGTCACGTTGATGGGCCCCACCGTCTGCTCGATGACAGCAATCCCGGGGGCCTGGCGCAGCTCCCAGTTGGCGTGGGACGCAGTTGCTGTGAGCATGAACAGGGCAGCGGTGACGGCGGTCATAAAAGGCAGTCGCATCAATATCTCCTTGTCAGATAAAGCCTGACTACACCGTGCGGCGTGGCAAAGGGAGGTGACACGACTGTGACACGGTTGCGCTCCCTCTTTCGACCACGCTTGGCCAGAGATATGGTCCGCCCATGCGCCTCAATCTGCCTACGACTCTGACTGTTTTGCGCTTGATCGCGGCGCCCGGCGTCGCGGTCATGTTCCTTTATTTCAACCGCCCGCTGGCCGACTGGTTTGCGCTTTTGCTCTTCGTGTCCGCGGCGCTGACCGATTGGATCGACGGGCGGCTCGCGCGCTCCTGGGGGCAGGAGACAAAGCTCGGCGCAATGCTTGACCCGATCGCGGACAAGGCGATGGTGGTGATCGCGCTTGCGGTCATTATTGGCTTTTCGGGCCTGGCGGCGTGGATCATCTTGCCCGCCGTCGTCATTCTCTTTCGCGAGGTCTTCGTCTCGGGTCTGCGCGAGTTTCTGGGCGACACAGCAGGGACCCTCAAGGTCACCAATCTCGCCAAGTGGAAGACGACGGTACAGATGATCGCGATCGCGACGCTCTTTGCCCAGGGTGTCTTCGAGCATTATATCGCAGCCATTGCCTATGGCATGGAGGAGGGGATGTTTCGTGCGGTGCTTTCGGGCGAGGTCGAGGATGTCCACGGTCTGCGTTGGCTGACGGCTGGGCTAAACTTTGCATGGTATGGCGGGATAGCGCTGCTCTGGATCGCCGCTCTGCTCACGGGGATCACCGGGTGGGATTACTTCCGAAAAGCGCGGCCGCATCTGGTGGACGAGGCCAAGCCATGATCGACGTGCTCTATTTCGCCTGGGTGCGGGAGCGGATCGGCGTCGCGCGCGAGGCGATCGACACCGAAGCGGCAACAGTGGCCGATCTCGTCGACGAACTTCGCGGGCGCGAAGATCGCTACGCCGCGGCTTTTGCGGATGTCTCGGCTGTGCGCGTCGCCGTCGATCAGAAGCTGACAGATTTCGACGCGCCGTTGGCCGGTGTGCGTGAGGTCGCGTTCTTCCCCCCGATGACGGGCGGCTGAATGGCGAATATCCGACTCATTGATCAGCCGTTCCGGCTCGGCGCCGAGCTTGATGCGTTTAGCGCCGCCGTTGCGCCTGCGGGGGCGGTTGTCTCGTTCACTGGGGTGGTTCGAGACGAGGGCGGTACGCTAAAGCGGATGGAGATCGAGCACTATCCGGGGATGACAGAGGCTGCGCTGGCCGAGATCGCGCGTGACGCGGAGCAACGCTGGTCGCTGGTCGGCGCGCTTGTCATCCACCGCCACGGCATCCTGTATCCGGGTGAGCACATTATGATGGTCGCGACGGCGGCGCGCCACCGTGCCGAAGCTTTCATCGCCGCAGAGTTCTTGATGGATTACCTCAAATCGCGCGCGCCGTTCTGGAAAAAGGAGACGCGCTTGGATGGTACGGCCTGGGTCGCCGCGCGCGAGCAGGACGAAACCGCGCTGGGGCGTTGGTGATCAAAATCTTCTAGAAGATTTTGCCCGTGTCGATCTTTCGCCGAAAGATCGATGTGCCGCTCAGATCGCCTGCTTTGTGCGTTCGATGTAGCCGCGCAGTTCTTCGGCTTCTTGCCGGGCTTCGCGCAACCCGTCCATCGCTGCGCGGAGCTCGGCCTCGGTCTGCGTAAGCTGGTTCGTCAGCTCCGCCTCGCGCTGCTGCATATAGATGATCGCTTGGTCGCGCGCTTCTTCGGCGTCGTGTAGCGACTGGGCCATCTGATCGAGCTCGTTCATATCGGCTTGGGTCACGCGCGTGACGCGGTGGATGATCCAAGAGGCGAACCAGCCCAAAAGGAACGCGACGAAGAGCACGATAGCGGTGGCGACGATGAATTCGGTACGGTTCATTCACCCTCTCCGGCGGTGTCGGCGGCGTCCTCTTCGGCGATGGTCTCAGAGGCCGGTATCGCGCCGGGTGTGCCCGCGTCGCCCGGCTGGGCAACCGCTTCGGCGATGAGGCGAAACTCGATCCGTCGATTTGCTTCTCGGCCCTCCTCGGTATCGTTGTCCGCGACGGGCTGGCTCTCGCCATACCCTTTGGAGGAGATTTTGCTCACCGGAACGCGACGGTCTGCCAGGGCGGCCAGAACCGACGCGGCGCGGGCCTCAGACAAGTCGAGGTTCATCTCTTCGCGGCCCTGACTGTCGGTGTGGCCCGCAATCTCCACCTGCATGTCGACATCGCGGCAGGTCCGCAAGACTTCGGCGATCTCGTCGATCACCGTGGCGCTATCGCCGACCACGTCGGTCGAGCCGGGCTCGAACGTGATCTTGCGCCCTTCAAGTATGATTTCGACCTTGCGGATGCACTCCGCCGGTGTCGGCAAAGCTGCAAGCGGGTCTAGCGTCTCGTCATAGCGCACGTCGAGCGCTATCGCGGCGTCTTCTCCGAGCTTTTCGGCCATCAGGCGCGCGATCTCGGCCGAAGCGTTCTCGTTGCCGCTCACCCCGCGCAGGCTCAGCTCTTCGGCGTGGATCGTGACCGCGCCATGGTCGATTTCGGCAAGGCCCGAGAGCCCCGCCAGCACGCGAATAGCCCAATCCTCCGGTAGGCCCTCGGCCTCCTGCCGCGCGGCCATATAGACGGCGTCCACGCCAAAGCGCGCGCGCGCAAAGCTCTCAACCGTGGTGTGCACGATGGCGTCGGGCAGGCGACCTCGGAGCTGTACTTCGCCTTCGGGGCTGCGCGTTGCGACGAATTCGGGCGGAGGTGGGCCATCGCCGGGTGCGGCCTCGGGCGCCGGCAAGACGGCCTTAAGCGAGAACACCTCGGGCAGATTGCTCTCGAGCGCGCCGACGACCGTGTCGAAGACCGCAGGGTCCGTCCCCTGCGCTGCGACAAGCGCGACGTCGGCGTCCGAGAAGGTCAGCGAGCCTTGTCCGAGATCGGCCAACGCCTCGATCGCCATGATGACCGCGTTGGTCCATTCCGGGCTCGGCGCGCCGAGCCCGATGGTACAGCCGCTGCGCCCCTCTGCCCCGGCCGCTTGCGCCGCGTCTAAGATCCGATCGCGCCCACGTTCGTCATAGGCCGAGCAGGCATCGAAGCGGGCGACGGTGCCGGAGCGCACGAAACGCAGAGTGAAGGGCGTTATGACCGGGCGGGGTGCGCTGATATCGAGCGTCAGACGCACGCGCTCCGGCCGCAGGCGAAGGAGGACCGTTTCCAGCTCGCGTTTTTCCTCCGCAGAGCCGCTGATTGCGGTAATTTGTACGTCACCCGCCGTGACGGAGATCTTCGACCGGGGCAGACGCGCCAGCGCGTCGAGCGCAAAGTTGAGCGACGGGACCCAATCGGGCGGTACGGGGTAGTCAGCGCTTTCGAGGAAGTCTGTGACCGCCGCGCCCTCGGCGAGCGCCATGATCTCTTCGCCCATCGCGTCGCGGTCGAGCGCGGCCGGCACGAGACCGATCAACTGAACTCCGTCATCGTTGCGAAGGACCTCGACGGAGAATTGCGGCGGAGCAACGGGCTTGGCTGGGGTCACGGTCGTCGCGTCGATCACCCGGCTCGCTTCGACGACCTCGCCCGACACTGAGAGCGCGTTGAAGCGGGCCGCCTCGGTCGGTGCCTCGCCCTCGATATGGATCTGCAGCCCGTCGGTGTGAACGCGCGCCCAGTCGTGCTCGGCTTCGATGAGCGCGGTTCGCACGGCCGCTTCAGAGCGCGCCTCAATGATACCGGCGGCGACATTGGCCGAGAGCCATGAGAGCGCGCCGGCGATGGCGAGCGCCGCAAGCGCTATGATCTTTGGGCCAAGCCGCATAGGCACATCATCCGCTATTGCTATCGGCGGGGGGCAGGGGGCATCGAAACGTCGTGTCGATGAGCGGTGTAATACGTCGCAGCGCGCGCAGGATCAATGATCGGCACGTGCGCGCCTTGGTCGGCGCTACTCCGCCGGGGGTAGAGGTGCTGGCGTCTTCGACGAGGTGGCCGCCACGAGTAGCGCGCCCAGGCTGAAGGCCAATAGGGTGATTGCCAGCGTTGCTAGGGCGAAGAGACCGAATGCCGCCCCGATAGGGTTGCCTTCAACGCCTGTCCCCAATGCGACCAGCGGGGGCCAAAGCCCGCCGACAAGCGCGGCATGGCCAAGTGTTGCGACAAAGGCCACGCCGATCGCGAACGCCGCAACAAACGTGACAAGCGAGACCGCGCGCCCTCGCGCCGGAAAGCGCAGGGCGCGGCGCATGGCTTCGAATTGCCGCGCGATATCCTGCTGCATGGCAAGGAGGGCGGGGACGATCAGGAGGACGAGGACCACGCCAAACCCGAGGCCGAAGACGAGCGTGATCACCGTCGGTTTCAGAAACTGCGCCTGCCGCGAAGGCTCAAAGAGGAGCGGGGCCAGGCCAATCACCGTCGTCAGCGTTGTGAGGAGCACAGGACGCAACCTGTCCGCCGCACCATCGATGATCGCGGGGATCAAGCCGCGGGATTTCGAGTACTCGTCGACTGTCGTCACCAGCACGATGGAATCGTTGATGATGATGCCGGACATCCCGATCAGGCCCACGACCGTGAACATCGAGAGCGGCAGCCCCCAGAGCGCATGGCCCCAGATCGTTCCGATCAGGCCAAACGGGATCACCGCCATGATGAGGAGCGGGCGCGCCCAGGAGGCAAAGACCCAGGCCAGGGTGAGGTAGATCCCTAAGAGGCAGAAGCCAAAGCCGATCGCTGCGTCGGTCAGAAAGCGCTCTTCCTGCTCGGCCAGCCCCGAGAGCTGCCAACCGACGCCGAACTCGGCCTCGAGATCGGGCAAGATGCGCTCTTCCAGCTGACGCTGGATCTCGTCGGCGCGCGCGGCGTTCTCGTCGGCGATGTCGCCATTGACCGAGACGATGCGAAGGCCGTTCTCGCGGTTGATCCGCGAAAAGCCCGAGCGCCGTTCGACCTCGACGATGTCGGCCAAGGGGACATAGGCGCCGCTCGCCGTGCGCAATTGTGTCCGGTCGAGGAAGTCGGCGGTGAGCTCGCGCTCGGGCAGTTCGACCCGGATCTCCGCCGTGCGCGGGCCGTCGGGAAAGGTCGCCGCCTCGATGCCGCCGAGCCGGTTGCGCAAAACGCCCCCCAACTCGTCGATGGTAAAGCCGAGGGCCGCGCCCTGGGGCGTCAGGTCGAGGATGAGTTCCTCTTTGTCGTAGGACAGGCTGTCTTCGAGGGCAGAGACCTCGGGAAACTGCTCCAGCTCGCGCTTCAGCGCCTCTGCCGCGTCCTTGAGGATCGCCGTCTCGGCCCCAAAGAGCTGGACGTCGAGCGTGTCGCCGCCCGGGCCGGACCGGCCCCCACGAAAGCTCATGATTTCGAGCATCGGGTGCCGCTCGACCGTGTCTTGCAGCCGCCGGATGAACTCCCGCGAGGTATAGGGCCGGTCATCGGGGTCGTTGAGTTCCACAGCGATGGAGCCGAGTTGATCGGGTTCTTTGCTGTCGGTGCCCGAGAGGCCACGCCCCGTCGTGCCCCCGGTTTCTGCCAGGGCATAGACGACCGGGAAGGTGCCATGCTCTACTTCAAGCTCACGCCCGACCGCCTCCACAGCGGCCTGGAGCGCACGCATCTGCGCCAGCGTATCGTCGCGCGTGGCCCCGGGCGCCATGGCAAAGTTACCCGAGACCGAGCCTTCCTCCGGCCCCGAAAAAAAGCGCCACTGAACCTCGCCGTTGATCACGAGCGCAATCTGGCTCGCGAGCAAAACGAAGAGCCCGGCAACGACGGGGTAGCGTGCCCAGATCACCAGCCGCATAAAGGGACGAAAAAGCCAGTCGCGCACCCAGTCGAAGCCCTTGTTCACCTGGCGCGAGGGCCAATCGTACCACTTTTCCTTTTCGGCCGCTGCGAGCGAATGCGCCATGTGGTTGGGCAGGATGAGGAAGCATTCGACGAGAGAGGCGATCAGCACGACGACCACGGTGAACGGGATGTCGGCGATGAGATCGCCAAACCGTCCCTCGATCATGGTCAGCGCGGAGAACGCGATCACGGTCGTCACAGTCGCCGAAAAGACGGGGCCCGCCATACGCTGCGCGGCCCGTTCGGCGGCGACCGTCGGCGCCTCCCCCAGCGTACGCGCGCGAAAGTCTGCGTGTTCGCCAACGACGATGGCGTCATCGACGACGATGCCGAGCGTGATCAGGAGCGCAAAGAGCGAGATCATGTTAATCGTGAGCCCCGCCGCCCACATCAGCGCGACCGCCGAGAGCAACGCGACGGGGATGCCGGCGGCGACCCAAAACGCCGTACGTGCATTGAGGAACAAAAAGAGGAGTGTTACCACGAGGAGAAGGCCGACCGCCGCATTCTCAAGCAGCGTGCCGAGGCGGCTCGAGATTGCTTCGGACCGCACGCGGATAAGGTCGATCGTAACCCCCTCCGGCAGACCCGACACAAAGGTCTCGGCCACGCGTTCGACCGTCTCCTGGATCTCGATGGCGTCGCCCTCTGTCGACCGGTCAACCCGCATCGAGATTGCCGGATTGTCGCCCACGAAATAGGCGCGCTGCCGCGTGACACCCTCGGAGAAGATGGTGGCGACATCGCCGATGGTGAGCTGCGCGCCGTCGGCATCCGAGCGCAGGACAATGCGTGCGATATCCTCGGGCGTGCGCTTTTCCTGGCCTGTCAGCACGCGGGCATTCGCGCTGGACACGTCGCCCGCCGGATTTGCCTCGGCCTCGGCGGCGATCGCAGCCGCGATCCCGGCCATGGTAACGTCAAAGCGCAGGAGAGAGGCCGTCGGTACCTCGACGATGATCTGGGGCGCTGCGATCCCGCGCAGTGTCGTCCGCGTGACGCCTTCGGCAAACAGCCGCGTGGAGAGCTCGTCGGCAAAGCGTGCCAACTGGTCGACCCCGACAGGCCCGCTGATGACGATGTCGGTGACGCGGTCTCGCCGCGCGCTGTAGCGGACGACCGGATCGTCGGCGCCGTCTGGCAGATTGTCGATCCCATCGACGGTCTGTTGGATCGAGTCGAGCGCCTCTGAGATGTCGACATTGGGCTCGAACTCAAGCTCGATATAGGTCCGTCCCTCGACGGTCGTGCTCTCCGAGGAGGCCACGCCGTCGACCGCGATGAGCGACGGTGTCATGAGTTCGACGATGGTGCTGTCGATGTCTTCGGCGCCTGCGCCCTCCCAGACGACGTTGACCGTGACGGTGTCGACAGCGGTATCTGGAAAAAACTGCGCGCGCATCTGCGGGAAAGCGGCGAGTCCCGAGGCGATCAGCATCACCATCAAGAGGTTGGCCGCCGTCCGGTGCCGCGTGAAATAGGAGATCACGCCTCCGGGGCCCGCTCCGAGCGTACGCACCGCCTCAGCCCCCCGACCGCGCTTCGATCCGCGCGACCATGCGCGCCGGGACACGCTCTTGCGCGAGTTCTGCCAAGAGGCGGGCGCGGGCCTCGTCGGGCAGGCGCGCGTTGGCCTCGACCGCGGCGATAAGGGCCGCGCGGCGTTCCTCGGTCAGCACGACCATACCGGCCGACGCCGCAGCGTCGCCCGGAGCGGCGCGCGGAATCGCGTCGGCCGACTGGTGCTCCTCCCGCGGGCGGCTCATGTCGCGGACTTTGATCCCCGGGCCGAGGAGCGGCGTCCGTTCGGCCACGACGCGCAGTCCCTCAAGCCCGCTCGCGGCAACAAAGACGTCATCGCCCTGCCGTCGCAGGACCGGTGCCAAAGCTGCGACGAGCCGGTCGTCTTCCCCGAGATAGAGAATGGTCCCAGCGGCATCGACAGCCGTGGCCGGAAGCCGCGCTGTGCCCGGCAGCGGCGGCTCGTCCACATGGACGGAGACGAAATCGCCCGGGCGGAAGCCTGCGAAGCTCTCAAGCTGAGCAAAGAGCCGCCGCCCTGTCTCGCCCTCGCCAACTGCCGCGCCGACGCGCGTCACCGTTCCGCGCGCCTCAAGATCGAGCCCGAGCACATCGAGCGTCACGCGCACCGGCGCGGCGACGATCCCGCCTTGGGCGTCGATCAGGCGAGCGTATTGTGCGGTAGAGACGCGGAACGCGACTTCGAGCGTTTCGGCATCGACCAGCGTCCCAATCCGTTCATTGACTGCAACGAGCCCGCCCGCGGTCAGCGTCACGTCGGCAAGGATGCCTGTAAAGGCGGCGCGAATTTCCGTATCGGCAAGGCCGCGTCGCGCATCTTCGAGGGCGATGCGCGCCCGCGCGAGCGCATTTTGCGACTGGTCGACCCGCGTCTCGGCGCTGGCCTCGGCGATGCGACGGGTTAGCACCGCTTGATCGGCCGAACTTGCGGCCAGCTCTGCGGTCTCGACCGCGGCTTCGGTGCCGACGCCACGGGCCGCGAGGTCTTGCTGCCGGGCGAGGGCGCGGGTTCGCAGTTCGGCTTGCGCTCGGGCGGCGGCCAGTTCGTCGCGCGCCAGATCAAGGGCGCGCGCGGCATCGCGCAGCTGTAGCTCGGCCTCGGCCAGATCGGTTTGGGCGACTTCAAGGGCGGACTCGGCATCTGTCGGGTCTATCCGGGCCAGAAGTTGCCCTTCGACCACCTGCGCGCCATCCTCGAAATCCTCGGCCAGTTCGACCACGCGACCCGGCGCTGCGGCGCGCAACTCCAGCGTGCGGCGACTTTGAACCTCGCCGAAAACGGTCATGACCGGGGTCAGCGTCTCGGGCGCGACCGCGATGGTGTTGACGGCCATGACCCGCTCGCGGGCGGGCCGCTCCGCCACCTCGCGCGCCATCCGCTCCTGCACGGCGCCATAGAAAATGCCTCCCGCCCAGGCGATGAGGCCCAAGGTCAGGGAAAGGAGGAAAAGCCCTGTAAGGGAGCGACGAAGAAATTGCATGGCTTGGCCCTTTGGCGGTGGCTGCCCGTAAGGTAGGCGGCGCAGCACGATCTGCAAAGCGGAGCGAGTGCGCCTTTCACGGGCGAACTAGCGCTTTCCGTCGAAAGATATTCAATAGCAGCGGCGGTTTTCGCCACAGCGCGTCAGAAACCCGGGCGCATTTGCTACTTCCGGCGCATGCCTTCGCCGAGCCGCGGCAGGATTTCGATAAAGTTGCAAGGACGGTGCCGGTAATCGAGCTGCGGGGCCAGGATCTCGTCCCAGCCGTCGCGGCACGCCGAGGGCGAGCCCGGCAGCGCAAAGAGATAGGTGCCCCCCGCCACGCCGCCGCAAGCGCGGGATTGGACCGCCGAAGTCCCGATCTTCTGGACCGAGATCATCGTAAAGAGTGTGCCAAACGCCTCGATCTCCTTGTCATAGACATCGCGGTGGGCCTCGACCGTCACGTCCCGCCCCGTCAGCCCCGTGCCCCCGGTCGAAATCACGACATCGGTGCCCTCATCGGTGACCCAGTCGCGCAATTGCGCAGCGATCTGGGCCCTGTCATCGGTGACGAGCGCGCGGTGCGCCAGCACGTGCCCCGCTCGCTCGATCCGTTCGGCCAGGGTATCGCCCGAGCGGTCGTCCTCTGCGCGGCGCGTGTCCGACACGGTCAGAACGGCGATCCGGGCGGGGACGAAGGGGCGCGTGTCGTCGAGGGTCATGGGCTCTCCAATCTGGCCGCGATGTCGAGAAGGTCCGCCCAGGCTTCGCGCTTGGCCGACGGCTGACGCAAGAGATAGGCGGGGTGAAACATCGGCAGGCAGGGCAAGCCAAGCGCCTCCGTCCAAGTGCCGCGCAGCCGGGTGATCCCGCGTTTGCCGAGCAGGGCCTGGCACGAGATGTTGCCCATCGCAATCAGGATGTCGGGGTCGGCCAAGGCCACGTGACGCGCAACGAAGGGCTTCATCATCGCGATCTCGTCGGGCTTAGGATCGCGGTTTTGGGGTGGGCGCCAGGGCAGGATGTTGGTGATATATACGGCGTGGTCGAGGTCGGGATGGGTGCGCGACAGGTTGATCGCGCCGAGCATCCGGTCGAGGAGTTGCCCAGCCCGACCGACGAAGGGCTTACCCTGCAGGTCCTCGTCGCGCCCGGGCGCTTCGCCGACGATCATGACGCGCGCGCCCGGCACGCCATCGGCAAAGACCAGTTGCCGCGCGCCCTGTTTGAGAGGGCAATGTTCGAAGGCTGCCATTGCGGCGCACAAGCTCTCGAGATCGGTGGCCGCGCGGGCGGCGTCCTCGGCAGCGGCGACAGGGTCGTGCGCGTCGGCGGTGGGCCGAGGCGGAGCGGAAACGGCGGATTTGGTCTCCGGCGCCGGGGAGGGCGCCGCCGGACGGTTCGCGCGAGGCGCAGCGTCGGGCAGCGCGTAGCGGTCGACGGGCGTCTCGCCAATGGCATCGACAGCCCCAAGCTCCACCTGCCAAGCGAGCGCGTCCAGGAGGGCCGTGCGGGATGGGGGCGGTTCGTCTGTCATTCGATCGCCGGGAAGAGGGCGCTGTCCAGCGAGCAATCGCGGACGACATCGGCGCCGCAATTTCGAGGCACGAGCCCTTTTGTCAGGCAGATCCTCACCTCCTGCACATAGCCGTCGCGGCACGTCACAGTTAGCATGTCGGACTGGAGCGTCGGGTTGACTTCGAGCCATGCCTCCTCGACGACCGATGCCGGCAGGCGCACATCTTTCTCCAAGCGTCGCAAGACCGGTGGACGCACCACCGAGCCGAAGGCCTCCCGAGAGAGCGCGAAGTAGTCTCGCGGGTGCAGTCCGGCGCAGCGCCCATGCTTTTTCCACTGGTGCCACGCGAGCCCGCCCGAGCCCATGATATCGGCCATCGCAGAGGTCGTCCGGCGCGAGGGGTCGGGCTCGGAGGAGGCGCAGTTGGCAGGCCAGCCGCGCTCGTGCTGGGGCCAAAGCCCGTGGAGCATCCAGCCGGTCTTGCGCGCGGGCGCGCATTGCTCCGCCCCGCGCGCATGCCCTTCGCGGTCGCACCAGGAGGGCGACCAGGAGAGCGCCATCACATAGTAATCGAACGCGCCCGCACGGTTTCCGTCCGCCCAGCCGGGACCAAACGCCAAAGCCATAACGACGACCAATAGCATTCTAGAGCAGCGCCGCATCGCCTCTTCCCTTTTGATGTTGTGCCTTCTATATCCGCGTTAATCCCCGAAAACGAGGAGTTGCGGCGCCCCGGAGCTCCGCGGGCCCGAAAAAGGCCTCAGGCACCGGACGGTCGCCCCCTGTCAAGGAGAAGCGCATGAACAAGCCCCTCATGGCCAAGGCAACCGCCGTCTGGCTCGTCGATAACACAACGCTGTCGTTTCGCCAGATCGCCGCCTTCTGCGGGCTTCACGAGCTCGAAGTGCAGGGCATCGCCGATGGCGATGTGGCGGCAGGCGTCAAGGGATTTGACCCGATCGCCAACAACCAGCTCGACCAGTCGGAGATCGACAAGGGCGAAAAGGACCCGAAATACGACCTTAAGCTGAAATTCAACGCCGCGGCTGTGGGCGAGGAAAAGCGGCGCGGGCCGCGCTACACGCCGCTCTCAAAGCGTCAAGACCGGCCGGCGGCGATCCTCTGGCTGGTCAAGTTTCACCCCGAGCTTTCGGACGGGCAGATCGGCAAGCTTGTCGGCACCACAAAGCCGACGATCCAGTCGATCCGCGAGCGGACGCATTGGAACATTCAGAATATCCAGCCCATCGACCCCGTCGCATTAGGTCTCTGCAAGCAATCCGAGCTCGATGCCGCCGTGCAAAAGGCCAACGCCCGACGGGCTGCGGAGGGTACAGCGATGTCGGACGACGAGCGGCGCAAGCTCGTCTCGACCGAGACGTCGCTCTCCGCTGAGCCCGAGCCCAAGATCCCCGCCGCAATCGCGGGGCTTGAGACGTTCACGCTGTCGGGTGACAGTGGCGAGGCAGAGGAGACGGCCGCGCCGATCGACGCTGACAGCCTCTTCAACCTACCCGACGCGGACAGCGAGGAGGAGGCAGAGAAATCCTGAGTGGGCAAGTCGCGCTCATGCGACGCGGTCCTCGCCGTTCGTTGGTGATGCCCGACCTGGGGCGCTATGGCGTGGGTTCTGCGTCTTGTCGTCAAGCAGAGTGCGTTGTGTGGCGGGCGCTAGACGCGGCGGTCCTGTCTTTCGCCGTCTCTTTTGCCGCTCTCAACCCTCATAGCGCCTTTCGCGCCTTGAGCGCCGCCGAGATCGTCCCGTCGTCGAGATAGTCGAGCTCACCCCCGATCGGCACACCTTGCGCGAGAGATGTCACGGCGATGCCAAGGCCCTCCAAGGCGTCGGCAATGTAATGCGCGGTGGTTTGTCCATCGACCGTCGCCGAGAGCGCTAGGATCACTTCGGTAACCGCCTCATCCTGCACCCGCGCAGCAAGGCGCGGGATGCCGAGTTCGTCTGGCCCGATCGAGTCGAGCGCGGACAGCGTCCCGCCGAGCACGTGATACCGACCCTGAAACGCGCCGCCGCGCTCCATCGCCCAGAGGTCCGCTACACTTTCGACCACGCAAATCACCCCGGTTGCCCGTTTCTCCGAGGCGCAGATCGGGCAGAGGCTCGCGGTCGCGATATTCCCGCACTGCACGCATTCCTGCACGTTGCTCGCGACCTCCGCCATCGCCTCGGCGAGCGGCACCATCAGTTTGCCGCGTTTGGCGATCAGCGTGAGGACGGCACGGCGCGCCGAGCGGGGGCCGAGGCCCGGCAACCGCGCCATCAGATCGATCAGGGTTTCGACCTCGGGAGGGATTAGCGACATGGCGCCGCTTCCGGCCAGTCCGCCAGCGGCGCCCGCCTACATCCCAGGCAGGCCCATGCCGGGCGGCAGGCCAAGCTCGGAGGTCAGCTTTTCCATTTCTTCGCGGGAACGGATTTGCGCGCGCTCCTGCGCCTCCTTTATCGCAGCAAGGATCAGATCCTCGACCACTTCCTTTTCCTCTGGGTTGAAGATCGACGGGTCGATTTCGAGCCCACGCAGCTCGCCCTTGGCCGAACAGGTGGCTTTGACGAGGCCTGCGCCGCTCTCACCCACAACGCTCATCCGGTCGAGTTCGTCTTGCAGCGCGGCCATCTTGGACTGCATCTCCTGCGCCTTCTTCATCATCCCGGCCATATCGCCGAGCCCGCCCAGCCCTTTCAGCATCGCGATCTCCGTCCCTATTGTGTGTGAACGGGTGATAGGGCGCCGGGCGGGCCGCGGCAAGCGCGAGCCATCGAGCGGCACCTTAACAGCGCGTCAAATTGGCTCAGTGGCAGGCTCTCGATGGCAACCAATATCAGCGATCGTTGAAGCGCATTTGTGTATCGAAAGATCATCCGCCATGACCAATCGCGCCACACTGAAAAAGGGTTCGCCCTACGCCCTATCGCTGATGTTCTTCATGGGGCTCATGGGCACAATGGCGCCGCTAGCCGCGGCGCTTGACACGGCGCATATACGGTCCGTGCCGGACGTTGCGGCCGTGGTTCTTGATCCTTCGGTCCTTGCCGATCCGCCGCCCTACGCGGTCGGGCTTGATGGCACTGTTCTGCACGCGGTTTTTGCGCCACCCGAGGGCGGTCTCTGACGCGCAACTCCACGAAAGCCGTCGCCGTTGTCGCATAGAGCGACGGAACCCGGCCCCTAGCCCCGCGACACGCGTTTGCTATAAGCGCGGCGAGCTTCTGGGACAGCCGATGACCTTTCGCGCGCGACACCTCCTCGGCATCGAGCCGCTGCACCCGACCGAGATCGTCGCTGCGCTCGATTTGGCGGAAAGCTACGTTGCACTCAATCGCGGTCAGGCCAAACACGGCGAGGCGCTAAGGGGCCTTACTCAGATCAACATGTTCTTTGAGGCCTCGACCCGCACGCAGGCCTCTTTTGAGCTCGCCGGCAAGCGCCTTGGCGCGGATGTGATGAACATGACGATGGCGGCCAGCTCGATCAAAAAGGGGGAGACGCTGATCGACACGGCGCTGACGCTGAACGCCATGCATCCTGATCTCCTCGTCGTACGGCATATCCATTCGGGGGCGGTCAGCCTTCTGGCGGACAAGGTCAATTGCGCCGTGCTCAACGCCGGCGACGGGCGGCACGAGCACCCAACGCAGGCGCTTCTGGATGCGCTGACCATTCGGCGGGCGAAGGGACGGCTACACCGGCTTACGGTCGCGATTTGCGGCGACATTGCCCACAGCCGGGTGGCCCGGTCGAATATCCTGCTCCTGGGCAAGATGGAAAGCCGCGTGCGCCTCGTCGGTCCGCCGACGCTGATCCCCTCGGGTGCCGCCGATTGGGGTGTCGAGGTCACCGACGACATGGAAGCGGGGCTCATGGGCGCGGATGTCGTGATGATGCTGCGGCTGCAGAAGGAGCGGATGGATGGCGGGTTTATCCCCTCGGAGCGCGAGTACTACTACCGTTTCGGCCTCGATGCCGACAAACTCGCCCATGCCGCGCCCGATGCCATTGTCATGCATCCCGGGCCAATGAACCGGGGCGTCGAGATCGACGGCCTGATCGCGGACGACATCAACCGCTCGGTCATTCAGGAGCAGGTCGAGATGGGCGTTGCCGTGCGCATGGCCGCGATGGATCTTTTGGCGCAGAATCTCGCGGCCTCGCGAACGCAAGAAAAGGACGTCGCCCATGGCTGATGTGCCGTCCATCGAAGTGCCGCCCGGAGACCGGTTACTCGCCGTCGCGCGCGTCGACCGCGAGATCCGCTTCTTGCGCCTTGGCCTCGCGACGGTGCTCAGCCTGATGATGGTCGTTGCGCTCTCGGCGCTCTTTGGCGCGACCGACGGCATGCTCGGGCTGATGCTGGCGATGATCGGCGCGGCGACAACCTTCGTGATCGACGCCGTCTCCTTTCGAAAGGTCTACGCGTTGACCGACCGCCATGTCGTCATTCTCTCGCGCGAGGGCACGGAGCGCATTCCCTATGCCAAGATCGGCAAGGTCCGCCGGTGGATCACGTCTTTGAACCTGACCATCGGAACCAAAGTGACCACGCTCGAAGATCTCCGTGATGTAGACGGGTGGGAGCAGATCCTGCGTGAACGGGTTGACGCTTGGGACCGCTAAACGTCACCGACGACGAGCGTGGCGCGGTCCGCGTCTTTGCCATCGACGCGCGCGGCAAGGCGTGGACTGATGCGAAAGGGCGGGGTTGGAAGCTGCCGGACGCGCTCGGGCTCGAAACGCTCGTCGCCGACGATGTTCAGGTCTTCGATAAGGGCGATCTGATGGGCATGAGCCTCGCGCAGTTTCTTTCCGAAGGGTACGACGTCTCCGAGGCGGAGTTGACCGCGCAGGGCCGCGCGCTCGCCGATGCTGAGGGGACCATTGCCGTGATCCGCTCGGCGGCGATCACCGATAAGCCCGTCGTGCTGACCCCGAGCGCCGAGATTCGCTTTGTCGGCCTTTTTCATGAGCCGAGCGCCCCGCCGATCACCAGGCCCAGCGTCGGCATGCTCGGCGATTTCGAGAGCGCCAAGCGTCGGCCGGAAAAGCCGAAATCGCCGCCGCGCGACTCGCCCGCGCCCGAGGATGACGGCGCCCGCCTGGTCGAGACGATCCGCCCGAGCCGCGAGGCCTATATCCGGGCGCATCTCTGGCTCGGCGCCGCAGCGATGGGCGGTGCGACGGCGGTGCTCTACTGGCTCGGCAATCCCGATTTCTGGGTGGGCGCCATTGCTGGCCTCGGCGCCATCGCGGTCCGCGGGCTCTACCTTGCGTCCGAAGAGCTTGGCCTCAGTTGGGAACTGACGGAAACGAGCCTGCGCGGGCGATCGGGCGAGGGCGCGGTCACCCGGGTTGTGACGCTGGGGAACGTGGCCGCGGTCCGACGGCTCGGCTCCGCCGTTCAGGTCGTCACGAAATCGGGTGACAAGCTCTTGATGAAATACATGGGCGACCCCGCCAGCGTGCAGGCGCGTTTGGCCCGCGCGGCCAAAGTCCCCCACGGATGAGCGCGACACTCCTCGCCAATGTCCGCCTGATCGACCCTGTGGCCGGAACGGATGCGCTGGGGCTGCTGAGCTTTGATCGCGGAGGTATCACCGGCCGCGCAGAGACGGGTGCTGTACCGGCCGGTGCGCTCGATTGCGACGGGCTCTGTCTCGCACCGGGCCTTGTCGACATCGGCGTCAAAGTCGGCGAGCCGGGTGAGCGGCATAAGGAGAGCTTTGCGTCGGCCGGGCGGGCCGCCGCGCGCGGCGGCGTCACGACCATCGTCACACGGCCGGATACCACGCCCGCGATCGACACGCCCGAGGTTCTCGAATTCGTTACGCGCCGCGCCGCGGAGGAGTGCATCGTCCGCATTGCGCCCATGGCCGCGCTGACGAAAGCCCGCGACGGGCGGGAGATGACGGAGCTGTCGTTTTTGCAAGATGCCGGGGCGGTGGCGTTCACCGATGGCGATCGCGTCGTCACCGATACCCGCGTTCTTAGCCGGGCCTTTACCTATGCGCGGAGCCTTGGTGCCCGCGTCGTTGCGCACCCGCAAGAGCCGCATCTTTCGGCGGGTGCGGTCGCGACCTCGGGCAAGTTCGCGTCCCTGCGCGGGCTGCCCGCCGTTTCGCCAGTGGCGGAGCGGATGGGGCTCGACCGCGACATTGCCCTCTTGGAGATGACGGGGGTCGCCTATCACGCCGATCAGATTACGACCGAACGCGCACTGCCGGCGCTTGAGCGGGCCAAGGCGAATGGGCTCGATATAACGGCCGGCACGTCGATCCACCACCTGACGCTCAACGTGCTCGACATCGGCGACTACCGCACGTTTTTTAAGGTTAAGCCGCCCCTGCGCAACGAGAGCGACCGGGTCGCGATTATTGACGCCGTGCGCTCCGGGCTCATCGACACGATTTCCTCGATGCATACGCCGCAGGACGAGGAAAGCAAGCGCTTGCCGTTCGAAGCGGCGGCATCGGGCGCCGTGGGCCTTGAGACGCTCTTGCCGGCCGCGATGCGGCTCTACCACAGCGGCGCGCTGACCTTGCCGGAGCTCTGGCGTGCGATGTCGACCAACCCGGCGCGGCGGCTCGGCCTTGCGGGCGGTACACTGGAGGTTGGCGCGCCTGCCGACCTCGTGCTCTTCGACCCCGATGCCCCCTTCGTGCTCGACCGGGCGCAGCTCGCGTCGAAATCCAAGAACACGCCTTTCGACCTGCAACGGATGGAGGGCAAGGTCCGCGCAACCTGGGTCGGCGGAGTGGCGGTCGAAGGCGGCGTGCCCGGACCCTAACAGCCTTCGGCGACGATATTTGACGCAAGAAGAAGCGCGGGCGGTGCGTGGCAAGGTTAGTTTAGAATGGTTCTAATCTATTGACACCGGCGCGCGCGGTTGTCATATCACCGGAACGCTCAGGAAAGGACAGCGCCATGTTCATTCAGACCGAGACGACACCGAACCCCGCAACGCTGAAGTTCCTTCCGGGCCAGACCGTGCTCGAAGCGGGAACGGCCGATTTCCCGACGCCGGAAGCGGGCGAGAAGTCGCCGTTGGCGGCGCGGGTCTTTGCCGTGGACGGCGTGACGGGCGTCTTCTTCGGCACGGACTTTGTCACCGTGACGAAGACCGACGCGATCGAGTGGGACCATATCAAACCCGCGATCCTAGGCGCGATCATGGAGCACTACCAGTCGGGCGCGCCGGTGATGGGGGGCGACGGCTCTGCGGCGACGGGCGGACACGCCGAACACGACGGTGAAGACGCTGAGATCGTTAACCAGATCAAGGTCTTGCTCGATAGCCGCGTGCGTCCAGCCGTGGCCCAGGACGGCGGCGATATCACGTTTCACGGCTTTGATCGCGGCGTGGTGTACCTCCATATGCAGGGTGCCTGCGCCGGGTGTCCCTCGTCTTCGCTCACGTTGAAGATGGGCATTGAAAACCTGCTGCGCCATTACATCCCCGAGGTGACCGAAGTGCGCCCCGTTGGGGTCTGACCCGCTCTTTCTGTGTTTTGACACCTCGGCCGCGCATTGCGCGGCCGCTGTGTTTGAGGGCGATGTGATGCGCGCGGCGGAGATCGAAGAGATGACCCGCGGGCAGGGCGAGGCGCTTATGCCGATGCTCGAATGGGCGCTCCGCAAGGCCGGGGTCGACCTCGCCGATCTGACTGCACTGGGCGTGGGCGTCGGCCCGGGCAATTTCACGGGCACCAGGATCTCGGTGGCGACGGCGCGGGGGCTGTCGCTCGCCCTTGGGTGCCCGGCGGTTTCAGTGTCGAGTTTCGATCTAATGCGCGATCCCAGCGGGTATGGCGCCGAGCCGGCCGAACTGGTGAGTGTGCCGGCCCCGCGCGGGCAGGCCTATGTGCAGCACTTTCGGTATGGCACGCCGCGCGCGGCGCCGCGGCTGATCGATCCTGCCGAGCCGCCGCAGGATCTGCGTCTGCCGGTGAATATGCGGGTGACGGGGTACCGTGCGGCCGAGATCGCACGCGCCTTCGCGGCCGCCCATGGTAACGCCGAGCTTACAGAGATCCCGTATCGGCTCGGCAAAGTCGTGGACTGGAAATGGGGCAACGGGATCGGTCGGGACGTGCGCCCCGCGCCGCTCTATGTGCGCCCGCCCGATTCCGCGCCGGCGGCCGACCCGCCGCCGCACCTCCTGCCGTGAGGCCGGAGGCACTTGCAGCGCTGCACCACGTGGCCTTTGACGGCGTGGGGCGCGCGTGGTCGGCGGCGGAATTCGCGGCACTCCTGACGGAGGGCGGGGTCTTTAGTTCGATATCCGAGGATGGCGCATCGGGCTTTGCCCTCGGGCGCGTCGTGGCCAAAGAGGCGGAACTTTTGACGCTCGCCGTGGCGCCCGCCGCCCGGCGGCAGGGCATCGGGCGGCAAGTCTTGGCGCGCTTCGAGGCGGAGGCGCAGGCGCGGGGCGCCGCCCAGGTTTTCCTCGAAGTGGCGGACGCCAACCGCGCCGCGCGACAGCTCTATGCTACCGCAGGCTATTTGGAGCAGGGCCGGCGCCGGAATTACTACCATCCTCCTGAGGGCGCCCCGCAGGACGCGCTCCTTCTTAGGCGAGCGCTCGAAGCTTAGGCGCTCGGCGACGCCGCGGGCGGGTGCAACGCAAATCACCGGCTTACGGCGCGGCCCAGGCGGCAAAAGTGGGTTGACCGTCCGAGGCGCCTGCGGCCTTATCGACGGCATCGTCGGGGGATTTGACGACATCAGAACACGGGAAATGGGCCCGAAGACACGCGAGGCCCGCCCCAGCAACCGGGAGACACACATGACCTTTATGCGGACCTTTCTTGGCGCCGCGGCAGCGACGGCCCTTACCGCGGGCGCCGCAGCTGCTGACCCCGCCATCGTTTTCGACCTTGGCGGCAAGTTCGACAAGTCGTTCAACGAGAGCGCCTTTAACGGCGCGTCGCGCTGGGCCGAGGAAACCGGCGGATCGTTCCGCGAAATCGAGATGCAATCGGAAGCACAGCGCGAGCAGGCGCTGCGCCGCCTTGCTGAAGCGGGCTCAAACCCGATCGTGATGACGGGCTTTGCGTTTGGCAATGTCCTGTCCGAAGTCGCGCCCGATTATCCCGACACGTCTTTTGCGATCATCGACGCCGTCGTCGATCAGCCCAACGTGCGCTCGGTGGTCTTCAATGAGCATGAGGGCAGCTACCTCGTGGGCATGATGGCCGCGATGGCCTCCGAAAGCGGGACGGTCGGCTTTATCGGCGGTATGGATATCCCGCTCATCCGGAAGTTTGCCTGCGGCTATGCCCAGGGCGTGATGGCCGTGAACGGCGACGCCACTGTGATCGCCAATATGACGGGCACGACGCCCGCAGCCTGGAACGACCCGGTGAAGGGCGCCGAACTGACCAAAGCGCAGATCGGGCAGGGCGCGGATGTCGTCTATGCCGCGGCCGGCGGCACCGGCGTCGGTGTGCTCCAGGCGGCGGCCGACGACGGGATCCTCTCGATCGGCGTCGACAGCAACCAGAACCACCTTCATCCCGGCCAGGTTCTGACCTCAATGCTGAAGCGCGTCGACAATGCCGTTTACGAGGCCTTCACCGACGGGGCGGGGCTCGACACCGGCGTCCGCGTTCTCGGCATCGCCGAGGAGGGCGTCGGCTACGCCATCGACGAGAACAATGCCGAGCTTGTATCGGCCGATATGCAGGAAGCGGTGGATACGGCTGCGGCCGCGATCGCATCGGGCGAGCTTGCCGTCCATGACTATACGTCCGACAATAGTTGTCCGGCGCTCAGCTTCTAAGGGCGAGGAATGCGGAGAGGCTGGGGGGCGGCCTGCCCCCCAGACCCCCCGGGAGTATTTCCGCCAAGATGATGGGGATGCGGCGCTGGCCGCCGGGCCGAGGGGGCCAAGAGTGGATGAGCATCGCATCTTGACGGTCCGTTGCGCACGTTTGAACTGGTGCGGGTTTGCTGACGTGAGGGCTCCGGCGGGCGCCGGAGCGCCCCGGAGCGGTTTGAGTGCCGGGGCCCGAGAAGACACGGGCGGAGTGGTCGGCTTTGCTTGTTTGTTCGTCGGTGCGGCTTCGCGGAAAGCGGGCGAGGCGGGCCGGGCGGGCGCTCTGTTTCGGCCCAGGGGGCGGCGCCTTGGTGGCGCGGCGCAGGGGGCGGCATGAGCGCGGAGCCGCTAGCCATCGAACTGCGTGGCATCTCGAAAGCGTTCGGCCCCGTGCAGGCCAACAGGGACATTTCGATCAAGGTGGGGCGTGGCACGATCCACGGGATCGTGGGCGAGAATGGGGCGGGAAAGTCCACCCTGATGTCGATCCTCTACGGCTTTTATAAGGCCGATGCAGGGGAGATCTTTATCGGTGGCGCGAAGACCGAGATCCCGGACAGTCAGGCCGCTATCGCCGCGGGGATCGGTATGGTCTTCCAGCATTTCAAATTGGTCGAGAACTTTACCGTTCTTGAAAACGTCGTGCTGGGCGCCGAGGACGGCGCGTTTCTGCGGCCCTCGCTGTCTAAGGCGCGGAGGATCCTCACGGACCTCTCAAAGGAATACGAGTTGCAGGTCGACCCCGACGCAATAATCGAAGAGATCGGCGTCGGCATGCAGCAGCGGGTCGAGATCCTGAAAGCGCTCTACCGACAGGCCGATATCCTGATCCTCGACGAGCCGACGGGCGTCCTTACACCTGCGGAGGCCGACCATCTCTTTCGCATCCTCAAGGGGCTGCGTGACGAGGGGAAAACGATCATCCTTATCACCCATAAGCTGCGCGAGATCATGGAGATCACCGACGAGGTCTCGGTCATGCGGCGGGGTACGATGGTCGCGACCGTTAAGACGGCGGAAACCGGGCCCGAAGAGCTTGCCGAACTGATGGTGGGGCGCAAGGTCCTTCTCCGGGTTGACAAAGCGCCGGCCGCGCCGGGCCAGACGATCCTCGAAGTCGAGAACCTGCGGGTAACGGACGACCAGGGCGTCGAACGGCTGAAGGGTGTGTCGTTCAAGGTGCGTGCGGGAGAGATCCTCGGCATCGCGGGCGTGGCCGGCAACGGGCAGTCGGAGCTCCTCGACGTGCTGGGCGGGATCCGGACGGCGACCGGGACGATCCGCGTCAACGGCGAGGAGATCGACCTTACGGGAAGGTACTCGGACGGCGGCTCGCGCCGCGCGCGGGGCATCGCCCATGTCCCGGAGGATCGGCAGCGCCTCGGCCTCATCATGGATTACATGGCCTGGGAAAACTGTGCGCTCGGCTATCAGAACGACGCGCGCTATCGGAGCGGTCTACTCATGAACAACGGCGCGCTCCTTGAAGACACCAAGGGCAAGATGGAGCGCTTTGATGTCCGCCCGCCAAACCCGCGGCTGGCGGCTAAGAGCTTTTCCGGCGGCAACCAGCAAAAGGTGGTGCTAGCGCGGGAGATCGAGCGCGATCCGGATCTCCTGCTCGTGGGGCAGCCGACGCGGGGCGTCGACATCGGGGCGATCGAATTTATCCACCAGCGGATCGTGCAGCTCCGCGACAGCGGCAAGGCGGTGCTTTTGGTCTCGGTGGAGCTCGATGAGATCCTCGGGCTGAGCGACCGGATCGCGGTTATGTTCGACGGGCAAGTTATGGGCGAACGCTTGCCAGGCGACACGAGTGAGGCGGAGCTCGGCCTCTTGATGGCGGGGATCACGGACACCGCGGCGCAGCACGACTTTCGCGAAGTCGAGACCAACCTTGCGCGACAGAGCGGGAAGGGGCGCTGACGATGGATGTAATGCCTCGCTGGGTCGACGTCGTGCTCGTGCCGCTGATCTCGGTGCTCATCGCCTTTGCCATATCGGCCGGCGTCATCTGGGCCATCGGGCAAGACCCGTGGGAAGCTGTCAAGCTGATGGTGACGGGAGCCTTCGGCTCGACCTATGGCTGGGGCTACACGCTCTATTACGCGACGAACTTTGTCTTTACCGGGCTTGCCTTTGCCGTCGCCTTCCATGCGCGGCTTTTTAACATCGGCGCGGAGGGCCAGGCGACGCTGGGCGGGCTTGGCGTGGCGCTCGTTTGTCTAGCACTGCCCTGGCCGCATTGGGCCTTGGCGCTTCCGGCGGCGATGATGGGCGGCGCGCTCTTCGGCGCGGCTTGGGCGCTGATCCCGGCCTACCTGCAGGCCAAGCGGGGCAGCCATATCGTCATCACGACGATCATGTTCAACTTCATCGCAGCGGCGGTCTTGAACTATATGCTCGTCAACGTCCTGCGCCCCGAGGGCGCGATGGACCCGGCAACGGCCAACTTCCCGGAGGGGACGAACTTGCCGACCTTGCACGAGATGTTGGCGCCTCTGGGCATCGAGTTCTCGCGGGCCGCGCCCGTCAACATCACGCTCTTTATTGCCATCCTGGCCTGTTTTGCGGTCTGGCTGCTGATCTGGCGAACCCGTCTCGGCTATGAGATCCGCGCCTATGGCCATTCCGAGCCGGCGGCGGTCTATGCTGGGATCTCGCCAGTGAAGATCATCGTGGCGGCGATGCTGATCTCGGGCGCGCTGTCAGGGCTCATGGCGATCAACAACGTGATGGGCGAGGCCGAGCGACTGGTCTTGAACTCAGTTGAAGGGGCCGGTTTCATTGGGATCGCCGTGGCGCTGATGGGCCGCAACCACCCGTTCGGTATCGCACTCGCCGCGATCCTTTTTGGGTTTCTCTACCAGGGCGGTGCGGAGCTGGCGCTATTCATGTCGATCCCCCGCGAACTGATCGTGGTGATCCAGGCGCTGGTGATCCTCTTTACCGGCGCGCTCGACAATATGGTGCGGATGCCGATCGAGCGGGTCTTCCTAGCGCTGCGCCGCCGGCGGGAGGGTGCCGCGCGCGGCGCGCCCGCCGAGTGAGGCAATGCGCAAGATCCGGGTCGCGCGTGGCGCGTCGGAGGGCGAGGGTGCGCGTCCCCTTTGACCGGAGCGCACCATGACAGACCTTCTTTCTTTCCTGCCGGGCTTTGCTGCGGCCTATGCCATTCTTCTCGTTGCGGCGTCCTCGCCAGGGCCCGCGGTTGCCATGCTCCTCGGGATCGGACTGGGGCAAGGGCGCGGGAGCGCGCTCATCGCTGCCGCGGGGATCGCGACCGGCAGTGTCGTTCTCAATCTCGGAACGATGCTAGGGCTCGGGCTGATCCTGACACAGGCGGCCTGGGCGATGAGCGTCATTCGGATCCTGGGTGCTGCCTATCTGGCTTGGCTCGCTTGGGGTGCGTTTCGCCGAGCAGCATCGGCGACGCCCCCGCCCGAGGCCGCCCGTGTCGCGCACGCCTCGACGCCAAAGCTCTTTGCGGCGGGTCTCGCGCTCCAGATCACCAACCCGAAAGCCATCGTCTTTTGGATCGCGATCAACGCTGTGGCCGCGACGCAGGGCGGCAGTGCTATCGTGATCACCCTCTTTGTCACCGGCGCGTGGCTGATCTCGTTCTTCTGCCATGGGGCCTGGGCTGTTCTCCTCTCCTCAGGGCCCTTCCGCTCGGCCTATGGGGCCGCGCGGCGCTGGATCGAGGCCGGGCTCGGCGCGCTCTTTGCCTTTTTCGCCTTCAGGCTCGCAACGGAACGCGGTTAATGGACTTCATCACCCTCATCCAGATCCTCGACAGCTCGCTCCGCCTGGCAACGCCGCTTCTGCTGGCATGCCTTGCGGGCCTATTTTCCGAGCGGGCGGGGATCTTCGATATCGGACTTGAGGGTAAAATGCTGATGGCAGCCTTTGCCTCAGGCGCGTTCGCGTTCGTCTCGGGCTCGGTCTGGCTCGGTCTTTTGGCGGGGATGGTCGCCTCGATGCTGATGTCGGGGATCCACGGGCTCGCCTCGATCACTTTCCGCGGCAATCAGCTGATCTCGGGCGTCGCGATCAACTTTCTCGCAGCGGGGCTGACGGTCGTCATCGCTCAAAGCTGGTTCAGCCAAGGCGGGCGCACGCCCTCGCTCTTGGGCAACGCCCGGTTTGAGCCGATCACGCTGCCCTATGCCGAGAGCTTACAGAACGTGCCCTATTTCGGGCCGATCTATTTCGAGCTGATCTCGGGGCATTCGATCCTTGTCTACATCGCACTCGCGGCTGTCCCACTGACATGGTGGGTGCTCTACCGGACGCGCTTTGGTCTGCGCCTCCGCGCGGTCGGAGAGAACCCGGCCGCCGTCGATACCGCTGGGATCTCGGTCATCGGGCTGCGCTATGCGGCCGTGGCGATCTGCGGGGTGCTCTGCGGTTTGGCGGGGGCCTACCTTGCAACGGCGCTGCAAGCTGGGTTCGTCAAAGACATGACGGCGGGTCGGGGCTATATCGCGCTCGCCGCGCTGATCTTTGCCAAGTGGCGGCCCTGGTATGCGCTCGGCGCGTGCTTCCTCTTCGGACTCCTACAGGCGCTCGCGCTCCGCTATCAGAGCATCGATCTCGGCGGTCTGACGATCCCCGTCCAAGTGATGGACTCGCTGCCCTATATCCTGACGGTCATCATCCTGGCCGGCTTCGTCGGCAAGGCGATCCCCCCTCGGGCCGGCGGCGAGCCCTACGTCAAGGAGCGCTAGGGCGCGGCAAAGCTGGTCGCGCCGATCCAGATCAGGCGGAGCGCGATCACGACCAGGAGGAGATCCAGGGCCCGGCGAAAGCCACGGTCTGACATCCGCGTCAGCACGATTCGCCCCAGATACGTGCCTACAAGCCCGGCGGCAATCATCGCAACGATGAGGAGCGCCCAGGGACCAAAGGCAAAGCCGAGCAGGCCGAACACGACCACTTTCAGGCTGTGCTGAAGCGTCATGAAGGCAGCATGGGTCGCCACATGGCTGTGCCGCTCCAGCCTGCGCACTTTGAGATAGGTCGCAACGAAGGGGCCGGTCGCTCCAAAGAACATCGTTAGAAAACTGGAGGTTGCCCCCGTTGCAAACGCCTGCCGCCCGAACCAGGCGGGCGGGGCAGAGAGCACAGAGAAGAGGACGAAAAGGCCGACGCCGATCTGCACGAGGCCGGCCGGCAGGTCTACTGCCAAGAGGCCGCCGAGCGCTGCGCCAACAAGGCTGCCCCCGGCAAAGGCGGGCAAGAGCGTCCAGGCGACGCGTCGAAACAGCAGCGCCGCCCGGCCGGCATTGGAGCCCAATTGCACCAGACCGTGCACCGGGATCAGCGCTGCGGGCGGCAGGAGCGAGGCCATGATCGACAGCAATAGGATACCCCCGCCGAGCCCGAGCGATGCCGTGACGAACGAAGTCAGAACGCTCGCGGCGATCAGCCCTGCCGCTGCCTGGGGCGAAAGCATCTCGGGGAACGAGAGAACCTCGATCATCGCAACGCAGTGGCGCCCCCGACGGGCCAATATGCCGGAACGGCGGCGGACCAGGATCGCCGGGGCGGCGGCATCTTCGGCATGGCGTTCTCCTGCAACCTCGTCTCGGCTGCGCGGGTTTCTCTGGCGCGTTCGGCCAGGCGTGTCCAGCGACCGCGACAGTTCCCACATTGCCGATGCGTCGGGCGGGGGCTTATGTGGGGTATGCAGATCTACCTCCCCATCGCCGAAGTCTCAGTCAACGCGTTCCTGTTGCTGGGTCTCGGCGGCATGGTTGGCGTTTTGTCGGGGATGTTCGGCGTGGGCGGTGGGTTTCTGATGACGCCGCTTCTCTTTTTCATAGGCATACCGCCCGCAGTCGCGGTCGCGACGGAAGCCAATCAGATCGTCGCGTCCTCCTTTTCCGGCGTGCTTGCACATCTGCGGCGCAAAACGGTCGACCTGCGCATGGGGACAGTCCTCTTGATCGGGGGGCTGATTGGCGCGGGGCTCGGCGTGATCGTCTTCAATTGGCTCAAAGCGCAAGGCCAGGTCGATCTCTTGGTCAAGCTTTGCTACGTCGTCTTCCTTGGGATCGTCGGGACGCTGATGTTCATCGAGTCGCTCGGCGCGATCCGGCGGGCGCGCGCCGCTGCCAAAGCCTCCGACGCGCCGCCGCCCCCGCCACGGAGGAGCCGCGGCTGGATCCATGCGCTGCCCTTCAAGATGCGGTTTCGCGCCTCCGGGCTTTACATTTCGGTCATCCCGCCGCTGATCGTCGGCCTCCTCGTCGGTGTGCTCGCGGCCATCATGGGGGTCGGCGGCGGCTTCATCATGGTGCCCGCGATGATCTATCTCCTCGGCATGCCGACCAAGGTCGTCGTTGGAACATCGCTCTTTCAGATCATCTTCGTCACCGCGTTCACGACGCTCCTCCATGCAACGACGAACTTTACCGTCGATATGCTGCTAGCGCTGCTTTTGCTCATCGGTGGGGTCGTAGGCGCACAGATTGGCACGCAGATCGGCACAAAGCTTAAGGCCGAGCAATTGCGCATTCTGCTTGCGCTCCTTGTGCTCGTCGTCTGCGGCCAGCTTGCGCTCGATCTGTTGCTGGAGCCGGCTGAACTCTTCACCCTCACCGAGCCTGGGGGCCATTCATGAGGGCGCTTGCACTCGGCCTGGTGTTGCTCTGCGCGCTGCCCGCGGCCGGGCAGGAGATCGTCGCCGATCTCAGCCAGAACCGGGTGTCGATCGACGCGACCTTCGATGGCTCGGAGATCGTCGTCTTCGGAGCGATCAAGCCGGGCCCGGCGCTCCCCGCCGATACGCCGCCCCTCGACGTCATCGTGACCGTGTCTGGCCCGCTCGAGCCCGTGACCGTGCGCAAAAAGAACCGGATCGCTGGGATCTGGGTGAACTCGGAAACGGTGGAGATCGACGCCGCACCCACGCTCTACAAAATCGCAACATCGGGTCCCTTGCGGCAAGTCCTGTCCCACACCGAAGACCTCAGACATTCGATCACGGTGCCGAGTGCGATCCGCGCGGTAGATGCCGCGCAGAGCATGGAGGACACGCCGGATTTCACCGATGCGCTGATCCGGATCCGCGAGGATGCAGGTCTTTACAGGCTGCAGGAGGGCGGGGTGCGCTTTGCCGAGCAGGCGCTCTTTTCAACGACGATCAGCCTGCCGGCCAACCTCGTTGAGGGGGAGTACCGCGCGCGGATCTATCTCACGCGCGGCGGCGCGGTTGTCGCCCAATACGAGCGGACGCTCGATGTCAGCAAGGTGGGGCTTGAGCGTTTCATCTACACGCTCGCCCATGAGCAGCCCCTGGTCTATGGGCTCATGTCGATCGCCATCGCGATCGCGGCGGGCTGGGGCGCGTCGGCGCTCTTTCGCTATATCCGCGGCTGAGGGCGCCCTGCTGGCAGCGGTGCGCGGACGGCACCGTCGGAGCCTCCGGCGGCGATACTTGCCCGCAAGAAGAAGGGGGGCGGGTTTTCCCAGCGCCCCATCAGGCGGTCTGGCTCAGGCGGTCTTCGAGGACCTCGAAGGGCACTGCGGGCTGGTCCTTGGCGCCGCGGATCACCAGCGAAGTCTTGACCGAGGCGACGTGATCGGCGGCGGTCAATTCTTCGGTGAGAAAGGATTGGAATGTCGAGAGATCGGGCGCTACGCATTTCAGAATGAAGTCGATCTCGCCGTTGAGCATATGACACTCGCGCACGAGGGGCCATGCCCGGCAGCGCGCCTCAAACCCGCTGAGCGCCGCTTCGGACTGATTGTCGAGCCCGACCAGGGCGAAGACCTGCACCTCGAAGCCCAGGGCGCGCGGATCGACATCGGCGTGATAGCCGCGGATATAGCCTGCCTCTTCGAGTGTCCGCACCCGGCGCAGGCAGGGTGGCGCCGAGATCCCAACCCGGCGGGCCAATTCGACATTGGTCATACGCCCGTCCGCCTGCAGCTCGGCAAGGATCTGTCGGTCGATGGAATCGAGCTTCGATAGCGGCATATGGCACCTCCTCCTGAGGCGCTATTATGCGAAGGCGGTCTTGTGCGCAACATTCTTTCGTGGCGGCGCAATTTTTTGATTTAACATAAAGCAGCGAGGCCATGGCCCGCTGCCCTTTTGGTCGCTTGCGCATCGTGCCTATATGCACGCGAGCATGCAGCCGGGCGCGCGCCCGATCCGCAAAGAGGTTCCGCCATGTCCCAGACGCGTCATTCGAAGGTTCTCATCATTGGTTCGGGCCCCGCGGGCTATACAGCGGCCGTTTACGCGTCTCGCGCGATGCTGCAGCCGGTGCTCGTCCAAGGGATCCAGCCGGGCGGCCAACTCACGATCACAACAGAGGTCGAGAATTGGCCGGGGGATACAACCGTACAAGGACCCGACCTCATGATCCGGATGGAGGCCCATGCGCGCGAGGTCGGCACCGAGATCGTATCCGATCACATTCGTTCGGTGAATCTCTCCCAACGTCCGTTCACGGCCATAGGCGATGGCGGCACGACCTACAGCGCGGACGCACTGATCCTGGCCACCGGTGCGCAGGCGAAGTGGCTCGGACTGCCCTCGGAGCAGACCTTTAAGGGCTTCGGCGTGTCGGCTTGCGCAACCTGCGATGGGTTTTTCTACCGTGGGCGCGAGGTCGTCGTGGTCGGCGGCGGCAATACCGCGGTCGAAGAGGCGCTGTTCCTGACGAACTTTGCCGAAAAGGTTACGCTCGTGCACCGGCGTGACAGCTTGCGGGCAGAGAAGATCTTGCAGCACCGGCTCTTCAACAATCCAAAGGTCGAGATCCTTTGGGACCATGAAGTGGCCGAGGTCTATGGGACGGAGAGCCCGCTCGGCGTCGAGGGGGTGCGCGTCAAGCAAGTAAAGACCGGCGCGCTCACCGAGATCCCCTGCGCCGGCTTCTTTGTGGCGATCGGGCACGCGCCGGCCTCTGAACTCGTAAAGGATCAGCTTGAGACCCATAACGGCGGCTACGTTGTCACGAAGCCCGACTCGACGGCGACATCCATTCCGGGTGTGTTTGCCGCCGGTGACCTCACCGATGACATCTATCGCCAGGCGGTGACCTCGGCCGGGATGGGGTGCATGGCGGCGCTGGAGGCGGAGAAGTTCCTCGCCGAATATGGCAGCATTGTCGAAGCCGAGCCGGTTGCGCCCGCGGCGGAGTAGCGCCGCGCGCTGGGGATAGCACACCACAGACGAGGCGGCCCAAGTGCGGACTTGCGCGGAGGCCCGCCGCAGCGGGTTGCGCTTTGCGCGCGGCCGGGTCAAAGCGCGTCTGCGCGAGCGCGGGGAGGGCTCGGCGCGCCCGAACTTTGAAACACCGGTTGGACCATGCAGCTTTCTAATCTCGCTCCGATCCCGGAGCTCTTCGTTTCCTACGAGTCTGCGCAAAAGCTCAAGCATGAGGCGGGCGACCTTCCAAGCTGGGACCTGACCCCCCGCCAGATCTGCGATCTGGAACTCTTGATGAATGGTGGGTTCAACCCGCTCAAAGGGTTCCTGGGCGAGGAAGACTATACGAGCGTCGTCGAAACGATGCGGCTCGCCGATGGCACGCTTTGGCCCATGCCGATCACGCTCGATGTCTCCAAGCGCTTTGCCGAGACCATAAGCCCGGGCCAGGACATCGCGCTTCGCGACCCCGAAGGCGTCATCCTCGCGATTCTCTCCGTCACTGACAAATGGAGCCCGGACAAAGCGCGCGAGGCCGCAGCGGTTTTCGGCGCGGACGATCCGGCCCATCCGGCTGTCTCGTTTCTCCACAATCAGGCGGGGCCTGTTTATCTCGGCGGGCCAATCACCGGGATACAGCCGCCGGTGCACTATGATTTCCGCGCCCGGCGCGACACGCCGAACGAACTCCGCGCCTATTTCCGCAAGCTCGGCTGGCGTCGGATTGTGGCGTTCCAGACGCGAAACCCGCTGCACCGCGCGCACCAGGAGCTCACCTTTCGCGCAGCCAAAGAGAGCCAAGCCAACCTTCTGATCCACCCCGTCGTCGGCATGACGAAGCCGGGCGATATCGACCATTTCACGCGCGTGCGCTGCTATGAGGCGGTGCTCGACCAATACCCTTCGGCGACGACGACGATGAGCCTTCTCAACCTTGCCATGCGGATGGCGGGCCCCCGTGAGGCGGTTTGGCACGGGCTCATCCGCAAGAACCATGGGGTCACCCACTTCATCGTCGGGCGCGACCATGCAGGGCCGGGGAAGAACAGCGCAGGCGCGGATTTCTATGGCCCCTATGACGCACAGGAACTCTTTCAGGAGCACCAGGCGGAGATCGGGATCGAAATGGTCCCGTTCAAACACATGGTCTTCGTGCAGGAGCGGGCCGAGTATCAGCCGGCAGACGAGGTCGCCGACGGGTCGACCGTGCTCAATATCTCGGGAACAGAATTGCGCCGACGCCTCCAAGAGGGGCTCGACATCCCCGATTGGTTCTCGTTTCCCGACGTTGTGTCGGAGCTCCGCAAGTCAAAGCCGCCGCGCTCGCAACAGGGCTTTACCGTCTTTTTCACCGGGTTCTCGGGGTCGGGCAAATCGACCATCGCCAACGCGCTTATGGTCAAGCTGATGGAGATGGGCGGCCGCCCGGTTACGCTCCTTGACGGCGATGTGGTCCGCAAGAACCTCTCGTCGGAGCTCGGCTTTTCCAAAGAACACCGCGACCTGAACATCCAGCGGATCGGCTATGTGGCGAGCGAGATCACAAAGAACCGTGGGATCGCGATCTGCGCTCCCATCGCGCCCTATGCGACGACGCGCGCGCAGGTGCGCGAGAACATCGAGCAGTACGGCGCCTTCGTTGAAGTGCACGTGTCTACCTCGCTTGAGGAATGCGAGAGGCGGGATCGGAAGGGCCTCTACAAGCTCGCGCGCGAAGGCAAAATCAAGGAATTCACGGGCATTTCCGACCCGTACGACGTACCGGAGACCCCCGAGCTCCGGCTCGATACGGAAACCGTCGACGTGGAATATTGCGCGCAGCAGGTGCTTTTGAAACTTGAACAAATGGGGCTGGTGGCGGCCTAGCACGGCAGACACCCGCGCAGGGGCGAAAGGGTTGGCCGGGCGCAGCGCAGGCCCGGCCAATTTTCACTTGCAATATAACTACTATTCTAGTTATTTAGAAGAATGGTTGAAACATCGCATCACGCCCGCGCCCTTGCCGCCCTAGGCCACGAAGCACGCTTGGCGATCTTTCGTCTGCTAGTGCGCGCCGGCGAGCCGGGGCTCACCGTCGGAGAGATTGCCGCGCATCTCGGCCTTGCGGCCTCAACGCAAGCGCATCACCTGCGCACCCTCGTAGAAGCGGGGCTCATCGTACAGGAGCGCCAGGGCCGGGAGGTCCTCAATCGGGTGAATTTCACCGCTATGCGGGCTTTGACGGCCTTTCTGACCGATGAGTGCTGTGCTGGCGTTGCCGGTTCAGCCGAGACCCGGCGGCCTGACGCCGTCTTCTAAGGAGCCTTTCCGATGGCCGATATTGCCCCAAGCGTCCGCCCGCCTCTCTTTCCCAAAGAGCACCGCGTCTGGGCCGCCAGCCTCGCAATCGTGGGTGTGACGGCGCTCTTTTCGCTCTCCCAAGCCGCCGAAAGCATTGTATTTGCCGCGTCTGCCCTGCTCCACACCGCGCCGTTTCTGGTGGCCTCCATCGTCATCGCGGCCTGGGCCATGGCGACGGGTGCGGACAACCTGATCGCACGCGCCTTTACCGGTTCGCCCTTTGTCATCATCGTGCTTGCCGCACTCGCGGGCGGGCTCTCGCCGTTCTGCTCCTGCGGGGTGATCCCCCTCATCGCCGCGCTGCTTGCGATGGGCGTTCCGCTTTCGGCAGTGATGGCGTTTTGGCTCGCCTCGCCATTGATGGACCCGTCGATGTTCCTTGTGACGGTCGGTGTCCTCGGTATCGAATTCGCCATCGCCAAGACGCTTGCCGCCATCGGCCTCGGTCTCGCGGGCGGCCTCGTGGTGCATCTCTTGGTCGGGGCCGGTGGCCTCTCAGACCCGCTGCGCGACGGTATCGGGAATGGCGGCTGCGGCGGGTCAAAGGTACGCGCGCCGAAAACGGTCGTCTGGCGCTTTTGGGAGGAGGCCGAGCGGCGCGTCAAGTTCCGCAAGGAGGCGACCAAGACGACGCTCTTTCTGACGAAATGGCTGTTGCTCGCCTTCCTTCTCGAAAGCTTGATGCTGGCCTACATCCCGGCCGAACGTGTCACGCAGCTTCTAGGCGGCGATGGCCTTGGCCCGATCTTCATCGGCACACTCGTCGGCGTACCGGCCTACCTCAACGGCTATGCCGCGCTGCCGCTCGTGGGTGGCCTCGTCGAACAGGGCATGACGCCCGGTGCCGGGATGGCTTTTCTCATTGCGGGCGGAGTGACATCTATCCCAGCCGCGATCGCTGTCTGGGCGCTGGTCAAACCCCCGGTCTTCGGCCTCTACATCGGGCTTTCGCTCGGCGGCGCCGCCCTCACGGGCATGATCTACACCTTCTGGACCCTGCTCTGACAGGGTCTGGCTCGCGCGCTTTGCGGGAAAGAGGCGGGGTTCGCCCCCGCCCTCCCGCTATGTCAGTGCACGTGAACCGGCGCGAAGTCGTTCTGCCGCGCCAACATGAAGGCAAGCTGTCGATTCTTGACGAGCGCCAGCCGCGCGCCGTCTTCGGAGTGGACGGCATAGAGCGCGTCGATTCCCGGAACCTGCTTGCGCACCTCGTCGGGCAGCTCCTCCACCGGTACGGGCCGGACATAGACAATGTCGCGCAGGCCTTCGGGCTGCGCGTCGGATGTGTCGATTCTCGTGTTCATGCTCGCCTCCTTTTCGGGTCTAGGCACGGTCAATCTTGATAGTTTGCACAATCGTATCGGGTGCCGACCGCTCCAAATCCACATGGAGCAATCCGTTTTCGAGCGTCGCGCCAGAGACCTCGACACTATCGGCGAGCACGAAGCTGCGCTGAAACTGCCGCGCCGCGATCCCGCGATGGAGGTAGACACGCTCCCCGTGATCCTCGCGCTGACGCCCGCGGATCACGAGCTGGCGGTCCTCGACGGTGATCGAGAGATCCGCTTCGGCAAAGCCTGCAACCGCAAGCGTGATTCGAAACCGGTTTTCGGCGGCATGTTCGATGTTGTAAGGCGGATACCCTTCGTTGCCAGACTTTGCAGTCCGCTCAACCAATCGCTCAAGCTGATCGAAGCCAAGCAGAAAGGGATGCGACCCAAGGGTCAGTTTCGTCATCGGGCACGTCCTTTTCGAAAGCGACTATGCTATGGGCGGACACCGTTCGGCTGCCCGTAGCGAAAATATGGGGCACCACCATGGCAGCCGCAAGATGCGGCTTTGCGCGCCTCGCCGACGCCCATATATAAGCGCTACTGAAGATCCGCCGGAGCCAAGTCTTGGACGCGCCACACGAACTGGATCACATCGAGGTGCTGCGCCTGCGCCTCCAGGTTCTCGAACGCGAGCATCGCGACCTCGACGACGCCATCACCGCGCTCGAAGAGAAGGGCACGGGCGATATGTTCACGATCAAGCGGCTGAAAAAGCAAAAGCTGCGGCTGAAGGATCAGATCCGCCTCCTCGAAGATGAGATCAATCCGGACATCATCGCCTGAGCCGCGACGGCCTTTCGCTGCACGCGTTCCACGCTTGTGCGCCCGCGCCACAGGCCTATGCTGCGCGTTCTAGCGGAGCGGGGGGCTGCTTTGGCGCCAAGGGTCGGGATCATCATGGGCAGCCAGTCGGACTGGCCGACGCTGCGCGAGGCCGCCACGCTCCTCGACGAGCTCGGCGTGCCATTTGAGGCGCGCATCGTCTCCGCGCACCGCACGCCGGACCGGCTGTGGTCCTATGGGTCAGAAGCCGCCGCCCGCGGTCTGAAAGCGATTATCGCCGGGGCGGGCGGCGCGGCGCACTTGCCAGGGATGGTCGCGTCCAAGACCCGCGTGCCCGTGATCGGTGTGCCGGTCGAAACCAAAGCTTTAGGTGGGCTCGATTCGCTTTATTCTATCGTGCAGATGCCGCGCGGCTTTCCCGTGGCGACCATGGCGATCGGTCCGACGGGCGCGGCCAATGCAGGGCTCATGGCCGCTGCGATCCTAGCCAACGAGGACGCAGACCTCGCGCTCCGCCTCGATGCTTGGCGCGCCGCGCTCTCGGCCGCGATCCCCGAAGTGCCGCAGGATGGCTGAGCCCACGCCCCTGCCCCAGGGGGCGGTGATCGGCATTCTCGGTGGCGGTCAGCTCGGGCGCATGCTCTCGGTCGCCGCCGCGCGTCTGGGTTACCGCACTCACATCTACGAGCCGGGCGCGGCCCCCGCTGCCGATGTTGCTGCCTTTTGGACGCAGGCCCCTTACGACGATCCGGATGCGCTTGCGGCCTTTGCAGCTGCCGTAGACGTCGTCACCTACGAGTTCGAAAACATCCCCACTGCCGCGCTCGACCAGATCGAAGCGCACGCCCCGATCCGCCCTGGCCGCGGCGCCCTCGCCGCGAGCCAGGACCGACTTGAAGAAAAGACGTTCCTCAATGGGCTCGGCCTCAAGACCGCTCCGTTTGCTGCTGTTGAGGACGTCGCCAGCCTCGACGCAGCCCTCCTGCGGGTGGGCACGCCTGCCATCCTTAAGACCCGCCGCTTCGGGTATGACGGTAAGGGCCAGATCCGCCTTACCGCTCCGGGCGAGGCCGAAGCCGCGCTTGCCGCCCTCAAGGGCGCCCCCGCCGTGCTCGAAGGCCATGTCGACTTTCAGACGGAGCTCTCGGTCATCGTCGCGCGGGGTCTGGGTGGTGCGGTTGTCGCCTACGATCCAGGCGTCAACCTGCATGAGGACGGGATCCTCCGCCGGACAACCGTCCCCGCCCCATTGCCTGCCGCGCTGCGGACCGACGCTGTCCTTCTTGCGGGACGGATCGTCACTGCGCTCGACTACGTCGGCGTACTCGGGGTCGAACTTTTCGCCGCGCGCGGAGGCCTCCTGGTCAACGAAATTGCGCCGCGGGTCCATAATTCCGGCCATTGGACGCAAAACGCCTGCGCCGTCGATCAGTTCGAACAGCATATCCGCGCGATCACGGGCCTGCCGCTTGGCGATGGCAGCCGCTTTGCCGACGTCACCATGGAAAACCTGATCGGTGAGGACATTTCCCGCCTGGTGGATCTCACCCAAACCCCAAACGCCGCGCTCCACCTCTACGGCAAAGCCGAAACACGCCCAGGCCGAAAGATGGGACATGTGAACCATGTGCACCCGATCCCCGCCTAGCCCCCTCCCTCATCTTGGTCCAAATACTCCGGGGGTGCCGCCAAGGGCGGCGGGGGCAGCGCCCCCAAAACAAGGCCTCCGCCCATGACCACCGCCTTCTACTGGGACGAACACTGCTTCTGGCACCATGGCGGCAACTACGCGCTGACGCTTCCGGTGGGCGGTCTCGTTGAGCCGGGCGCGGGCCTGCCCGACAACCCCGAGACAAAGCGGCGGTTTCTCAACCTTCTGCGCGTGAGCGGTTTGGCCCAGAGGCTTTCCTTGCGCGGTGCGCCGCCCGCGCGTGCAGCCGAGATCGCGCGCGTGCACGCGCCCGACTACCTTGCGCGGTTCCGCGCCCTCTCGGCGGAAGGCGGCGGCGAGCTTGGCCCGCGCGCGCCATTCGGGCAGGGCGGCTATGAGATCGCGGCCCTGTCGGCGGGGCTCGCGACGCAAGCGCTCCGCGATGTGCTCGGCGGCGCGGCGGCCAATGCCTATGCGCTCTGCCGGCCTCCAGGGCACCATTGCCTGCGGGCTGAGCCGATGGGCTTTTGCCTTCTCGCCAACATCGCCATCGCGGTTGAGGCGGCGCGGGCGGAGGGCCTGGCGCAGCGGATCGCAATTGTTGATTGGGATGTGCATCACGGCAACGGCACCGAGGCGATCTTCTACGACCGCCCCGAAATCCTCACGGTGTCGCTCCATCAGGAGCGCAACTTCCCGCTCGACAGGGGCGCGATCACCGACCGGGGGGCAGGGCCGGGACAAGGCGCTAACCTCAACATCCCGCTGCCCCCGGGCACTGGACACGCCGGTTTTGTCGCCGCCTGGGACAGGTTCGTCGCGCCCGCGCTTGGAGCTTTCGCCCCTGACGCCATCGTCATCGCCTGTGGCTTTGATGCCGCCGCGTTCGACCCGCTGTCCCGCACCCTTGCCACGGCTGAGACCTTCCGTGCGCTGACCCTGCGCGCTATGGACGCCGCTGCCAAGCTCTGCGCTGGACGGCTCGTCCTTGTCCACGAGGGCGGCTATTCGGAGGCCTATGTCCCGTTCTGCGGCCACGCCGTGATCGAAGCGCTGACCGGTACGGCGCCCGACGCCCCTGACGCGGCGCCTGATCCGATGGCCGCCACCCTCGCCGCGCGCCAGCCCGGTC
Source organism: Pseudomonadota bacterium (assembly GCA_038745585.1). GTDB lineage: Bacteria > Pseudomonadota > Alphaproteobacteria > Rhodobacterales > Rhodobacteraceae > HLUCCA09. Next base: position 157,679 of record JBCDLH010000004.1, read on the forward strand.
CGCGGTTTGATGCGATGCTGGCGGAGCACTTCGCCGATCTTGAGGCGGCCTTGGGAGGTGCCTAGCTTCAGGATGGGCCCATGCCGGGCCGAGGGAGACACAGACCATGCCCACGCCATCACCCGAGACGACCGCTTTTCTGCGCGCGCGCCGCTCCCGCCCAGCTAAGACGCTGACAACGCCCGTGCCCGCGCCCGATGAACTGCGCGCAATGCTCGAAATCGCGGCGCGCACGCCCGACCATGGCAAGCTTGAGCCCTGGCGGTTTCTCGTGCTCGAGCGGTTGGCGCTGCTGCGCTTGGCTGAGGCCGTGCCGCCCCATGGGCGGCAGCTTGGGGTCGCGGAGGACAAGATTGAGAAGATGGTCAAGCAATTTGCTGACGCCCATCTGGCGGTCGGCGTGATTTCGAGCCCTAAACCCTCCGACAAGATACCCGAGGCCGAGCAGATCCTATCCGCGGGTGCGGCCGCTTACGGCTTGCTGATGGCCGCGCTCGCCGCCGGCTGGGGCGCCAACTGGCTCACAGGCTGGGCCGCCCATGACCGCGGATTTGTCGAGGGCGCGCTGGGCCTCAGCGCGGGCGAAACCGTCGCGGCCTTTATCCATATTGGGACCGAAACGTCCGCCCCGCCGGAGCGTCCGCGCCCCGATCTCGACGCGATCACAAGCTGGGTCAAAGCGTGATTTTTGCGGCGTTCGGGCGGGCGCTCGCCCAGGTCACCGACACCGCATTCCTCCGGGTCCTCCTGTTGGGGATCGGCCTCACGCTTGCGCTTCTCGTCGGGATCACGCTGCTGTTCGTCTGGGGCCTCAACGCGGTTTTGCCCGATACGTTCTCCCTGCCTTGGATCGGAGAGATCGCTTGGGTCGACAACGTCCTCTCCATCGGCTTCGTTGCGCTGATGTTGGTCCTATCGGTCTTTTTGATGGTGCCGGTCGCGTCGGCTTTTACTGGGATATTTCTCGACGATGTCGCTGCCGCGGTCGAAGCGCGATATTACCCGCATCTCCCCGATGTCACGCCCGTGCCGCTTGGCGAAACACTCCGCGACTCGCTTGGCTTTTTGGGGCTGATTGTCGGGGTGAATCTGCTGGCGCTCGGCTTTTACGTCTTTGCCGGGCCCTTCGTGCCGCTGCTCTTTTGGGCCGTGAACGGGTTTCTGCTCGGGCGGGAGTACTTTCAACTTGTGGCGATGCGCCGCCTCGGGCGGCAGGGCGCCGTCGCTGCGCGCAAACGCCACCGCGGTACAATATGGGCCGCGGGCGCGCTGATGGCCGCGCCGCTCTCGATCCCCATTGTTAATTTGTTTGTGCCGATCCTCGGCGCGGCGACCTTTACCCATATTTTTCATGCGCTCGAAAAGCCGGTGCGGAGTTAGGGTGGCCTACTCCTCTGCTTGGCCCGCGTGGGGGCCGAAGCGCTTGTAAAGGTCGAAATTGTCGACCGTGATCGTGCCGCTGATAATGATCGCGCAGGCCACGACCCAAATCGGCACGCTAATCCAAGTGATCAGCTTCGCTTTCTTCTTGAGCTGCGGGTCCGACGGCGCGGATTTCGGCGTCCCGCGGACGACATCGCCTGCCTCCCCTTGGGTGCGAATATTCATTGGCAGGACAACAAAAAGCACGGTGAACCAGATCACCGCGAGCAGAACGAGGGCGGACGTGATCTGCACCTGCGCTCAGACCTCTTCGAGCTCAACGAGCGTGCCGTTGAAATCCTTCGGATGGAGGAAGAGGACGGGCTTGCCATGGGCGCCGATTTTGGGCTCGCCGGAGCCGAGTACGCGCGCGCCTGTGTCTTGCAGATGATCGCGCGCGGCGAGGATATCGTCGACCTCGTAGCAAACATGGTGGATGCCGCCGGAGGGGTTTTTTTCGAGAAAGCCCTTGATCGGGCTGTCTTCTCCAAGCGGATAAAGCAGCTCGATCTTGGTGTTGGGCAGGTCGATGAAAACAACGGTCACGCCGTGGTCGGGCTCGTGCTGCGGCGCGCCGACATTGGCGCCGAGCGCCGTCCGGTATTGCGCCGAGGCCGCTTCGAGATCCGGAACGGCGATGGCGACGTGGTTCAGGCGGCCAATCATGGCAGGCTCCAAGAGCAGTGGTAGAGTTTTGCACAAGCTTATCTATTGGGCAGAGGGCGGGTGCAAGAGCGCCCAACGCAACGTCCAAGACGTTCACGTCGTGTTAGGGCAAACCGTCGTTGATGGCGAGGCTACCCGGAATCGCCAGGAAAGACTGCCATGCCAGACGACATGACACGCCTGCGTTGGAACCGTAAGCCGACGCCCCAGCACCCCCTGATGGGTCTCACGATACTGGCCATCGAAGACAGCCGGTTTGCAAGCGAAGCGCTGCGTCTTGCCGCGATGCGCAGTGGGGCGCGGCTCCGGCGGGCCGATTGTCTGGCCTCCGCGCGCCGGCATCTCAGCGTCTATCGGCCGGCCGTGCTCCTTGTCGACCTCGGCCTGCCCGACGGATGCGGGACGGAGCTCATCGCAGAACAACGCGACGGCGACATCGATCCGCCGATCATCCTCGCCATGAGCGGCGATGACGCGGGCGAGGCGCGCGCGCGCCAAGCCGGGGCGGATGGATTTCTGGCCAAGCCCCTGCCCGGCCTTGCGGGCTTTCAGGCCGCCATCCTTTCGCATCTCCCGGAGGACGCGCATCCCTCGGGCCCGCGCCCAGCCGACATGTCAGCCATGGAGCCCGACGCCCTCGCCCTGCGCGAAGATCTCCAACGCGCGGCCCTTGCGCTCGAAACAATGGGGCAGGGGAGCAAAGCGGCCTATGCGGCTCAATTCGTCGCGTCGGTTGCCCGCTCGGCTGAGGATAACGGCCTGATTGAGGCGGCGAACCGCTTTGCCCGCAGCCACGCGGACGGTCACGATGTCGACCATGCCCACGGTGATCTGCGCCGCATCCTCGCCGCCCGGCTGGCGGAGACGCGCGCGCTCTGAGGCGGCCCCCACTGCCCGGCTCCCCCGGCCCGGCCCCCACTGCCCGGCTGCCCCGGCCCGGCTATTTCCGCACGGCTATTCCGGCTCCACGACGCGGAGCGCCAGCTCGCGCAGCTGTGTGTTTGTCGGCTCCGATGGCGCGCCCATCATCAGGTCTTCGGCGCGTTGGTTCATCGGAAAGAGGATGACCTCGCGGATGTTGGCCTCATCCGCAAGGAGCATGACGATCCGGTCGATCCCCGCAGCGCAGCCGCCATGGGGTGGGGCGCCATAGCGGAAGGCGTTGACCAGGCCGCCGAACCGGTTGGTGACCTCTTCGGCCGGATAGCCCGCCAGCTCGAACGCCTTGAACATTATCTCGAGCTTATGGTTGCGGATCGCGCCAGAGACGAGTTCGTAGCCGTTGCACGCGAGGTCGTATTGAAAGCCCCTGACCTCCAGCGGATCGCCATCGAGCGCGGCAAGCCCGCCCTGCGGCATCGAGAACGGGTTGTGGGAGAAATCGACCTTGCCCTCATCGTCCCTCTCATAGAGCGGAAAGTCGACGATCCAAGCAAAGGCAAACCGGTCCGCCTCGGTCAGTCCAAGCTCTGTCCCGATGACCGTCCGCGCACGCCCGGCGACCGCCTCGAAGTCTTTGGGCGCGCCACCGAGGAAGAATGCGGCGTCGCCCAGGCCGAGTCCAAGCTGCACTCGGATCGCTTCGGTCCGCTCTGGCCCGATGTTTTTGGCAAGCGGGCCCGCCGCCTCCATCGCGCCATCCGCCTCACGCCAAAAGATATACCCCATCCCCGGCAGCCCCTGCTCCTGGGCAAACTTGTTCATCCGGTCGCAGAACTTTCGGCTGCCGCCCGTGGGCGCCGGGATGGCGCGGACTTCCGTCCCCGGCTGCTCCAAGAGCGACGCGAAGATCTTAAAGCCCGAGCCCGCGAAATGCTCCGAGACCCTCTGCATCTCAATCGGGTTCCTGAGGTCGGGCTTGTCCGTCCCATATTTCAGGATCGCCTCGGCAAAGGGGATCTGCGGCCACTCGGACCACGCATCGACCTTCCGCCCCCCGCCAAACTCCGCAAACACCCCCTCGATGACCGGCGCCACCGTATCGAAGACATCCTGCTGCTCGACAAAACTCATCTCAATGTCGAGCTGGTAAAAGTCGGTGGGCGAGCGGTCGGCCCGTGGGTCCTCGTCGCGAAAACAGGGCGCGATCTGGAAATACTTGTCAAAGCCCGAGACCATCAGCAGCTGTTTGAATTGTTGGGGCGCTTGCGGCAAAGCATAGAACTTGCCGGGATGGAGCCGCGACGGCACGAGAAAATCCCGCGCGCCTTCGGGGCTCGAGGCCGTGATGATCGGCGTCTGGTACTCGCGAAACCCGATGTTCCACATGCGCCTGCGGATGCTGGCGACGACGTCTGAGCGCAGTGTCATGTTCGCCTGCATCGCCTCGCGCCGCAGATCGAGATAGCGATAGCGCAGCCGTGTTTCCTCGGGATATTCCTGGTCGCCAAAGACCATGAGCGGCAGCTCTTCGGCACTGCCCAAGACCTCAAGATCGCGGACAAAGACCTCGATCTCCCCGGTCGGGATCTTGGGGTTCACGAGGGCAGGATCCCGCGCCTTGACCGAGCCATCGATGCGGATGCACCATTCCGAGCGGACCTTCTCGACCTCCGCAAATGCCGGACTGTCCGGATCGGCGAGGACCTGCGTCATGCCGTAGTGGTCGCGCAGATCGATAAAGAGCACCCCTCCGTGATCGCGCACGCGGTTGACCCATCCACTCAGGCGCACGGTCTCGCCGACATGCGCCGTCCTCAGGTCTGCGCAGGTCATGCTGCGATAGGGATGCATCGGGGTGCTCCTAGGCTGAGAAAAAAGTCCGCGCTGCTACATCCTGCGGCAGCGGGGAAGTCAAGCCGCCAAGCTCGGCCCTGACGGATGTCCGCGCTTCCCGATCATCGCCGCCCACGCTCCCTCATCTTGGCAAAAATACTCCGGGGGTCTGGGGGCGGCGCCCCCAGCCCTCTCCGCCGGCCCCAAGGCCCGAGCGACGCGCCCTTCCCCCCGCCGCGCCAATGGGGCAGGAGGCGCGCATGTCGAATGCCGCCCCCCTGCCAAACTTCCGCGTTGCCGATCTGTCGAGCCTGAGCCTTGCGGGATCCGGCAAGCGGCGGCCGATCCGGGTGCCGGCGGATGATCGGAGCGCGGGTTTCGAGGCCGCCTATGACTTTGACACGCTATGGTACGACGCGGTGCGGATCGGCGATCGGGTGCACCTCGTGTGCCCGAGGCTCTACACGCTCCGCCCCCTCCTCGACCGGCTGACGGCCGATGGACATCGGATCGGCGCCGTCGGTGTGCGCGGTTTTCGGCGGCATGACCTTGCATGCCTCAGGGTGCCCCAGAAAGCGGCCAAAATCGGCCTGCGGATCGGCAGCTGGTCCGCCGAGAGTGGGATCAGCGCCGACCAGGCGGCGCTGTTCGCCGGACTTAACGCCGCGCTCCATATGAACCGGAATAACCGGCTCAACTGGTTCGCCGATTGGGCCCGGTTTCACATCGCCGAACACGGGCTGGAGGCGATGCTCATACTCGACAATGGCTCGACCGATTACCCGCCCCACGCGATCCTCGACCATCTCTCAGGCACGGGGTTGAAGCGCGCCGTCGTTCTGAAGGTTCCGCAGCCTTACGGGCCCACGCGGCGCAAGCATGGAAGGCGCGGCGGTAAATTCCTGCAGCCCGCGATGCTCAACCTTGCGCGGCTGCGCTTCCTGCGCCAAGCGCGGGCGGTCCTAAACGCCGATCTCGACGAGCTTGTTTGGTCTCGCGGCGGGTCTGTCTTCGACGCCGCAATGCGCCATCCGTTGGGGCTCGTGATGTTCAAGGGCGCGTGGCGGATGCCGCCACCGCGGACGCAGGCGCCCTTTGCCCATGCCCAGCACGTCCATTTGCGCGAGGGCGAGTGGCCCTGCCCCACGAAATATTGCATCCGCCCCGACGGCCCTCTGGGCTGGGCAGGATGGGACGTGCATCGGCTCGAGAGCGTCGTGCCCATCGCGCTGCCGCCCCGCCGCGACATTGGCTATTGGCACTGCCGCGGTGTCACGACCGATTGGAAGGGCTATGGCCGCCTCGATCCGGCCAATATCGGAGCCAAAGACGCCTCCACCGCTGCTATTCTTGCGCGGGTCTTTTCTTGAATGCGTCTTGTTTTGTGCATGGCGCAAGGGGAGCGTGCTTGCCTCGTTAGGTGGCCCCGTGCGACCATTCCGAGCGACCGGCGGAGGATCACCCGATGGATGGACAGGTAGAAGACACGTCCGAAACGAAGCGCGAAACCCCGGCACATGCGTTGCCGCAGGTCGGCGCACGGCGCAATCCTGGCCTGCCGCTCGATCTCGACTGGGTCATGCGCGCTCAAGCCAACACATCGGCCATCGAACGCCGCGCAGCGAGCCTGCCGGGCCGCCGCTCGATCAAGAAGGACTGGCAGGCGGCGTGGCTTCTTCGTGCCATCCAGTGCATCGACCTGACAACGCTCGCGGGCGATGACACGCCCGGCCGGGTCCGCCGGCTCTGCGCCAAGGCCCGCGCTCCCTTGCGGCACGACCTTGAGAGGGCGCTCGGCGTTACGGGCATCCGGACCGGGGCGGTCTGCGTCTATCACGAGATGGTCCCCGTTGCCGTAGCGGCGCTGCTCGGGTCGGGGATCCCGGTCGCCGCGGTGTCGACAGGCTTTCCCGCGGGTCTTTCGCCTTTTCATCTACGCCTGGCCGAGATCGAAGAGAGCGTGAAGGCCGGCGCCGAGGAGATCGACATCGTGATCTCGCGCCGCCATGTCCTTACCGGCGATTGGCAGGCGCTTTACGACGAGATGGCAGCGTTTCGCCGCGCCTGCGGGACGGCGCACGTTAAAGCGATCCTGGCGACAGGCGAGCTCGGCAGCTTGCGCAACGTCGCACGCGCGAGCCTCATCTGCATGATGGCGGGGGCCGACTTTATAAAGACGTCCACGGGCAAAGAGACAGTCAACGCAACGCTGCCCGTCACCCTCGTGATGACCCGTGCGATCCGCGACTATCACGAGGCCACGGGCTGCCGAGTTGGCTACAAGCCTGCGGGTGGGATCTCCAAGGCCAAAGACGCGCTGATGTATCTTGCACTCATGAAAGAGGAGCTTGGCGACGCCTGGCTCACGCCCGAGCTCTTTCGCTTCGGCGCCTCGTCGCTTCTGGGCGACATCGAGCGGCAGCTCGAACACCACGTCACCGGCGCTTATTCCGCGTCCTGGAGGCACCCGGCAGCGTGATTTCAATGCTCACGGCACTTCTAACCAGGGTTCTTTGTGTCACCCTCATCGTGTTGTTTGGTGCTTCCTCCGCGTCCGCGAGCACGCTGAACGCAGGATCCTTGAGAGAGGCGTGCACAAAACCGGAAGAGGCATGGGTGTCATTCTGCAATGGTTACGCGCAAGCCGCAGTGGATCTTGCAACAGCGACGCGTCTGACTTGTATTCCAACGGGGACGACCAGGACGCAAATCGTCAATGCAATCGACCGAGCCGTCTTTGACCAGATAGCCAGATCAGAGATCCCTGCCGAGGAACCCGCCCTCTCGGTGGTCGTGGCGGCTCTGGAAAAGGCCTATCCGTGCGAATAACTGGGAGCAAACGGCGATGACCGTCCAAGAGATCCTCGAAACGATGGAATACGGGCCCGCGCCGGAGAGTGCGGAGCCCGCGCTGGCCTGGCTGGAGGAGGCGGGCGGGGCGTTTGGGCACTTCATCAACGGGGCGTTTATCGAGCCTGGAGAGGGCTTTGATAGCCGCAACCCGGCAACCGGAGACGTGCTTGCGCGGCTGAGCCAAGGCGCCGAGAGCGATATTGACGCCGCCGTCGCCGCCGCGCGCGCAGCGCAGCCTGGCTGGGAGGCGCTGGGCGGGCACGGACGCGCGCGCATGTTGTATGCCATCGCGCGGCTCCTGCAAAAACATGCACGGCTCTTTGCCGTCCTTGAGGTGCTCGACAACGGCAAGCCGATCCGAGAGGCGCGGGACATCGACGTACCGCTCGCGATCCGACACTTCTACTACCATGCCGGGATGGCGCAGCTCATGGACGCCGAGCGACCCGACCGGCGCCCCTTGGGCGTTTGTGGGCAGATCGTGCCGTGGAACTTCCCGCTCCTCATGCTCGCCTGGAAGATCGCGCCCGCGCTTGCGACTGGGAACACGGTCGTTTTGAAACCGGCGGAGTACACCTCGCTGACATCACTCCTCTTCGCGCAGGTTTGCCAGGAGGCGCGCGTGCCGGAGGGCGTCGTCAACATTGTAACGGGGGACGGCGCGGTGGGGCGGATGCTCGTGGAGGCCGAGGTCGACAAGATCGCCTTTACGGGATCGACCGCTGTGGGCCGCGAGATCCGGCGCACGACCGCCGGATCGGGCAAGGCGCTGACGCTCGAGCTCGGCGGGAAATCCCCCTACATCGTCTTTGACGACGCCGACCTCGATAGCGCGGTCGAGGGTCTCGTCGATGCGATCTGGTTCAATCAAGGGCAGGTCTGCTGCGCAGGCTCGCGCCTTCTCGTGCAGGAAGGCGTCGCTGAGCGCTTCCACGCTAAGCTCAAAGCCCGGATGGACAAGCTGCGTATGGGCGATCCGCTTGACAAATCCGTCGATCTCGGTGCCGTCGTGGACCTGGTGCAGCTCCAGACGATCACGCGGATGGTCGAGGAGGGCGGCAGCGAGGGCGAAGTCTATCACGCTGCGGTCGACGTCCCTGAGGGCTGCTTTTATCCGCCGACGCTCATCACCGGGCTCGCCCCCGCCGCGCGCCTGATGCAGGAGGAGATCTTCGGCCCTGTCCTCGTTTCCACCACCTTTCGCACGCCTGCCGAGGCGGTGATGCTCGCCAACGATACCCGTTACGGCCTTGCCGCGTCGGTCTGGTCCGAAAACGTAAACCTCGCGCTCGACGTTGCGCCAAAGCTGGCGGCGGGCGTCGTCTGGGTCAACGGGACCAATTTCTTTGACGCTGCTGCGGGCTTTGGCGGCGTGCGCGAGAGCGGCTTTGGCCGCGAAGGCGGCTGGGAAGGGCTCGATGCGTACACGCGCAGCGATTGGCCCGAGGGCGCCGCGCCTGCACTGGCCACCGAGGCGCCCAGCACGATCAAAGCCGATGCGGGGCTCGACAGAACGGCAAAGATGTATATCGGCGGCAAGCAGGCCCGGCCCGATAGCGGATATTCGCGCGCCGTCTGGTCGCCCGCTGGGACGCTACTCGGCCATGTGGGCGAGGGCAACCGCAAGGATCTGCGCAACGCGGTCGAGGCTGCCGAGACCGCGAGCGGCTGGGCGCGGCGCACGGGCCACGCCCGCGCGCAAGTCCTCTATTACATCGCCGAAAACCTCGCGGTGCGGGGGGACGAGTTTGCCGACCGGATCGAGAGCCTGACCGGTGCGGATGGCGTGGCCGAGGTCGAAGCCGCAATCTCCCGCCTCTTCACCTGGGCCGCTTGGGCCGACAAGTTTGATGGCGCAGCAAAGGGCGTCCCGATCCGCGGCTTGGCGCTTGCGATCAACGAGCCAATCGGCGTCATCGGCGCGCTCTGCCCGGGCGAGGCGCCGCTTCTGGGGCTGATCACCGCCATGGCGCCTGCGATCTCAATGGGCAACCGCGCCGTGCTGGTCGCGTCCGACGCCTATCCGCTGGCCGCGACCGATTTTTACCAAGTGCTGGAGACGTCCGACGTTCCGCCCGGGGTCGTCAACATCGTCACGGGGTCCGCGGCGGCGCTCGCGCCTGTCCTTGCCGCCCATGCCGCGGTGGGCGCGGTGTGGAACTTTGCCGATCCTGCGCTTGACCGCGAGATCGAAGCCAAAGCCGCAGAGACGATCAAGCGGACCTGGTCACTCCGTACCGACTGGACCGCCCCCGCCGCCGAGGGCCGCGCCTTCCTGCGTGCCGCGACCGAGGTCAAGACCGTGTGGGTGCCCTATGGAGAGGGGTAGGACGCCGCGTCCGACCTGTCCTTTTGGAGGTGTTGCCCTGCGCGCGCCGCGGCATGCACAGTTTGAAGCAAGAGCGTCGGGTGGGGGCGTCTTGTGGCGTGCGGTGTACCTCGATGGAAATGCATCAAATAAGATACGTTTTGGCTGCGGCCGAGTTCCTTAACTTTACGCGCGCGGCGGCCGCCTGCGATGTGAGCCAACCAGCGCTGACCAAAGGCATCAAAGCGCTTGAGACCGAGCTCAACGCCCCGATCTTTCACCGCGACGGTCGCCGCATCATCCTGAGCCAGCTCGGGCAGACGCTGCTGCCGCATCTGCGCCAAATTGCGTCGGAGGCCGAGGCCGCTCAGACGCTTGCACAGAACTACAACTTGCTCACCGACGTGCCCGTTCGCGTCGGTGTGCAATCGACGATCGGGCCTGTGCAGTTTAGTCATTTTCTCGCGGCGTACGAAACCGCGCATGAGAGCGTCGAACTCGCGGTGTCGATGGGCAAGGCGGCCGAGCTCAGCGCCGCGCTTCAGGCCGATGCGCTCGATCTGGCGATTGTCACGCGCCTGCCGGAGCTCGACGGCGCGCTCAAGCTGATCCCGCTCTTTCGCGAGCGCTATGTCGTCATCCTGCCGCCCGCTCACGCATTGGCGGCCAAGTCCGAGGTTAGGCTCAGCGACGTCAGCGGGCTGGCCTATGTCGACCGGCTGGAATGCGAGATGCGCGAGACTGTTCGGGCCACGTGCGAGAGCCGGTCGGTCGACCTCTACGCGCGTTTCCGTGCGGACCGAGACGACTGGGTGCAAGGGATTGTGCATGCGGGACTCGGCTTTGCCTTCATGCCCGAGATGTCTGTCACGCAGGAGGGGCTCGTCTCGCGACCCTTGGCCGACCCGATCGTGGAGCGCGATGTGTGCCTCGCGACAATTCCCGGGCGCCCCTATTCGCCAGCGGTCGCGGCCCTTGTCCGGCTGGCGCAAAGCTACGTCTGGGCGCGCTAGGATGGGCCGACGCGCGCCGTCCCGCATCTGAGAAACTGCATACCGGTCAGGATGTCGCAGTTCTGCGCAAGGTTTGGAATGTGTCTCATTCTACCCTACCTCAACCGCAACGCCGGGCACGCGAACAGGCCCGGTCAGACGAGATCAATGACCAATGTCCGCGGATCGCGCGCCCAATGGGGCTGCCGCGCGACCAGGCCGTTATGGAGGTGGCATGGACACGCTATTGTTGTCGCGCATCCAGTTTGGCGCGAACATCTCTTTTCACATTCTCTTTCCGACAATTACGATTGCGCTCGGCTGGGTGCTGTTGTGGTTCAAGCTTCGATACAACGCCACGCGCGACGTCAAGTGGATGGATGCCTATCGCTTCTGGGTCAAGGTGTTCGCGCTGTCCTTTGCGCTGGGCGTCGTCTCTGGCATCACCATGTCGTTTCAATTCGGGACGAACTGGCCCGGCTTTATGGAAACGGTTGGAAACGTCGCCGGCCCGCTTCTGGCCTACGAGGTCCTGACGGCGTTCTTCCTTGAGGCAGGCTTCTTGGGCATCATGCTCTTCGGCTTTAGCCGCGTGCCCGGGTGGCTCCACACATTGTCGACGTTTCTCGTCGCGTTTGGCACGACGCTTTCGGCGTTTTGGATTCTGGTGCTGAACTCGTGGATGCATACCCCGGCGGGCTATGAGGTTCGCGACGGGGTCGTCTTCGCGGCCGATTGGTGGGAGATCATCTTTAACCCATCGATGCCTTACCGCCTTGTTCACGTCCTCCTGGGCTCTGCACTGACAGTCGCCTTCCTGATTGCGGGCGTGTCGGCCCTACGCAGGCTCTTCGGAGATCGGTCGCGGTCGGTCGCGGCGACGCTGCGGTTTGGCGTCTTCCTCGGGGCGATCCTGATCCCGGTGCAAATCCTGATCGGGGACAAGCACGGTCTCAACACGCTCGAGTATCAGCCTGCCAAGGTTGCGGCTATGGAGGGACATTGGAAGAACCACGACGGCGAAGGCGTGCCGCTCGTGCTCTTTGCTGTGCCGAATTCGGAAACGCGCTCCAACGACTACGAGGTGAAGATCCCCAATCTTGCGTCGCTGATCCTGACCCACAGTTGGGACGGGCAAATTCCAGCGCTTAACGACTTCGTTGAGGAGGACGGGACCGTGCTGCATCCGCCGGTCTCCCCGGTCTTTTTCAGCTTTCGGATCATGGTTGGCGTGGGCCTCGCGATGTTGGCGCTGTCCTGGGCTACAATCGCGTTTATGGCTCGGCGGCACGGGCCCGAGCGCGCGCGCTGGCAAGTCGATGCGCTGCCCAAAGTGCTGCTCTTCGCACTCGTCGCGATGACGCTGTCGGGCTGGGTTGCCACCCTCGCGGGGTGGTACACCACCGAGATCGGGCGCCAGCCTTGGCTTGTGACCGGCGTCATGACGACCGCGCAAGCCGTGGCGGACGTTCCCGCGCCTCTCGTTCTATCGACGCTGATCACCTACCTCGCGGTCTATGCGTTGCTGACCGGCGCCTATGTCGCTGTCATCATCTACCTTGCGTGGAAGGCCAGCCGTGGCGAGACGCTGCCGACACGCGGGATGGAGCCGTCTTCGGGTGCCGCTGTGGCCGCCGCCATCGGTGGTGCGGGGCCGGGCAGGCGCCAAAGCGGCATCACGCCGGCCGAGTGACGATGGGGCAGATCCAACGCGGATCTGCCCTCTCCTTGCAAGGATAGTTCCATGGTTAACGAAATTCTCTCCGATCCGGCGCGCTGGCTTCCATTGACCTTCGCCGCTCTCATGGGACTGTCGATCCTTATATATGTCGTGCTCGATGGCTTCGATCTCGGGGTGGGCCTCCTTTTTCCCTTCGCCGACGATGCCGAGCGGGACCGAATGGTCTCGTCAATCGGTCCGTTCTGGGACGCGAACGAGACTTGGCTTGTTATGGCCATCGGTCTCCTTCTGGTGGCGTTCCCGAGCGCCCACGGTGCCATCCTGACCGCACTCTATCTTCCGGTCGCAATCATGTTGGTCGGGCTCATTCTCCGCGGGGTGGCGTTCGAGTTTCGTGTAAAGGCGCCGCTACGCTACAAGCCTGGTTGGAACTTCGCCTTCTTCCTTGGCTCGCTGATGACGTCCCTGTCCCAAGGTTTCATGCTCGGCATGTACATTATGGGGCTCGACTACACGTGGTGGCATATCGGCTTTGCCATGCTGACTGCGATCTTCCTAACGGTCGGATACAGCTTTATCGGAGCGGCATGGCTCATTATCAAAACGCAGGGCGCGCTGCAGGAAAAGTCGGTTGACTGGGCCAAAGGTGGGGTCTGGGGTCTGCTCCTCGGCGTTGGGGCGATCTCGGTCGCGTCGCCCCTCGTGTCGGACCGGATCTTCGAGAAGTGGTTTTCCTTCCCCGAGTTTCTGTTGCTTGCGCCATTGCCGCTCGGCTCGGCGCTTTTGCTCGCGGTGCTCTGGACGTCGCTTCGCCGCTTGCCGACCGACGATGACAGCTTCGCCTGGCTGCCTTTCGCCTGCGCGACCGGGCTCTTCATCCTCGCGTTTTTCGGGATGGCCTATTCGTTCTACCCGTTCGTGGTGCCCGAGCAGCTCACGATCTACGAGGCGGCGAGCGCGCCCGAGAGCCTCATGATCATCCTCGTCGGCGCACTGATCGTTATGCCGATCATCGCGGCCTACACGGCGCTCGCCTATGTCGTGTTTCGCGGTAAAGCGACCGATCTGCGCTACGATTGATCCGCGCAAGGCAGCCCGTGCAGACCGAAGAGCGCGTCTAGAGGCCGGCCTCGGCGATGCGCCGCGCCAGATCGCGGATCGCCTCCGAGCGGGCCACCGCAAGCCCAGGAGTGCCGCTGCCCGCCGCAACGGGGGCCGACACGGCGAAATCGAATACACGGTCTTGCCCGGCCGTCACGGCCACGGCAAAGCCCTGACCTGAGATACGGAACCGGCCGTCGTTGCCGGCGATAAACTCATCGATGCGGAGCTCGACCCTCGCCTCTGGCAGGTCTTCGAATGGCCAGGGTTCTGCTGCAACGCGGGCTCCGCTGATGGCTGCCAATTGCCGGGCGACCTCTTGCGTCACGGCGCGCGCGGGATCGTCTGCCCACAGGAGGTTGGCATCCGCCGTCAGCGCGCCCGTCTCGGTCTCGATCCAGATTTCTTCGTCGAGCGCGTAGCTCGGGAGAGAGACCTGCCGAACCTCAAGCAAGGCGACATTGATCCCGATCCGCGCACCGGGCGGGGCGAGCGGCGCGGCGAAGCGCTCAGCCGCGCCGCCGCAGGCGCTGAGGACAGCAAGGGTCACGAGTGACAGCGCAAAAGAAGGGCGTCTTTTCATCATAGCGCGGCACCATAACGCCCCTCATCCCGGGGACAAGCCAGCGGCCCGCTCCGCACACCGCTCCCATAGCGGCGCAAGCGCGCGCTCGATATGGGCGTCCCGCAAGCCCCGGGTCGCCCCGTTGGGGAGATAGTACATCTCCGCGCCGTTATAGATCAGGCTGCCCTTTTCGATCCAACCTTTGGGCGCACTCGTGAGCACGTGCAGTCGCAACCGCCAGAGCGTCTCACCCGCTGGTGCCCGCTCCGTGCGGACAGATCCGCGCGCGAGCACGCCTTCGGCGCAGACCTGCAGCTCCGGCGGCGTGAGCCGAGTGGGCTGCACGACCGCACGCTGCGGCTGGGGTATGCACGCGCTCACGCTGAGGCAAAGAACCGCCCAAGCGGCCCCGCGATGCCTCTGTTGTTTCCGCCGTTGAGACACTTCGCCCCCCTAGCCGTTGCGCGTCCTCCAAACGCCGCCCTGACCAAGACGCCGCCCTTTTCCAGGCCGAAGCTCATCATGATTTGGTTAACGATAAGTCACTGAAACCCCGTGGCCCGGTCACAAAGCAGCCCCTTTAACTGCCTAGCTACCGAGCATGGTTTGTGAAGAGAGGGTTCGCAGATGATCAGTTCGAGCTTTGACAAGTTGCACACGCGCCTTGCCGCAACCCGAGGTGGCGACCCTGTCTTTACTGTCGCAGCGTCGGGCCGGAAGGGGTCTGCTGCACCCGCTCTGACACGCGACATCGCACCGACGGGCGCGGAGAAACGCGCAGGTTCGAGCTTTGCAAGCCGTCTTATCCGTCTGATCGCACGCCGGTCGAACAGCGCTGCGCCCGCGAGGACGGCCAAGAGCCTCGCCGTCGAGCCAGGTGAGCCCGTCGACGCAGGGCCGCAAAAGCAGATCCTTACGCCACGCATTCGCATGGCGCGTCCTGTTCCGCTCGACGTGGTGCTCACGTCGGTGCGCCTCGGCTCCGGCGTGGGCGACATTCCACGCCTCTCGCGCCGGGCAACCGCACGTCTTCAACGCGATCCTTTTGTGCAGCGGCTCGACCGGCTACGCCAAGCGTGAGGCACTTGCCTCCCTGCCGCTGATCTAGAACCCGACCCGTACCCCGGGCAGGGCGAGAGCACTGATCAGGTCGCGCAATTCTTGCCGCGCCGCGACGCCCGACAGGCTGAGCCGCGCCTCCCCAACATCGCGAAGGTCAAGGAGCGTGAGCCCTCGTGGGAAGAGTTCGCGAAAGATTACGCGCTCCGAAAACCCCTGTGTCACCCGAAATCCGATCCGCTTTGAGAGGCGCAGGAGCGCATCGCCGACCTTGCGCTTGTTGTGCATCTGCGTCGTGCCAAGGCGGTTTCGTGATACGACCCAGTCTATCGGGGCGAGCCCGCCTTCGGCCCGGTATTGCCGCGCTTGCCAAACCATCTCGGCATAGACGCTTGGCCCCAGGATCCGCCCCGTCGCCGGATCGATCCGGGCGAGCAGGTCGAAGTCGACGAAGCTGTCATTGAGCGGCGTGATCAGCGTATCGGCCAGGGTATGGGCAACCTGCGCTAGCCGCGTGTGCGAGCCTGGACAGTCGATCAGAACGAAATCGTGCCCCTGGGCGAGCTCTTCGACGGCTTTGTGCAGCCGCGCGTCCTGCGGGTTGCCCAGCGCATCGGCCACATCGCCTGGTAGAGCGCGGAATGTCGGGCTGGCCAGCGCTTTGCCCTCCGACGCGCACCAAGATGTCCGGTTCTCGATGTAACGCCCGAGGCTTTGTTGGCGGAGGTCGAGGTCAAGACAGCCGATGCTGTGCCCCATCCGCACCAACGCCGTGGCAACGTGCATGGCGGTCGTGGACTTGCCAGAGCCGCCCTTCTCATTGCCCACCACGATGATATGCGTCATCCGCCTTGGCCCTACCCCAATCGCGCCCGGTTGATCGGATAGACGAGCGCAAGTCTGTGGAAAAGGGCGATGGTGCAGCTGCTCGCCGTGTGGCTCAGAGCGATGGTTTGTCACTCGTTCAGGTCGCGCTGCCCTGGTTGGATCGGCGTGGGCGGGTGATTGTTGATCAACGTCGGCAAGTCCGCCATGTTCTGCTGAATTTTCCACCGTTGCAGAATAGTCGCAGCTGCTGGATTCAAGATAAGGGCGAAAAGTGGGCAATACATTGTCCAGCTTAAGGGCATGTGCTACGACACACGCATCTGTGAGTGTGCTTTAGGAGTAACCGATGCGTACCCTTTTCGCGGCTGCGGCCGCGCTTTCCATGACGATGATGGCCCCAGTCGCCAGTGCTGCCAATTATACCGGCGACTACTTCGCCACGCGCTTCGCGGACGAAACCAATAAGCATGCGGTATGGATTGCGGATGGCGCCGGCCTCTTTGACGACCCTCACTGGATATTTGTGAACAACAGCGGTCGCTTGTCGTACGACGGTACGGGCGGCAGCATCTCTGGCACGATCGAAAGCGAAGGCGGTACGAGCGCCTTCGACATCATGATCAACTTCTCTTATATCAGCGACTGGAACCTTCCAGCGAAGTGTGAAATGGGCGCCTACTGTGAGACGCAGTCCTACAAGGACAAGGAAGCGCTCTACGACTTCCTCAGGTTCGAGTCCGGAACCTTCACTGGCAAAGACGGTCTTGACGGTCTGGTCCTGACGCTGAGTGAGCGCCCCGCCGACGGTACGTTCCCCGGGCAGGTCGGTATCGGCGGCAGCGCTAAGCCGCAGAACAAGGAGGACCTGAGCTTCTCGACGTGGTTCACTTGGACCGTGACGCAGAACACCAATGGCGTTTACGTCGGCCCCACGGAAGGACGCGGTGACGTCAATGTGCGTCTCGCGCCCGTTCCCATCCCGGCGGCTGGCCTGCTTCTCTTGTCGGGCCTGGGCGGCACGATGCTATTGCGGGCGCGGCGCCGGCAGAGCGCCTGAGTGCGTTTAGCGTCCCGGCAACCTGCCCAGCACCACGCAACAAAAAAGCCGCCCCGAGGCGGCTTTTTTCATCTCTCTCGCAGCGCAGGTCAGAAGCCCAGCCCCTCGTATTTCTTCTTGAATTTCGACACGCGGCCGCCTTGGTCCATCAGGCGGGTATTTCCGCCAGTCCAGGCGGGGTGGACCGAGGGGTCAATGTCGAGCGTGAGGGTGTCGCCCTCCTTGCCCCAGGTCGTCTTCATCTGAACAACGGTGCCATCCGTCATTTTGACGTCGACGACGTGGTATTCGGGGTGAATGTCGGCTTTCATGACGCGTCTCCTCAGGCTCCTGCGCGGGCCGTGTCGGCCTTAGGCTTGTAGTTGGAATCCTCCGCAATCCGGGCCGACTTGCCGCGGCGCGAGCGCAGGTAATAGAGCTTGGCGCGGCGCACGCGGCCACGGCGCACGACGGTGATGCTCTCAACATTGGTCGAGTAAAGGGGGAAAACCCGCTCGACGCCCTCGCCAAAGCTGATCTTTCGCACAGTAAAGGAGCCGGCAATGCCCTCTCCATTCTTGCGCGCGATGCACACGCCCTCGTAGTTCTGCACACGGGTGCGGGTGCCCTCGGTGACCTTGTAGCCCACGCGCACCGTGTCGCCTGCCTTGAAGTCTGGGATCTCTTTGCCGAGCGCGGCGATCTGCTCAGCCTCCAGAGTTGCGATCAGGTCCATCTGATCCGCTCCTTTTGTCGCTCACGGGTTGATCCCGCGAAGATGTGCGCGCCCTCAGAGCTCTTGGTCTCCATCCGGGTCCCTACCATGCGCTGCACAGTAAGCCCGCCAGAGGTCAGGGCGACGTTCCTTGGTCAGCCGTTCGGCTTGCAGCGTGCGCCAGGCCTCGATCTTCGCGTGGTGTCCGGACAGGAGAATGTCGGGAACCGCGCGACCCTGCCAGACGTTCGGCCGCGTATAGTGCGGGTGTTCCAGAAGTCCGTTGGAGAAGGATTCCTCCTCAACAGACGCCTGATTCCCAAGCACGCGGGGTATAAGACGCACCGTGGCGTCGATCAAGGCCAGTGCCGCGATCTCCCCGCCGGTGAGGACGAAATCCCCAAGGCTGACCTCGAGCACCTGCCGCGCTTCCAAAACGCGCTCATCCACCCCTTCGAACCGACCGCAGAGAAGCGTCATGCCATCGGCCTCTGCCAGACGCTGCGCGAGGCTTTGCGTGAAGGGGCGGCCGCGAGGCGAGAGGTAGATCACCGGCCAGGGCGGGGAGGTGTCGGCGCCGGCCGCAGCAAGCGCCGCATCGACGACGTCGGGGCGCAGCACCATCCCAGCGCCGCCGCCCGCGGGCGTGTCGTCCACATTGCGGTGCCTGCCCTTGCCAAAGCGGCGAAGGTCGATCGTTTCCAGGTGCCAGAGGCCGTCTTGGAGCGCCTTGCCGGTGAGCGATGCGCCGAGGACCCCGGGGAATGCCTCGGGAAACAGTGTGACGACCTTTGCCGTCCACACTCCCTTTAGCCGGGGTGTCTCCGCCATGAGGTCTCGCGGGGTGAGGCTCGGGCGGATCGAAAGCCTGCCATGGGAGCGGGGCGTGTCCTCAGCCATCGCGGTCGTCTTCAAGCGCGAGATCTTCGAGCCTGTGCGCTAGGGCCACGAGCAACTCGGCTTCGGTCTCCAGATCACCCTCGATCTGATCCGCGATCTCCAAGAGACGTGCGACCTGCGGCATGTCGCGCCGCGCTTCAGGGCGTTCGTCGACAAGCGCATGGGCGCGGGTGGCGAATTCGGTCAGTGCAACCGCGTCTGCCGCAGTCACGATGGCCTCAAAGGCAGCGGCGGGCTCATGTTTGCCGGCCCGCTGTTCGGCAACCCAGGGGTCGGTCACATGGATCGCGAGCGCGCGCCGGTCTCGCTCGCAGAGCGGGGCGCGCGCGGCGAGCGCTTCAAAGACGCTGCCGAGGGGTGCGGCACCGGACACGGTTGCTAAGGCGCGGCTGAGGGCGGCCTCGTCGGTGTCGGTCTCGGACAGCCCGTTGATCCGACGCAGCGCTTCACCGAGCGCAGGGTCGGCCGGTGCGGGCGGTGCCAAAGGAACGGGCGGTGCTGCGGGGGCGGGGGCGTCTCTGGCAACGACGCCGTGGGCGGGGTCGGGCGCGCGCCTTGGCTTCTTCTGCGTCTTGGGCCGTCCCGCATCGTGCACAACGCGGAGGGCGGCCTCGGCCTTGCGCATCGCAGCCGCGCCTGTCGAGCGCCGCCAGACGAGCCGCCCCAAAACGATCCCCCAGGCCGCGAGGATGAGCCAGCCTTCGAGCGCGATCTCCGCCTCGATCTGTCCCAGGGCGCGGAGCGTTTGACCCAGGCCGACGAGAACCGCGGCAAAGGCACCGGCCGTCATCACTTGTAGGACGATCGCGCTTGGATCGGCATAGGAAACAGAGCCGGGACGGATAACGGCGTTGGCGAGAAAGAAAACGCCGGTAAACGCGAGCATCGCCAGCGCCCCATGCCCCGTTGCCCCGGCGCCCAAGGGAGAGAGCGCGAGCGACAGAAGCGCGATGGCGAGCCCCGCCCGGCTCATGGAAAGAGCCCCTCAGGCGGGTCGGCGACGATCCGACCCGTGGCAATGTCGATCGTGGGGACGTTGGCGCGGGTAAAGGGGAGGAGCACAGTCTGCCTCAGCCCTTCGCCATGGATCTCCAAGAGATCGCCCGCGCCGTGGTCGTGAACGGCCCTTACCCGGCCAAGCAGCGTGCCACCGGTATCGCGGACGTCCAGGCCGATGAGATCGGCATGGTAGAACTCGTCCTCGTCGAGCGGCGGCAACGCCTCCCGCCCGGCATAAAGGCGGGCACCGCGCAGCGCATCTGCGGCCTCCTTGCTGCGCACGCCTGAGAGGCGCGCCGCAAACCCATTTTTCACGGGTTTGACGAGCGTGACCTCGTAGGTGCGCAAGCCATCCTCTGTCTCGAGCGGGCCATAGGCGGCGACATCTTCGGGCGCGGTGCAAAAGCTCTTGAGCCGCACCTCACCCTGGACGCCAAAGGCACCCGCCACCGCTCCGACGCAGACCCTCTGCTCCATGCCGCTCCGCCCTCAGCCGGGTTACGCCTCGGCGGCGGCTTCTTCTGCGGGGGCCGCTGCGGCCTCGGACGCCTCAGCAGCCTTTGCCGCGCGTTCCTCGGCGCGTTCCTGCGCCTTCTTGCCAGGCTGGGCTTTCTGCGGGTTGTTGCGCTCTTTCTTCGCCGTGTGACCGGCCGCTTCGAGGAAGCGCGAAATGCGGTCCGTCGGCTGGGCGCCCTGCGCGAGCCAGTATTGCACGCGCTCCATATCCATCTTCACGCGCTCTTCGCTGTCCTTGGGCAGGAGCGGGTTATAGGTGCCGAGCTTTTCGATAAAGCGGCCGTCGCGCGGCATCCGGCTGTCAGCCGCGACGATGCGGTAGAACGGGCGCTTTTTCGAGCCGCCGCGGGCAAGTCTGATCTTCATGGCCATTGGTGTTCTCCTTTGGAATGGCTTTGCGGGTGAGCACAGGGCCCACCCCTCGGGTGGCGTTCGGTGGGCAGATTGCCCACGCGAGGTGTCTTTTAGGCTCTCAGGCCCCTGCTTTGATCGCTGCGGCGCGTCTGTCTCTGAAGACTGGTGCACACTATGCCCACCAGTCTCCGGCTCTCCCGCGCCGCGCAATGCTATGTCTGATGGGCCTCGTGGTGTTTGATGACTTCCTGAATGATGAAGGCGAGGAACTTTTTGGCGAATTCCGGGTCGAGATCGGCCCGGCGGGAGAGGTCTTCAAGCCGCTCGATCTGGGCCGCTTCGCGTGTCGGATCGGCCGGCGGCAGCGCGTGATCTGCCTTCAGTTGGCCTACGGCTTGGGTGTGCTTAAAGCGCTCACCTAGCGTGTAGACGAGGATCGCGTCGAGCCGGTCGATTGAGGCGCGATGCTCTTTGAGCAGCGCGGCCGCGCGGGCGGCATCGTCGGAGAGAGCGGCCTCAGTCAATGGCCCATCCTTTCGGCTTAAATTGCGGGTCGGCGTAGTTGGCGATCTCCAATGCGATGCCGTCGCCGAGTTGCGTGTTGCGCAGTGCCTTGGGCGCGGGGTGGCGGTAGACGACGTCATTGCCGTCGACTGAGGCCGCCTCAGGATCGCGCACGGCGCCGAGCCGCTCGGCGAGCCGGGTGCTGTCGAGGTTCTTCGGGTCGAGATAGCTGACGGCCGTCTGCCAGCCCATGACCTCGTAGAAGTAGCGCCGCGCCCGATCCGTCGCCTCAAGTGCATAGCCGTGTCCGGCCACGCTTGGCCAGATGATCCAGGCGATCTCGCGCTCAGGCCACTTCGCCGGCTGCCAGCCGCCTGCCATGCCATAGGTCGCGTCGGTCTTACGGTCGTGGATCATCCACATGCCAAAGCCGCGGATCTCCCAATGGCCGATCTCAGCGGCATAGAGCATCCAGGCCTCGTAAGGGTTGAGCGGGCCGCCCATAAAGCGGGAGCGATATGAGGCGAAGGTCGCCTTGAAATCGGGGTAGTCTTCGGGCTCGGGCCCGCGTAGAAGCAAACGCCGGGTCTCCAGCACGGGAATGTCGCGATGTCCCATCAGGCCACTCCCGTCGCACGGAGTTGGGCGGGCGAGGGGTGGCGCCAAACATCGAGCGTACCGATCTCAGCATGCTGAAAAACGCCTTCGCGCGTCGCACCGAGCCGCTGAGCAAGCGCGTTGGATCGGTTGTTTTCTCGCGCCACAAGGCTGACCGCGGTGGTCCAGCCGAGCGTGTCATAGGCGAAGACGCGTGCCGCTTCGGCCGCCTCAAAGGCGATCCCTTTGCCCTCGTGGCCGTCAAACACCGTCCAAGCGATCTCGGGCTCGAGCCAGCCCTCGGGAAAGAACGGACCGACCGTGCCGAGTGCTGCGTCGCTCTGCCGGTCGGCAATGATCCAGCGGCCAAAACCGCGCAGGTGCCAATGGCCGACAAGGCCGCAAAATTGCCCAAAGGCCTGCGCGCGCGTGTAGGGCCCGCCGACGAAATATGCGCGCGTCCCCGCTCGAAAGTCGGCGAAGGCGTCGAAATCCGCGGGCTTCGGCGCACGCAGAGCCAGCCGCGCAGTCAGCACGGTTGGGATGCGGACCAACGTTTCGGGCCCGGTTTGAGGATCTCGCACGGTCATGCTGCCTCCGCGACGCGGTGGCGGAAGACGAGGTCGGTCGGGTCGGGCCGAGCGGCAGCCGCATCGCGCTCGGCGCCCAAACGCTCTGCTAGGGCGATCGAGCGGACATTCTCGGGATCGATATAGCTGACGGCCGTCTGCCATCCGAGTGTCTCGAAGGCAAAGTCGATCGCGGCGCGCGCGGCCTCGAAGGCATAGCCCTTACCTTCATGCTCGGGCGCCCAGACCGACCAGCCGATCTCCCGCTCCGGCCAGCCCGCGGGATACCACGGGCCGACCATGCCGAGCACGGCATCGCTCCCTCTTTCGCAATAGGCAAACGAGCCCCAGCCGCGCAGAACCCAATGGCCGATCGCATGGCCAAAGGCGCGCCAGCTCTGCCTCTCGTCATAGGGGCCGCCCATGAAACGCGAACGGTCGGTCGCAAAGAACGCGCGGCATGCCACCCAGTCCTGTGGGCCCGGGGCGCGCAGGGTGAGCCGCTCTGTCTGGAGCGTGGGTGTGCCGGCGAGGTGGGCCATCAGGCAGCGCGGGGCAGGGGGCGGATTGGGGTGACCGGGTGGCGGCAGGCGATCGCGCCTGCGCGGTCGGCAAACGGATCGGCCAATGCGCCGGTAAGGTCGGCCACGGCGAGCGAGCGCGCATCCGTTGGGCAGACAAAGCTTGCCGCCTCGCGCCAGCCGAGCATCGCCGTCGCATAGCCCATCGCGGCATTCACGGCCTCCGCGGTCAGGTCCACCGCATCCTCGGCGCGGCGCCAGATCAGCCAGCCGATCTCGGGCTCCGGCCAGCCCGACGGCTGCCATGGCCCCACGAGCCCCATCGGCACATCCGTGCCATAGGGCACAGCGGCGAAGAGGCCATGCCACTGAAGCTGCCAATGGGTGAGCAGCGTCGGCATCTGCCGCCACGCGCCCTTGCCCGTCAGCGGCGCCGTTGCAAAGCAGGACCGCGTGTTCAGCCGCTGCATCGCGCAGTCCAGATCGCTCGCGGTGGGTCGTCGGAGAAAGAGCCCCGCGGTTTCGAGATGGGTGAATTTCATTCAGTCAAATCCTTCTGGGATGTCCCGTGCGGTCTGGCGCCATGGCCATAGACCCGGGTCGTTTCGTCGAAATTCGCAAGGCGGCGCGCGCCGATCTTTTCCGCGACCCGCGCCGATGCCGCGTTTGTTTCGGCGATGTAGGAGACCACCACACTCGGCCCCAAAAGCTCCATCGCATAGTCGCGCGCGGCCTCCGCCGCCTCCGTGGCAAAGCCGCGATTGCGCATGTCGGGGGCAAAGGCCCAGCCGATCTCGGGCGCGTCGTCTTCCCACTCGACGCCCAGAAGGACAAACCCGATGTGCGCGCCTGTCTCCTTCAGCTCCACCGACCACAGGCCGTGCCCATGGATGAGCCACCCGGCGACATACACACAGAACTCCTCCCACCTGTGCTCGTCTGTCAGGCCGCTGATGTGGTCGGCCCCCTGCCAGATCTCGGTCCAAAGCGGACAATCCTCCACCCGAGGCGCACGCAGGCGCAGCCGCGCCGTTTCTCGCTCCGGCACGACACGAGGCGCGGCGGCAGCGGCCTCGGCCGCGCGGCCCGTGGGAGGCTGGAGGCACCGCATCTCGCTCATTTCTTCTTGCCAAAGCCAGAAAGACCCGGGGGAAGCGGCATGCCGCCGCCCATCCCCGGAATACCGCCGGGCATCCCACCGAGCCCCATACCTTTGGGGAGTTTGGCGGCCTGCGCCTGCGCGGCGGCTTCGAGCGCGGCCATATCGCCACCCGCCGGGGCCCCGCCGCCCTTGCCGAACATCCCGCCCATAATCTGCTTGAGCATGCCGCGCTTGCCCATCTTCTTCATCATGTCGGACATCTGGCGGTGCTGTTTGAGGAGGCGATTGAGCTCCTGCACCTCCAGCCCCGCACCTTTAGCGATCCGCTTTTTGCGGGAGGCTTGGAGGAGGGCGGGGTTGGCGCGCTCCTTTTTTGTCATCGAGTTAATGAGCGCGATTTGCCGCTTGAGCATCGTGTCGTCGATACCCGCCTCGGCCATCTGGCCCGACATCTTCTTGGCGCCCGGCAGCATGCCCATCATGCCCTCCATGCCGCCCATCTGGAGCATCTGGGAAAGCTGCATCTTCAGGTCGTTCATGTTGAACTGACCCTTCTGGAAGCGCTTCATCATGCGCTCGGCCTGCTCGGCCTCGATGGTTTCCTGAGCCTTCTCGACGAGGCTGACAATGTCGCCCATTCCGAGGATGCGGCCGGCAACGCGCTCGGGGTGGAACTCCTCCAACGCGTCCATCTTCTCGCCCAGGCCCACGAACTTGATCGGCGTGCCGGTGACCGCGCGCATGGAGAGCGCTGCGCCGCCGCGCCCGTCCCCGTCCATCCGGGTGAGGATAACTCCCGAGACCCCGATCTTGTCGTCGAACTCGGTCGCGACGTTGACGGCGTCCTGCCCCGTGAGGCCGTCAACCACCAGGAGTGTCTCGCGCGGGCTGGCCACATCGCGGACTTCGGCGGCTTGGGCGATCAGTTCCGCGTCGATATGGAGGCGCCCAGCGGTGTCGAGCATATAGACGTCGTAGCCGCCGAGCGTCGCCTGCTGCTTGGCGCGTTTGGCGATCTGCACCGGGTTCTCGCCCTTCACGATCGGCAGCGTGTCGACGCCAATCTGCACGCCGAGGATTGCAAGCTGCTCCATCGCGGCGGGGCGGTTCGTGTCGAGCGAGGCCATGAGGACCCGCTTGCCGTCTTTGTCCGTCAGGCGCTTGGCGAGCTTCGCCGTCGTCGTTGTCTTGCCCGAGCCCTGCAGGCCCACCATCAGGATCGGCGCGGGCGGGCTGTCGATCTTCAGCGTGCCGATCTCGCCCGCGTCGCCCGCCAGAAAATGCACCAGCTCGTCATGCACGATCTTGACGACCTGCTGGCCCGGCGTGACCGATTTCGTGACCGCCTGACCCGTGGCCTTCTCCTGCACCGCCTTGATGAAGTCGCGCGCGACGGAAAGCGAAACGTCCGCCTCAAGAAGCGCCACGCGGACCTCCCGCAGCGCGGTCTTGACGTCATCGTCGGTGAGCGCGCCCTGTTTGGTCAGCCGGTCGAAGACGCCGGACAGCCGTTCGGAGAGGTTCTCGAACATCTGTGTCGTCCTTTCGTCAGTCTCGTCCGGCCTCACGTGGGAAGGCCAAGCCAAAAGCGCAAACGCCCCCACGGGCGCGACGCGCTGGTGGAGGGCGATCCCGCCCGAATGGCGGGACCGGAAGCAATCGGCTCCCGGAGGTTGCGCGGGCGTTACCGCTCGTCGCTCTGCAAGTCAAGCGGTGCGCGCCGGTCCGTGCGTTCCTGGGCGCGTTGCGCCTCCGCTTTCCGCAAAGGGCCCGCCGTCGGGAAACGGCGGGCAGGCTTGAACCAGCGCAGGCGGCGTCGTGCGTTAGGCCGCGAGCGCCGCAATTTGCTGTGCCGCCGTCGCGCGCGCAGCGTCGGCGTCAATCATCAGACGGTCGGCCGCAACGAAGGTGACGTCTGTGATCCCGAGAAAGCCGAGCACGTGGCGGACGTAGCCGCTCGCAAAGTCATAGTCCGAGCCGGTCTCTGTCCCGCCGGACGCCACAGCGACGATTGCACGTTTGCCTTCGAGCAGGCCGACGGGGCCATCGGCGGTGTACCGAAAGGTGACGCCGGCGCGTGCGACCTGGTCGATCCATGCTTTGAGCGCAGCGGGCACGCCGAAATTGTAGATCGGAAGGCCAATGACGAGGGTGTCGGCGGCTTTAAGCTCGGACACGAGCGTGTCTGACAGGGCGAGCGTTTTGCGCTGTGCGTCGGTTCGGTCCTCCTCGGGGGTGAAATTCGCTCCGATCCACGCCTCGTCCACCTGCGGCACCGGCGCGTTGGCAAGATCGCGCACCGTCACTGCGGCGGGGTTGAGGCGCGCGATGATCTCATCGACGAGTTCTCGCGAGACAGAGCCAGTGTGGCGGGCGGACGTGTCGAGACGAAGAACGCTCTGGGTCATGGTTGGTCTCCAGGTTGGGGGATTGTGGCAAGTGCTTGAGGTGTTGAGATGCGGGACGGGCCGCGCGGCGTGCTCGTCGTCGGAAAGATGTCAGACTGACAGAAAAGCGCAATTTCGTGCGATGATCGCTTGCCTGTGCGCTCGCGCACATTGTAAACGACCGAGAGCGAACAAGGAGAACACCCGATGGCGGTCGACACCTGGGATGAAATCCGCACGGCCTTTCATGTGGCGCGGCTGGGAACGGTCTCAGGCGCAGCAGATGCGTTGGGCGTGCACCACGCGACTGTCATCCGGCATGTCGACGCGCTTGAGTCGCGCCTGGGCACCAAGCTCTTTCAGCGCCATGCCCGCGGCTACACGGCCACCGAAGCGGGGCAAGACCTTCTCCGCGTGGCCGCGACAACCGAGGATCAGTTTACCCAATTGGTCGGGCGCATCCGGGGCCAGGGCGCGGGCGTCACGGGCGATCTTGTGGTCACATCGTTGCCGATCCTCTCGCCGCGCATCGCGCCCTCTCTTGTCTCGTTCATGGAGGATCACCCGGAAGTCTCGGTCCGCCTTCTGTCGGACGAAAAGGTTTATCGCCTAGAGTATGGCGAAGCGCATGTTGCGATCCGTGCGGGGAATCGTCCCGAAGAGCCCGACAACATTGTGCAGCCGTTCTTCACGATGGAGATCGGGCTCTACGCCACACAGAGCTACATCGCCAAGTATGGGCGTTTGGAGCCTGGCCTCTGGGACGGCCACCGCTTTGTCTCGATCCGGACCGAGAGCGGGACGAACCGCGCACCGTTCTATCGTTGGCTCAACGACACGGTCCCGGCAGGGCTCATCCGCTATCGCGCCTCTCGCGACCGGACGGTGGTCGACGCAATCGAAGCGGGCGCGGGGATCGGCTTCATGCCGGTTTGGATGGGAGAGGAGAACCCGGAGACCGTGTGCATGATGGACCCGCTGCCAGAGTGGAGCGTCCCCGTCTGGCTTGTGACCCATGTCGACCTGCACCGGACGGCCAAGGTCCAAACACTGGTTCGCTTTCTCAAGGAGCAGGCATCGGCGTGGCGCAGCCCGGAGGTCGCGCGCTGACGCGGCGCGCCATGCCTAATGCTCGCTGTTTGGTGACGCAGCCTCCTCCGGCAAGAGCGCCCCGGCGATCAAGAACCGCTCGAACGCATCGAGTTCGATCGGGTCGAACTGGCCAAAACCCTGCATCCAGACCGATGCTGCGCGGAGGCCGTCAGGTTCTAGCTTACACCAAGTCACGCGCCCGCGCTTTTCCTGGCTGATGAGCCCCGCTCGTGCAAGAGCAACGAGGTGTTTAGAGATCGCCGCGAGCGACATCTCAAAGGGCTCCGCCACATCGGTCACTGCCATGTCGTCTTCGAGCAGCATGCGCAGGATCTCGCGCCGCGTCGGGTCGGCGAGGGCGGCAAAGGTGAGATCGAGGGCGGTGCTCACCGCGCCGTGCCTCCCGCGGCGCGGCGCCGGTCCAACTGGGTCGCCTCCAGCGAAAACACGCGCAGCACGAAGAAGTTGGAAGGAGCGCACATAACGACGGCGTCTGCCAGGTGTGGCGTCGTCGGTCAACTCACTGGTTGAATATGCCAGCGAGCGTTGGGTCGGCGATCGAGGAACGGCTTGCGGAGAGTTAACGTTCAGAAACAATGGCTTGCCAGTGTCTCTGGGCTGTCGTGCAGCGATTGACTCTGACACTCGCGCGGCCTAGCACTACCGTCGATTATCGGAGGAGTATGATGTCCGGCGAGGCGGCTGGGGAGACGGATAACGCGGGCAATCCGGCCGGTACCGGGGCCGACAGCGCGCGGCTCCAAGCGCTCGAGGCTAAGATTGCGGCTGCAAAGCGAAGCCCGCCCGCCCGCGCGCACAACGAGGAGCACTACTCGCAGGCGCAGCTCGCCTGGCGGATGGTAACGGAGCTGGTGGCCGGTCTGTTGATCGGGCTTTTGATCGGGATGGGGCTCGATGCGCTCTTTGGCACGGCGCCGATCCTGATGGTGGTGTTCATCGGTTTCGGGCTCGCCGCCGGCATCCGCGTAATGCTGCGCACTGCGGATGAAGTGGGCAAACGAGCGTCCGCGCCGGGCGCAGAGGACGGCGATGCGCCCCAGAGCGCGGAAGGCAAAGGGAACTGATACGTGGCAGATGAAGCATCCGGCGGGCTTTCCATCCATCCGATGGACCAATTCATCGTCAAACCACTTTTTGGTGGCGATGCCGTAAATTGGTACACGCCCACCAACGTCACGCTCTGGATGGCGCTGGCTGTGGCTTGCGTGGCCGCGCTTTTGGTCTTGGGAACACGGGGCCGTGCGATCATCCCGACCCGGGCGCAATCGGTCGCCGAGCTGATCTACGGCTTTGTCTACAAGATGGTCGAGGACGTCGCCGGGAAGGACGGTCTCAAATACTTCCCGTACATCATGACGCTCTTCCTCTTCATCCTTTTTGCCAACCTGCTCGGCCTCGTGCCGACGGCCTTTACCACGACCTCGCACATTGCCGTAACGGCGGTCATGGCGCTCGCGGTTTTCATTACTGTGACGACGATTGGGTTTGTTAAAAACGGGTCGAGCTTTCTGGCGCTCTTTTGGGTCGATAGCGCGCCTCTGCCGCTGCGCCCGGCGCTCGCCATCATCGAGCTCATCTCGTATTTCGTGCGCCCCGTCAGCCATTCGGTGCGACTTGCCGGCGCGATCACGGCGGGACACGCGGTGATGAAGGTGTTCGCGGGCTTCGCCGCCGTCGCCCTCATCGCGCCGCTCGCGATTTTCGGCATGGTTGCGATCTATGCGCTGGAACTGCTGGTGGCAGCGATCCAGGCCTACGTTTTCACGATCCTCACCTGCGTTTACCTGCGCGACGCGCTGCATCCGCATCACTGACGGGATCGAAAGAGTTTGGGGCGCGCCACGCGGGCCACGTCGACATCACGGACTTCCAATTCGCAAGGAGAAGAGACATGGAAGGCGATATCGCAAACATGGGTCAGTTCATCGGCGCCGGCATCGCGGGCCTCGGCGCTGGCCTCGCGGCCCTCGGGGTCGGCAATGTGGCCGGCAATTTCCTCGCCGGTGCCCTGCGCAACCCCTCGGCCGCCGCCGGTCAGACCGCGACGCTCTTCATCGGCATCGCCTTCGCCGAAGCCCTGGGGATTTTCTCGTTCCTCGTCGCGCTTCTGCTGATGTTCGCTGTCTGATCCAGACCGGATTTCGATCCTTACAGCCGGCGGGACGCGCAGTGTGTCGGCCCGCCGCCGTTGATCAGACACGGTCCAGGAGGCAGAGATGGCAACCGACAGCTCCACGGGGCTCGAACCATTCCAAGAAGAGCTTGCGGGCAGATGCGTTGGCCCCGATGGCGGCGCGATCGGCATGCCGCAGCTCTGTATTGACTGGTTCCCCAATCAGATCTTTTGGCTCGTCGTCACGCTCGGCGCGATCTACCTGATCCTGACGCGCGTGGCCCTGCCGCGTATTGCCTCCGTTTTGGCCGAACGAAACGGTACGATCACCAACGACATCGCCGCGGCCGAAGAGCTCAAGCTAAAGGCCGCCGAAGCGGAGAAGGCCTACCAAAAGGCGCTGGCCGACGCCAAAGCCGAGGCGCAGAAGATCGCAGCGGAGACCCGAGCCGAGATCGGAAAAGAGGTCGAAGCGGCAACCGAAAAAGCCGATGCCGAGATCTCGCAGAAGGCAGCCGAGAGTCAGGCGCGCCTTGCGGAGATCCGCGACAGCGAGCTTCAAAGCATCGAAGCCGTCGCAAAGGACACGGTCGGCGCGATCGTCTCGGCGCTGGGCCGACCGGCCGAGGATGCGGCGCTCGCGAGCGCCGTCGAGGCGCGGCTGAAAGAGGGATCGTGATGCGTCTTCATGCTTTGTCCGCCGCCTTGACGGCGCTTGTTCTCGCCGCCGCACCGGCGCTTGCAGCCACGGGGGACTATCCGTTCGTGTCGCTGCGCAACTCCGACTTTGTCGTGCTCATCGCCTTCGCCCTCTTCATCGGAATTCTTGTTTACTTCAAAGTTCCAGGGCTGCTTGGCAAGATGCTCGACGATCGGGCCGAAAAGGTCCGTGCCGAGTTGGAAACGGCACGCGCGCTGCGCGAAGAGGCGCAGACAACTCTCGCTGAGTTCGAACGCAAGCAAAAGGACGTCCAGGAAGAGGCGCAGCGGATCGTGGCGCAGGCCAAGTCGGACGCCGAAGCAGCCGCCGTCGAAGCGAAGGCGGACCTCCAGAGCTCTATTGAGCGACGGCTGCGTGCCGCCGAGGATCAGATCACCTCGGCCGAGGAAGCGGCCGTAAAGGAGGTGCGGGACCGTGCGGTGCAGGTGGCCGTTGCCGCTGCGGCGGACGTGGTGCGCCAGGGGATCACAGCCGCCGATGCCGATGCGCTGATCGAAGACAGCCTCAAGGTCGTCGACGCTAAGCTTCACTGAGCGCTAGGCCTGCACGGTGCGAATGCTGCACCCGCACCGGTCAGAGCGCGCTCCACTGCCGTTGACGCGCGCTACGCCCCCGTTTCGTGCGCAAGCCGCTGCTTTGCCACAGCCTCATTCTCCTCGGCCCGTCGCTGATCCCGCAGCGCCTGCTCGACGAAATCTAGGTGGAGCTGGACGGCGTGTTTCGCGCCATCGGGGTCGCGCACCTGCAGCGCGTCGTTGATCGCCCGGTGCTGGGTCAAAAGCGCGGCGCGGGTCGTCCGTTGGCGAAACATCACCTGGCGATTGTAAAAGACGCCCTGGCGCAAGAGGTCGTACATCGAGCGCAACATGTGCAGCATGATGACGTTGTGGCTCGCCTCGACGATCGCGAGGTGAAACTGGGCATCGAGGTTCGCCTCTTCCTTGGGGCTCGGCTTGGTGTGGGCAGCCTCCATCTTGCTAAAGATCGTCGAGATCACCTCAAGATCCGTGTCGGAACCTTGCCGCGCAGCGCGTTCCGCAGCGAGGCCCTCGACGTCGCGGCGAAAGGCGAGATAATCAAAGACGGCCTCATCGTGCTCGGCAAATAGCCGGACGAGTGCGGGCGAAAACGCCGAGCCAAGGACATCAGCAACAAAGATCCCGGCCCCCGCGCGCCGGGCTAGCAGGCCAGAGGTTTCGAGCTCGGCAATCGCCTCCCGCAGCGAGGGGCGCGAGACGCCGAGGCGCTCAGCAAGGGCGCGCTCAGCCGGCAGGCGCTCGCCTGGGCGGAGGACACCACGCAAGATCAGAAGCTCGATCTGCCGAACGATCGAGGTTGAAATCTTTTCGGGCTCGACGGGGGAAAAGGGCATCGGCTCTATCCGGATTGGTCAGATCCTTAGACCAAAGTGCGCGAGCGGCGTCTATAGCGGCGCCCGGCGCAATTGCGGCGTACCACGTGAACTCCTTGATGCGGGTCCGCCCGCATGCGCAAAGGTCGGCGCCTAATGCGCTTCGGCCCAGCTCGCGCCTTGTCCGGCATCGACGACAAGCGGCACTGAGAGGTGGACGGCCGGATCTGCCGCCCCCTCCATCACCTCTCGCACGCGCGCGACCACGGCGTCGACCGCGCCTTCCTCCACCTCAAAGATCAGCTCGTCATGCACCTGTAGGAGCATCCCGGCGGGCACATCGCCGAGCGCGGGCTCCATGCGGACCATCGCGCGGCGGATGACGTCCGCCGCCGTCCCCTGGATCGGCGCGTTGATCGCCGCGCGCTTGGCGAAGCCCGCTCCGGGCCCCTTGGCATTGATCTCGGGCGTGTGAATCTTACGGCCGAAGAGCGTTTGGACATAGCCGTGCGCCTTGGCGAAGGCGACGGTGTCGTCCATGTAGTCCCGTATGCCGGGGAAGCGTTCAAAGTAACGATCGATAAAGTCCTGCGCTTCGGCACGGGGAATGCGCAGATTGCGTGCCAGTCCATAGCCCGAGATCCCGTAGATCACGCCGAAATTGATCGCTTTGGCCTGGCGCCGGATCTCGGGGGTCATCTCCTCAAGCGGTACGTTGAACATCTCCGAGGCCGTAGCCGCATGAATGTCCTGCCCGTCGCGGAATGCGTCCTTCAACGCGTCGATCCCGGCGATATGGGCGAGGATGCGCAGCTCGATTTGGGAATAGTCGAGACTCACGAGCACCTTGCCCGGCTCAGCGACGAAGGCCTCGCGAATACGGCGACCCTCCTCGGTGCGCACGGGGATGTTCTGCAGATTTGGATCGGTCGAGGCGAGGCGGCCGGTCGACGCGCCAGCGATCGAGTAGCTCGTGTGGACCCGCCCGGTCTCGGCATTGATGTGGGTCTGCAACGCGTCGGTGTAGGTGCTCTTCAGCTTGTCCAATTGCCGCCAATCGAGGATGCGCCGCGGCATATCATGCACCGTGGCCAGATCCTCCAAGACATCGGCGCCTGTGCTCCAAGCGCCAGACTTCCCGCGTTTCGGCATCTTCCCGTCGGGAAGCGCGAGGCCCAGCTCGTCGAAGAGCACCTCGCCGATCTGCTTTGGCGAGCCCACGGAAAAGGATCGCCCGGCCAACTCGTGGATCTCGGCCTCTAGCCCCGCCATCTTCTGGCTGAATGCGTTGGACATGCGGCTCAGCGTGTCCCGGTCGACCTTGATGCCCCGCATCTCCATCCGCGCCAGGACAGGGATCATCGGCCGTTCCATCGTCTCGTAGACGGTCGTGACCTGGGCCTTATGGAGCGAGGGCTTGAACGTATGCCAGAGCCGCATCGTGACATCGGCGTCCTCGGCGGCATAGCGCGCGGCCTTATCGATCTCGACCCGGTCGAAGGTGATCTGCGACTTGCCGGAGCCGATCAACTCCTTGATCGGGATGCAGGAATGGCCGAGATAGCGCTCCGCCAGCGCGTCCATCCCGTGATTGTGCAGGCCCGCATGCTGGGCATAGCTCAGGAGCATTGTATCGTCGACTGGTGCCAGCGTTATGCCGAGGCGCGCGAGGATCTTGGCGTCGTATTTGAGATTCTGCCCGATCTTGAGGATCGCCGGATCCTCCAACATCGGCTTCAGCATCTCTAGTGCCCGTTCCAGCGCGAGCTGTCCCTCGCTCAGCGCGCCCTCGTCAAAGAGGTCGTCGGAGCCGCCCGTGCGATGCGCGAGCGGGATGTAGCAAGCCTCGCCCGGCGTCACGCAAAGGCAGACGCCGACGAGATCGGCGGTCATCTCGTTGAGCCCCGTTGTTTCGGTGTCGACGGCGACAGTGCCGCGCGCGTCGATCCGGTCGAGCCAAACCTGCAGTGTGGCCTCGTCGCGCACGATCTCATAGCTCTCCGGCGTAATCGGCGGCCATTCCGGCGCTGCTTCAACGGCGTCCTGCGCCACGGGCTCGGGGATCGCGGGCGCCTCGACACCGAGCGTTTCGGAAATCCGCCGTGTCAGCGTGCGAAACTCCATGTCCGCGAGAAACGCCATCAGCGTTGCGGCATCGGGTGCCTTCACTTCGAGATCATCGAGCTTGAAGTCGAGCGGCGTGTTCAGGTCGAGCGTCACGAGCTTTTTCGACAGTCGGATCTGCTCGGCATGGTCGATAAGGGTCTGCCGCCGCTTGGGCTGTTTGATCTCTTCGGCGCGATCCAACAGCGTTTCGAGATCGCCGTATTCGGAGATGAGCTGTGCCGCGGTCTTTACCCCGATCCCCGGCGCGCCCGGCACATTGTCGACGCTGTCGCCCGCGAGCGCTTGCACGTCGATCACGCGGTCTGGCCCGACGCCAAACTTCTCCTCGACCTCCTCGACCCCGATGCGCTTGTTTTTCATTGCATCGAGCATTTCAACGCCACCGCCCACAAGCTGCATCAAATCCTTGTCCGAGGAGATGATCGTCACGCGTCCTCCGGCCTCACGTGCCTGCCGCGATAGCGTGGCGATAATGTCGTCGGCCTCGTAACCTTCGATCTCTTCGCATGCGACGTTGAACGCCCGCGTCGCCTCGCGCGTCAGCGGGATCTGGGGGCGGAGGTCTTCGGGCATCTCGTCCCGATTTGCCTTGTACTGGTCGTAAAGGTCGTTCCGAAAGGTGTGGCTGCCCTTGTCGAAGATGACGGCGGCATGGGTCGGCGCATCGGGGCCGGTATTCCCCTCGATGTAGCGAAAGAGCATGTTGCAAAAGCCCGAGACTGCGCCAATCGGCAGCCCGTCGGACTTACGCGTCAGCGGCGGCAGCGCGTGGTAAGCCCGGAAGATGAAGGCCGAGCCGTCGATGAGGTGCAGGTGGTGTCCCTTGCCAAATGCCATCGTGTCCCCCGTGATCCGTCGCGCGCCCCAAAGCCGTAGCCCGCTAGAGCTAACGCGCGGGACGCAGGGGGTCCAGCCCGTGAGGTACCCGGGAGGCGCCCGTGGGGCCACGCGGGTGAGACAGTCCAAAGGCACGGGCGCCGCGCACGCGTGGTGTCGCGTACCTCTGCCCACGGCGGCATTCCGCGCAGCAGGCGGGCGGGCGGGCGAAAACGCGCTGTGATTGTGTTACCCTGCGTCACTCACAACCTGAGCTGCGAGGGTGCTGCAATGGAAATCTCGTCCTTCGAACTGATCTTTAAGCCGCAATCGCCGGTCGGTGCGGCCGACACTGTCTTGCAGGGGTACTTTCTCAACGTCACCAATCTCGAAGATGTCAGTCTGACCTTCCGGCTGAATTTCGTGACCTCATCGATCACCGACCCGGATCGGAGCCTCTTTGCGAACACGGTCGCGATCATCGACACACCGAATGTCAACAATTCACCTGCGACCCTGATCGGGGGGCTGGCGTCGCCCTCGTTTCGCCTGTCGCCCGACATCGTCATCGCGCCGAATGCGACGGCCAAGGTCGCTTTGCTCCCGAGCGATCCGTTCCCCGACCCGACCGTGGCGGCAGATTTCGAGTGCCGTGGCTTTGCCGATCTGACGTTGCCCGCGGTTTTCACGTTCATCCCGCCTGCGTCTATCTCCTTTGGGCCGCAGCTCGACCGGCCCGCCCGCGTCCTCGTCACGCCGCAGAATCGGGCGACCTACCTCAATGGCGGTGTGATCAACGATCAGACGCAAGCGGGCCTTCCCACCGGGCCAGGCGGCGCGGTCGTCGAGATCGAGCCGGAGCAGGGGTTTCTCCTTCCGTTTAGCGGAGGGATGTCAGAGCTCCTGTCGGACATGTCGCCCACGCCCATGCCCGATATTGCCGAGGCAGATATGGCGTTGATGTTTGCCGCCCTGGCGGACGCGGATCTCAAGAGCCTCAATGCCAAGCTTAAGGACGCTGGGATCGGTCTCTCGCTGGAGAAGCGCAAGGCCTAGCCGCCGCCCCGCGCAAGGGGTCTTGATGGGGAAAATCGGCCAACGTGATTGCCGTGTATCTGTTGCGCCACCTTGGGTTGCCGGTCGCGGATCGGCTGCCCGGGACGGCAAGCCGCGCGGCCAGTGCCATAGCGCCTCAGACGGCTTCGTCTGCCCAGTCCACGTGGACAAACCTCTTGTCGCAATAGGGGCATTCGACCGTGCCCGTCTGCAAGCTGATCGAGAGCCAGACGCGCGGATGCCCCAGCGCGCCCTCGCCCCCGTCGCAGCAGATGCGCATCTCGCGCACGATCTCCGTCTCCGGCGGTTCGGGCGCGTCTGGTCCGTGGGAGGGGCGCATGGGCACGTCCTTGTTGCTCGGCCAGTCTCGGCCTATTTTGCAAACGGCAAGTTACGGCCCCCGGGCCTGCAAGAGCAAGAGCCCGCGCCATGTCCGATGCCGACACGCCCCAGATTGACACGCCCCAGATTGACACGCCCCGATCAGCTTCGGCGCACCCCGCCGGGCCGGCCGCTCTCGATGTCGTCGGCCTGCGCAAAACCTATACGGGCGAGCGCGGTCAGCCTGCGAAAGAGGCGCTGAAGGGCGTCGATCTCTGCGTACCGCAAGGTGCGATCTTCGGACTCTTGGGGCCGAACGGCGCTGGAAAATCCACGCTGATCAACATTCTCGCGGGGCTTGTGACCAAAACCGCGGGCAAGGTGTCGATCTGGGGTTTCGACCAAGACGTGAACCCACGCCAGAGCCGTGCCGCGATCGGGGTCATGCCGCAGGAGCTCAACCTCGATCCGTTCTTTACCCCGCGCGAGGCGCTCGATGTCCAGGCGGGGCTTTATGGTGTGCCCAAACGCGAGCGGCGGACGGAGGACATCCTGGCGCTCATTGGGCTGGCCGATAAGGGCGCGGCCTATGCCCGCTCCCTGTCGGGCGGGATGCGCCGCCGGCTCCTTCTCGGTAAGGCGCTGGTGCATAGCCCGGCGGTCCTCGTGCTCGATGAGCCGACGGCAGGCGTCGATATCGAGCTGCGCCAGATGCTCTGGGAGAATGTGCGCCGTCTCAACGCAGAGCGCGGGATGACGATCATTTTGACGACGCACTACCTCGAAGAAGCCGAGGAGATGTGCGACGAGATTGCCATCGTCAACCACGGTGAGATTGCCGCGCAGGACAGCACCGCGAACCTCCTCGGTCGAATGGACGCCAAAACGCTCATCATCACGCCCGATGGGCAAGTGCCTGCGGAGATCGCAGTGCCCGAGGGCGTGAGCCTGGTGCGGCGGCCCGGTGGCGCGCTTGCCTTTTCCTATAGCCGGGGGCGGATCGCAGCGGAGGCGGTGCTCGATGCGGTGCGTAGCGCGGGCATCCGGATCGCCGATGTTGCGACGGAGGAGCCCGATCTTGAGGACGTCTTCCTCGCGTTGACCTCCTCGGCTGCGGCGAGCCGGGCAGCCTAATGCGGCTCGTGCCTGTCACGCCCGGCGCGGCGTGGCTCGCGGAGCGGCGTCCCTTCGTCCATCTGCTGGCCGAAGCGGCCGCGGCGCTCGGCGGCACGCTAGAGTTGGACGAGGCCTTTGGCCATTTGGGACGGTATCGCGGGCCGGATGGTTGCGCCCGGCCGCTCTTCGGCAATGCGCTGGGGTTGAACCCGGAGGCCGCCGCCATGCTCGCAGCCGACAAGGATTACACGGCGCGGCTCCTGGCCGCCGAAGGGATCGCGACGCCCGACGGGATAATCCTTTTTAGCCCGCGGTATCACGCGCGGATGGCGCTCAAGAACGAAGCCGTCGCAGCGGCGCTGCCCAAGCCCGCCGATGCCGAAGCGTTCGCGGCCCAAGTGGGCTATCCGGTGATCCTAAAGCCAAATAGCGGGTCCGAAGGGCGCGGGGTTATGCATATCGAGACGGAAGAGGAGCTGCGGCGCGACCTCGATACGCTCTTTGGGAGCGACGACCGCGTGCGGCTGGAGGCTTACGCTGCGGGCCAAGACACGCGTCTGACAGTGCTCGACGGACGGGTGCAACTCGCCTATCGGCGCTTGCCGCCCGCCGTGACAGGAGATGGCCGGCGCACTCTGCGCCAACTCGCCGAGGACGCCTTGGGCGCGCTTGCCCGGACGCATCGTGGAGCGAAGCTCTCGCCTGAAGATCCGCGGATCGCGCGCGCGTTCCAAAGGCAAGGCCTGACGTGGAACACGGTGCCGAAAGCGGGCCGGGTCGTGGAGCTATTGGAGAGCGCAAACCTGTCGGTCGGTGGCCGGATGGAGGACCTGACCGGGGCCCTGCCGCCCGAGGTCGACGCGCTCGCGCAGCGCGCAGTAGAGCAACTGGGCTTGCGCCTCGCTGGCGTGGATATCCGCTCGCTCGACGTTGTGGCAGGTGTCGAGGGCGCTGTTGTGCTGGAGGTCAACGCAGCGCCGGGACTCGACTACTATGCCAGCCACGGGCCGGAGCAATGGGAGCGGGCGCGGCAGCTTCTGATCGACGCGCTCGCAGCCCCGGTCTAGCCCGCGGGCAAGATCCGCCCGAGGCCACGCCCGCCGACGACGTGAACATGCATATGCGGCACTTCCTGAATGGCATCGACCCCGGCATTCGATATCAGGCGATAGCCGCCGCCCGCTTCGCCCGGAGAGACGCCCGTCATCCGGCAGACCTCGCCCACGGCGCGCGAGAAATCGGCCAGCTCGGCTTCCGACGCCTCCGCCGCGAAATGATCGAAGCTCACATAGGGTCCCTTTGGTATGACGAGCACGTGGGTCGGCGCTTGCGGCTGGATGTCCTCAAAGGCAAGAGAGTGCTCGGTTTCGAGGACGGTCTTGTTGGGGATCTCGCCACGGAGGATCTTGGCGAACACATTCTGATCGTCATAGGCATAGGCCATCGGGCGCCCTTTACGTGCTGGCTTTCAGTCGGGAGCGCCGATCTCATGGCGCCCGCGCCATATAGCGATGCCAAAGGCGCGCGCGCCAGCCTGTTCGAGCGGCGCATCGCGCTCGGGGCGCGGCGTCAGAGGAGGCCCTGCCGCGTGAAGATCGCATGCATGTTGGCCTCGGGCCGCGGCCCGACATGGGAGACGACCTCGGCTCCTGCCAAGACGCCCATCCGCCCGCACGTCTCCAGATCGCGCCCGGTCGCGAGCCCGAAGAGAAAGCCCGCGGCAAACTGATCGCCCGCGCCGGTCGCGTCGACCGGAACGACACGGTCCACCGGGACCTCGACGCGCGCGCCCTTTGAGATCAGGATCACCGGATCGCCGGAGCGCGTGCAGACAACCGTTTCGCAATCCTGCGCGGCCTGGGTGAGGGCGGCTTCGAGATCGTCGAGCTGGTAGAGGCTCGTCCACTCGGCTTCGTTGCCGATGACAAAGGCCATCTCATCGCGCACCAAAAGGCGAAAATCTTCGCGGTGCCGGTCGACGCAAAAGGGATCGGAAAGCGCAATGCCAGAGCGCCCGCCCGCGTCGTGGCAGAGCCGGGCCGCGCGCAAGAACGCCTCTTTCCCCTTGGGCTTGTCGTAGAGATAGCCTTCGAGGAAAAGGATCTCGGTGCCGCTTGCGACGTCGTCGGGTACGTCCTCCGGTCCGAGCTCGGCGGATATCCCGAGATAGGTGTTCATGGATCGCTCGCCATCGGGCGAGACGAAGATCATCGAGCGCGAGGAGGGCAGTGGAGCGCCTTTCGATGGCGGATTGACGAAATCCGTCCCCGCCTCGGTCATCCCGTCGATGTAGTGTCGGCCGACCGCATCGTCGTGAACAAGCCCGATGAAGGCGGTGCGCAGGCCGAGCGCTGAGAGCCCCGCAAGCGTGTTGGCGACCGATCCGCCCGGCGTCTGGGTCCGGCGCTCCATCGCGGCATAAAGGATCTCGGCCCGCTCACGCTCGACAAGCTGCATGATCCCCTTTTCGATGCCCATCATGTCGAGAAAGTCGTCGTCGGCTTGGCTCAGCACGTCCATCACGGCGTTGCCGATCCCAGCGACTTTGTAAGTGGGGCTCATGCGACGTTCTCCTTACAGCAATACTCGGAAAGAATGCAGATTTCGCAGCGCGGCTTGCGCGCGGTGCACACATAGCGCCCATGCAGGATCAGCCAGTGATGGGCGTGGTGCTGATACTCTGCCGGGACGTTGTCCTCGATGGCCCGTTCGACGGCGACGACGTCCTTGCCCGGAGCAATACCGGTGCGGTTCCCGACGCGGAAGATGTGGGTGTCGACCGCTTGGGTCGGCATGCCCCACCACATGTTCAGAACGACATTTGCCGTCTTGCGGCCCACACCCGGTAGGCCTTCGAGCGCGGCGCGGGAGGAGGGGACCTCGCCGTCATATTCCTCGACGAGGATCCGGCTCAGTTTGATCACGTTCTTGGCCTTGTTACGGTAGAGGCCGATGGTGCGGATATGTTCGGTCACGCCCTCCTCGCCGAGGGCCAGCATTTTTGCCGGCGTGTCGGCGATCTTGAAAAGCGCCCTCGTGGCCTTGTTGACACCTTTGTCGGTGGCTTGTGCAGAGAGCGCGACGGCGACCACAAGCGTGAAGGCGTTGGTGTGTTCGAGCTCTCCCTTCGGCTCTGGCTCTGCCGCCTGAAACCGGGCAAAGATCTCGCGCATCGCGCGGTAGGGCAATTGTTTGACCTGCTTTGTCTGCACGGAGGCTCCTGTCGCAACGCCCGGAGGTGTAGCGTGTCGAAGGCGGGATGCAAACGCGGTTCGGAGTGCGCCGATCCGCAAGGCGCAGCTTCCGGGTCGCCAGCTTCACCGCCTCCGCCTAGGAAGGCAGAAAGACCGGAGGTGTAAGATGGACGGACGCCCGATGACCGATACTGAGCAGGCCTATCACTACGGGGTCATACGACGCGCGCTCGAAGAGATCGACGCCGCACAGGAGGCGGCCGGTACCGGGGCGGCCAGGAAGGCGTCAGGCGCGGGGGCGGGCCGCAATGGGACCGCGGCGCAGCTCTCGCTCGACGAGCTGGCCGCGCGCATGGATATGAGCGCCGCGCATTTCCAACGGATCTTTAGTCAATGGGTCGGCGTGTCGCCGAAGCGCTACCAGCAATACCTGTCGGTGGGGCTCGCACGCGAGCTCCTGCGCGCCCGGCACACGACGCTTGAGACGGCAGACGCCATCGGGCTGTCGGGCTCGGGGCGATTGCACGACCTCTTTCTGCGGTGGGAGGCGATGGCGCCCGGAGACTATGCCAAAGGAGGAGCGGGGCTGACCATCGGGTGGGGCTGGTTTGAGAGCCCCTTTGGCCCGGCGCTCGTCATGGGGACGGATAAGGGGATCTGCGGGATCGGATTTGCCGCCGAGTCCGGGGCGGAGCCCACCTTTGAAGACCTCAGGAGCCGCTGGCCCAAGGCGACGCTGGTCGAAAACCACGCCGCGCTCCGTCCCCTCGCTGAGGCGGCCTTTGGCGGTACAGGCGACGCACGCCTACACCTCATCGGCGCGCCCTTTCAGATCAAGGTCTGGGAGGCCCTGATCGCGATCCCATCGGGCACCGTTACAACCTATTCCGACCTCGCCGCCGCCATCGGGCACCCAAAAGCTGTGCGCGCCGTCGGCACGGCAGTCGGGCGAAACCCGGTGAGCTGGCTCATCCCTTGCCACCGGGCGCTGCGCAAGTCGGGCGGCTTGGGCGGCTATCACTGGGGCTTGCCCGTCAAACGCGCGATGCTGGCCTATGAGGCGGTGCGCGCTGACGCCGGGTAACGGCGAGATCTGGCCGATGGGGCAGATATCCATGGTTCATTTCCCGCCGATGCGCGGTACTCTTCGCCCAAGGCCCGCAACTGGGCCGTGAGCCAAAGAGGTAGGGTATGAGCTTCCGTCTATCGTTGGCCGCCGTTGCGGCATCCATCCTGGCGCTGGGCGCCTGTGTCAACACGTCCTCCGGGGCGAACCCGAACGACCCGAACGCGAACACGCGGACCGGCGCAATCGTCGGCGGCGTGATTGGAGCAACCGCGGGCGCGCTTGCCGATGACGATAATCGCGGGCGCAATGCGGCCATCGGCGCGGCGGTCGGCGCAGTCGCCGGCGGTGCTGTCGGCGCGCGGCTCGACCGACAGGAAGCCGCGCTGCGCCAGAGCCTCGGCAACGGCAATATCCAGATCGTCAACGACGGCACCCGTCTGGTTGTGACCATGTCGCAGGACATTCTCTTTCCGGTCGACAGCGCGCAACTGCAGCCAGGCATCGTGCCCGATCTGCGTGCGGTGGCGGCCAATCTGAACGAATTCCCGGACGGGACCGTGCAGGTTATCGGCCATACCGACAACACCGGTGCGGCAAGCTATAACCTCGACCTGTCGCAACGGCGCGCGCAATCGGTGGCCAATGTGCTGACCGGGGCGGGGGTACCGCCGTCGCGGATCCAGACGATCGGGCGCGGCGATGACCAGCCCCGCGCGTCAAACCTCAGCGCCGATGGCCGGGCCCTCAACCGCCGCGTCGAAATCGTGATCATCCCCTCCTCCGTCTGACGCGGTTTGGGGGCCAAGGCGGAAAGTCCAGGCGAAGAGCTTGAGGTCCGCTCGCGGGCCAAGCTGCGCGCTTGGCTCGCAGAAAACCACACGCGCGCGGCGGGGCTTTGGCTCGTGACATTCAAAAAGCCAAGCCCATGTGCCATCCCCATGCTCGACATCATCGAAGAGCTTCTGTGTTGGGGTTGGATCGACTCGCGCACGCGCGGCGTCGATGCCAAACGGTCCTCCATTTGGATCGCCCCACGCCGCGCGGGCTCGGCCTGGTCTGCCGTCAACAAAGGGCTCGTGGCGCAGGCGCGGGTGTCGGGGGCGATGACGGCGGCCGGCGAGGCCCGGATCGCGGAAGCGCAGGCGTCTGGCATGTGGAAATTCCTCGACGATGTGGAACGGCTGGAGGTGCCCGAGGACTTGCGCGCGGCATTAGTTGGCGCAGGGGCAGAGGCCGTCTGGGAGGCGTTCCCGCGCAGTGTGAAGCGCGGAACGCTGGAGTGGATCAAGACGGCGAAACAGGCGCCGACGCGGGCCAAGCGCATCGCGGATGTGGCGGGGAGAGCGGCGAAGGGCCTGCGGCCGTCTCCGTTCAGTCGGTAGGGTTTCCTCTGTGTCCGTTGGAGCTTTGCACCCCGGCACGGAGCAAAGGCGGGAGGCCGCCGTGCCAGCGCCGTCCCGTCTCGGCGGGGTGGCGCTTTGTCTCCGTTAGTCCTTAACCTTGGACGGGGACCATCTTGGCTGGGATAAAGTGCTCAGCTCAGGCATTGCAGCGCCAATCCACTGGACGGCGCTGGCACGGCTCCGCGCTTCGTGCGAGCAGGGTTACTCGGTGCTCGGTTCTTGCTTGCTCCGCCGCATCGCCGCTCTGATCTCTCCGATGGAGGCGGCGCCGAGCAGTTGGGCGGCGGCGGCGAAGCCGACGATCCCAGAGAGGACCAAAGCTGTTAGCGCCGCATAGCGCAGGGTCGGTGTATAGAGCGCGTCCCCGAGGAGGGCCGCCGCGCCAAGGAGCAGCGCGCCCATTGCCAATGTTGCTGCCACGATGCGCCCAGCCCGGCGGCGGAGCCGTGCATCTAGCGTCACTTCCTGTCCCATCCCGCGGCTGCCGCGCCAGAGGAGCACCACCATCGCCCAGCCGGCAAGCGTCGTCGCCCAAGCGGCCGCAGTAAACCCGATGAAGGGCGCAAGGCCAAGGGCGAGGACGGCGTTGACGACCATGGCGACGACGGCATAGCGAAACGGCGTTACCGTATCGGCCCTCGCGAA
Source organism: Pseudomonadota bacterium (assembly GCA_038745585.1). Classification (GTDB taxonomy): domain Bacteria; phylum Pseudomonadota; class Alphaproteobacteria; order Rhodobacterales; family Rhodobacteraceae; genus HLUCCA09. Next base: position 201,114 of record JBCDLH010000004.1, read on the forward strand.
ATAGAGCGGCTGGAGGACCTTTTGCAGCACGAAGGCGGGAAGGCCTGCGCCGTAGATCGCGGTGACGACGGCGGTGTTGGCCACCGCGTCTGGCTCGAAGGCGCCGCGTCCAAAAAGAACCGACACGATGGGATGCGCGATCAGGATCAGCGCAAGTGCCGACGGCAGCGTCAACAGCAGGGCAAACTCTGTCGCGCGGTTGAATGCGTCGCGCCCGCCGACGCGGTCTCCCGCTTCGAGCTTACGTGACAGATCGGGCAGAAGCACCACGCCGATGGCGATGGCCACCACCCCGAGTGGAAGCTGATAGAGCCGGTCGGCGAGGTTGAGGTACTGGATTGCGCCCTCGAAATAGCTCGCGACCTGCCGCCCGACGATCAGGTTGATCTGCACGACGCCGCCCGCGAGCATCGCAGGCGCGGCGATGACGGCGAGTCTCTTTAGCTCAGGTGTCAGGACGGGCCGCCGCGGCACCATGGGAAAGCCCGCCCGCGCCGTGGCCGCCCACAGGAGCGCGAGTTGGGCAACGCCGGCGACGGGGACGGCCCAGACGAGCGCACGCCCAACGTCGCGCCCCAGCCAATCCGCGCTGAGCATCGCCGCGACAAGGATGAGGTTCAGCAACACGGGGGCGGCAGCGGCGGCGGCAAAGCGGCCCGTGGCATTGAGAACGCCCGACAGGAGTGCGGCGAGTGAGATGAAGAGGATGTAGGGGAACGCGATCCGGCCAAACTCGGTCGCAAGCGCGAGCCGTTCATCACCGGCAAAGCCCGATGCCATTGCGAGGACAAGCCAGGGCATCGCGGCCTGTGCGATGAGCGTGAAGACGATCAGCAGGCTTGCAAGGCCCGAGAACGCGTCGCGCGCAAAGCTGGCCGGATCCTCCCCGCGTTCGAGGCGTTTGGAGAACATCGGCACGAAGGCCATGTTGAACGCGCCCTCGGCGAAGAAGCGACGGAACATGTTCGGCAGCGAAAAGGCGACGACAAAGGCCTCGGCCACCGGCCCGTCGCCGAGCTTCGCCGCGATCAGGATGTCGCGGGCAAAGCCGAAGATGCGCGAGAGCATCGTCCACGCGCCCACGGTCAGAAACCCCGCGACGAGGCGGATCGGTTTCATCGCGGTGCGAGGCGCGTGGGCGACATCGGGCAAGCCTAGCGCAGGATCATCTCGACACGCCGATTGCGGGCTCGCCCGTCCGCGGACGTGTTGCTGGCTTTAGGGGCCAGAAAGCCCACGCCGTGGGCGGTCAGGCGCCCGCCCGCCACGCCAAACTGGCCGACGAACGCCTCGCGAACGGTGGCGGAGCGCGCCTCGGAGAGTCCGATGTTGAAGTCGAGCGCGCCGACATTGTCGGTATGCCCCACGAGCAGGATCTCAGCCTCGGGGCGTGCGTTGAGGAAAGCGGCCATCTCGCGCAGCACCGGCTCGGAGGCGGGCAGGAGTGCCGCGCTGCCGCTCTCGAATTCGAGGCCGTAGATCGCAGCGGTCCCCGTGCTGTCGATCGCCGCGCCAATCTCAGAGGCGGTCAGCATTTCGAGGACCTGCGCCTCGGCCTCCGTCTGCATGACTTCGAGAACGATGCTCACCGGAGCGTCCGCCTTTGGGCGCTGCACGAGGAGGTGGACAAGCTCGCGCGCCTCGCCTTGGGTGAGCTCGAAGAGGCCGAAGCGAAAGTCCGCCCCGAAGGCAAACCGCACCTCCCGCTCGGTCGCGAAGAGATAGGGGAAGCGGCCGCCGCATTCGGGCTCTTTGGCGCAGGTGAAGAGGGGGGCGAAGCCGGCCGCTTCGATCTCGCGCTGATAGGCGCGGTAGACCTCCAGCGTCGAGGAGCCGACGGGCACGCTCGAATGGACCTGGCGGAAGCGCCCTTCCAGAAGCTCCCGCGCCTCTGTTTCAAAGGCGCTCTTCATCGGGCCGGTATAGAACGTGGCCTCGGTATAGCTCTCGGAGGTTTCGGCCACGACTTCCGCCCCGGGAAAGCGAGCGTTAAAGAGCCCGTCCCCCGGAGTCTGTGCGGCGGCGGGCGTTGCTGTGAGCGCGACGATGACGGGCAGGCGGCGGAGAGCGGCGTAGGACAGGAGCATGGCGTTTCCGGATCTTGGGTTTGGCCCGGCCTTTGTCCGGCACCCGTCGGGGCAGGGCAAGGTGCGGATGCGCGCGGGGCCGGCGGTCCACGCTTGCGGGAGCGGCTACTTGCGGTGCGCGCGCTCGGCACCCGCGGCAATGGCCTTACGCAGGCGGCGCTCAAGATTGTCTTGGCGGGATTTGGAGTAGATTTTTAGCCCGAACATATCCTTGACGTAGAACGTATCGACGACCTGCGCGCCGTAGGTCGCAATGACGGCCGACGAAACGTAGATATTGGCGCCCGCAAGCGTGCGCGCGAGATCATGGAGGAGGCCCGGGCGATCTCGCGTGTCGACCTCGATGATCGTGTAGATATCGGAGCCCTCGTTGTCGAAGGTCACGGAGGTGGGGAAGCGGAAATCTTGCTCGCGCTTCTTGAGCTTGTCGCGTTCGCCGAGGGCCGAGGCGGCGACCACTTCGCCACCGAGCGTCTTGAGGATCATCGCGCGCAGGCGCGGCAGGCGTTCGGCCTCGTAAGGCGCGCCCTCGCCGTCCTGACACCAGAAGATCGCCGTCGCATAGCCGTCCTTGGACGTATAGCTCCGCGCGTCGACGACATTGGCGCCGACAAGCGCGAGCGCGCCCGCCATGCGGGTAAAGACCCCCGGATGATCGGCGAGCGCGAAACAGACACGGGTTGCGTCGCGGTCTTCGTCGGGCGTTAGATCCATGCGGACTTCGTCGGGCCCGATGCCTTGCAGGAGTTTGGCAAAGACGACATGCGCCTCGGTCGGCAGACCCTGCCAAAAAGGCGGGTAGTGCCGTCCGATTTCGGCCCGGAGCACGCTTTCGCTCCATCCGGCAAGCGCCTCGCGAAAGGCCCGGCGCGCCTCGTGCCCGCGCCGATCGCGGTTCAGCGCTTCCATGCCCTCTTCGAGCACGGTCGACGTCTCGCGATAGAGTGCACGGATGAGCTGTGCCTTCCAGTTGTTCCAAGTGTTCGGGCCGACACCGCGAATGTCGCAGACCGTGAGCACCGTCAGCAGGTCGAGCCGCTTTTGCGTGCCGACGATCTTGGCAAAGTCGCGAAGCGTGCGCGGATCGGACAAGTCCCGCTTCTGGGCAAAGTCCGACATCGTAAGGTGATAGCGGACGAGCCATTCGACGGTCTCACACTCGCTCTTTTTCAGGCCGAGGCGGGGTGCGACCGCACGGGCGATGCGGGCGCCGAGGATCGAGTGATCCTCCGGACGGCCCTTGCCGATATCGTGGAGCAGGAGCGCAACATAGAGGACCTTGCGGTTCACCCCCTTTTTAAGGATGCGTGACGAGAGCGGAAGCTCCTCCTGCAACTCCCCATGTTCGATCTGCGCGAGCGCTTTGATGACCTGAATGGTGTGCTCGTCGACCGTGTAGGAGTGATACACATTAAACTGCATCATCGCGACGATGGGCTCAAACTCCGGCACAAAGGCTGCGAGCACGCCGAGCTCGTTCATACGCCGGAGTGCACGTTCGGGGTTGCCGTGTTTCAGCATCAGATCGAGGAAGATTCGGGCGGCTTCCGGCGTCCGCCGGAGCTTGTCGTCGATGAGCGAGAGGTTGGCCGTGATGAGGCGCATCGCGTCCGGGTGCAGCAAGAAACCGGTGCGCAAGGCCTCGTCGAAGATGCGCAGAAGGTTGAGCGGATCGGCCAGAAACGTCGGCGGATCGACCACGGTCAGCCGTCCCTGCTTGACAACATAGCCCGCGCGCACCTTGCGCCGGCGCCGGAAGAGCCGCATCAACTGCGGCTCGGTCTTCACATGCGCGGCTTCGAGCGCCGTGAGGAAGATCCGGGTGAGTTCGCCGACGCGCGTCGCTTGGCGGAAGTAGTCCTGCATGAAGTGCTCGACGGCACGGCGCCCGCCATGGTCGGTAAAGCCCATCCGGTCGGCCACCTCGACCTGCATGTCGAAGGTGAGCTGATCCATGGCGCGGCCGTTGATAAGATGAAGATGCGCGCGCACCGCCCAAAGGTAATCCTCGGCTTCCTCGAAGGCCCGATATTCTTCGTCGGTGAAGACGCCAAGGCGCGCAAGATCGGCGGCGCGGTCTACCCGGTGGATGTATTTGGCGATCCAGAAAAGCGATTGCAGATCTCGCAGGCCGCCCTTGCCCTCTTTGACGTTGGGCTCCAGCATGTAGCGCTGCCCGCCCTGCTTGCGGTGGCGCTCGCCGCGTTCCTTCAGTTTGGCCTCGATGAAATCGGTCCCGGTCGTGGCGAAGAGATCGTCCCAGAGTCGCCGCCCGAGCGCATCGGAAAGGGCAGGGTCGCCCGCGATGTGGCGGTGTTCGAGGAGGGAGGTGCGGATCGTGTAGTCTTGTTTGCCGAGGCGGAGGCATTCGCCCGTTGAGCGCGTGGCGTGGCCGACCTTCAGGCGCAGGTCCCAAAGGATGTAGAGCGTTTCCTCGACCACCGTCTCGATCCAGGGTGTGACCTTGCCGGGCGTAAGAAACAAAAGGTCCACATCCGAGAAGGGCGCCATCTCCGCCCGCCCATAGCCGCCGACGGCCAGCAATGCGAGCCGGTCGCTCTTTGACGTCGACTGGCGGGGATGGAGGAGGTCGGTCGCAACCCAAAAGCCGGTCGTCACCACAGCGTCGGTCAGATACGCGTAGGATGCGGCGAGGAGGCGCGCCGCGAAGGGCGCCTCGGCAAAGGCAGCAGCGAGACGTTGACGCCCGGATTTCAGCGCGCGCATGAGCGGCGGGACAGCAGCCGCGCGCACCTCGGAGCCGCCACGCCGCCCATGCTCGACTTGCGCGGCGGAAATGGCATCGGCGACCTCAGCGCGAAGGCTCCCACAGTCAACAATCTCGGTGACCGGCAAGAGCAGCCTTTGAACCGCGGGCGCCGCGGTCTGTGCGGTGTTCGGGGGCGCTGAGGTTGGGTCTGGCAGCGGCGCAGGCGGGACCAGCGCCGCCGGATTAGAAGCCGGCACCGCCAAACCGCGTCGGTGCCGCGTCAATCACGATGACGCGGTTGTTCTGGATCTGCGCAACGGCCATGCCGCGTTCGTTCGTCCCGTCCGAGCGGAGCCGGAAGATGCCGTTCACGCCAACAAAGCCCGAGCCTTGCGTCAGCGCTCCCCGCGTCAGCGCATCTGACCGCCCTTGGGCCACCAGCGCGCCGATCGCCGCGACCCCGTCGTAGGCGAGCCCGGCCAGCGCATGCGGAGAGGTCCCATAAGCGCTGGCGTAGCGACTGCGAAAGTTGTTATTCAGCGCCGGATCCGGCAGCGCGAACCAAGCGCCTTGAATGCCCGGTGCGGCAAGCGCGCCCTGGCCCACATCGAGGCGGGTCAGCCCGATAAATTGCGAAACGTTCGAACTGAGCCCCTGCTCCTGCAGGAACTGTGGCAAAAACGCCATCGCTCCGGCATTCTCAGAGGTAAAGAAGATCGCGTCTGCCCCGGTCGCCCGGGATTGCGCGACGATCTGGCTCGCGACGGTGCGGATCCCGGCTTCGGACAGCGGGAAGGTCAGATTGCTGACAACGTTGAGGCGCGCATTGCCCGCCGCGCGGAGGATCGCGTTGCGACCTGCTTCTTCCGCCGGTGTGATCGCGGAGACAACAATCACGTTACGTTTGCCTTGGGCGGCGGCGTAGGTGGTCAGTCGGCGGGCGACATTGTCGAACGTGTTGCCGAGGACAAAGACGTTGCCGCCAGCGATAGCGGAGTTGTTGGAGAAGGTCAGAACATTAAGCCCGCGGCTCGCGACCGCAACACCCGCCGCATTCGCGGATTCCGCGTAAAGCGGGCCGAGGATGATGCGCGCGCCGGCATCGGCCGCCTGCGTCGCCGCCACGCTCGCGCCGCCCGCCGTCCCGCCCGTCGGATAGACCGTGAGATCGACCTCTACGCCTTGCAAATCGGCGATGGCGAGGCGTGCGGCATTCTCTAGGCTCCGGCTCAGCGAAGCGATCTCGGACGTTTGTCCCGCGCTGCCCGGCACGAGAAGCGCCACGGGCACGGGGGCCGAGGCGTCGATTGTCGGCCCTGTCCCTCCGGCGCCGATGAGCGAAGGGTCGCAGCCGGCGAGGGTTGCTGCCGCGGCAAGGGCGCCCAGCCTGAGAAAGAGACGTCGAGGGATATTCATAGAGGGCCTCTTCGGGTAGGGCTCGTACGCTCGGGGGCGCACCCGGCCGGGCGCGCGAACCGCCTGCACCGTATGCGCCGGGGGAGGGCAAGGCAATGACAGAGGCAGAAAGCTCGGAGCTATTCCGCCGGACGACGCTCGAGCCCGGGCTGCATCTCGTCGCCACCCCGATCGGCCGGGCGCGGGACATTACGCTACGCGCGCTCGATACGCTGGCCTCTGCCGATGTCCTCGTGGCTGAGGACACCCGCGTGCTGCGGCGGCTGATGGAGATCCACGGGATCTCGCGCGGTGGACGGCCGCTTTTTTCCTATCATGACCACAATGGTGCTGCGCAACGCCCGCGCCTCCTCGGGCTTCTCGCCGACGGCAAGAGCCTCGCTTATGCATGCGATGCCGGCACACCGCTCTTGGCCGACCCCGGCTTCCAACTGGCGCGCGCCGCGCTCGATGCCGGCCACGATGTCCACGCCGTTCCGGGCCCCTCTGCGGCGCTCGCCGCGCTCAGCGTGGCCGGCATGCCGACCGACCGGTTCTTCTTTGCGGGCTTCCCGCCATCCGCCGCCGGCGCGCGGCGCACGTGGCTCCAGGAGGTCGCCGCGGTCGATGCGACACTCGTGGTGTTTGAGGCGGGCCGGCGCGTGGCCGCCCTCCTCAACGAAGTGGCGGATCTCGGGCACGCCGCGCGCCGCGTCGCGCTCTGCCGGGAACTCACCAAGAGGTTCGAAGAGATCCAGCGCGGGAGAGTCTGCGATATCGCCCAGGACACGCAGGATGCCGCGCCGAAAGGAGAGGTGGTTGTCGTATTTGAACCGCCCCAGCGAACCGAAATGAGCCAGGCCGACGTGGTGCACGCCCTGGAGCGTGCGCTCCAGTCTAAGCCCCTCAAAGACGCCGCAGCGCAAGTGGCCGCTGAAAGCGGCTGGCGTAAACGCAACATTTACCAATTGGGCCTAGAGCTTATGGGCAAGCGAGGTGGCTAGTTCGAGCGGATCGCCTGAGCCGGCATGCGGCCTGGAAACCCGTCTCTGGATTTGCCGCATCCTTGTTGGCGTTGCTTTGGTCGCGGATTTTGGCTGCCGATTCATTTGGTTGCTGTCACAGTCGCATCCCTTTTGAGGACACGGAGGCTTTCATGTTGGGCTCTTCTTATGCTGCTGGAGAGGGCCGGTCTGCGGCGGTCGCGCCCAACGTTCCGCGCGAAGCTCGGCGGCAGCGCGGGCACCGGTCGCACCTTTCCGGTGCTGCCGCGGAAGACAGCGTTGCGACCCATTACGGTGCTGCCGGCCTTCCGATTGCCGCGCGCCGCTGGCGCGGACGATCGGGGGAGGTCGACCTCATCACACAAGACGGAGACGGCCTGGTCTTCATCGAGGTCAAACGCGCGCGGACGTTTGCGGCTGCGGCGGAACGCATAAACGCGCGCCAAATCCAACGGATTGTAAACGCCGCGTGCGAGTATCTCGCGCAGATGCCTCTTGGTCAGGCCACGCCGATCCGTTTTGACGTGGCGCTCGTGAACGACATGGGCCAGGTCAGAATTCTGGAAGGTGCGTTCACGGGCTAGCGGGCCCCAGACGCGAGGCCGATGTTGGCATCTTGCAGTCGGACAAGGCCCGCTGCTTGCCGTCTCACGACACAGCTCTCACGCTTCAAGTCCCGCGCGAGCGGTGGTTGCGCCTGGAGGAGCCTTCGGCGACAAACCAAGCGCGCAGTGGGCGATGGAGGGCCGGTATGCGGGTCGCGTTTCAGATGGATCCGATTACAGGCGTCGACATCGACGCCGACAGTTCCTTCCGGCTCGCCGAGGAGGCGCAGTCGCGTGGGTATGAGCTGTCCTACTACCATCCCAATTCACTGATCTGGTCGCAGGGCCGGGTGAGTGCTGCCGGACATGCCCTCAAGGTGAAACGCGTGCCGGGAGCTCCAGCGGAGCTCGGACCACAGGAGGCACTCGACCTGCACGGGTTCGACGTCATTTGGTTGCGCCAAGATCCACCCTTCGACATGGGTTACATCACGACGACGCATCTTCTTGATGCTCTCGCGCCCGAGGTCACCGTCGTCAACACGCCCTTCTGGGTGCGCAATCTGCCTGAAAAACTCCTGGTGCTCGATTTCCCTGACCTCATTCCACCGACATTGATTGCGCGCAACCTCGACGCGCTCCGCGATTTCAAAGCGGAGCATGGCGACATCATCGTGAAGCCGCTCTACGGAAATGGCGGGGCCGGGGTCTTTCGCCTCAAGCCTGGGGACAACAACCTGACGTCCCTCCATGAGATTTTCTCTGGGATCAATCGGGAGCCGCTGATCGCACAGCGTTTCATTCCCGAAGTTGCGGCCGGGGACAAGCGGGTGATCCTGGTCGATGGCGCGCCGGTTGGCGCAATCAATCGGGTCCCTGCGCACGGAGAGACACGGTCAAACCTTCATGTCGGCGGGCGGGCCGAGAAGGCGGAGCTGACCGAGCGCGACCGCGAGATCTGTGCCGCGATCGGCCCGCTTCTGCGCGAGCGCGGGCAGGTCTTTGTGGGGATCGACGTCATCGGGCCCTATCTTACGGAAATCAACGTCACCTCGCCCACTGGGATACAGGAGCTTGAGCGGTTCGATGGCATCAACGTGGCCGGCCTGATTTGGGACGCCATCGAGGCCAAGCGGCCGGGCTAGGTTGGTCCGGTGCCTCCTTCCGCTCCACCCTCGGCACGGTTGCGCGGGCTCAATCTGTTGCTCCGCCACGTGGCCAAGCCGAAATTGGCGTGCACGGCCACGCCTCAGATCGCCCGCGCCGAGTTTGCACACGCCGCCCGGCTGGCGTTTCGGCGCCCGCCGTTCCTGCTGCGCCGGCGCTTGCCGCAGAGTGCGTGCGCGCCCGAGCTGCACAGCGTCACAGCTGGGCCCGTGCGCCCGGGTGCACTCATTCTCTACTTCCATGGCGGCGCCTATTTTGCTGGCAGCCCGGCCACGCATGAGGCTCTGGCGGGGCGGCTCTCGCGCCTTACGGCGCGTGAGGTGATCCTCCCCGATTACCGCCTCGTTCCCGAACATCCCGCCCCTGCCGCATTTGAGGACGCCTTTGCCAGCCATGCGGCCCTGATCGCGCGAGGGCATCGGCCAGGCGATATCGTCTTGGCCGGCGATAGCGCGGGTGCAGGCATCGCGCTTGCGCTTCTCGCCGAGCTCTGCCGGCGCGATCTCCGGCCAGCCGCCCTCGTCGCATTCTCTCCCTGGGCCGACCTGTCCAAAGGCAGCGCCAGCCAAAAGACGAACGCCGCCGCCGACCCGCTCCTGCCGGTGTCGCGTCTCGACGAGGTTGTCGCCTACGTGCTCGGCTCGGCGCCCGGCGCGCTCTCGCCCACCGATCCGCGCGTCTCGCCGGTCCACGCGCGCTTTGACCGGCCCCCGCCGGCGCTCATCCAGATGGGGGATACCGAGATCTTGCGGGACGACGCGGTGCGTGTGGCGGCGCGAATGCGGCAGGGCGGCGGCGCCGTGGAGCTCAGCCAATGGCAGGCCGTGCCCCATGCCTGGCAGATCCTCGACGGCTACGTGCCGGAGGCACGAGCGGCTCTTGTCGAGGCGGCGGAATTCATCGACGCCGTGCTCTCGCCGCGGAACGTTCGCGTCGGGGCCAGCCCTAGTCCCGCACGGCAGAAATGACATCGCGCGCGACGTCGCTCCAGCTGCGCAACGGCGTCTCGGCGATCCGCTGCTCCAGGTTCTCGCGATGCTCGGGCGTCTCAACCAGCTTGCGACAGGCCGCTTCGATGGACGCAATGGAGAGTGGGTCGCAATACTCCACAAGATCGCCGCCCACCTCGGGCATCGACGATACGCCAGAGACGACACCCGTCTTGCCGTAGCTCAACCCCTCGCCAATCGGCAGGCCCCAGCCCTCCTTATAGCTGACAAAGATCGTAAAGAGGCAGTTGCGGTAGAGGTGATCGAGCTCTTGATCGGATGGCCCATGCAGGATCTCGACCCAGCCGCCCAGATTGCCGGACCGCTCCATGAAGCGGTCGAAATCGGCATTGAGCCACCCCGGGCGCCCAGCGAAGACGAGTTTTGGCAGGTGCGGGACGCCAGCGCTGACCATCCTGTCCCAGGCCTGCACCATCGACCACGTGTTCTTGCGCGCCTCGATCGTGCCCACGCAGAGAGCGTAGGGTCGCTTTAGCAGCGCGCGCACCGTTTCACCGACAAAAGCGCCGTTGTACAGCTTGGCATAGGTGCATTGGTCGATTGACCCCAGCCTTTCGGGGACGTCCTGTGCGTCGATCTCGGCAGGCAGGCGTGCCTGGGCCAGGGGCACGTCGCGCACCGGGATGTCGGCGTCATAGACCTTCAGAAAAGCGCGGAGATCCTTTGCCGTGGCTTTGGAGTTGGCAAGGTAGACGTCGACATACTCAAGCGTGCCGTGCAGCCAATTGTGAAACTTGACGCCCTGGTGTCCAACGACGAATTCAGGTGTGACAATTGGAATAAGATCGTGAATCAGGGAGTACACCCTTATCCCATTATCATGGGCTTTTCTGTGAGCTTTGCAGGCGCCGCGATCTTCCCAAGAGGCATCGAGCAAGAGAAGCCGATCACCCTCTTTTGCAACAGAGTCGAAGTCCGAAAATGCACTTTTTTGACTCGCCTCGAGGAATAGAGTTTTGGGATTTGAATTCTTCCAAGCCTCAATGGTGATATTGCGCCGCTCGAAATGGCGCTTATTGCCGATGGCCGCATTGAGGTCGCGAACAGTGGCGTGAAAGGCGCGTTTGACCGGCTTCTTTCGATATCTTTCGAGGCTCGGGCGTAGCGTCGCCACGGCAGGCAACACGTCGAGCGCGCGGCTGAGCTGGGTCGGTGACGAGATGCTGTCGACGCCCAGATCGGCATAACGAACGCAGCGATAGCGGCCCGCTTTCGCATCGTGGAAGCTGAGATAAACCGTGTCGCCGCCGAGCGTCTGGGCAGCCTCCTCGATGACCATGACTGTGACGCGTTGGATCCCGGACAGGCGATGCGCATGCGTCAGATACCGCCGCAAGTCACTCACATCGAAGAACATACGCGTCATTGATCGCTCCTTGATCGCCCCGGGCGGGGTATGGACAGCAGTGGCGCACGATGGCAAGCGTAAACTCCGCGGGCCATATGGGGCGATTGGCGGGAGCCCGCCGCTGCGGCGACCTCGGCAGGGGCGCAAGGCTGCAGCGCCTGCCGCACCGGGCGCTCTTAGGAAGCGATGGGCGGGGAGCGATTGATGGACAACGGCTTCTACACGGAGTTTGAGAGCGCCTTTCGCGGACCGCGGGAAGAGATCCGCATTCGCCTGCGCGCTTACTTGCCGCTTTTGCGGGCTTTGCGCGATGTCGCCTCTAGGGCCCATGCGCTCGATCTTGGATGCGGACGCGGTGAGTTCCTGGAGCTCTTGCGCGACGAAGGGTATGCCGTGCGGGGGGTGGATCTAGATCCTGGCATGCTGGTCGACTGCGGTGCGTTGGGGCTCGACGTCGAAGAGAAGAGTGCGCTTGGGGAATTAGAGTCTACTCAAAGCGAAAGCGCGCTGCTCATCTCTGCATTTCACCTCGTTGAGCATATCGCATTCGACGACTTGCTCCGAATGATTGACCTTTCATTCGATGCATTATTACCGGGTGGAGTTCTCATTCTCGAAACGCCAAATCCAGAAAACATTGAGGTTGCAACCGTCACGTTCCATAACGATCCCACCCATCGTGCGCCCGTGCCTCCGAATGTGCTCCGGTTCGTGGCGGAACGGGCTGGGTTTTGCCCGGTGTCCCTCTTGCGCCTAAACGAGGCGCCGCACGTCTCCGGCCGGTCGAGCCGTCTGCGCGATGTCTTTGAGGCGGTGAGTCCAGACTATGCCGTTGTCGCGCAAAAACCGGGTCCCGCGGATCTGATGGACGCAGCCGCACCTTTCTTCGCGGCGGAGCGGGGATTGCGGCTTGAGCATCTGGCCGACCGCTTTGAGGCGCGTCTGGCGATGCGCGACGAGCTATTGTCGCTGTCGATGGAGGTTCAGCGCGTCTCGGCGCATGCGGTCCGGATCAATGCGGACTTGCGCGCCGAGCATGAGCGCCTTGTCGAGCGGATGCGCAAGGTAGAGCGCAGCGCAAAGTCCTTCGACAAGACGCTGGGCCAACGGCTAAAGCGCGCTTGGTATAAAATCCGACCGCGTAAAGCGGCAGAGCCAAAAGCGCCGATAGCGACAGAGCCGCCCCCTCGCTCGCCCGGTGACGCAAAGCCGATTACCGGAATGCCTCCGCAAGGGAGCCGGCCCGCGCAAGAGGCTCTGCCCGAAAGACTGCGCTGGCGCATCGAGGGACCGCTTGAAACATCTTACTCGCTTTCGGTTGTCAACCGGGAATTGGCCCGCGCACTTGGCCGCGCAGGGGTTGACGTCGCGCTTCTTGCTGCCGATGGGCCGGGCCCGCTCGAAGTCGGCGCCGGCTTCGCCGAAGCGGAGCCCGATCTCGCGCCGTTGCTGGAGCGCGCTGCGTTGCCCGCTGACATCGTCACGAGGAACATGTTTCCGCCGCGCTCGGACGATTGGCCTTCGAACGGCGATGGACCGATGCGCGGCCTTGCGGGTTTTGCGTGGGAGGAAACCGGCATTGCGCCCGACTGGGTCGCTGCCCTCAATGCGCGTCTTCGCTTTGCGACCGTGACCTCGACGCATGCCAAGAAGACGCTGATCGACAACGGGGCGGCCTTTCCGATCGCAAACGTCGGCAACGGCGTCGACCATCTTAGTCGTGCGCCGTATGAGGATCTGCCCGCAGGCCTCGTGCCGAATGCAGGCCGGATCTTCCTTCACGTCTCTTCGCTCTTTCCGCGCAAGGGGGGAGATGTTCTGCTGAGTGCCTGGGGGCGTGCCTTTACGCGGGAAGATAACGTGGCCCTCGTCATCAAGACCTTTGACAACCCGCATAACGAAGCGGCGGCGCTGCTTGCGCGCCTGGCGGAGGAAAGCCCGGATCATGCGCCAGTAAGCGTCGTTCAGACCGAACTCCGCCCCGGCCAGATGCGCAGCCTTTATCGGGCGGCGGACCGGCTTGTCCTGCCAACCCGCGCCGAAGGCTTCTGCCTGCCGATTGCCGAGGCGCTCCTGGAAGGTACGCCTGTGATCACGACAGGCTGGAGTGGGACGATGGAGTATCATGGCTGTCCGTTGGTGGACTTTCTCGACTATCGGCTTGTGCCAGCCGAGAGCCACCATGGGCTTGTCGCGAGCCTCTGGGCGGAGCCGGATCTCGACGCCCTCGTGCAACGCTTTCGCACCGCACAGACAGAGAGCGCCCCAATGCCGGAAACCGTGGACGCGGCGCGTGCATGGCTACTGGAGCGCTTTACGTGGGACGCGGTCGCCGCGCGAAGCGTCGAGGCCGTGCGAAAGGCGGCCGTCACGCGCTTCGAGCCCCCGCGGATTGGCTGGGTCTCGACCTTCAACACCCGCTGCGGGATCGCGACCTACTCGGCGCATCTTCTCAGAGAGCTTGGGCAGGACGTGCACGTACTCGCTCCCTTCGGCACGGAGACGGTCGTCCCCGATGCCGCACACGAGATGCCGATCACGCGCTGCTGGTCCGACGATGCGCGTGACCCGCTGCTGCGCCTCGCCGCCCGCATCAGGGATCTCGATCTCGATACGATCGTATTGCAGTTCAACTACGCCTTTTTTGACTTCGAGAGCCTCGCGCGGCTGATCGCCGGTCTCAAGAAGGAGGGGCGGCGCGTCGTTCTCATGATGCATGGCACGAATGACGCAAAAGCGCCGCCGGATCGCCAGGTTGCTGAAATCGCGCCCGCCCTTGAGACATGCGATCGGTTATTGGTCCACAGTCTGTCGGATCTGGCCCGGCTGAAGGCGATCGGTTTGAGCGAGAACGTCACGCTTTTTCCGCATGGCACGCTTCCGCCCCGATTGGGCGATCCGCCCGCCCGTGATGGTCCGGTGACGCTCGCAACCTACGGATTTCTGTTACCGAACAAGGGATTGCCAGAAATCATTGAGGCGGTGCACCGGTTACGTGAGCGGGGCGTCGAGGTCAATCTGCGGATGTATAACGCGGACTATCCGCAGGCTGTTTCGCAGCGGACGCGGCTGCGTTGCATGCGCGCGATCCTAAGCTCCGGGCTGTCGCCAAACGTTATCTTCGATACCCGGTTTCGCGACGATGCCGATGTGCTCGCCGATCTCGAGCGCGCCGATCTGGTGGTCTTTCCCTATCAGGCCTCGGCGGAGTCGGCCTCCGGCGCGGTGCGGTTCGGCCTCGCCTCGGGTCGCCCCGTCGTCACGACGCCGCTTGCGATTTTCGAAGATGTGGCCGGGACGTGCCTCTCCCTGCCGGGCGTCTCACCCGCCGAGATCGCCGAGGGACTTGAGGTGGTGGTGCGCCAAGTTCTGGCGGGCGAGACCTTTGATACGGTCCGTTCGGACGCGCGCGCGTTCTGCGACCGTGTTGCATACCCGCGCCTCGCGCCGCAGCTGGGAAACTTGCTCTATGGTCTTAAGCTAAACGGTTAACCGGGAGGCGGACGCGCCTCAGGCTATGAGGTCGAAGGCTTCGAAATCCGAGTGGATGCCCACAGTCGAAATGATGCCACCATCCTCATAGGCCCAGCTTCGCGCCACCGCGTGCTCACCGCGATGAGCGAGGGCACCACGGTCGATCAGGAGGACTTCGTTTGCATAGGCGACAATCTCGATGTCGTCTTTCGCGACGAGGAAATCGATGAAGGCCCGAACTTCGTCCGAATAGGCGTCCATCGCGAGCGTTGGGCTCATCGGCGTCGATACGCTAAACAGGGCGGCGTCTGTATCTTCGAGGAGTAAGCCTGTTAGATCACCGGCAAGCGTCTGAATCTCGTCGCTTTCGGTATTGGCAAAGGCGGTCGTGTAGGACGCCATGCTCGTCATGAAGTCGTCGAGCCCAACGGCGCGGGCAGGGGCAATGTCGATCTCGGCCAAGAGCACCTCGGCGACGATCGCATCACTTCCCTCGCGCTCGCCCGCGCTGGCGAACGGGTCTGCGCCCGGCCCGTCGACCCGTTCGCTTAGGCGTAGGTCGTCGCGGATCGCGTCGAAATCGACCGTAAGGTGGCCCTCATCGGCGGCGTCGGGCAAAGGTACCTCGGGGTGAGCAGGCTCGGCACTTGCTACGTCGATCAAGTCAGGCGTTTGTTCGGGTGCAACAGACGGCGCGCCGTCGTGCACGGCCTCGTCCAGCGCCGCTGCATGCACGACGCTCGACGGATCATGCAAGTCATGCACCGCGCCATGGCCGTTCTGAAGCTCGAGCCGCGCAGCAATCGCCTCGCTGCCGTCGGTCAGAGCAAGATCAAGACCGTCCGTCTCAGCCTCGCCGGTTGGATCAAAGCTCGAGGCCGATGCCATGTCGTCGCTCTCGGAACCGAAGCGCGATATGCCAAAGGCGACCGCGAGAGCACTCAAGCCCATCGTCGCCGTGAGCGGCAGGGCGGAAGAAACGCCGCCAACGGCGCCTCCAGCGTCGCGTGTCTCGACCGAAGTGTTGCGGAGCAGCGTGTCGCGCAAATCTTTGAGGCTGTTGCAGAACACCTCATAGCTTGACTGATCTTGGAAGAGCCCACGAAAGTCTGTGCTCTGCTCTACAGGCGTCGCACACGCCGCCTCGTCGCTGCTTTCAGGCGCGCCCTGCATCTCAGCCGCGGCGGGATCCGCCGGCGCCGCGCTCGCTTCGGCAATGGCGACCTCTTGCGGCGTGAGCTCTTCGCTTAGCAGAAACGCCGCCCACACGATGGCCGCTAATGCAGCGCCAGGATGCATGACGATGTTGCCGCGCGCCCGTAGCGGCACGATCAAGGCAGACCCTTGTGCCGGTTGTCTTTGCCGGGTGAGCCCCTCTTCCGTCGTGAAAGCGTCGAGCAAGCTTCGGAAGCACGTGCCGCGAACGGCCGAGCCTTGCCCAATCGAATCCAGCAAATACTGCCCGTCGAGGCGGCACAGATGGACAAACACCTCGCCGCGGGCGTTGAGAAAGATATACCAAGGGTCGCCCTCATCCGTCAGACCACGCTCCGTGTCGACCGGTGCGCCGGCCTGAGCCAGGAGACGCTCGACACGGGCGAGGTCGGCAAGCTCTTGGTTGGTCCAATCGCGCGCGCGCGGTCCGAAGCTATCAATGCTGGAGCTGTCGACCAACGGCCCGGTGTCGAGGCCGTCATAATGCCCCTCTGCTTCGGCCCCGTTGTCCCGCTCTGGATGGGCAAACTGAATGAGGTCGGCGATGTCCCCGCTCGGGCCCTCAGTAAGTGGAGGCATGTCCGTCGGGTCTGCGGCGTCGAAAGCCTGGTCCGCGCGCGAACTGCGATTGTCGCCGGCGTCGTTCCGACGCGCCTCAAGATCGTCGGCAGGCTGCGTTTCGCGGGCCCGCTGTTCACCGGTCCAATTGTCTCCGAAATCGATGATATCGGCCATGCGCTCGCGCTCTCGTCCTGTCCCGACTTTTCCTGCTCAACTCCGCTATACGAGGCTCTACTCGCTATTGCGCGACCGCGTTCGGGGCCCCTTCGCCTTCGAAGAGAATCGCATAACTCACCGGGTCGTAGTAGTAGAGCACGGCTTTAACGAATGCTTTCGGGTCCTGCCCAAGTGCGTGTGCCCACTCGGTATATCGCGACGGCGGAATGCGCCCGCGACCGTTCTCCAGCTGCGAGATGAACGTGTAGTATTCGAGGTTTAGCGCATTTGCGAGCTCCCGCTGGGACAGACCTTGGCCTTCGCGTAATCCACGCAGCCAAACCCCCATGGCGACGCGGAGCTCTTTGTTCTGATCTCGGACTTCAGTGTGAGCTTTCGACAGCATGCTCAAATCCCTCATCCAACTACCAAGTTTTGCCTATACCACGGACGCTTAGCCCTGGCTAGGTGATGCATATATGCACGGGGTATGAATTTCACTATACACTTTCGGCTTGTCAGGTCGGATTAAGTCGATTATCCGAACCGCACGCGAAGTGTGGGCGCTGGAAGGGACACCTGTCTCTTTCAGGTGCGCTACGTGAAAAACAACCAAGGATGCAGAGGGCACATTACCCATGGCAATCACACTTACCCAAGTGCAGGCGCTGTATATCGGTTATTTTAACCGTGCTGGCGACCCCGAGGGCGTTCAGTTCTGGCTCGAGCAGGACATGTCCCCCGACGAGGTGGCACAGTCTTTTTCGGTTCAGCCGGAAGCGACCAACCTCTACCCGTACCTGGAGAACCCCGCCGTCGCCTCGCCGACTGCGTTCTTGCAAGCCGTTTACCTGAACCTCTTCAACCGTGCGCTCGACGAAGCGGGCCGGATCTACTGGGAAGGTCAGCTCGCGAACGGCACGACCGGTGAAGTCATCCAGGACATCATCAGCGGTGCGCAGGGTGACGACGCGGTCATCGTGCAAAATAAAGTCACCGCGGCAAGCGACTGGACGTCTTCTGTTGCCAACGTGTCCGGCTTTACGTTTGCTCAGGACAACCTTCCCCTCCCCGAGCCGCTCGCTGCCGCTCAAGACGTGATTGCCGACGTCGACGAAACCGACGCTTCGGTCGACGACGCGGCCGCGAAGACGGACGCTTTCGTGGAGGCGATTTCGGGCCCGGGCACGGGCCTTGAGTTTGATCTGGTCGTCGAGGATGTTGCTGGCGCCAACTCGGCGCGGATCACCGGCGATCAGGACATGGAGGTCGACGTAACGTCGTTGACCGATCAGGTCGTGGGCCTTGACCTCAATGGGAACGGTGTCGTCGACAACGATGGTATCGAGAACAATGACCCCACGGCATTGGACGACGGTATCGACTTTGCGGTGTTCGATCTGTACCGCCGTGACCTTCTCAACGACTTCAACACCAACCTCAACTATCTAGGCGACGTGGCCTTTGACGGCACGGGCTTCGAGGGCGATGGCGTTAGCACGGACGGAAACATCTACCTCGGCGGTCTGGGGAGCGACACGGCGCTCGGAGGCATCGGCAACGACTTTATGACCGGTGGCGGCATTGCGCAGAACCGCCCAGGTTTCGACCAGTTGTTCGGCGGCAGGAATGCTGACTTCTTCTACGCTGAAATCAACAGCCTCGACGCAACGGCCGACGGCGCGCTCCTGGCCATTGATGGTGGCAGCACGTCTGACGATGCTGCGGTTGGGAACAATACGCCACAGGACAGCGACTGGCTTTTGCTGGAAGTGTCAGATGACGAAGACGGCACTGTTGTCGTTCTCGACGACTTCTCGACCGCTGCCATTGAAGACGGGTCGGTGACGAGCCCGATCTTTGAAGCGTTCTCGCTGACCAACGTGGAGCACGTTGACGCCTCCGGCAACCTTTACGGGTTCCTTGACGATGTTGACGTTGCTCTCGGCGACGGCGGCTCGGTCACTGATGATGGCGAGAATGTCGGCGTTGGCTCCACGGCCCAGTTGGCGATCTTCGGCTCCGACGCCAACAACATCCTGATCGGGGGCTTCGATAACGACCGCATCGAAGGCGACAGCGGCAGCGACCTATTGTTTGGCGGACGCACCGATTACATCAACAACCCAAACATCACACAAATCATCAATGACGGGCGCGACGAGCTCTTCGGTGACTCCGGTGATGACAACTTGGTTTGGGAAGCGGATGGCGGCGTCTACGAGGGCGCAACCGAAATCGACATAAACGCTGGAGAGAATGACTCTCTGTGGTTGACCGAGCTGTCGTTTGGCACGCAAACCGCCGATGATCTGCTCGCCGACGGGATCGTTCGTATCGACCTTGGTGCAAACCTTCAAGGCGGCAACGACAACTTCACCGGGTACAATCCGGTTATGCCCGATGGCTACACGCCCGAGAACGGTGTGGGGTCTTACACAGCCGACCAAACGAACTATGCCGACGGCGTGGTGCGTACGACCGTTCAGGACATGAACAATGTCATCGCAACCGGTCTCGGTGGAATCGACTACTCTGCCGCCGGTACGAATGATCCTGAACTGCTATTCAATAATCAGCAGAACATCCTCGGGATCGACGTCGACCTCGACCTGCGCGGTAACAGCGGCGACAACGTCCTCTACGGTAACACGGGTGATGACGTCATCGAAGGCCGCACTGGGGATGACTCGCTTTCTGGTGGCCTCGGCAACGATGACTTTATCTTCGACCTGGGCGATCAGGGCTCCGGCTCGTTTGGTGGTGACGACCTGAACATCATCCACCGCCAGGCCGACTTTGACGGCGACAACCTCTGGGACACCGATGAGGATGGCGCTGGCATATTCACTCAAGACTTCGGCGTGGGTGGCGAGTCGCAGTTTGGCCCCTCAGTCCTGACGGTCGATTTCACCTTGGCCAACATCGACGACGCCAACGTCTTCGTCGACAGCTTCTCGGTCGTCATCGGCGGCGAGACCTTCGCCGTGACAGACATGGCAGCACTCGAAGCGGCCAGCACGATCGCGGAGCTGGTGGTTCTCGCGAACACCGAGTTCAATGCTCAAGACGAGAACGTCTCGGTGACGACCGATGGTGCCAACATCATCATCACGGACGCAACACCGGCCGGCGGCCGTGTGATCTCGAGCACGCCTGAAGAGGGATATGCGGTTTCGACCAGCGTGACCGCTCCGGGCACGTCGACTCTGGGACTGCCCAACTTTACGCCGGCTGGCGAGACTGTCTTCGAAGATCGGATCATCTTCCAGGCCTATGAAGATCGTGCCGATAACGAGCGCATCGATGACGATGCAATCTTCGGCGCGGGCGACTCGCTCGGTATCGATAACTACGCTGAAGATCTCGTGGTTGGCTTCTTGGCCGACGACGATGGTGTCGTGAGCACGGTGCTTGCCGAAGATCAATCTTTCCGGATCGATCTAGAAAACCTGGCCGTCGAAGACGAAGTGACGGTCTCGGTCAACGGCGTGCAGTTTACGCTGACGGTTGGCAAGGATCTCGACGATACCCTGATCGCAGGCGAAACGACCGAAGAGTTCGCCGAGCGCATGTCGGACTTCATCAACGATTTCCTTGATGACGACACGGCTGCTGGCGAAGTCCAGTCCGCTTACCTTGCAGATCCGGATGGAGACTCCAACACCGGCGCGTTCGTGGTATCGCAGGTAGCCTATGATGGCGAAGAAACCGTCTTTATGGTTGTCGATGTAGATGTCGACGAGAACTCGTCGCTTGGTGAGCCTGCCACGGCAGCTGTCACCAACCAGACGCAGACCGAAGTGGACCTCTTCGAATACGATGGGCGCAACGGCAACCTCGACGAAGACAACGTGCTCTTCTGGGGCGACCAGGCGATTCAGCGGTCGAACTTGCTGACTGCAGAGGACGCTGGCGATACCCTCCTGGGTACCGACGCGATCGTCATCAACGTGGAGCAGGCAGACGAGATCCTCTCTGCCCGTGCGGGCGAGGGCGTCGCTGACGGCACGCTGATCTTCGGTGCGGAGAACCCGACGACCGTCGCAGCTTCCGCCGAGCTCAACTATTCGGTGCACGGCGATGACCAGTTCTTCACGGGTCTGGGCAGCGACATTGTCGATGCCGGCACTGGTGACGACCGGGTCTATGGCTCGAACGGGCTCGATGTGCTCGACGGCGGTAAGGACATCTATCTTGTCGACGGCGAGCTGCGCGTGCTCAACCTGGCCGAGGCCGCGGATGTTGACGGTGATCCCGAGGTGGAGAGCATTCAGCTTCTGCCGCAGAACGAAGCTGGCGGTCCAACCTCCGGCCTCTTCCGCGACACGCTGATTTACCAGCAATCGACCTTCGGCGCCGTTGGCGCGGCTGGCTCGGTGTTCGAGATCACGCTCGATCTCTCCGAAGATCAGGATTTCGGCGGGGCCGGTAAGGTCATCGTTGACGGAGATGCAGTCAACAATACGACCCTCTTCACGAACTTCGAGAACATCCGCACCGTGTCCGGTGACGGTACGCTCGCAGGTCAGGGCCGTGACACCCTAGATCTGGCCAACACGGTCAATCCGATCACGGGTGTGGAGGGTCCGAACGGCGTTGACACCTACTATGCGCTGACGACGGCGGACACTGACCCGACTTCGGGCCAGGTGCGCCTCGACTTCAACGATGACGACTCTTTCTTCGGAACGGGTGAGCTCATTGCCGAAGTGGATGGCGTGGAGAATGTCGACTTTGGTTCGGGCGACGACGTCATGGTCATCGACGAGACTGAAGCGGGCAAGGACAACGTCCTGCGCGGTGGTCTCGGCGACGATACGGTGAACTACTCGTTCGAGCCGCCCGCATCGGTCATGACCCCCGAGAACTTGATCCCCATGGTCTCCCTCTTCGTAAATGGCGGGGGCACCGATACGGATCTCATCGAGATGACGGGGGGCATTCTGGGCACCGACGTGCCGGTCGACACGCTGGTGTCGTTCGAGAACGTCAACTTCTCGGAAGGCTCGGGTGACAACCCGCTCGCCAACCCGATGATGCGCGATCTGCTCGACGTTTCGGCCGTGAATGCCGCGGTGGTCGACTTCACCGGCCAGGAAGTTCGCGCCGGAGGTGACCTGATCGACGATGAGACGCCGGAAGACTCGGTGATCAATATCGGCGGCATGGATAACTTCGAAGATGTTGTCGCCAACGGCGCCGCGGATACGGTCATCGTGTCGGACGACATGGACAACTCGAACCTGTCGGACGAAGACTTCGACCTGCAGTTCGATACGTTCCTGAACTACGACATCGTCGACGCCGCCTTCGAGCGTCAGACCATTGGTGATCTGCGCGCAGCTCCGAACACGGCGCAAGGCCCTGATGAGGACGACATTCCGGAAGCGGAAAATATCGGTCTCTACAGCTTTGCTCTTGGTGAGGGTGCTGACACCGTAGACTACAGCGACGAAGTGGGTGCCGTGGTGGCAGTTGTCGAGTTCGACGACACCACGACCGACATCATCGTGGACAGTGTGTTTGTGTCCGAGGATGACGATCTCGACTTCACGGACGATGGGAACCGCGTGGATGTGCTCGACAGTGTCGAGAACCTCGCCGCCTCCCAAGGTCTTTCGGTGATCGACCTCACGTCGTCGGAGACGGATCTCGAGATCCGCTACAACTTCGACGATGGTCCGTTCGCGAACGAGCCGGGTCTGGATCGGGATGTCTTCCGCATTCAGCTTTCGGAGCTTTCGAGCGCGCAGCCTGTTACTGGCGTGAACTTTCTGGAGTACCGCGATGCGGGCGACAGTGCGACCACGCAAGAGGAGGCGACCTGGAGCACGATTGAAGGCAGCGACAACGACGAGCGCGTTGAGCTGACCGACAATGAGAGCATCCCGGATAACTTCTTCAACCTGCGCGGTGGCGACAACGAGGTGAACTACAACGAGCTGACCCGCTCGATTGAGCTTCTCCTCGGGTTTACCGACCTGATTGGCGATGACGACGTCACCGATGACGCAGTGTTGGGTAGCGTGACCTTCACCGACGGCGCCGGCGCGCCGTTGCCGGATGGCGGCACCGACACGATCACATCGTACTCCAGTGCGAATGTGGTTTCTGCAGGTACTCTTCGGATCGAAGCGTCGCAGGATGACGAGGACAGTGTCAGCTTCGACTCCGGTGCGATCACCGATAAGGTGTTCCTCCTGGGTGAAGTGGTTGACGGCTCCGACCAAATCACTGTGTCGCTTGGAACGGCAGAAGGCGGCACCGAGAGCATCGTTCTCACTGGCTTCGAGCTGATCACGGATGACGACCTGACGGACGACGTCTATGAGTTCCTCGACCTTGAGCGTGCACTGAACCAGTACACGCTGGTGGATGGGCCAATCGACGACCGTGACACGATCAAGGTTGGCAATGATGCTGTGCAATTCACGGAAGATAACGGCGGTAACCCCGATGAAGTCTCCCTGGAAGTGCTCAACGACGCGTTCATGTTCGACTTCGACATTCTCGACGTCACAAACATCACCGAAGACGGCCTAACGATCGTCGCCGATCTCGACACCATGGCCGCGGGCCGTGACATCGGGAACGACGAAATCGTGGTCGGCGCTGTCGACGGCATCGACACGGTCACGGACTTTGCGGTCCACTCGATCACCGATGCTACGATCGACGATGCCGGGAATGCGTTCATCGTCAACGCCGCGGCCCTGGAAATCCAGGACGGCTCTGGCGATGCGCTCTACGACATCGGGATCCCGAACTTCCTGCCGACGACGTTTGATGCGTCGCGGACCACGGAAGCGGTGGATCTGTCGATCTTCGGCACGCTCGGGCTGACGCTGGTCGGCGGTTCGGCAGGCGACACTCTGACGGGTGCCGGCGGCGACGATGTCCTCGAGGGTGGTCTCGGCAACGATACCATGGATGGCGGGATCGCGGGCGAAGTTCGCCAGATCCAGCTTGACGGGATCCTTGCCGCTGGCGCGTCGTTCACACTCGGCGGTGTCACTGTTTCGGATGGTAACGGAGACTTCGGTGCTGCTGCGGGTAGCGACGAGGTGGGTCAAGCTTTGGCGGATGTCTGGGGCACTTCAGCAAACCTGACCGCAATCAATGCGGCGCTCACGCCTGAAGCCGACTTGATCGACGTATCGTTCGATGCCTTCACGGATCAGCTTACCTTCACCTTTGACGAAGGCGCTGATGTGCTCGACGCCACGCTCGACCTTGACACCGATATCGCATCGGCAACGTCGGGAACGTTTGCTCTTTCGGGCCAGAACGTTGTGGTTGAGGGCAGCGACGGGGGCGCAGACACGTTTGTGCTCACGACCGCTGGCGGTGTTGACGAGGTGGTGTTTTTCTCCGCTGATCCGACGGACACGACGGACGACCTGCTTGCGTTCACCGATTTCGCTCAGGATGCGGTTACCGTTACGGCGGGCACCTTCGGGGTCGACGGTGCGGCCGCAGACCTCACTCTGGCAGCGAACCAGTTCGGCACGATCGTCACGGCGAGCGGCACGATCTCTGACGGGAATGTGGTCGAAGTGGGCACAGCGGCATTTGGCGAGATCATCGTCGGAGACAACGGCTTTGCCTTTGTCGGTGTCGCAGACGACCTCACGGCGGAAACGATGAACATCTACGCCGTGTTCGACGACGACGAAGAAGTTGGCGTGTTCGACGGCGAGGCTCAGCTAATCGCGACGGTCGGATTTAACGACACCACCTTCGGTGACGTCGACGCTACCAACGTCGCCTGATCCAACCTCTGGATCGGCAGAGACATGGGCCCCGCCGCAGCACGCTGCGGGGCCCTTTTCGTTCTTGGCGCCCTGGTCGCGCGGGTACGATCCAAAGCAAAAGCCCCACCGCGTGAACGGTGGGGCTTTTTTCTTAGAATTGTCGCAGAGCGATGCGCGAGCGCCTGGCGTTTAGTTCTTCGGCAATTCGCCCTTCAATGCTTGGGCATAGGCGTTGCGCGCCGTCTGGTGGATCGCCAACTCCCGCTTAATCTCGTCGATGCGCTGGTCGGTGATCTTGAGATTGGCGAGCTGGTTCTTCGCTTTGTCCGACAACGAGTCGAACGGGTATTCCTGGCCGTCAATCGTGACGGTGCGGTCTTCGGACATCGTCTTCCTTTCCGTTTTTCTCAAATTCGCGTGCCGCCCAAGACATCCCCGAGCGCGCGTCCCAAAGGCGCAGGCCGAGCCTCGATGGTTGGCCGCGCCCCCCTTGGTGCCGCACCGCCTACTTCGACCAACCGATGAAGGCAAGTTGGCTCCCGAAGCGGACGCCACGCTTTGCGCAAACTGTGCCGTTGACGCAGCCGACGCCCGCAACGAAACACGAAGTTAACGTCTCTGCGGTACGTCGCCCATGCAATGCTGCGCAATTGCATTTGGCGCGCGTCTAAGCTATGCCCCTCAAAACGCGTGAGAGCAGTGCAAGGGTCTCTAATGTCGGCTAAAACGCCCCTGAATGAAGCCTATGGGCGCTTCAAAGCGATCATTCTGACGACGCTGTTCTTTAGCTTCTTTACCAATCTGCTGATGTTCGTCGGTCCGATGTACATGCTTCAGGTCTATGATCGGGTGCTGTCGAGCCGCAACGAGAACACTTTGATCAGCATCACCGTGATCGCGATTGGCCTCCTCGTGATCTACGGCATCCTAGAATTCCTTCGCTCGCGGATGCTTGTGCGCGCCGGAATGCAATTCGACGAGATCGTCGCGAGTCCGCTCTTCTCGCGCGTTGTGAAGATGCAGATGTTGTCGCCGCAAAACGGCGGGCGCTCGGCGCTGCAAGACGCGGACAAGGTGCGCGAATTCTTGACCGGGCAGGGCATCCTCGCCTTTTTCGATGCGCCTTGGGTACCGATCTTCCTTGCGTTGTGCTTCGCGTTTCACTTCTGGCTCGGCGTTGTGGCAACGGTCGGCGCCGTCATCATCTTCATCCTAGCGCTCCTCAATGAGTTCCTGACGCGGGATGCACTGCAAGACGCCAACAACGCGGGAAACCGAGCCGGCCATTTTGCGGGGACGACGCTGCAGAACGCCGAGGTCATCCGCTCGATGGGTATGGAGGACCGCCTCGCGAACCGCTGGCTCGACGAGCGCGATCAGATGCTCGACGGCCAGTCGCGGGCGAGTGATCGGGCCGGCGCGATTGTCGCGACATCCAAGTTCGTGCGGATGTCACTCCAGGTCGCGATCCTCGGCGTGGGCGCCTATCTTGCAATGCACCAGATTATTTCGGCCGGCATCATGATCGCAGCGTCGATCGTGATGGGCCGCGCCCTCGCCCCGGTCGAGCAGGCGGTCGGAAACTGGAAAGGGTTCGTCGCCGCCCGGCAATCGGGTGCGCGCCTGAAGAAGCTCTTCGATGCGATCCCCGAGGACGAAGAGCGTACGCTTTTGCCTCAGCCAAAAGGCGACGTGCGCGTAGAGGGGCTGACCTCGGTCCTCCCGGAGACGCGCGACACCGTGTTGAAAGGCATCTCGTTTGAGATCCAGCGGGGGGATACTCTGGCCATCGTCGGCGCGTCGGGCTCCGGCAAGTCGACGCTCGTGCGGCACGTGGCAGGTGCTGCCGTGCCCGGGGCGGGTGCCGTCCGTCTCGACGGGACGGAGCTTAAGCATTGGGATCCGGAGCAACTTGGCGCAAACATGGGCTACCTCGCCCAGGAAATTAAGCTTTTCACCGGTACCGTGGCCGAGAACATCTCGCGGTTCGACCCTGAGGCAAAGGACGCGGACGTCATTGCCGCAGCCAAGCTCGCCGGCGCCCACGAGATGATCCAAGGGCTCCGGAACGGCTATGAAACGCCCGTGGGCGATGCGGGCAGTTCACTTTCTGGCGGGCAGCGCCAGCGCGTGGGCCTTGCCCGCGCCGTGTACAAACTGCCGGCGTTGGTCGTCCTCGACGAACCGAATTCGAGCCTCGACAGCGACGGCGAGGAGGGGCTCATCGCCTGCCTGAAACAACTCAAGACTTTCGGCAAGACCGTGATTGTGGTGACGCACAAGGCCAACCTGCTACAACTCTGCAATAAGACACTGATCCTGGCGCAGGGCCGCGTGCAGAAATTCGGTCCGACTGACGCGCTCTACCAAAAAGCCGCCGAACGAAAGGCTGCTCAGAAACAGGGCCATCCGGGCGCACCTGCGCAGATCTCGCCGGTCCGGGCGGCCGAGTAATCGAGGACCGCCTAGTGGGCGCCGCTAAGACTTGGAGACATGGCCGCTTCGACCGGCCCGTATTGGAAGTGTAGGAGACCATGGCGTCATCGTCCTCCCCCACCCGCACCACCAAGGCCTCCCCGCGCCCCTACGTGATCGCGGGGTATGTCGTGGTGATCCTGATCTTTGGTGTCATCGGGGGCTGGGCCGCCACATTCCAGATCTCAAGCGCCGTCATCGCTTCTGGCACAGTCTCGCTCGAGAATAATCGTAAGGTCGTGCAGCACCTCGAAGGCGGCATTGTCAGCAACATCCATGTCCGCGAAGCCGACACCGTCGCCGAAGGCGACGTTCTCATCACGCTCAACGCGCTCCAGGCCGAGTCCAACCTCGAAGTGTTGGTCCAACGCCGCCTTGTCGCCCGGGCGACCGAGGCCCGCCTGAAAGCCGAGCGAAGCTTTGCCGACGAAATCGCCTTTCCTCAGGAGTTGCTGCAAAGCGCGGAACCAGCGATTGCCGACGCGCTGGCCGTTCAACGCAACATCTTCCGCGATCGGAGCTCGATCCTGAGCTCGCGGGCGGACATCCTGCAAAGCCGGGTGGAGCAGCTCCAACGCCAAGTCGAAGGCCTGCGGCTGCAACAAGACGCGCTGGAACGCCGCCAGGCGCTTCGCACCGATCTCATTACGCGCCTCCGCGATGGAGAGCAGCGCGGCTTTGTCGAGGGCAATCGCCTGAACGATCTTGAGGACGGATTGATCCAGATCGAGGCGAGTTTGGGCGAAGTCATCTCCCAGGTGGCGCAGGCGGAGGCCTCGATCGGCGAGACCAAGCTCAACCTCCTGCAAATCCGCCAGGAATATGCCGAGCGCGCGAGCGTGGAACTAAACCAAATTACCGACCAGCTGGCCGAACTCAACGAGCGCATTCGCGTGGCCCAAGATACGCTGGAGCGGACTGCGATTCGCGCACCCGACACGGGCACGGTGCAGAACCTCCATGTTCACACCGTCGGTTCCGTGATTGCGCCGGGCGAGATCTTGATGGAAGTCGTGCCGCAAGACGAAGACCTCATCATCAATGCCCAAGTCTCCCCAACCGATGTCGACAGCATGACCGTCGGCCTGCAGACGGAAGTCCGCTTTGTGTCGTTCGATGCCCAGCTCACGCCGATCGTTCTGGGAAAAGTACGGTCGATTTCCAACGACGTGATCTCTTCGGGGGACAACACCCCGCCCTACTTTCTTGCGCGGATCGTCGTCGAAGATAAGGATATGCCCGACAATGTGCGCGAGGGCATCACGGCTGGCATGCCTGTCGATGTTGTTGTCGCAACGGGTGAGCGCAGCGTGATGTACTACCTCATCTCTCCCCTGGCCGACGCGATCGCGACGTCGATGCGCGAAGAGTAAGCCTGATCTCGAAGCCGTGTGAGCGCGCATCCCTGCGCGGCTTTGCGACCTCACGCCTGTTGTCACCCACACAGCACTGTGCCAGAGCGATGGGGGGAGTGCTGAGGGTCTGATGCCGAGCTATGAGGAGCGCCGCAGGGTGATGGTCGACACGCAGGTCCGTCCTTCGGACGTGACCCGCTTTCCCGTTATCGAAGGTATGCTCTCCATCCCGCGGGAGCGCTATGTTCCCGAAGCGCAGCGCGAGGCGGCTTATGCCGGAGAGCATGTGAGCCTTGGTGGCGGGCGCGTGATGCTCGAGCCGCGCACGATTGCCAAAATCCTTGATGCGGTCGACATCCAGCCGACCGAAGCCGTGCTCGACATTGCGTGTGGCCCCGGATACTCGACCGCGCTTGCGGCGTGGCTGGCAGAAGCGGTTGTCGGGCTCGAGGACGACCCTGATATGGTCCGTGACGCCGAACAGACGCTCGTCGATGAGAGCGTCGACAACGCAGTTGTGCTCGAAGGCCCGTTAACCGAGGGCGCAGTAAAGCACGGGCCCTACGACGTCATCCTCGTGCAGGGCGGCGTCGAGCGCGTGCCAGAAGCGCTCCTTGCCCAGCTCGGCGATGGCGGCCGCATCGGCTGCATCTTCATGGAAGGCGCGCTCGGCACGGTGAGGGTCGGGCTCAAGGCCGATGGTGTCGTGACATGGCGGTTTGCGTTTAACGCAGCGGCACCGGTGCTGAGTGGCTTCACTGCCGCACGCGCTTTCTCGCTCTGACGAAATACCTGTCCCGTTCATGCTATCGTTGCTATCTTGCTGGAAAAGTTCCCAGAACAGGGGAGATTGAGGTGTCAAAGATGAGCGGATCCCGGGCACGTGGGCTGTGCAGCGCCGCGTTGGGCTTGGCCCTGACGCTGAGCCCGGCCATTGCCGCGGCCGAAACCCTGACCGACGCGCTGATCTCGGCGTACCAAAACTCCAACCTTCTCGAGCAAAACCGCGCTCTCCTGCGCGCAGCAGACGAAGACGTCGGGCGCGCCATCGCCGCGTTGCGTCCGACCTTGGACTTCGTTGCCTCGTTTTCCTATGCGAGTACCGACGGTTTCGGCAACTCGCTCTCGGCGAACCAGCTCAACGAATTGACGTCGACCTATTCATTCGTGTCCCAGATCCTCCTGATCGATGGGGGTCAGCGCGGCTTGCAGACTGAGCTTGCTAAAGAAACGGTTCTTGCGACACGCGAAGGGCTGGTCACGATCGAGCAGAGCGTGCTCCTTGACGCTGTCGATGCCTATGCTGGAGTGTTGAGTGCGCGGGCCTTTGTCGATCTCGGCCAGAACAACCTGCGCCTCATCCAGGAAGAGCTTCAGGCCGCGCAAGATCGGTTCGAAGTCGGTGAAGTCACGCGGACGGATGTGGCCCTTGCAGAGAGTCGCCTTGCGGAATCGCGCAGTCAGCTGGCCGCCGCACTCGGCGACCTGGAGATATCGCGTGAGGCCTATCGGGTGGCCGTTGGGCGCTATCCCGGCGCGCTGACGGATCCGCGCACCTTGCCGGACACGCCGGACACGCTTGAAGAGGCGGTGTCTATCGCCGTCCGCCGACACCCGGCGATCCGCCAAGCACAGCGGGATGTTACAGCCGCCGATCTGAGCGTCGAGATCGCGTCGCGCGCCTATGGCCCGACCGTTTCCGCGACGGGGCGTTGGCGCGTTGACAACGACAATCTGGATCGATCGACGGTGGAGCTGGAATTCAATCAGCCGATCTACCAGGGCGGTCGCCTCGCCGCCGTCGAGCGCCGCGCGATTGCAGAGCGCGATGCGAGCAGGGCGGACCTGCATCAAACCACGCTTTCGGTCCGCGAGGCGGTGGGCAACGCTTTCGCGCAGATCCGTGTCTTTCGTGCACAGATCGCGGCGACGGAAGAGCAGGTTCGCGCCGCCGAGATCGCCTTCGAGGGCATCCGGGAAGAGGCCCGGCTCGGCGCTCGCACGACGCTCGACGTGCTCGACGCCGAACAGGACCTGCTGGATGCACGGGCGGCGCGGATCGACGCGAATGCACAGCAATACGTAGCGATTTATTCACTTCTCTCTGCAATGGGTCTACTGACAGTAGAGCACCTAAACCTCGGGATCCCGACCTATGACCCTGCCGCGTATTACAACGCGGTCAATCGCGCACCAGCGCGCCAGAGCAGCCAGGGGGCGGCGCTGGACCGTGTATTGAAGCGGATTGGGCGAGAGTAGCGCTTTGGCTGGACGATTGTCCGGCCAGTTGCAGGTCGGGCTGGGATGGCGCTTTACAAGCAAGGGCCCGTCCTGTGCGATGGGCCGTGGGGAAACGGTCCAACGCAAGGGAGCGCCATGTCCGATCATGCCAAGCCCGCTGAAATCGAGGACGTCCTGTCGTCCATTCGCCGCTTGGTTTCGGGCGGTGTAGAGAGCCCACCGCAAGACCCGCCGGCGCAGTCACCCGAAGAAGCCGCGCGTAACGCCGCGCTTGCCGCGGCCCGGGCCGCCGTCAATGGGGACGCACTTGTTCTGACGCCCTCCCTCTTGGTGGAGACGCAAGCCGCGCGCGACGCGCAGACGTCTGAGGCGGAAAGTGCTTGGGACGCGGATGCTGCAGCAGAATCCGAGGCTGCTCAGCAAGCGGAGGACGAGGGCGCGCCTGCTCTGACGCCGGAGGACGGGCCCATCGGCGAGGTGGCGCATGAAGCGGCCGGCGAAGAGTATGCGCTCACCGACGACGAGGACGACGCGTCCCTTGCCGCAATCATTGAAGCCGCGACTGAACCCGCTGAGAGCTCTGATGTAGAAGCCGTAACGGAACCTGCTGAGAGCCCTGTTTTCGAGGAGGAGGCGGGCCTCGCTGATGCTCGGTCCGCAGAGGCCGCGCGCGCGTTAGAGGCAGGCCCAACTCCTGAAGCGGTGGCCGAGCTTGAGGAAGTTGCGCACGAAGAGGTCGCGCCTGAGGCCGCCGGGGCGGATGACGAGGCAGCTCCCAATCTCCGCCCTGCCCCCGAAGAAGAAGACGCTGGCGGAACCGACCGTGCCGCTGAAGACCAAGATGACGCGCCGATCGATAAGACAGCGAATGCGGACGTTGAGCCCTTCGCGAGCGAGATGCGCGATGGCGCCGACCAGCCCGGCGACGAGGCAAAGGGCCCCGAAGCACGCAAGTCGCCTTTTCTCTCCGAGAGCCTTGTCGCACGCCGTGCCGCCGAGCGCCCCGAGGAGGCCGACGCAAAGCGCACCGGTTTCGGCTTTGCCGCAGCGCGCCGGGACGATCCTGTGCGCCACGTGCCGCTGAGCGCCCTAGGCCCGGCCAAGGACGTTGCTGACGACCCCGCCCAAGACAGCGCTTCGTCAGACGAGATCACGCGCACTGGCGAGCGTGAGGAGATCGCGGCCGAAGCCCCGGGTCAGCGCGCGGCACCCATCATCTCTCCTGGCTTTGCCGTTTCTCAGGCTCCCGCGTCGGCAGAGCCGGGAGAGCCGCGCGCGACGCCGCAGACGTCTTCCGAGGAGCAATCCGAGGGATCGACCGGGCCTCGGACGGGGCCTCAGACTGGGCCTCAGACTTGGCCCCAGACTGGGCTGTCACTTAGCCCTGAGGGCCCTGAAGACGAGCGGACGACCGAGGACGCCTTAGCGCCCGGATTGACCCTCGAAGAGGACGCATTTGGCGAGACTGGCGATACGCCCGATGCGCTGTCGGTGGCGTCTGAAGAGGCGGCGGAACCACAGGCAGAGCGTCGGTTGACGCTCAACGCGGCCGCGCCCGACGCCGCGGCGAAGCCCAACGAGGACATGTCGGTGGAAGACGCGGCGCCGTCGGAACCGACCAGGCCCATGGACGGCGCCGAAGAGGTCGACCGTCCCAGCGCGGCGGTATCTTCCCCAGAAGTGGGTGTGGACACGCACGGCGCTGAGACGGAAGGGCTTGTCGCCGGGGACAGCGAAGACGGGGCGCTCAACGTGTTTGGCGAAGACGCGTTTGGCATTGATGAGCAGGCCTTGCGGGAGATCATCGCGCAAGTCGTGCATGAGGAGTTGCAAGGCGCCCTTGGGGAGCGCGTCAGCCGCAATATCCGGCTTCTCATCCGCCGCGAGATCGCCCGCGCGCTAGAGAATGCGGCGCCACAGGGCGGGCAGACCGAATAGGGAGACGCAACGGCAAAGGCCCCTAGAGGCACATCTATTCCCAGTGCCACCTGTATTGAAGTTGCCGTGCCGACGCCTGACGGGCTACCGGTTCGCCTGCTGAAGCAGCCAATGCGACCGCCGCGCAATCTCCCCTGGTAAATAAAAACGCCCGCGGAGCGGGCGCTCGTACCGGAGGGCGAGACCGAGCTTAGGCAGCTTCGGCCTGATCGGCGGCTTGACGACGCTCGCTTTCCTCGCGCGAGAGCGCAACCGAAGTGCGTACGCCCTGCGCTACGAATTCCATGAGCCCTGTGACCACGCGCTCATTCGGGTCGATCCCTGCGCAGCTGAGAACTTCGCGCCCATCACGGGAGCGTGCCCAACGTGCGATCTGATCTGGCCCATTTCCATACTTTTTGTCGTCGGCAATCGCATCGTCCAATGCCGCGAGAACGACGGCCGCAAAGAGCTTGCGAGCACGTTGCCCCTGCTCGTGATTGAATGCGGTTCCGTCAACAAACTGAGTCATTCCTCGGTCCTTATTCTTGCTCTTGTCTTCCCGGTGGATCGCTGGATACGACACTTTAATGTCGATTCGGTACGCCGCTGTATGCATGGCTCGCATGCATTTGGTGCATAGCTGCGTTCCGGTACGGGTCGCGTGCCGCCGAGCTCTTTGTCCTACTCTTGCGCCGTGGCGCGTCCTTGTCCCGTTTGAGAGCCAACGATATAGGCACTTAACAAATGGTTTCCATGAGGGCTCCCTCCTATGCCTAAGATCAACGGCAACGAAATTCGTCCCGGTAACGTGTTGGAACACAATGGCGGCCTCTGGGCTGCGGTCAAAGTGGACCATGTGAAGCCCGGCAAGGGCGGGGCCTTCGCGCAAGTTGAGCTTCGCAATTTGCGAAGTGGATCAAAGCTCAACGAGCGTTTTCGCTCTGCCGACAAGGTCGAACGCGTGCGGCTCGAACAGAAGGACCAGCAGTTTCTGTACGAAAGCGACGGCATGCTTGTCTTCATGGACACCGAGACCTTCGACCAAATTGAGCTGCAGGCTGAAATCCTGGGAGAGCGCCGCCCATTTCTGCAAGACGGGATGACGATCCAGATTGAATACTACGAAAGCGAGGCGCTGAACGCGACGCTGCCGCAAAAGGTTACCTGCCGGATTGCGGAGACAGAACCGGTCGTTAAGGGTCAGACTGCGGCGAACTCCTTTAAGCCCGCCACGCTCGACAACGGCATGAAGGTGATGGTGCCGCCCTTTGTTGGTCAGGATGAAGACATTGTCGTCAACACGGAAACAATGGAATATGCCGAACGGGCGTGATCACACCGGCGCCCCTACGGAGGACCAGCTGACCTTCGCTGCGCCTGCCTCCATCCCCTCGCCTGCGCGATCGTAGCGCAGATAGGCAATGCCGCGCGAACCCGAGACCGTGAAGAGCGCGCCAACGCTCTTTCCCTTGTGCAGGATCTCGGTGCCGGGTGCCGGTGCATCGCCCGCGACGCGGACGGTCGCGAAGCCCTTCCGCAGCTCTGTCTTGTGCTTCATCCTCGCAGTGACCTCCTGCCCGACATAGCATCCCTTACGGAAGTCGACGCCGTGGAGCCGCTCGAAGCCGGCTTCAAGTATAAAGGTCTCGTTCGGGCGGAGCTCGATGCCCGTTTCCGGAATGCAATTGTTAACGCGGATCGCGTCCCAATCGACGGCGGCGGGCCCGCCGGTGGCCATGGTGTAAGACCGCCAGCCGAGATCGACATGCCGAGGGTCGCTGAAGGCGCCCTCGGGCGCGGGGCCAAGCCCACGGAGCACATGGCCTTTCGCCTCGTCAAGCGTCACATCCGCACGTAGTTTGTACATCTTAAGCCGCTTGAAAAGATCTGTCGCGAGCGGGCTCGCCACGTCGAGGAGGATCCGGTCGCCATCGGGGACGAGGAAGAAATCGGCCAGATACTTGCCCTGCGGCGTCAGAAGCCCGGCATAGACCAGCCCCTCTGAAAGACGCGCGACGTCGTTGGTCACGAGCCCCTGGAGAAATGCTTCGCGCTCCGTGCCGCCGATGGCGATCAGTGTGCGCCCCTCGTGCACCTCGCCAAGGGCGCTGCCTTGCACCTCGCCATGTACGCTTTCGTGCCTCTTGCCCTGCGTCTCGCTCGGATCACCACTCAAGCCGTCGCTTTGCATCGCACCGCCTCCTTGCGTCATGCAGATATAGGCGCGATCAGAAGGGCCTGAAACCGTCCGCGTCGCCTCCGAGGTCAGAATGCCTGCGCCGATCAGCCTTGTCATCCCGACGCTGAATGCAGCCAATGCTCTACCGGCGATGCTGGCTTCGACGATGGAGGGGTTGTCGCAGGGGCTTTTGCGTGAACTGGTCGTGACCGATGGCGGCTCGACCGACAACACACGCGCCATCGCTGACGGAGCAGGCGCGCGATGGATCGCCGGGTCGGCCGGGCGCGGGGGGCAGCTCGCGCGGGGATGCGCGGCGGCGCGGGGCGACTGGCTCCTTATCCTACATGCCGACACCGTGCTGATGCCGGGCTGGAGCAGTGCCGTCTCCGATGCGCTGTCGACCCCGTCGCGGGCCCATGTCTTTCGCCTAGCCTTTCGGACGACCGGCCTTGGTGCCCTCTGGACGTCGGGTTGGGCCAACCTCCGGACGCGGGCGTTCGGCCTGCCCTATGGCGATCAGGGCCTGCTGCTTCACCGCGCCCTCTACGAGACGGCGGGCGGATATCCGGACATTCCGCTGATGGAGGATGTCGCCTTGATCGGTGCGCTCACAAGTGCGCCGCGCCTCATGCGGGCCACGGCGGAGACGAGCGCTGCGCGCTACCTTGCCGAGGGCTGGCTCCGCCGCGGGGCACGCAACCTCTGGACACTCGCGCGGTACCGCGCCGGGGTCTCGCCCGAGCGGCTCGCGCGGCAATACCACGGGCCCTAGGGCCCTCGGTCAGGCGCGCGCACGACGGGGGCGATCGGCCCCAGGGGCGTGCGGGGTTTCGTCTGTGGTCTGAGCGGCGGGGGGGTCTTGCCCCGCAGCTTGGCAAAGCTGACCGCGACATCGCGTTTGGTGTACTCCGTGCGCAGCCAATCCTCGAGCGAGATCGGAGACCGTGCAGCCCGCGCCTCGTACATGTCGAGCACGTGATCGACGATGCCGGTTCGCGTCGCGGAGAGGTGTGCATAGCTCCAATGGAGGTGCCGCCGCGCCTCTGCCAGCGGCTGGCCGTCGATGACGTGGGCATAGAGCACGGCGGCGAAACCCGCCCGGTCGGCACCAGACTTGCAGTGCATAACGAAAGGCTTTTCGATCACGCGCATCGTGTCGATCAGGCGGACGAGCTCGTCCCGACGCGCCGCTTTCCGCGCATAGATCTTGGCGACATAAAGGTTGAGGCCAAGCGCGCGACAGGCCTCTTCCTCCAGGATCCAGGGGGCTTGCCCGCGCTCGCCTCGCAGGTTGAGCACGGAGCGCACGCCCATCGCCTTGTAGCGCTTCAATCGCCCGGGCCCGGGATGGTTCGAACGGTAGACGCCGTCGGCGACCGTGTCGAAATTGGTCCAGAGGCCGCGCAGAAACGCATGATCGAAGACCTGGAAATGAAACCATGTCAGCGCGCGCGCCCAAGGCGTCGACACGTCGTTGCCGAACGCGCCCCGCGCGGCCCGTTCGAGCCGTTTCAGGATGGGTTTTTGCTGCTGTGCCATCTGGCCGGCTCAGTGCCCCAAAGACGGCGACCGCGCAAGCGAGCCGGCATCGTCTTCCTCAAGGTCCGCGCGCCAATTGCGAATTGCTGATCCCTGGGCTTTCCCCAATTGACGCCGCCCGCCAATGGCCTAAGCCCCTGAGGGTCGCGTCATCCAGAAAGGCCTGCCCATGACCCTCGCCAACGGTGTGCATTACCTTGCCATTCCCGGTCCGTCGGTCATGCCAGATGCCGTCTTGCGCGCGATGCATCGCCCAGCGCCCAACATCTATACCGGCGAGTTGCACGAGATCACCGATGGGCTGATCCCGGACCTATGCGCCGTCGCCCGCACGCAGCATCGGGTCGCGATCTACATCGCCAACGGGCACGGGGCGTGGGAGGCGGCCATCTCCAACACGCTGAGCCGCGGCGACAAGATCCTCTCCTTGGCCACCGGCATCTTCGGCCATAGCTGGGCCGATATGGCCGCGCAGATGGGGGTCGATGTGACGCGGATCGACTTCGGCAAACGCGCCGCGATCGATCTTGGCCAAGTCGAGACCGCGCTTGCCGCCGACAGGGGCCACGCGATCAAGGCCGTATTTGCGGTTCAGGTCGACACGTCGACCTCGATCCGCAGCGACATTGCGGGCCTGCGCGCGGTGCTAGACCGGGTCGGCCATCCGGCGCTGCTCGTGGTCGACTGCATCGCCTGCCTCGCATGCGATGTCTTCGAGATGGATGCCTGGGGCGTCGATGTCATGGTCACCGGCAGCCAGAAGGGCCTGATGACACCGCCCGGCCTCGCCTTCGTCTTTTTCAACGATCGCGCCGACGCGGCGCGCGACAGGGCCGATCTTGTCACCCGCTATTGGGACTGGCGCCCCCGGACGCAGCCCGAAGGGTACTATCAGTACTTTTGCGGCACAGCGCCGACGCATCATATTTATGGCCTGCGCGCCGCGCTCGATATGATTGCGGCTGAGGGGATCGAGGCGATTTGGGAGCGCCACGCGCGCCTCGCCCGCGCGATCTGGGCGGCGGCCGAAGCGTGGGGCGCCGGCGGGCCGCTAAGGCTCAACGTTGCCGACCGAATGCTTCGCAGTCATGCCGTGACGGCGCTCCGCATCGGCGCACCCCATGGGACCGCGCTGCGCCGTTGGGTCAGCGATCGGGCCGGTGTGACGCTCGGGATCGGGATCGGGATGGCCAGCGAGGAGGACCCGCAGGCGGACGGTTTCTTCCGGATCGGGCATATGGGCCATGTCAATGCGCAGATGGTGATGGGTGCGCTCGGGGCCATCGGGTCAGGGCTTAAGGGCCTTGGTATCCCTCATGGGCCGGGTGCACTCGAAGCCGCCGCCGCCGTATTGTCCGAGGCGTGAGCCCCTCGCCGGCCCGCCTGCGTTCAAAGCTTGGTGCGCAGGAAGTGGCGCAGGACTGGCCACTCTTCGATCGGCCGGTCCCCCGCACGCGCAAAGCCAAGCCCTCCGTTCAGGACGAGGAAGAAGAGCAACACCTTGAGTAAGCCGGTCGCCATCCAAAGGATGAACAAGACGTAGAAAACGGCCAAGGCGGCGACGGCGCAGGATGAGAGGGCTGCAATCCTCATATCGCGCGACATAGTGCCACAGTATCCATTCGGCAAGCGTGAGCGGGCCAACAGAGTTGTGCAATTATCGAACGTGAACAGAGCCTTGCCACAAACGCGGAAAGGGAGCGCTAATCGCCCTGCAGACGCTGTTCAAGCCGCGTGATGAGCACGTTGAGCCCGTATGCCGCCGCCAAGACGGCCCAATACCCCACCGTCGCCCAGATCAGGATCAGGATCCAGATCAGGTTGAGCGCGCCCATGGTCAGCGCGGCATCGGTATAGTCGGGCGCCTGCCGCGGCGGGGGTCGGCCACGCATCACGGATCTCCTTTCGGCGCAGGATACCGCAAAGACTGACTGAGAAAAGGTTACGCTACAGGGCGCGTTTCGCGTGCGGGACATTTCTTCGTGTGCGCGCCTGCCGCCGCCGTGGCATCTGCCAAAGCTTCGGGCAAGGCGCGCGTGAAGTGAGCAAGGGCGCCTTCGGGCCCAGCGGAGACGCGGATGCAACGGTCGAGCGGGGGGACGCCGGGCATGCGCACAAAGACATCCCGCGCGATCAGGCAGTTGAGTACGGCGCGGGCAAACGCCCCGTCGCGGCCACAATCGATTGCAACGAAGTTCGTCGCCGAGGGCAGCGCGATCAGCCCTTGCGCCGCCGCGACCCGCCCGATCTCCGCGCGCGCCGCGGCAACGCGGGCAACGGTCTGGCTAAGATGCGCGGTATCTTCGAGGCTCGCCAAGGCTCCGATCTGCGCCAGGCGCGACATCCCGAAATGGTTGCGCACCTTGTGGAATGCCGAGATCGTGTCTGCGTGGCCAAGCGCATAGCCCACGCGCATGCCAGCCAGGCCGTGCGCCTTGGAGAAAGTGCGCAGGCGGATCAGCCGGCGGTCGGTCGGATCGAGCGGCGGGATTGCCTCCTCCGGCGCAAAGTCGGCATAGGCTTCGTCGAGGACAAGGAGCGTGTCGGCGGGCAACGCATCGAGAGTGGCCCCAACGTCAACCGCGTTGTGATAGGTCCCCATCGGATTGTCCGGGTTTGCGAGGTAGACGAGTTTCGCGCCGACATCATACGCTTTGGTCACGAGCGCCCGAAGGTCCTCGTGATCGTCGCGGTAGGGCACAGTGTGGAGCGACCCGCCAAAGCCGGTGACATGATAGCCGAAGGTCGGGTAAGCGCCAGCGGACGTCACGACCGGGTCACCGGGCCCCACGAAAAGACGCACGAGATAGCCCAAGAGCCCGTCGATGCCTTCGCCCACCAAAACGTTCTCCATGCCGATCCCGTGATGCGCAGCGAGCGCGGCGCGCAGGTCATGGCTCTCTGGGTCGCCATACATCCATGCCTCGCCCGCTGCGGTCTGCATGGCCGCGCACGCCCTGGGCGACGGGCCGAAGCCGGATTCGTTGGCGCCTAGGCGCGCGAGGAACGGACGGCCGCGGGCGCGTTCCTGTGTCTCGGGCCCGACGAAGGGTACCGAGGCGGGCAGGCGGGCCGCAAGCGGCGTAAGGCGTGGGTCGGTCATGCGCAAAGGCGTAGGCCATGGCGAAGGTCGACCGCAAGGGCGCTCGGACTTGCGGCGCGCGGCGTGCCCGGTAGGCTTGGGCCGAGCGATGCGCGACGAATGGGAGAACCTGGATGGCGGAACCGCGTTTTTTGGAGACGCCTGAGGGGCGGCGCATCGCCTATCACCGGAGTCCGGGAACCGGGCCGATGGTGGTCTTTCTGGGCGGCCTCAGCTCCGACATGGAGGGGACGAAGGCGCTTCACCTCGAGGCTTGGGCGAAGGCCGCGGGGCGCGCCTTTCTGCGCTTCGACTATTCGGGGCATGGCCAGAGCTCGGGCACGTTTGCCGAGGGCTGCATCGGAGACTGGGCCGAGGACGCGCGCGCCGTGCTGGCCGCACTGACCGAGGGCAAGCTCATTCTCGTCGGTTCGTCGATGGGCGGCTGGCAAGCGCTTCTCCTGGCGCGCGCGATGCCAGAGCGCTGTGCCGCGCTCGTCACCATCGCCGCCGCGCCCGATTTCACCGAAGACGGGATGTGGGCTAAATTCAGCAACGCACAGCGGACGGCGATCCTGGAGACGGGTCAGATCACACTGCCGTCGGACTACGACGCACCGATGATCGTCACGCGGCGGCTGATCGAGGAGGGGCGCGAAAACCTCGTCCTCCGCTCTCCTTTGCCGCTGCCTATCCCCGTGCGGATGCTCCAGGGTACAGCGGACGAGGATGTCGAAATGGAAGTCGCGCTGCGCCTGCTCGACCATGCGACCGGGGACGACCTGCGCCTGACCCTCGTCAAGGACGCCGATCACCGCTTTTCGACGCCAGAGTGCCTGGCGATGATCGTCGCCGCCGTCGAAGAGGTGAGCCAATGAAATGGGCGCTGGGCGGGGTCGCACTCCTCGGTGTTGCGGGGGCGCTGCTTTGGCTCTTCGGCCCGCGCGAGCCGGTGGACCTGGAGATCGCATTTGCAACGGAGGACATCCCCGAGGATCTCGACGCATGGCTGGTCGCGCGGGAGGCGGAGGTTCCCGCGCTACGGCCCGGCGCAGAGCGGCGGATCGTTTGGGCGGGCGCGCCGGGCCTGCGGACGCCGCTGGCGCTTGTCTATCTGCATGGCTTTTCGGCCTCAGCCGAAGAAATCCGGCCCGTCCCGGATCGCGCCGCCGCCGCGCTTGGCGCGAACCTCTATTTCGCGCGACTGCGCGGACATGGGCGCGACGGGCCGGCGATGGCTGAGGCTACTGCCGGTGATTGGATCGAGGATCTGGCAGAGGCGATTGCGATCGGGCGGCGGATCGGCGAGCGCGTGGTTTTAATCGGGACGTCGACCGGCGGCACGCTCGCGGCTTTGGCCGCCTATGATCCGCGCCTTTCGGACGGCGTCGCCGGGATCGTCTTCGTCTCGCCGAACTTCCGCATCAACTCCGCCGGTGCCGGGCTTCTCACCGCGCCATTTGCGCGGCGCTGGTTGCCGGTTGTGCTCGGCGCCGAACGAGGCTTTGAGCCCGAAAACGAGGGGCAGGCCGCGCATTGGACGACGCGTTACCCCTCGGTCGCGGTGCTACCGATGGCGGCCCTGGTCGCCCATCACGCGCGGCTTGACCCGGCTGCTGCCACCCTCCCAGCGCTTTTTCTCTACTCCGAGCACGACGAGGTTGTTTCTCCGGCGGCCACTGGCCGCGTCGCCTCGGCTTGGGGCGGGCCCACAGACGTGCATACCTTTGTGATGGGCGCGGGCGACGATGCCTTCAACCATGTCATTGCAGGTGACATTTTGAGCCCCGGACAGACGACGCGCGCAGTGGACTTGATCGTGGATTGGGCGCGGGACCTCTAAGGCGCCGGGTGTCCTTTGCCACGTAGGGGTGCCTCCGGCGGCGATATTTGGCGCAAGAAGAAGGGTTGGGGCAGCGCTTTGCGGCGCGGCTGGGCCTGGGGCGAAGCGGCGCTGCATAGGTATGCAGGAATCGGTTGAGGCGCGGCACCGGTGCTCTATGCTGACCGCCAAAGTGCCGAGACCGTCTGGCAAGGAGGGACCGACATGGCCGAATACCTGAAGCGCGGAAAGCCCGCGGAGGCGCGCGCTGAGGACGATGCAAAAGTGCGCGGGATTGTCGAGGGGATCCTCGCCGATATCGAAGCGCGCGGCGACGCGGCGGTGCGCGCGCTTTCGGCGAAATTCGACCGGTATGAGCCGGCGGCTTTTGTGCTGAGCCGGTCGGAGATCGACGCGGCAAAGGCCCAGGTCTCGGACCAGGAAATGGCCGATATCCGTTTTGCGCAGGATCAGATCCGGCGCTTTGCCGAAGCGCAAAGGGCTTCGATGCAAGATGTCGAGGTCGAAACGTTGCCCGGCGTGATCCTTGGGCATCGCAATATTCCGGTGAATTCGGTCGGCTGCTACGTGCCGGGCGGCAAGTTCCCGATGGTGGCCTCAGCGCATATGTCCGTGCTGACGGCAAAGGTCGCCGGTGTGAAGCGGATTGTGGCTTCGGCGCCGCCGGTCGACGGCAAGCCGCATCCGGCCATCGTGGCGGCGATGGACGAGGGTGGGGCGGATGAGATCCTTGTCCTCGGCGGTGTCCAGGCAGTGGGCGCGATGGCGCTCGGGACCGAGACGGTGCGCCCGGTGGACATGCTCGTGGGCCCCGGCAACGCGTTCGTCGCCGAAGCGAAGCGGCAGCTTTTCGGGCGTGTCGGCATCGACCTCTTTGCCGGGCCGACCGAGACTTGTGTCATTGCCGACGACACGGTCGATGGCGAGATGTGCGCAACAGATCTCTTGGGCCAGGCCGAACACGGCTATAATTCGCCCGCCGTCCTGATCACCAATTCGCGCAAGCTCGCCGAGGACACGATGGCCGAGATCGCGCGGCTGTTGGAGATCCTGCCCACGGCGGAAACGGCGCGGGTGAGCTGGGAGGAATACGGCGAGATCATTCTCTGCGCCGATTACGACGAAATGCTCGCCGTCTCCGAAGACATCGCCTCGGAACATGTGCAGGTGATGACCGCACGGGACGATTGGTTTCTCGAGAACATGACCAATTACGGTGCGCTCTTTCTCGGACCGCGCACCAACGTGGCCAATGGTGACAAGGTCATCGGCACGAACCACACCCTACCGACGAAGAAGGCGGGGCGGTATACGGGCGGGCTTTGGGTCGGCAAGTTTCTTAAGACCCACTCCTATCAGAAGGTCGTCTCGGACGAGGCGGCGGCGCTGGTCGGCGCGTATGGCTCACGGCTCTGCATGCTCGAAGGGTTTGTCGGCCACGCGGAGCAGTGCAACGTGCGCGTCCGCCGCTATGGCGGGCTCAACGTGCCCTATGGTGCGGCGGCGCCCTACCGGGATGCGGCGGAGTAGGCCCAGAGGGGGGCGGGAGTATTTGGACCAAGATGATGGGGGCTGAGGGGCAGATCGCCAACGACAGGGCAGCGTTGACGGCCGTGACCGCCGACATGGAAGCTGCGCTCTATCATGACCTGGGGCGGGGCGCGCGCGCGGGGGAGGCCGCGTTTGCCGCCGATGCGCGGGTGCACATGTGCGCGCCCTTCGGGGATCTGCCCGGGTGGTATGGCTGGTGGGAGCGCTGCCTGGCGCCCCTGGCCGAGGCGATGCCCGATGTCGAGCGACGCGTGCACATTCGCATTGCGGGGCCGGATGAGCATGGTGGGCAATGGGTCGGCTGCGGGGGATGTTACATCGGCACCTTCGAACGCGACTGGCTCGGCATTCCGGCGACACGGCGCGCGCTCCACATGCGGTTTCACGAGTTCTTCCGGGTCGAGGACGGCCATGTGGCGGAGGTGCAGGCGCTGTGGGATGTTCCCGAGGTGATGATGCAGGCGCGCGCCTGGCCACTCGCCCCAAGCCTCGGGCGAGACTGGCACATCCCGGGGCCGGCGACCTGTGATGGGCTCGGGCCCCATGCCAGCGACGGGGCAGCGGCGGCGCAGCACGTGATCGACATGCTGAGCCATCTCAAGAAGCACCCGGCCGAGGGTGGCCCC
This sequence comes from Pseudomonadota bacterium, assembly GCA_038745585.1. Taxonomy (GTDB): domain Bacteria; phylum Pseudomonadota; class Alphaproteobacteria; order Rhodobacterales; family Rhodobacteraceae; genus HLUCCA09. Next base: position 244,357 of record JBCDLH010000004.1, read on the forward strand.
GAAGTCATGGAGATGGAGCGGTTCTGGCACCCCAAGATGAGCTGGTACGGGCCGGCGGGCATCGGGACGGGGCGCGGCATCGAGGGCTTCCGCCGGCACCATCAGATCCCGTTTCTGAAAGCGATGCCGGACCGCGGGCAATACCTCGAGGAGATCACCTATCACTTCATGGCCGAGGGCGATTATGTCGGCGTGACGGGCTGGCCCAACATGGTACAGACCCTGAGCGATGGCGGCTGGATGGGAATCGCGCCGGCTGGCAAGCGCGTCACGATGCGCTCGCTCGACTTTTGGCGGCTGGAGAACGGGCTGATCCGAGAGAATTGGGTGCTCGTCGACCTTCTCGATGTCTACGATCAAATCGGAGTCGACGTGTTCGAGCGGATGCGGGAGCTTGTGGCGTGAAACGGCGGCCCGGGAGCTGGGTCGCGCTCGAACGGCTCGGGCGCGTGCGGCTGTCGCGCCATTTCACCATGCGAGAGTTTCTTTACTCGGAGATCGGAGACTTCTACGGCCGGCCCAATCTGCCCGAAGACCCAGAGCGGGCCATCGCGGCCGGGCGGGGCCTCGCGGAGACGCTGCTGGAGCCGCTGGTCGAGACCTTTGGGCCAATCGACGTCCGTTCGGGCTATCGCTCGCCGGAGCTCAACCACTTTGGCGCGACCCAAGTGCGCCCGCAGAAATGCGCGGCGAACCCAAAGAATTACGGCGGGCATATCTGGGACCGGCGCGATGCGGAGGGGCGGATCGGGGCGTGCGTGTCGCTTGTCATCCCTTGGTTTGCCCATGGCTATAATGCGGGCCGCAGCTGGCGGGACCTGGCGTGGTGGCTCTATGACCACCTGCCCTTTCACGACGTATGTTTCTTTCCAAAGAACGCGGCCTTCAACCTGACATGGCGGGCCGGGTCCACCGCGCGGAGGATCGACAGCTACATCGCGCCCAAAGGTTGCCTTCTGCGGCCCGGGGAGGCGCCGGAGCCCGGGCGCGTCCGCCGCTATGCCGATTTCCCAGCCTTTCGCGGGATCGGCTATCCTCCGCTGCCTTTGCCGCCGGATCTCGTAGGAGGCTTCGCGTGACCCTCGCCCTGCCACGCATGCCCTCCTTCCGGCTCGACGGGAAGCGCGCGTTGGTGACGGGCGCGTCGCGCGGGATCGGGCTCGGCGCGGCGGTGGCGCTTGGCGAGGCGGGCGCACACGTGGTCATGTCAGCGCGGGGGGCCGACGCGCTGGGCAAGGCGGTCGCTGCGATGACGGAGGCCGGGTTCTCATCGGAGGCCGCACCGTGCAACGTGACGGACGTGGCGGCGGTGGAAGCTCTCGTCGCTGGGCACGGCCCCTTCGATGTGCTGGTAAACTCGGCGGGGACGTCGCGGCCCGGCCCCGTCGCGTGCACCACTGAGGACGATTACGATGCCGTTATGGCAGCCAACACGAAGGCTGCGTTCTTCCTTGCGCGCGCGGTGGCACCGGGGATGGCGGAGCGGGGTGGCGGCTCCATCCTACAGATCTCGAGCCAAATGGGGCATGTGGGCGGGATCGACCGCGCGCTCTACTGTGCGTCGAAATTCGCCGTCGAGGGCATGACAAAGGCGATGGCGATGGAATGGGGGCCGAAGAACGTGCGGGTCAACACGATTTGCCCGACCTTCATCCGCACCGCTCTGACAGAGGCAACCTTCGAAAACCCCGAGCGCGTCGCCTGGATCACCGAGAAGATCAAGCTCGGCCGCGTGGGCGAGGTCGAGGACATCATGGGGGCGGTGCTGTTTCTGGCGAGCGATGCGAGCGCGCTGGTCACCGGCGCGCATCTCTTGGTCGATGGCGGGTGGACGGCGGGCTAGCCCTGCGGCAGGAACGGATCGCACAGCGGATCGCAAGAGGTCGAAAGGAACGACGATGCCCAAGGGGCGCGCCAGCCGAGACAAGGTCACGTCGCTCGACGTTGCGGCGGCTGCGGGCGTGAGCCAATCAGCGGTGAGCCGCGTCTTTACCCCAGGTGCGTCCGTCAGCTCCAAAATGGCAGCGCGGGTGAAAAAAGCGGCGAGCGAGCTCGGCTATCGGCCCAACGTGCTCGCGCGCTCGCTGATCACCGGGCGCAGCCGGATCATCGGGCTGATCGTGGCCTATCTCCACAATCAGTTTTACCCCGAGGCGCTGGAGCGGCTCTCCAACGCCCTCCAAGCGGAGGGCTATCACGTTCTCGTCTTTGTCGCGATGGGCCGGGGCCCCGAGGTCGATCACGTGATCGACGAGCTTTTGGACTATCAGGTTGACGGGATCGTCGCAGCCTCCGTCGGACTTTCGGACGAGCTTTTCACGCGCTGCGAGGAGGCGGGGATTCCGGTCGTTCTCTTCAACCGTGGTCATGCCGATGGGCGGCTGAGCGAGGTCACGTCGGACAATCTCGCAGGTGGGCGCAAGGTTGCCGAATTCCTCCTCGCCGGTGGTCATCAGCGGATCGCACATATCAGCGGCTGGCAGGGCTCGACGACCGGGCGCGATAGGGCCGCGGGCCTGCGCGAGGGGCTTGCCATGGCCGGAACGGTCCCCATTGCGGTGCAAGACGGGATGTATCAGCGCGAAGTGGCCGCCGAAGGGGCCATCGCACTTTGGCAAGCGGAGCGGCCCGACGCGATCTTTGTGGGCAACGACCATATGGCGTTCGGCGTGATGGACGCGCTCCGCTACGGGCTCGGGCTTGCGGTTCCGGGCGATGTCTCGGTCGTGGGCTATGACGACGTGCAGGCTGCGGCGTGGGAGGCCTACGATCTGACGACGCTGCGCCAACCGGCGGGCCGCATGGTCGAGGCAACGGTCCGCACGCTCCTCGCGCAGATCGAAACGCCTGGTCGCCCGGCAGAGAAGATCGCAATCGGAGGGCCGCTCGTCGTGCGCGGCTCGGCGCGAGTGCCGGAGGGATGGCATGCGGGGGTTTGACAATCGGTGGCGGGACTTTCCCGACTACATCTTGGGGATCACGAAAGAGATTTGGGAGGATCGCGGCCTCGGCGCGCGGATGAAGGAGTATTACCACGCCGATGTGATTGTGCGGATGCCCGCTGGGGTTTCGACGGGCGAGCCCGCCTCGACCCAGGCGACCATGGCGACCCTGACGGAGTTTCCCGACCGCGTGCTCTTGGGTGAAGACGTCATTTGGTCCGGCACGCCGGAGGAGGGGCTTTTGTCGTCGCACCGCATTCTTTCGACGGCGACCCATCGCGGCGGTGCCTTCGGCGCAGCGACTGGCAAGCGCGTGACCTATCGCGCGATCGCCGATTGCTGGGCCAAGGACAACCAGATCGCCGATGAGTGGCTCGTGCGCGACAACGGCGCGATCGTCCGGCAATTGGGGCACGACCCGCGAGACTGGGCCGAGGCGGAGATCGCCGCTGGTCGGGGCGGGACCCCTTTCACGCCGGCAAACGATGTTGCAGGCCCCTATCTCGGCCGGGGCAACGACCATGAATTGGGCGAGACCTATGCCGATCTGCTCACGCGTCTGATGTCGGCGGAGTTCTCTGTGATCCCCGAAGAATGGGATCGGGCCTGTCACCTTGAATATCCAGGCGGGGAGGCGGGCCACGGCCACGCGGCGGCGGATGCCCATTGGCTCGGGCTGCGCGCGGCCTTTCCGTCGGCCAAGTTCGAGATACACCACATGATCGGGCGCGAAGACGAGATGATGCCGCCCCGCGCCGCCCTTCGCTGGTCGCTGACCGGCGCGCATTCCGGCTGGGGCGCTTTCGGTGCGCCGACCGGCGCAGAGGTGCATATCATGGGGATCAGCCACGCCGAGTTTGGGCCCTGGGGGCTTAGGCGCGAATGGGTGCTCTACGATGAGACGGCGATCTGGAAGCAGATCCTGATGGCAGCAGGATGAGCGTTGTGAGCGCGTGCGATCGTCGGTGCGGCGGAGAGGTTGCCCACCCTAGGGGCGCGTTTTGCGCGCACGGGTCGGGGACCGGGGCGGCGTGCGCGGGGCGCATGGCATGGTGATCGACAGCAAAGCGCCTCCGGACGGCACGCGCGATGTTTATGAGCGCAAGGCGGCGGCCTATGATGCGGCACGATCTCGTGCGCTTTTTGAGGCGCGCTGGCTCGCCCGGTTTACTGCTGGCCTGCCGCCAGGCGGGCGCGTGCTCGATGTCGGCTGCGGTGCAGGCGAGCCGATTGCGCGCTGGTTTATCGCCGAGGGGTTCGCGGTGACGGGGGTCGATTTCTCCCATGCCATGCTGGAGATTGTCCGCGCTCGTTGGCCCGGCGGAGACTGGCGGGCGGCCGATATGCGCAGCTTCGATCTTGGCGAGACGTTCGACGGCATCATCGCCTGGGATAGCTTCTTTCATCTCGCCCCGGACGCGCAGCGCGAGTGCATCGCACGGTTCGCACGGCATCTTGCGCCCAAGGGCTCGCTCCTGCTCACCGTCGGCCCCGAGGCGGGCGTAAGGGAAGGCCAAGTGGGCGGGGAGCCTGTCTATCACGCCTCGCTTTCGCCTGCGGAATATGCGACCTGCCTCGAAACCAATGGCCTGCGCTTGACCGGGTTTCTCGCGGAGGACCCTGAAACAGACCGCCACAGCGTTCTGATGGCGATCAAAAGCTGAACCGCATCAGGTGCGCAGTCTGCCCACCGTTCCGTCGTCATCCTGCGGGCATGCTGGCCATCACAATACGAGCAACGAAAGACCTCACATTATGACGCAGATCGCCACCACCCATGTTGGAAGCCTGCCCCGCAGCCAAAAGGTCGTCGATTTCATCTTTGCCCGGGAGCGGGGCGAGACCTATGATGCGACGGCGTTCGACGCGGCGATGGCCGAGGCCGTCGATGAGACGGTGGCCAAGCAGATAGCCGCCGGAGTCGATATCGTGTCCGACGGAGAGACCTCAAAGATCTCCTACGCGACTTATGTCAAAGACCGATATACCGGCTTTGACGGAGACAGCCCGCGCAACGCCCCTGCCGATCTCAAGATGTTTCCTTCGTTCCTTCAGCGGCTCGCCAATGATGGCGGCACGCCAAAATACGCGCGACCGATGTGCGTCGGCGAGGTGACGTCCAAGGGCCAAGGGGAGCTCGAAAAGGACATCGCAAACCTCAAGGCGGCAATGGCCCGGCACGGCGCGGCGCGCGGCTTTATGAATGCAGCCTCCCCTGGCGTCATCTCGCTCTTTTTGCAGAACGATTTCTACCCGACGCGAGAGGCCTATCTTGCCGCACTCGCCGATGCGATGGCCGCAGAGTATCGCACGATCGTCGCTGCGGGGCTCGACCTGCAGCTTGACTGCCCCGATCTCGCGCTGTCTCGGCACATGCTCTTCACCGAGCTCTCCGATGCGGAATTCGTCAAGGTCGCCGAGGCCCATGTGGAGGCGCTGAACCACGCGCTCGCGGGTATCGATCCCGCGCGCGTTCGCATTCACATCTGTTGGGGCAATTACGAGGGCCCGCATGTCTGCGACATCCCGATGGACACGATGTTTTCCACATTGATGTCCGCTAAAGCGCGCTTTGTCCTCTTTGAGACGTCGAACCCGCGCCATGCCCACGAATGGACGGTGTTCCGCGACAGGGCGGGCGAGATCCCTGCGGACAAGATCCTCGTGCCCGGCGTGGTCGACACGACGACGAATTTTGTCGAGCATCCCGAGGTCGTCGCCGAGCGGATCGTCAAGTTTACCGGAATTGTCGGTGCGGATCGGGTCATCGCCGGCTCGGATTGCGGCTTTGGGACATTCGCGGGCTTCGGCGCCGTCGATCCCGAGATTGCATATGCCAAGCTTGGGGCGCTGACCGAGGGCGCCGCACTTGCCTCTGCGCGGGCCTGAGCGGTGCCTGAACCGGTCGTCCTTCTGCCTGGGATGATGTGCGACGGAAGGCTGTTTTCGCATCAGTTCCTGGCGCTCAACCGCGAGCGCGCCGTTATGATTGCGCCGCTGACGGGCGCGTCAACTGTCGGCGCGCTGGCGCAACAGGTCCTCGATCAAGCGCCCAAGCGCTTTGCGCTTGCCGGGCTTTCAATGGGCGGGATCGTGGCGATGGAGATGATGGCCCGCGCGCCGGACCGGATCAGCCGCTTTGCCCTGATGGACACGAACCCGCTGGCAGAAACACCTCAGGTTGCCGCCGCGCGCGAGCCGCACATCGTCGGCGCGCAATCCGGGCGGCTCGAAGAGATCATGCGCGAGGAGATGAAGCCGCGGTATTTGGCACCTGGGCCAGGTCGCGTCGACGTCATGAACACGGTCATGGAGATGGCGCGCGATCTCGGGCCAGAGATCTTCGTTGCGCAATCTCGCGCGCTGCAGCGTCGTCCGGATCAGCAAAAGGTGTTGCGGGCCGTCAAGGTTCCGACGCTGGTCCTTTGTGGCGTGCATGACGCGCTTTGCCCCGTCAAACGGCATGAGTTCATGGCGGAGCTCATCCCGGGCGCCAAGCTGCGCCTGATTGAGGACGCGGGGCACCTACCGACGCTTGAGCAGCCCGAGCGGACGACCGAGGCGTTGCGCGAATGGCTGGGTGACCCGCTGGTGCTGCGATAGGGCGAAACCGAATGGCTTCGCACAGGCCCTGCGGAGAGGATCGACGCATGGCGGCCTTGCCTTTTTGCCTGGAAGCGCAGTTCAGGCCGACAAATGGCTGGGCAGGCCTCATATGCAGCGGATTTCAATCGCGTTGCCGTTGGGATAGCTTCTGTTGTCAGCTCCGCCAGGTCGATCGATAATCCCCGGCTGCCCTCAAGGGTGGCTTCGCTGCGCAAGCTGATTGCAGACACACCCTCGTCGATCTGATAGCTTACGGCGCCTGGGCCAACCAGCTCTTTCCGCTCCGCCAATCAGACGCGCCGCCCATCAGCCGCGCCGCAGAGCCGCCAAACACCGCACCAAAAGGATCTTACCATGCGTTACCGTCGCCTCGGCCAAAGCGGGCTCTTCGTCTCTGAGCTTTGCTTCGGCACCATGACCTTTGGCGGGTCGAACGATATGTGGGGCCAGATCGGCCAACTGCAGCAGGACGAGGCAGATGGGCTCATGCGCACTGCGCTCGATGCCGGGATCAACTTTATCGACACCGCCAATGTCTATGCCGCTGGCCGCAGCGAAGAGATCCTCGGCCAGTCTTTGAAAAACCTCGGCATTGCGCGCGACCAAGTCGTCATCGCAACAAAGGTCTACGGTCAGATGGGCGAGGGGCCGAATACGCGCGGGGCGTCGCGCGGCCACATCATGGATCAGGTGAAGATGAGTCTGGCGCGGCTGCAACTCGACCACATCGACCTTTATCAAATCCACGGCTTCGACCCGGCAACGCCCATCGTCGAGACTCTGGAGGCGCTCGATACGCTCGTCCGCCAAGGACTTATTCGCTATGTTGGCCTGTCGAACTGGACTGCTTGGCAGATGGTTAAAGCGGTGGGGATCGCAGAGGCGCGCCGCCTCGCGCCCATCGTTTCGCTCCAGTCCTACTACACGTTGGCGGGGCGCGATCTAGAACGCGAGATCGTGCCGGCGCTCCTCTCCGAGGGGGTCGGCCTAATGGTCTGGAGCCCACTCGCGGGAGGCTTTCTCTCGGGCAAATACGATCGCGCAGGGAGCGCCGCCGAGGGCCGGCGCGTCAATTTCGATTTTCCGCCACTCGACAAGGAGCGCGCCTACGATGCGGTCGATACAATGCGCGAGATCGCCTCGGTCAAAGGCTGCACCGTCGCACAGGTCGCGCTGGCGTGGCTGTTACACCAGCGGGCCGTCACATCCGTCATCATCGGCGCAAAGCGCGACGACCAGCTGACCGACAATATCGCGGCAACGGAGGTCGTACTATCGGACGAAGACTTTGAGGCGCTCAGCCGAGTGACGGACCTCCCGCGCGAGTATCCGGGCTGGATGCTGGAGCGGCAGACCGCGGATCGCGCGGCCCAGCTTCGCGCAGAGTATCGGTAGGGTCACGCCCCGGCCACGCCGCCCGGGGCTGTGCCTTGTGGTGCCTCCCGCCAGGCCAACGCATCGCGCTCCGTCGCTGCCACAAACGCCGCCTTGCCCTCGACATAGCTCGCCCACGTTGCCCCAGGGCGCGTGGCAAGTGATGTCTTCAGCGCGCCATAGGCGTCGGCCACTTTCGGATGCGCGCGGAGATAGTCGCGGAGGGCCAGGTGCCGCGAGATGTGGGGGGAGCCACTGGAAAAGACGTGGAGATGGTGGCTGCGCGTTCCTGCGAGGTCGATTTTGCGAAAGTAGCGGCGGCCGGCAATGCCATAGGGCCCCATCGCCTCGTATCCCAACGCGACAAGCGCGGACGACGCCGCATCGAAACGCTCAAGCGACCGGACGGCGCCGAGCAGATCGAGGATCGGCTTGGCCAACATCCCGGGGATAGCGGTGCTCCCGATATGAAAGAGCTCAGGCTCGCCCGCAACCGCTCGGCGGATCGCCTGCGCCTCCTCGTCAAAGCGCGCTGACCAAGGTCGGCCGTCTTTGGCAATGCGGACGAGGGCGGGTGGGCTGCGCGATTGCCCCCGCTCTCCGTTCATGCCTTAAGCGCGTAGCGGTCTTTTTCTTCGAAGACGTCGAGGATGAGCATGCCTGCCTGCACTTTGACCGCATGTACAGTGTCCGCCGGAACGGCGCAGCTCTCGCCCGGACGAAAACGCTGCGTCGCGCCCTCTATCGTCAGCTCCGATGCCCTTGAGAGCCCCGTGCCCCATTGCGCGCCGTGGGAATGCGGCGGCAGCTCCAGATCGTCCTTGATCGTGAATAAGATCGCGCGCCCCTCGGCCGTCTGAAGCGCGCTGGTTTCGACCTTGTCGGCCGGGAACGGAAAATCGAGGGCTAGGACGTTGGCGATGAAGTCAGGCTGGGGCATGGGCCAGGCTTACTTGTTGATCTTCTCAAACTTGGCCTGCAACGCCGCCAACTGCGTCTTGATATCGTCGAGTTCGTCGGCCGTTTCACCCTGCGGTTCGGGCGCTTTCCACGCGCCCAGCCCGCCCATGCCGCCGGTCATCGCCTTCATGAAGGCCTCCTGCTGGGCTTTCATCGCATCATAGCCCGGCATCCGAGCCATCGGGTTCATCTTTTCCATGTTCTCCATCATTTTTGACTGCCCGTCGCGGAGCATCTCGAAAGACATGGCAAGGAATTGTGGCACAACCGACTGCGCGGCGCCCGTATAGGAGCGGACGAGATCGGTCAGCACGTTTATCGGCAGGACGTTCTCGCCCTTGCTTTCGTGCTCGGCGATGATCTGAAGCAGGTATTGCCGCGTGAGGTCGTCTCCAGATTTCAGGTCGATGATCTGGACCTCTCGGCCTGCTCGGATGAAGCCCGCAATATCTTCTAGCGTCACATAATCGGAAGTTTCGGTGTTATAGAGGCGGCGGGATGCGTAGCGCTTGATGAGAAGCGGCGAATCGTCGGCCACGGGCTGCCCTTTCATGATGCAGTGCGGTAGAGCGTACGGGAGGGCAATGCAAAAAGAAAGGGCAGGCTATGTCTCCGGGGTCCTCGGCTCAGGAGGGCGACGAGAGACCGCAGCAGGCGCGGATCTCGGGGCGATCGGCGCAGCAATCCTCCAAAAGATACCCGATGAGCGCGCCCGCCGTCTCTAGCCGAGCGCGGTAGACAACGTGGCGCGCCGCGCGCGTGCTGTCGACGAGCCCAGCCTCCGAGAGCACCGAAAGGTGAAACGACGTGCGTGACGGCGAGGCCGAGAGTGCCGCGGCGATGTCTCCGGCACTCCGCCCCTCGGGTGCGGCTCGGATCAATTGGCGGAGGACGGCGAGTCGGGGCTGGCTCGCCATGGCCGAAAGGGCGGCAATCGCTTGGGCTTCGGTCATAATTCAAGACTTATTGAAATGAAGGAATAAGCAGGGTAGTGTTATTTCAGCAGTACTTGAAATGAAGAGAGATGGTCAAATGACGCTTCAGGAAATCTTGTCTTACACCGCCGCTGTCGCGGCTGAGACGCCGCTTGGCTTTATCGTCGAAGGGGAGCGGCTCACGCGTGGCTACAACCTCACGGAATTCAAGCTCGTGCGTGTGCAGTCGATCGATTGCGGGGCGCGGGTCAGCGAAACCACCGAAGCGTCGATGCAGCTCCTCCACACCGGGCAGGGCGCGGGGCTGACCGCTGCTGGGCTCGGCCGGATCGTCGAACGCTCAGCGCCCGCTTTGCCAGGGCTCGAACGGGCGCATCTCGTCGTCGAGTACGCGCCGGGCGGCTCGGCCAAGCGGATCTATCGGATCGCACGGCTCAGCACGGAAGGGGAGGCGATCGTCCTCCATCTCGCGCCGGTTTCGACAGAGTGCAAGCCAAGCGCCGAGGCTAGGGCGCGCGGCACCGCTTGCTGCACAGCGTGAGAGCGGCGAAGCCAGGCCGGGACGGACCTCGTGCCAGCGCACTGCGCACTGCGGACCGCCCAGCCCGGCATCGCTTTGGCTTGCGCAGCTGTCCCAGCCTAACCGCGTTTGATGTCAGTCGGTTGTACGCGCATTTCCGGCGCGCCGCCCTGGGCCGCGTTGAGGCCAGGGGCGACTGCAGGGTTCCCATCTGGGTCGGCGCCCGAGACCTTGCCAAAACTGACGCTAAAGGCCGGCGTCTTGTGAACCAGCCAATAGGCGAGGCTTGCGGTGATCACGAGCGCCGCCAGACCGAAAAGCTCAAGCGGTTCGGTTGTCTCCATATCGAGGATAATGACCTTTCGCGCGACGGCCATTAGCGCGGTGGCGATCACGATTTTGACGTGAATCACGTCCTCTCGCAGGTAGATCGTAATGTTGATGAAGATCTCAATGGCAATCAGTACGGCCATGAAAGCGCCGAAGGTCGCGAGGATATCGGGGATGGTGAGGATGAAAACCGGCGGTTCGAGCACACGCTGGTAAAGTGTCCAGGCGACATCGACGACGCCCATGATGATCACCGCCACCATCATGATCGCCATAAGCCGCACCGCCCAATAAATGACGTGCTGGAGGGCGATGATGAGCGGCTCCTTGTCCGGTCCCTGATCGTGCATGGATGTGTCCCCGACTGCCGGTGCCTGAGCTGTCAGCGAGAGCGCCCGTTACGGCACCCTGTCAACTTCGTCTGACACTTTCACCTTAGAGCAAGTTCGGGGAAATCGCATGCGACGCACGGCGCCCCGACCAAAGCAGGCACGCGTCGTCCCTCAGAACGTAAAAAGGGCAGGCCCCGGAGGGACCCGCCCGATCATTCCGCACCGGCTAGGGAGGAGGAGGGCCGATACGAAAAGCTCTCTCGCGCCTTATTTTGCAGCAGCGGCTTTCTTGGCGGCCGTCGTCACCTCGGCGGTGGCTTTCTTGACGGCAGCGGACGCGTCCTCGGAAAAGTCTTTGCCGGCGGCCAGCATCAGCTCGACCGTTTCCATCTGGACCTTTTTGGCGACTTCGGCGAACGCGGCCATCGTCTCGGCGACCATCTCGGCCTGAGCCGACGCATAGTCGGTCATCGCCTTGGTGTAATCCGTGGGCTCGTCCTTCAGCTTCGTCACTTCGCTCATCTTCGCGAGCGACTCTTTCGTCCACTTGGCCGAAATCTCGGTCGACTTCTCCGCCGCTTCGAGCGCAACTTTGGACATTTTCTCGCCGAGCGCCGCTTGGGTCTTGAAGGCGTCTTGCATGGCCGTCGCATCCATCGGGAATGCCGCCATCATGTCCTGCATCATCTTTGTTACGTCATTCGCATTCGTCATGGTCTCTCTCCTTAATCTCAAGCCCATGCCGGGTAGTCCGTTCTGGGCGCCCCGTCCTATTGCGGTTGCCTCATTTTCATACATGCTGCAGTGCGGCATTGCAAGGAAAAATGCTGCACCGCAGCAAAAGGCAAGGGAGCGCGCTCGGGCCGGGGCGGTTACGATGGCTCGGCTACTCCGCCCGGCAGAGGCCTAAACCTGGGTAAGCCAGCTCCGCCATGCGCTGTGCCGCATGCGCAGGGCGATCCGCGCAAGGGCGCCGTCAGTTGAAGAAAAGCGCAAAGGCAAAGCCGTTGCCCATCGTTTCCCTCTGGAACGCGAGCCACGATTCCCCATCGATCATAGGACCTCTCGCGAGATACGGGTAAGCGTCCCGACCATGGATCCAGCCAACCAGATCGATCGGAGAAGGGTCGTCGAACCAGGCGGCCACGTTCACGCCCATATCGGCCGAAAGCGCCGGGTGTGGCAGCAAGAGGCGCCCGTCCAAGAGTGCTTCGGCGTCCGCAAGGACCGTTTGCCATGCTTCCGCAAGGACCGGCGTGACAGTAAGCCCAAACGCGTTCGTCTGCGCCGCATTCGGGATCCATTCCCGATCGTCGTCCTCTTCGGCCACGACGGTGGTCCAAAGGATCCGGTTTTGCGCCAGCATCTCGCGGAGATGTCCCTCGATCCTCTTGATGGCATCTGCGTCGGGCGTTTGCCTCAGGGCTTGGACAAGGGCGTAGACCGCATCGATCGCCTCGCGTGACTGTTCTACCGCTGCGGCCATCCGTTCTCTGGAATTCAACGCTTGGCTGCCTGGCTCCGCAGGCAGTTTGGAGCGCGCCGCCATAATCTGCCGGCGTAGGATCCGTTTGCTGCGGTGGATTTCTCGCAGCTCTTGCATGGCCGTTTCGAGTTTTGCGTCAATTACTCGCAGTTCGTCCTCAAGCGCGGCTGTGTCGGTGTCGGCATCGGCGCCAGCGAGGGCCTCACGCAGATCACGTTGCGCTGTGCCCAGTTCTTTTTGGGCTGTCCTACGGGTGGCCTCTGCTGCAGCAAGGTCCGCCTGGTCGTCTTTGAGACGCGCAAGCCTCTGGCGTACGGCCGCGAGATCAAAGGTGTTGGGGATGTTTGGGAGGGTCTCAAGGCCCTCTCGCGCGATCAAAAGGTCTTCGAATACGGGGGTCGGGTCGAAGGCGAGAATGGCTTCGGTCATCGCCGAAAGAAAGTGTGTGTACGCCATCAGCCACGCATGATCAGCGCCGTCAAAGCGAACTTCGAGAGGGCCTTCTGGGAGGGCTTGACCCGGTCTGCGGGGCAAAAGTTGCGCCAGGACTGCCGTTGCGGCCTCGCCGCTGTCTCGCGTTGCGTCGCCATCCACGTCGAACCAAAGCTCAGACACGTCCAAGACAAAGGGCGTCGCCTCGATTGCAGAGGTTTGAGCCAGCGTTGACCGGCTTTCATCTAAGGACGCTGCGAACTGCCGCAGTGTGTCTACAAATGTCGTTGCTGTCCTGAGTTCATGGTCGCGGCCCATCTCACCGCTTAGGCGAAAACCCATGAATTGGTTAAAGCCACGCCCGACCCCGTAGCGGTGCAGGCCGTAAAGGAGGTCTTCGATCGCGTTCAGCGCCTGATACGTCCCTGTCTCGAAAGGGCCCTCCGCTGCGGCGAAGCGGGCATCGAGCGACAGCGGCTGCTCTTGCGCTGTCGCTGCGCTGGCGACGATGCCGAGCCCTGCGGCCACGAAAAGAGTAGTTACCTTCATAGGTCCCGCCTCGCGCTTACCATTTGCGTGTGAGAGCGTGACGGTCCTTTATGGCCGAAGTTCGGCGCCATCGTTCGCACCGCTTCCGGTAGGTTTGCTGAAACCATGTCGTCCCTTGGGCTCGGGCCGACAGGCCGGGCCACCCAACGTCACGGTCTATACCGCAGGCAGCTTTGAGAAACCGAGCCGACGACCGAACGCTTTGAGAGTGTCGCCCTCTAAAACCACGGCAGTCCAAAGACACGTGTTAGGTCGCGCCGCTTAAACCTCTTCGGACAGCACGTAGGTGCCAGGGGCGTCACAGAGGGCAGGGTGGCTTGCATCGCCGGGCTGGCGCGCGGCGACCTTTGCGCCGGCGCGGGTCTTTAACCAGTCGTGCCAGCGGGGCCACCAGGAGCCTTCGTGAAAGGTCGCGCCGGCTTTCCAGTCGTCAGGCGCAAGCGTCATGTCTTCATGGGTGTAGTGCCCGTATTTCTGCTTGGACGGCGGGTTGATGATCCCGGCGATATGGCCCGACTGAGAAAGGATAAACGTCTTCGAGCGCGACCCCATTCCCTGCACCCCGCGATAGGCCGAGCGCCAGGCGGCGATGTGATCGGTCTCGCAAGCGATCGAGCAGACGGGCACGTCGACATCGGCCAAGCGTGCGTTCGTCCCCAGCAAGGGGAACGTCCCGAGCGCGAGCTTGTCGCCTTGGCAGAGCCCGCGGAGGTACTCGACCGCCATACGCGCAGGCAGGTTGGTGCCATCGCCGTTCCAATAGAGCAGGTCAAAGGCCGGAGGCGCCTCGCCCATCATGTAGCTTTTGATGGCCGGCGCATAGATCAGGTCGTTGGAGCGCAGGAAAGAGAATGTCGCCGACATGTAGAAACTGTCGAGGATGCCTTCGCGCGAAACCTCGTCCTCGATCGCATCGACAAAATCATCTTCGAGGAAGACCCCGACTTCGCCTTGGTCGGAAAAGTCCGTGAGCGTCGTAAAGAACGTGGCAGAGCGCACGGATTTATCACCCCGCTGCTTGAGGACCGATAGCGTCGCCGAAAGGGTCGTCCCTGCGATGCAATATCCAACAGCGTTAACCTTGTCCTCGCCTGTGATCTTTTTAACCTCGTCGATGGCGGCGATGTACCCCTCCTCGACATAGGCATCCATTCCTGTGTCGCGGTAAGACGGGTCGGGGTTGACCCAGCTCACCACGAAGAGAGTGTAACCCTGATCGACGATCCACTTGATGAGAGAGTTCTTCTCCTTCAGGTCCATGATGTAAAACTTGTTGATCCAAGGCGGGAAGATGATCAGCGGCGTCTTAAAGACTTTGTCGGTCGTCGGCGCATATTGGATGAGTTCCATCATGCGGTTGCGAAACACGACCTTGCCGGACGTGGTCGCCAAGTTTTCGCCAACACGGAAAGCGTTTTTGTCGGCGAGGGTCACGATCAGATCGCCGTCATTGGCCTCGAGATCGCGGACCAGATTTTCAAGTCCGGCGACCAGGCTCTCGCCATCGGTCTCGACCGCGCGGGCGAGGGCGTCGGGGTTGGTGCCGAGGAAATTCGCCGGGCTGAACATGTCGACGATCTGGCGTGAGAAATAGCGCAGGCGCTGTTTGTCCTTAAGGCTCAGATGCTCGATGTCTTCGACCGCCTCGGAGACGGCTTCGGCCGACAGCATGTATTGCTGCTTGATCCAGTTGAAGTAGGGATGTGTCTGCCAGAGTTCGCTCGCAAAGCGGCGATCTGCCGGCGTCGGGTCTTCCGGCGCGACAAGGCGCCCGGAGGCGAGAACCTGCTGCGCATCGACGTAGTGCTTGAGCGTCTTTCCCCAGTAGCTGACCTGATGCTCCAGAATCTTGGTGGGGTTCGACATCATCTCGGCCATATAGGCGGAGGCGGCGCGCACGAAGAGGTCTTGCCCTGGGCCCTGCAAGCCTGGCTCGATGTTGCGCTTGTGGGACAGCGCGGCGACCATACGTTGGGACAGTTCTTCGATCCGGGCAATGTTTGCGTTCAGCTTCTCCAGGTCGCCACCGACGCGCGGTTGGTCGCTTTCCGTGTCCATTGCCATCGGGTCCTCCCCCCCGTATCGTCCGGCCTGATTACGGCGCGCGCTCTGATCGAGCAAAGCGACGAATTGTTCCGAGCCTCCCGCCCGAGAAAGGCGCACGATGAAGTATATGATGACCTACGACTATATGGAGTCGTTGCGGATTACCAATGAGTGGATGGGCTCGACCGCGAAAGCGGCGTTTTCCTTCCCGGTCTTCGGCCTCGCGGCCAATCCGATGGTGCAGTGGACGGCCGCCTGGGGCGAGGTGACGGAGCGCAGCTTTTCGCGGATGGTGGCCAAGCCCGATTGGGGGATCTCCTCGGTTGTTGGCGAGGACGGGCGTGACCATCTCGTGACGATCCAAAGCGTGCTGAGCAAGCCGTTTGGTGACCTCATCCATTTCGACGTGCAGGGCCGAAAAGACTTGGCGCGCAAAGTCCTGCTCGTTGCGCCGATGTCGGGGCATTATGCGACGCTTTTGCGGTCAACAGTGGTCTCGCTCCTGCCCGATTGCGAGGTCTACATCACCGATTGGCACAATGCGCGGGACATTCCTGTTTCGGTCGGCAAGTTCGACGTGGAGGATTACACGCTTTACCTCGTTGATTTCATGCGCCATCTCGGCCCCGACACGCACGTGATCGCGGTCTGTCAACCAGCTCCGCTGGCCCTGGCAGCAACGGCGTATCTCGCCGAAGAAGACCCGGCCGCCCAGCCCAATACACTGACGCTGATCGGCGGCCCGATCGACCCAGATGCCTCGCCGACCGAGGTCACCGATTTTGGCCGGCGAGTGACGATGGGCCAGCTTGAGCGGCATGTGCTGCAGCGGGTTGGCTTCAAGTATCCAGGGGCGGGACGCATGGTCTATCCCGGTCTCCAACAGCTTGCGTCCTTTATGGCGATGAATGCCGAGACCCACGCTGCGGCCTTCAAGGATCAGATCCTGCGCGTGGCCAAGGGGGAAGCATCGGACCATGACCGGCATAATCGGTTTTACGACGAATACCTCGCGGTCATGGACATGACGGCAGAGTTCTATCTGTCGACCGTTGAGCGTGTCTTTAAGGAGCGCGAGATCGCGCGGAACGTCTTCGTCGTTGACGGCAAGGCGGTCGACATCTCGAAGATCACCGACGTTGCCGTGAAGACGGTCGAGGGCGCAAACGATGATATCTCGGCGCCGGGGCAGTGCGTCGCGGCACTTGGCTTGCTCACCGGGCTCGACGACAGCAAGAAAGCTAGCCATCTGGAGCCGGGTGCGGGCCATTACGGGATCTTTGCGGGTAAGTCCTGGCGCAACAATATTCGGCCCCTCGTGCTCGATTTCATCGACGCGAATATGCGCCACAAGCGGCAGAGCGTGCTAAAGACCGCCTGAGCAGAGCGGAGGCGGCGGGCCGCCCCGGCAAGCGCCCGCCCAACCACCCTGCGTGCCGGGGCGGCCATTGCGGGCACGTTTACGCGTTGGCAGCGGCCGGGCCTGCATCCGGTGGTGCCCTGACCGACTGTGATGGGTCGAGCGCGCCGTCGCGGATTGGCGTTTACGTTTACGCCGAACAAGCCCTTACTGCGGGAATGCGGGAGCGAGAGGGGCGGCATGGCAGACCAATCAGGGCGGATATCGTTGTGGGGCATCGAGATCTTCCTGGCCTGCGCCGAGGAGGGCTCGGTCTCGGCGGCCGCCCGGCGCTTGGGGGCCTCGGTGTCGGCCGTCTCGCAGCAGCTCACCAACCTGGAAACGGCGCTGGGTTCGGAGCTTTTGGACCGCGCGCATCGCCCGGCCCGGCTGACGCCCGCGGGCGAGACGTTTCGCCGTCGCGCCATCGTCATTGCGCGAGAAGCGTCGGAGGCGCGGGTCGAACTTGCCTCGCCGGACCTTTCGGCGCTGACCCGGCTCCGCCTCGGTATGATCGAGGATTTCGACGCCGACGTGACGCCGCGCCTGCTATCTGACATGGCGGGCGAGTTGCGCCGTTGCCAGTTTCTCTTGGAAACCGGCGCCTCGCACCGGCTCTACGACCTGCTTGATACCGGTGCGCTCGACGTCATCGTCGCAGCCGAGCTTGGATCTGCCGCGGTGGAGGGGATGGAAGTGCACCCGCTTCTGGTCGAGCCCTTCGTCGCAGCCGTCGCAAAGGGGACACAGGCGGCCGTCTCGCTCCGCGATATGCCCCTCATCCACTACACGCAGCGCCATATGATGGGGCGGCAGATCGCAGCGCATCTCGAAGGGCAGGGATGGGCGCTGACGCCGCGCTTTGAGCTCGACAGCTATCACGCCATCCTTGCGATGGTGGCCTCTGGCGCCGGCTGGACGATCCTAACTCCGCTCGGCTATCTCCGCGCACAGCGATTTCGTGAGGATGTCGAGCTGCGGCCGCTGCCGTTCGCGCCGCTTTCTCGCCGGATCTGCCTCACCGCGCGCCGGGGCATTCTGCGCGAGATGCCGGCGCAATTGGCGGGACGGTTGCGGGGGCTGGTTGCGGATCTCACGGTCGGCCCGGCAACGGCGCGGATGCCGTGGCTTGCGGGGGATCTCAGGGTGTTGTGAGGGCGTGCGCGCGGTCTTTTGGCTTCAGGTCCCGAAAATGGGTTGCCGCTCCATCACCTCTTCTGCGGCGCCGACCAGCGCGTTGGCGATATAGTCAAGCTCGGCACGGGTGAGCCGCGCGGGCAGGCGCACGTCGCATGCGCGCAAGAGCATCGCGCGGGTTTGCGGCAAATCGGGCACCCCACCTTGCAGGAACTGCCAGTTCCAGAAGGCGCGCGCATTGTCCGCCGAGCGACCGAACACCTGCACCTTTACGCCGGCCTCAGCGGCGCGTGCGGTAAAGCCATCGACCTCGCCGTCGGACATGCCGCACAGGTTGAACTGGATCGAGTCCGGGGCGCGCCGCTCTGGGCCGAGTGGCGCCGGCACCTCCATCCACGGCGAGGCGTTCAGCTGGGTGGCGACACGGTCGTGCCCGGCCAGCCCATCGCGCACCCGGCGCGCGATCTCGGGGATCTGGGCGCGGACAAGCGCCGCCGAGAGGTTGTTTAGCCGTGTGTTGTAGAGCGGCAGCTTGTTCTGCCAGCGCGCGAACGCGGCTTGGAGGCTTGCGTCCTCTCCGACCCCCTCGTGCTTCTTCCAGGCATGCTCATAGGCGCCCGACATGATGACGGCGCGCGCAATCAGCTCGGGGTTGTCGGTGACGAGGATCCCGCCCTCGCCTGCATTGACGAGCTTGTAGGATTGGAACGAAAAGCAGCCGATCTCGCCCAGCGTGCCGATATTGCGGCCGTGCCATGTCGTCCCCAGTGAATGGGCGGCATCTTCGATGACTGGCACGCCGCGCGCGTGGGCGAGGGCAAGGATCGCGTCCATGTCGGAGGTGTGGCCGCGCATGTGGCTGATCAGGATCGCGCTGATCGTGTCGTCGAGCTTTGCCTCGAAGTCCGCAACGTCGATCCGGTAATTCGCGCCAACCTCGACCAGGACAGGCACGCAGTCTGCGTGCACAACGGCCGAGGGCACTGCGGCAAAGGTGAAGGCGGGGATGAGGACGCGCGCGCCCCGCGGAAGATCGAGCGCTTTCATGGACAGAAAGAGCGCGGCCGAGCAAGACGCGACTGCAAGGGCATAGCGGGCGCCGAGATGGGCGGCAAAGTCCCGCTCCAGGAGGGTTACCGGAGCGTCGGCGGCAGCGGTATAGCGGAAGAGGTCGCCGCTAGCGAGCAGGCTTGCCACCTCGGCGCGTGCGGTCTCGGGGATGGGCTCGGCGTCATAGACATTGGGCGGTGACGCCAAGGGCGCCGGGCTGAGTGAGGAGGACATGGCGGGTTCCTTGGGCGGGAAAGCGACTTTCGGAAATCCCGTAACATATCTTCGGAAAGTCCGATAGTGCGCGCCGCGAGTTTCGCTAGATCCGGCTGAGGTGTGCCACGATTGCGTCGGCGGCGCGCGCTAGCCCATCGGCGTCGAGCGTCAGCGGGAGCGTTGTCGCGGGCGCGCGCTCGGCCCGGCCCGCGGCATAGCGGCGGTCGTAATGGCGTGCGATAAGGTCGGCCACCAGGGGCTCGAACGCGCCCGCGTCTGCCAGCTCGTGCCATTCGGCGACCTTGGCGCGCCCTTGGATCGGGATGAGGAGCGACAGACGTTCGCGAAAGAGGGGCAGATCGGCGAAAAGATCGGCGTAGGCGCGGCAGAGATACTGCACGCGCATGTCCGCCGCGGCCGAGAGGGCCAGGCGGGGAGCCGCGCGCATCGCGGTCCATAATGCGGGCGGCACAAGGACGTCACCGACTTTGCTGCTTTCGGCTTCGACCAGAACCGGGCGTGCCGGATCAAGCGCGGAAAGGACGGCGGAGATACGCGTTTCGAAGAGTTTCTGCGCGGGCTGTCCGCCGGGGCGGAGGCCGAGGACGGAGCCCCGATGGTTCGCCAGCCCCTCAAGGTCGAGGATTTGCGCGCCGCGCCCCGCCGCCAGATGGAGGAGCTCGGTCTTGGCCGTCCCAGTGTTCCCGTCGAGAAGGAGAAGACGATGGGGCAAGGGCGTATCATAGAGCTGCTTCACGACCGCGCGGCGATAGCTGCGATAGCCGCCATCGAGCCTTTGCGCGCGCCAGCCGACCTCGCGCAGCCAGAGCGTAAACGCACCCGAACGTTGCCCCCCGCGCCAGCAATAGATCAGCGGTTGCCAGCTCCCGTCCTTCTCGGCCAGCGGGCCGTCGAGATGGAGGGCGATGTTCTTGGCGACAAGGGCGCCGCCGATCTTGCGCGCTTTGAACGGGCTTTCGCGTGTGTAAGTCGTCCCAACGCGCGCACGTTCTGCATTCGACAAGACCGGCAGGTTGATCGCGCCAGGGATATGGTCCTCGGCGAACTCGGCGGGGGAGCGTGTGTCGATCAGTGTGTCGAAGGGGAGCGTCGAAAGATCGGCGAGCGGCGGCAGGGCAAAGGTCATCGCCGCCCCATGACGGCGTTCAGCATGAGGAGCAAGGGCACCCGCCTCAGAGAAAGCGCCCGAGCACCCAGCCGATCAAGCCGAGCTGGACGAAGTTTACTGCAACGGACGCCCCATGCAGCGCTTTGAAGCGGGAGGCCGCGACGACCTCGCCCGCAAGCTCGGCGTCGCGCGCGGTGTTGATCATCGGCATCAAGACTTGGCGCGAGAGCACGCCGAGCGCGGCCACCCACCCCATGAGCGCAACACTGCGCGGGTCGACGGCAACGAGCGTAAGGCCCGCTGCGACGGCCGCAACGATCACAAAGAGATAGTAATGCGGAAAGGCCGCTCGGATCAGCGGTCCCGCAGCCTTTGGTGAGAGTTCGCGAAAGAGGAACGGCGCGAAGGCGAAGGAGTAGAGCATCATGCCGCCAAAGAGCGTGGCGGTCAGCAGAAGTGCGACGAGGTCCATGTCTGTCCTTTGCGAAAGAGATCCATCGCTGATGGGACGTAGGCTGGTGCTTTCGCTTGTCAGCCGCCTTGCCCAAGGCGCTCGCGGTCACGCACCAAAGATCACGGTATGCATGATCCGGCCGGGCAAGAGCGTAAATAGGCCCGTGAGAAGGAGCGCAAGGCCATAGAGCTCGCGCGTCAGCCGCCGGTGTCGCCTGATCCGGCCCTGCCGCGCCGTGAGGATCACGCGCGAGAGCGACCAGAGCGTCAGCACCGAGAGCAAGTGAATGGGGCTGAACGGGCCGACCAGACGATATTCGTGTATGAAAAAGCTGCTCGCAGCGACAAAGCCCAGAATGCCGACCCAGCTATAGCCAACGCCACGGTGCAGCGGCGTTCCTTTCGGCAGTGCGAATTGCACTGCGCCGAGCAGGATCGCGGCGAAGGCGGCAAGCGCATGGCCCGAAATGACTGGGCCAGCCGCAAAGAGCGGAGCAAGGTCAACCATCGGCTAGCTGCGTCGGCCGGCGTCTAGGCGTGCCTAGGGCGCAGCGGCAGTCACCTCCACTTCAACAACGAATTCGGGCCGCGTGAACCCCGAGACGATCACAAGCGTCGAGGCCGGCAGCGCGTCTTCGGCGCGCCTGGCCAGCCACCGGTCTCGCGCCGCCATGTAGCCGGCCAAGTGCGCGCGGCCCGTCACGAATGCATTGATCCGCACCACGTCCGCGGCGCCCATCCCGGCCTCGGCCAGGACGGCGGCGCAATTGGCAAAGCAGAGATCTGCCTGCGCCTCTGCACCTTCGGGAATGTGGCCATCGGCCGTGATGCCGAGTTGACCCGCAGCGAGCACAAGCCTTTGGCCAGGCGACAATTCGACTCCGTGGGCATAGCGGGCAAACGGCGCCCGAATCGAAGCGGGGCGCAGCATCTTGTGTGGCATCGCGGATCTCCTCGTGATCGGGGTCTCTCCTGCCCCAGCGGGACGGGCGCGGCGAGAGGAAGCGGGACCTCGTCGTCGGAGGCGCTCAAAAATCGAGCAGGCCGTGCGGTTTTTGCTAGCGCGCCGCGCAAACCGTCATAGTCTCCGCAGCTATGCCGCGTGGCCCCTGCGCCCTGCGGGCCTGCGCTTCTAGTTTGGCGCAAAACATCACACTGGGGAGATATCAATGAAACCGACCCTTTTGACGTGCACCGCGCTCACGGCGCTTGCGACCGCGGCAGCCGTTCAAGCGCAGGACCTGACACCTGTCGTGTTTGGCACCAATTGGCTGGCCCAGGCCGAGCATGGGGGCTTTTATCAGTCGGTGGCCGACGGCACCTACGCCGAATGTGGGCTCGAGGTGGAGATCATCTCGGGCGGTCCGCAGGTCAACAATCGAGCGCTGATGCTCGCTGGTCGGATCGACTTCCATATGGGCGGCGATCTCCTCCAGGCGTTCAACGCTGTCAAGGAAGAGATCCCCGTGGTTTCAGTCGCCGCGATCTTTCAAAAGCATCCACAGGTGATCCTCGCACACCCCGGTGAGGCCGACAGCTGGGAGGAGCTAAAGGACCTTACGCTCCTGATCGGCGACAACGGCTTTGCCTCGTATTACCAGTGGATGATCGCGGCGCACGGCTTCACGGCCGACCAACGCCAACCCTATACGTTTAACCCAGCACCCTTCATCGCCGACACGCGCGTCGGCATGCAAGGATACCTGTCATCGGAGCCTTATGCCGTTGAAAAAGAGGCGGGTTTTAAGCCAAACGTTTTTCTGATCGCCGATGCCGGTTATTCGAGCTACGCAACCACGATCGAGACGATGCAGGCCACAATTGACGAGCGGCCCGAGGTCGTAGAGTGTTTCGTCGATGGCTCGCTCACCGGTTGGTACAATTACCTCTACGGCGACAGCGCGGCGGCCGATGAGCTGATCAAGACGGCCAATCCGGACATGACCCAGGACAAGATCGACTTTGCCAAGAACATGATGCGCGAAGAGGGTATTGTGGATTCGGGCGATGCGCTCGAGATGGGGATTGGCGCGATGACCGATGCAAAGGTCGAAGACTTCTACACCCTGCTCGTCGAGGCGGGCGTGCTCGAAGACGGGCTCGACTGGCAGGCGGCCTATACGCTTGACTTCACGAACAAGAAGGTCGGAATGGACCTCTTTAACTAGGGCGGGCCGCTGCCCAACGGGGCAGCCCGTTTGGCGGGAGCGTGCTGTGGGGGCGCGCTCCCGCCGCCCTAGTCCAACACAGGCCTCGTCCAACAGGGGCCTCGTCCAGGATTGGTGTAGTCCAAAAGCGAGGGGAGAGCATGCAGCCCCAAACCATCGCCCCCGAGCGGAGAGCGCCCCCGGCGCAAAGGTCGCGCGCGCCGCTCCTCACGATGGGTGCGGTCGACAAGGTCTTTGGCGGCAACGTTGTCGCATTAAAGGGAATGCAGCTCGATGTGCGCGAGGGCGATTTCATCTCCCTTTTGGGCCCGTCGGGCTGCGGCAAGTCGACGGCGCTTCGGCTGATCGCGGGGCTGATGGCGCAGACCGCGGGCCGGATCGAGTGGCAGGGCGCGCGGGAAAAGGGCGATCTCGGCGTTGTGTTTCAGGAGCCGACGCTGATGCCTTGGGCTACGGTGGCGCAAAACGTCTCGTTGCCGTTTCGCCTCCGCGGCAAGACGCAGTCTTCGGTGCGCGATGCCGTCAAGGATGCGCTCGATCTCGTCGGGCTCGCAAGTTTTATGGATGCCTATCCGCGCGAGCTTTCGGGGGGCATGAAGATGCGCGTCTCGATTGCGCGGGCGATGGTCACCCATCCCCGGCTGATCCTAATGGACGAGCCCTTTGCCGCGCTCGATGAGATCACGCGGTTCAAGCTTAACAACGATCTTTTAAAGCTGAAGGAGAAGATCGACTGTACGGTGATCTTTGTGACGCATTCCGTTTTTGAATCGGTCTTTCTGTCGGACCGCATTGTCGTCATGGCGGCGCGCCCGGGCCGGGTGATCCGCGAATTGGCGGTGGACGAGCCCTATCCGCGGTCGGAGACGTTCCGCACCTCGGCCGATTACGCCGCCCATTGCCGAGCGGCCTCCGATGCGCTGCATGCAGCGATGGGGGAGGCGGCATGAGGGGCGCTCCCGCCTCCAACGGTCGCCTGACGGCGCCCGCCTCCGTTGGGCCAGGCACGGCTGCGCCGTGCGGCGGCGCTTTGTCCTTGGCACAGCGCCCGGCGGGGTCAGTGGGACGCCTCCGGCGGCGATATTTGCCGCAAGAAGAAGCCCTGGGCGGGGCCCTCTCGATGGGGATCGTCCGGACACGGGCAAAGGCACTGACCCCGACAAGGACACGGACTCGGGCATCGACGCAGGAACAGGCCGGAGCGGGGCATATGGCCCGGCGCCGCGCGCATCCGAGAGTGGGAGGGGCGCGATGAGCCTGGCCGAAGAGCAACGGGGCCTTGCCGGCGCGCCGCAGGTCGATGTCGAAGAAGTCCGCCGCGCCCGGGCGCGGCGGATCAACAGAGTCGCGAAATGGGCGCTGCCGGTCCTAGTGATGGTCGCAGCGCTCTGGCTCTGGGATCGGGTCGTCGTCTGGAACGAGATCCCGCATTACATTTTGCCCGGTCCCGACCGCGTCTGGGCTTCTCTGACCGGCGACTTCGCGATCCTGATGGATGCGGCCTGGCTCACGGGGCGGATCACTGTCATGGCCCTGGCACTTGCGGTGATCGGGGGCGCGGGGCTCGCGATCCTTTTTAACCAGTCGAAAATGCTCGAGATGTCGTTCTACCCATACGCGGTGATCCTACAGGTGACGCCCGTTGTCGCCATTGCACCGCTTATTTTCATCTATGTCGACAGCAAGATCGCGGGGATGCTCCTTTGCGCGTGGTTGGTCGCGTTCTTTCCGGTGCTCTCCTCGACCACGCTGGGGCTGAATTCGGTCGATCACAACCTGCGGGATCTCTTTCAGATCTACGGCGCGAGCCGGTGGCAGAAGCTGGTGATGCTGCAACTGCCCTCGGCGCTGCCCTATTTTCTTGGCGGGCTCAAAATCGCGGGCGGGCTCTCTTTGATTGGGGCGGTCGTCGCCGAGCTCGTTGCGGGCACGGGCGGGATCGGCTCGGGGCTTGCTTTTCGGATCCAAGAGGCTGGCTATCGGCTCAACATCGCGCGGATGTTCGCGGCGCTGTCGCTGGTTGCGGCGATGGGGGTCTTCATCTTTGCGCTTCTCTCGCTCTTCTCGCACATGCTCTTGCGCAAATGGCACGAGAGCGCGGTGCGCCGGGAGACATGATGAGCTTTGACACGCTGGCCGCCCGGATCGCAGAGGGACCAATTCGTCTTCTGAACGCCACAGTCCCAGCCTGCCTTCTGGGCCAGCCCGGTGATCTCGTCCTGCGAGACATCTCGATCGCAGAGGGGCGGATCGCCGAAAGTGGGGGCGCGACGCTCGACCTTGGGGGGGCCATGGTCTTTCCCGCTTTCGTGGACATGCACGCGCATCTCGACAAGGGCCACATCTGGGACCGTGCACCGAACCCGGACGGCACGTTTCTGGGCGCGCTGGGCGCTGTGCGGGCCGACACGGAGGCCAACTGGTCGGCGGACGATGTGCGCCGGCGTGCTGACTTCTCCCTGCGCTGCGCCTTTGCCCACGGGACCCGCGCGATCCGCACGCATATCGACTCGCGCCCGCCACAGGACGACATCTCCTGGCCCGTCTTCCGCGCGCTACGCGCGGATTGGGCGGGGCGGATCGACCTTCAAGGGGTCTGCCTTATCGGGATCGACAGCTTCTCCGAGCATGGGGCGTTTGCCCATACGGCCGATCTGGTGGCCGCCTCAGGCGGGGTACTTGGGATGGTAACCTATCCAGTGCCCGAACTCCGCGCGCACCTCCGTGCCTTCTTCCGGATGGCAGAGGCGCGCGGCCTTGCGGCGGATTTCCACGTGGACGAGACGATGGATCCGGCATCCGAGACCTTGCGCGCAATTGCCGAGACAGTGCTTGAGACCGGCTTTGCAGAGCCCGTCGTCGTCGGGCATTGCTGTTCGCTTTCGACTCAGGATGAGGCGCGCGCTCTAGACACGCTAGATCTGGTGGCGAAGGCCGGGATCCACGTCGTCTCGCTACCAATGTGTAACCTTTACCTACAGGACCGCCACGCGGGGCGCACGCCGCGCGGGCGCGGGATCACGCTTGTCCACGAGATGCGCGCGCGGGGCATCCCGGTCGCCTTCGCGTCAGACAATACCCGTGATCCGTTCTATGCCTATGGAGATATGGATATGATCGAGGTTCTTCGCGAGGCGACCCGGATCGGCCATCTCGACCATTCGCGCGAAGATTGGGCCTCGTCAGTCCTCTGCACACCGACCGATGCGTGCGGCTTTGCTGTTCAGGACATTGCCCCCGGCCATCCCGCCGATCTCGTGATCTGTCGCGCGCGGTCCTGGACCGAGCTTTTTGCGCGCCCGCAGGCCGACCGGATCGTGCTACGCGGCGGTGTGCCGATCGATCGGACCCTGCCCGACTATGCCGAGCTCGACGACCTCATGATCAAGACAGCCATCCCGGAGCCCGCGCAATGAGCATCGATATCGCCGCCGCCAAAGCCGCTCTTGCCCATCTCGACCTCGACGAGAACCCCTCCTCGCTCAAGGCCAAAAGCCGGGACTTCTTTTGGTATTCGCCGGTGCTGAAGGCGCGGCTCGACCATGTGATGGCCGACTTCGCTGTTTCACCGCGGTCCGAGGCGGAGGTGATCGAAGTGCTGAAGACCTGTTACCGGCACAATGTCCCGGTGACGACGCGCGGCGCGGGCACTGGGAACTATGGGCAGGCGATGCCGTTGGAAGGCGGCTGCGTGATGCATTTGCGGCATCTGAACCGCGTCAAGGACATGGCTCCCGGCCGTGTGGTGACCGAGCCTGGGGTGCTACTCAAGGATCTCGACGCCCATTGCATCGCGCATTCGGGCCAGGAGTTGCGCATGTTCTCCTCGACCTGGGCGACCGCGACCATCGGCGGCTTCATCGCGGGCGGGTCGGGCGGTGTCGGGTCCTGCACGTGGGGGTCGCTCCGCGATCTGGGCAATATCATCCGCCTGCGTGTGGTGACGATGGAAGACGAGCCGCGTGTTTTGGAGTTTACCGGCGAGGAGCTCGCACGGGTGTCCCACGCCTATGGCACGAACGGGATCATCACCGAGATCGAGATGCCGCTTGCCCCGGCCTATGCCTGGACGGGTCTCTTCGTGGCGTTCGAAGACTTCACGGAGGCCGCGCAGTTCGCGCTCGATGTGGCCAATGAAGATGGCATCCTGATCAAGCTCTCCACCGTCTTTGAGGCACCAACGGCGCATGCCTACTTTCAGCGGGTGCGGCCGCATGTGGGCGAGGCCACACATCTGGTTGCGCTCATGGTCGCGCCGCACGCCATGGATGGGTTCCTAACTTTCCTTGGCCGGCAGCCCGCGGCACGCTTAATCTACCGCTCGGATGATGAGACCGGTTGGGATCGGTCGCCCGGGCCGGTCTTTGAGTATGGCTGGAACCACACCACGCTCCGCGCGCTCAAGGTTGACCCGTCAATCACGTATCTGCAGGTGCGCTACGGCTATCCTCGGCATATGGAACTGGTGGAGCAGATCCGCTCCGAGTTCTCGCCAGAGCTCCTGCAGCACTTGGAGGTGTTGCGCGAGGGCGGCAAATGCATGTTCGCCGGGCTGACGCTGGTGAAGTTCACGACCGAAGAGCGGCTCGACGCGATCATTCGGCGCCATGAGGAACTGGGGGCAATGGTCTTCAACCCGCATCGCTACACGCTCGAAGAAGGCGGGCGGCAAACGGTGGACGACCGGCAGCTCGCCTTCAAGCGCGAGGCGGATCCAAAAGGCCTGCTCAACCCTGGAAAGATGATCGCATGGGATGATCCGGATTGGGACTATGGCCGCATGTACGCCTATCCCAAGATTCAAGCGGCGGAGTGAAACGGAGCGCTCATCGCTCATGCGGCGGCCGTCGGGATGGCGCGTCTTGCGCCTCGGCCGCAGGGTGCGGTGCGGAGGGCAGGCCGCAGCGCCGTGAGTATTTCTACCAAGCTGATGGAAGAAGAGCGCTCCGGCCCCGAGGGGGTGGTCGCTGGGCGCTGCCCGAGGGGACCGGAGCGCGGCATGTCCGGGCCGGGGTGCCCCGGAGCCGGTCCATCACCTTGGGCGGTCATCGGCTCTCCAGCCTGTACCGCGCCGTCGATCGTCGCGCGTTAACCTTAATACTTGCTTATTGCGCCTCCATCAGCTTGGCGAAAATACTCTGTCGCGGCAGGGCAGCCGCCACGGCGCAGGGACGGCAGGGATGACCAGAGCGCTTGTTCTCTTTGCGCATCCGTGCCCTGAGAGCTATTCGGCCTCCCTGCACGACACCGTTGTAGAGACACTCGAGCAGCGGGGTTGGCAGGTCGACGATTGCGACCTGAACGCCGAAGGCTTTAGCCCCGTTCTGACCGAGGGCGAGCGGCGCGGCTATCATGCGGTCGGCGCAAACGTCGCGCCGGTTGCGTCCTATGTGGAGAGGTTGCGCGCCGCCGAAGCCTTGGTCTTGGTGTTTCCGGTGTGGAACTTCGGCTATCCGGCTGTTCTCAAAGGCTTCTTTGATCGGGTCTTCCTGCCGGGCGTGTCGTTCCGTCTCGAAGACGGCTTCGTTAAACCCAACCTCACGCATATCCGCCGGCTCGCCGCCGTGACGACCTATGGCGGCACGCGGATGCGCGCCCTTTTTGCGGGCGACCCGCCGCGGTGCTCTGTCCGGCGCGCTCTTTGGCACGTTTGCCGACCGCGCAAGATGCGGTATCTGGCGCTTTATGACATGAACCGGGCCAGTGTTTCGAAACGGCAGGCGTTTCTGGCCCGGGTCGAGAGGGAGATGAAGGAGTTTTGAGCCGATGCGAGCGCTTGTCGTTTATTGCCACCCAAAGGAGGGCAGCTTTACCGCTGCGGTGCGCGACGCGGTCCTCGAACGGCTCGACGCGGCAGGGGCCGAACTCCGCCTACACGACCTCTATCGCCAGGGTTTTCGCGCCACTCTCAGCGCAGAGGAATGGGAGACGTACCTCGACAGCCCGGCCAATCGTGGGCCGGTCTCGGCGGAGATCGCCGACCTTGCCTGGTGCGACACGTTGATCTTTGTCTATCCGACATGGTGGTACGGCCAACCAGCGATCCTCAAAGGCTGGCTTGACCGCGTCATGCTGCCGGATGTCGCGTTCCTAATGCCCAAAGACGGCCAAGCAGGGATCCGGCCCGCACTCACGCAAGTCAAGCGTCTCGGCGTTTTTACCACATGCGGGGCGAGTTGGTGGCTGACGCGCTATATT
This sequence comes from Pseudomonadota bacterium, assembly GCA_038745585.1. GTDB lineage: Bacteria > Pseudomonadota > Alphaproteobacteria > Rhodobacterales > Rhodobacteraceae > HLUCCA09. Next base: position 273,619 of record JBCDLH010000004.1, read on the forward strand.
GGGACGCCGGGCAAGCGAACGCTTCTCAGGGGCCTTGGGCTTGTTTGCGCCAAGCCCCTGCGCACCGTCTTTGCGGCCCATTACAACATGGATGCCTCTACACCCGCGAGCCGGGCGCGGCATCTCGGTCGCGTGCGCGCGAAGATGGACCGGCTCACGGGCTATCGCGCCCCAACCCAACGTGAGGCGACAGCGTGACGGCGTCCGCGCGGGCCATTCCCCTCCTCGATTGGCAGCGCTATGCCGGAGGCGGCGATGAGGACGGGTTCGTGCACGATCTGGGAGCGGCGTGCCGTGGGCCTGGGTTTTTCCTCCTAAGCCATCACGGCGTCGATCATCGTTTGATCGACGACGTCTTTGCTGCGGCAGACGCGTTTTTCGCCCTTCCCGAAGCCGACAAGGCGCCCCTTTCGATCATGAACAACCCGCACAATCGAGGCTGGACTCCGTTTGGCAGCGAAAACCTCGATGACGGCAAGCCGGAAACGGTCGACCGGAAGGAGGCGTTCAATATCGGGCTCGACCTATCGCCCGAGGATCCGCGGATCCTGGCGGGGGAGCCCTTCCGCGGGATCAACCTTTGGCCCGATCTGCCCGGCTTTCGCGATGTGATGCTGCGCTACTTCGAGGCCGTGCTCAACCTGGGGCGGTGCTTACATCGGCCAATCGCCCGGGATCTGGGGCTTGACGATCTGTGGTTTGAGGACAAGCTCGACGCGCCGCTCGCGACGCTGCGCCTGCTGCATTATCCGGCCGCAAGCGGCGCGGCCGGAGAGATTGGGGCGGGTGCACATACCGATTACGGCTCGATCACGCTTTTGCGCACCGATGGCGAGGCTGGGCTGCAAGTCCGCCCGCGCGGCGGGGATTGGATCGACCTGCCGGCGCATCCGGATGCGTTCGTCGTCAATATCGGCGATTGTCTGATGCGCTGGACAAATGACCTTTATGCATCGACGCCGCACCGCGTCACACCGCCAAAGCGCACGCGCCGCTCGATTGCGTTCTTTCTAGACCCAAACCCTGATGCGGTGATCTCTGCTTTGCCGGGCACGGGGGCGGCAAAGTACCCTGCAGTAACCGGTGCCGAGTACCTGCGGATGCGGCTCGACGCGACCTACGGTACGGTGGACGGGGCGGGGGGGTGAGGCGGCTCGACTGGGCCGACTACCGTCGCACTGAGTTTGCCGGGATCGACCCAATGGCGACGATTGCTGTTTTGCCCACGGCCGCCATTGAGCAGCATGGGCCGCATCTGCCGGTCGGGGTCGATACGATGATCGCCGAGGGGATGTTGGCCGAGCTGCGCCGCCGCTGCCCCGACGATCTTGAGCCGCGCATCTTGCCGGTACAGGCCGTCGGCAAATCGAACGAGCATCTCGACGCGCCCGGCACGCTCACGCTCGACGCCACGACGGCCCTCGCGGCCTGGACACAGATCGGTCTCTCGGTTGCTCGGGCGGGCGTGCGCAAGATCGTCATCGTCAACTCCCATGGCGGTAACCTCGACCTCATCTCGATCCTTTCGCGCGAGCTCCGAGTGCGGGCAGGGATGCTGGCGGTGAAGTGCCAGTGGGGCGCGTTCGGCGCGCCCGAGGGCCTCTTTTCCGAGTTTGAGCGCACTTATGGCATCCATGGCGGAGACTCCGAGACCTCGCTCATGCTGCACTTTCAACCGCAGACAGTCGACATGTCGAAGGCGGAGCGCTTCGCCTCCGCTGCGGAAGATGCGGCGCTCCAACCCATCGGCCCGATCTCCCGCGGCTGGATCGCGCGCGACTTGAACCCAAAGGGCACGGTGGGAGACGCGGGCCTTGCCACGGCGGAGAAAGGCCGGTTGACCTGCGCGCACCAGGTCGCGGGCTTTATCGACCTGCTCCGTCAGGTGCGGGACGCGCCCCTCGACGGCTTGGATCCCATCCCGCCCCTCGCCTGAAGCGCTTGCTGTCTGCGGGGCTCCCGCCTCCACTCGGCGCCGTGCGGCGCCTCCTTCCGTTGGGCCCGGCAGCCTTCGGCTGCGGTTGGGCCGACCGCCCACGCTGGGCAAACAAAGGATGGCGTCTCGTCTTTGGGCTTTCAAATATCCCCGCCGGACGCGCCAACGCGCATCGCCCGCAGAGCGGCCGTGGGAGCCGTGCTACTCGCGCGCGCGAAGGACACGGGCGGGGCGGGCGGCGAGCGGGCGCCAGGCGAAGGCCAGGCCGGCGAGAAGCGTCGCGAGGACGCCCGCACAAACGATTGTGAGGGCGGAGACGGGCTCAAACGCCCAAGAGGTCTCCATAATGAAAGTCGTGACGGCCCAGCCGCCGACACCGCCCGCAAAGATCGCGACCGCGCCCGCAGCGAGGCCCAAGAGCGCGGAGCGGATTGCGAGGTAGGCGAGGACTTGCCCGCGCAGGGCGCCGACCGTCTTCAGCACCGCCGCCTCGAAGACGCGCGCCCGTTCGCCCGCCGCAGCCGCTCCGATCAGAACGACGAGGCCGGTCACAAGCGTGGCCGCGGCGCCATAGGTGACCGCGGCGGCGATCCCGGCAAGGACGTCCGAAACCCTGCTGATCGCATCGCGCACGCGAATCGCGGTCACATTGGGGTAGGCGGCGGCGACATCGCGGAGGATCTGCGCCTCGGCGTCCTCTGCGGCGTAGACGGTGGAAATGAACGTGTGCGGTGCGCCGCGCAGGGCGCCCGGGTTCATTGTCAGGATAAAGCCGATGCCGGCGGTCGAGAAGTCGACCTCGCGAAAGCTCGTGACCTCCGCCTCGATGTCGCGGCCAAGAATGTTGACAGTCATCCGGTCGCCGAGGGCGAGGCCCATTTCGGCGGCTTCCTCGGCGGCAAAGCTGATTTGGGGCGGGCCCTCATAGCCCTCGGGCCACCAAACGCCCTCGGTGATCGTCGTCCGCGCGCCGGGATCCTCGGAATAGGTCACGCCGCGGTCCCCATCGAGGACCCAGTGTTCCCCTGCGACGTCTCGCGCGGGCACGCCGTTGATCTCTGTGATGATGCCGCGCAGCATCGGCGCGGTGTCCACGCGGCTCACGGCGGCGTCGCCTTCGACTCGGGTGAGAAACCCGTCGATCTGATTGGGCTGGATATCGACAAAGAAGTAGGAGGGCGCCACATCGGGCAGGTCGCGCTCGATGGCGGCGCGGAGATTGGCGTCGATCTGGCCGACAGAGGCGAGGACTGTCAGGCCAAGCCCGAGGGAGAGGACGACCGAGGCGGTCGCGCCGCTTGGTCCCCCAACGGCGCCGAGGGCCAAGCGCAGCGCTGTCCGTCCCCGAACGGCCCGCGTTCGGGCAAGGCGCCGGCAAAGAAGGCTGATCCCGCGCGCGGCCAGCGCCAAAAGAACGAGTGAACCGATGATCCCGCCTGCGGTCATCAAGGCGATCTGGACGGCGCCCGAGAACCATGCCGCCGCGCCAACAAGAAGGGCAAGGAGCACCCCGGTCGCGACGAGATAGACGGGGCGGGGCAGCGCGCGCGTGGTGCCTGCCGCATCGCGAAAAAGCGTTGCGGCGCGCACCTGTTCGGTCCGTGCGAGGGGCCAGAGCGTAAAGACCAACGCTGTGAGCACGCCGTAAAGCGCAGCCTCGAGGAGCGGCCCCGGATAGATCGCGATTGCTGCAGGGACAGGCAGCCGTGCTTCGATGAGCGGACCGGCGAGCACCGGCGCGAGCGCCCCGATCACGAGCCCCGCTGCAACCCCGAGGACCGCAAGCGCGCCGATTTGCGCGAAGTAAGCGGTAAAGATCGTCCGGCTCTCGGCGCCCAGCGTCTTCAGCGTCGCGATCACCTCGGTCTTACCATCGAGATAGGCGCGCACGGCAGAAGAGACGCCGACCCCGCCAACGGCGAGCCCGGCGAGCCCCACAAGTACGAGGAACGCGCCGAGCCGGTCCACGAATTGCGCGACGCCCGGCGCGCCGTTGCGGCTGTCTCGCCAGCGCAGCCCGGTGTCGCGGAATTGCGCCATGGCTTCGGCTTCCAGCGTGGCCAAATCGGCGCTCCCCGGCAGCGCAAGACGATAGCGTGTTTCAAAGAGCGTGCCCGGCTCGATCAGCGAGGAATTGGCGAGCGCGTCGGTGCGTACCAGCGTCCGCGGGCCGAGGCCAAAACCGTCGCCAGCATCATCGGGCTCGCCGATCAGAAGCGCGGAAAGGCGGAATTCCTGCGTGCCGAGGCGAAACGTATCGCCAGGTTCAAGGGCGAGCCGGTCGGCGAGCGCGGGGGCGATGACGGCACCGGGCAGGCCGTCTGTGACCGCGAGTGCCGTCTCAAGCGACATCGGCGGGTCGAGCACGATCTCGCCATAGAGCGGATAGGCGTCGTCGACCGCTTTGACCTGCGTGAGCCCGCGTTCCGTCTCCGCCCGTTCCACGACGAGCATGGAGCGGAAGTCCACGATCTCGGAGACCTGCGTCGCCTGCGCTTCGAGCCAGGCGCGCTCGTCGTCGGAGGCGAAGCGATAGGTGAAAGACGCTTCCGCATCGCCTCCGAGCAGCGTTGCGCCCTCGCGCTCCAGCCCCCGCGCGATGCTCTCGCGCACCGATCCGACGGCTGCGATCGCCGCAACGCCGAGGGCAAGGCAGGTGAGAAAGACCCAAAAGCCGCGCAGGCCGCCGCGCAGCTCGCGGCGGGCGAGGCGCAGCGCAACGGGCATCCCGCTCATTCGGCCGCGCTCCGGCGGCGCTCTTCCGCTTCGAGCTGCCCATCGGCAAGGCGCAGCGTCCGGTCACAACGCGCGGCGAGTTCCGGCGCGTGGGTGACAAGGACGAGCGTCGCCCCATGCCGGTCGCGCAGGCCGAAGAGCAGATCCATGATCGCCTGGCCGTTGGCGCCGTCGAGGTTGCCCGTCGGCTCGTCGGCGAGGAGGATATGCGGGCGCGGGGCGGCCGCGCGGGCAAGCGCCACCCGCTGCTGCTCACCGCCGGACATCTGCGCAGGGTAGTGATCCGTGCGGGCCCCAAGGCCGACCGCGTCAAGCTCCGCCACGGCCCGGTCGAACGCGTCGGCATGGCCCGCAAGCTCCAGAGGCGTCGCCACATTTTCGAGCGCCGTCATCGTCGGGATCAGGTGGAAAGACTGGAAGACAACGCCCATATGCTCGCGGCGGAAGCGGGCGAGCGCGTCTTCGTTCATCGCAGTCAGATCCTGCCCCAAGGCGTGGATCGTCCCCCCGGTGGCGCGCTCTAGCCCGCCCATGAGCATGAGGAGAGAGGATTTGCCTGAGCCGCTCGGCCCGACCATCCCGACCGTTTCGCCGCGGGCGATCTCCAAAGTGATACCTTTGAGGATCTCGACCGGGCCGGCATTGCCTTCCAGCGTTAGGCGAGCATCGTGGAGCGAGAGAACGGCATCGGCCATGGCGGGGGCCCTTTCGCGGCTGCGTTCAGGGGCATATGGCGCGCTCGCCGAGACGCGCAAGGCGGCGGCCGTCACGGTGGTCGCAGTTTCGGCCGCTTTTGCCAGCACGCTTGCGCCCGCGGCGGCACAGGCTGAGGTCGTGATTGCAGCCCTGGGCGACAGCCTGACCCAAGGCTTTGGCCTGCCGCCGGAGCAAGGCTTCGTTCCGGTGCTCGAAGGATGGCTCCATACACGGGGCCAGGATGTCCGGCTCGTCAATGCCGGCGTCTCGGGGGACACGACGGCAGGCGGGCTCAGCCGCGTGGGCTGGACCTTAACGCCCGAGATTGACGCGATGATCGTGGCGCTGGGGGGCAACGACCTTCTGCGCGGGATAGACCCGAGCGTGAGCCGCGCAAATCTCGATGGCATCCTAGAGGCCGCCAGCGCGGCAGGGGTCGAGGTGCTCTTGATCGGGATCAGTGCGCCCGGGAACTACGGCCCCGAGTTCAAGGCAGCGTTTGAGGCGATGTATCCCGAGCTCGCCGACACCCATGGCGCGCTCTACGAGGCCAACTTTCTGGCCGGGCTTGAGGCCGCTCGCGACAACGGCGCGCAAGTCGGCGACGTGATGCAGGCGGATGCGATCCACCCCAATGCCAAGGGCGTAAAGATCATCGTCGAGACGCTGGGGCCGCAGGTCGAAGCGTTGGTCGAGCGGGTGCTTGCCAGCGAGGGGTGAATGCCTCGTCAGGCTAAGTGATGACGATGGTCTGGCTTTCCTCGGTGACAGTGCCGATCAGGGCCGCGTTGTGGCCCTGCGCGCACAGCGCCTTCACGCTGGTCTTCGCGGCTGTGCTGGGGACGGCCGCTAAGAACCCGCCCGCCGTTTGGGGATCGAAGAGCAGCACCGCGCGTGGGCGGTCCAGCGGCCCGGCGATGCGGCCCGCCACAGCTGCGTGATTCTCCGGCCAGAGCGTCGAGCGGAGACCGGACGCCGCGAGGGCTTCGGCCCCCGAGTAGATCGGGATCGTGTCCAGCTCCAGGCGCGCACCGACGCGGGATGCTTCACAGAGCGCCATCAGGTGACCGGCGAGGCCGAAGCCCGTGACGTCGGTCATCGCACGCGCGCCGCCCTTGGCCAGGATCTCCGCAGCGTCGCCTTGGGGCTCGGCCATGACGCGGAGCATCGCGGCGATGTCCTCACCCTGCGCCTTGAGGCGCATCTCGCCGGCGAGGAGCGTGCCCGCCCCGATGGGGCGCGTCAGGATCAGCGCGTCGCCTGGCAGTGCCCCGCCCTGGGTGAGCGTCCCCCTCTCAGCAAGGCCTGTCACACTGAAGCCAAGGGTCAACTCCGCCCCAAAGCTCGTATGCCCGCCCACGAGCTCTGCGCCCGAGGCGCGGAAGACGTCTGCCGCAACGTCCAAGACTTCTGTCAGCGTCGCCTCCGCCAGACCTGCGGACATGTGAGGCAGGATCACGCTTGCCGTCGCCGCCTGCGGGCGCGCGCCCATCGCCCAGATGTCGCCGAGGGCGTGAATGCTCGCGATGCGGGCAAAAGTGACGGGATCGTCGGTAAACGCGCGCAAGTGATCGGTCGTCAGGACTTGCGTTGCCCCGCCGGTTCGCAGGATTGCAGCATCGTCACCGAGATGCGAGAGGACATCGGGACGTTCTGCGTGCGGCAAGCGCGCCAAAGCGGAACGAAGAGCGTCCGATCCGACCTTGCTGCCGCAGCCTGCGCACGGCGGCTGCGGGCCCATGGCTTCGGCAACACCGCGGGCGCGGTTCGGCGGCAACGGCGCGCGCGCCATGGCGGGGAGATCTGCGAGCTTTGCCATAAAGGCGCGGTCGATCCTATCTTTCCAGCGCCAGAGCGCCGGCCCGGTGAGCGTCAGGCCAGACCGGTCAGCCACAGCGTCCTTCCCGCCGAGCGAGATCAGCTTGAGATAGTCCCGCTGCGGCCTGAACCGGCGCCGCGTCCCGCCCACCAGCTCGGCGCGGAGGTTGTGCCCGAGAACAGGCGCGGCGCGGACAGCAAAGACACCGGCCTTCGGCCGGGGGGCAAAGCCGAGATGCGCGCAATCGCCCACTGCGTAGATCGCCGGATCCGAAACGCTGCGCAGCGTCTGGTCGACGGTGATGAACCCAGCCGCATGGTCGAGCCCTAGCGCGGTGAGCCAGCCATGGGGCCGGGCGCCAGCGGCACCGACCGTGAGTGCGGCAGCGACCATTTTGCCCGCATCCGTCAGCACGCCCTCGGCTGTGACCTCGGCCAGCGCCTCGCGCTCGATCAGCCGGATGTTGGCGCGGCGGAGGCGCTCAAAGAGGACAGCGCGCGTGTCGCCCGGTAACTCGGGGAGGGCGGCTGCCGCCTCGATCAGGGTGATCTTGGGCACTTGGCCGAGACGTGTCAGCCGGTGGTGCATCGCAAGCGCCAGTTCGACCCCTGCCACGCCCGCCCCGATGACGGCGACCTCGGGCCGCGTTTTCCCGGCGGCGACGGCGCTGCAAAACGCGGTCCAGTGGCGTGCAAACGGGCCGAGCGGCTTGGCCGCGACGCCATGCGCGGCAAAGCCCGGGATCTGTGGCATCGCCGACGTGATGCCGATGTCGATCGACACGACGTCGTAACGGATCGGTGGCCGGCCCGGCACGAGAACGCGCTTGGCGTCGCGGTCGATATGCTCCGCCGTGCCCAGGACGAGGCGTGCCCCGGCAAAGCGGGCGAGGCGAACAAGGTCGATCTCCAACGCTGCGCGCGGATAGTGCCCGGCCACATGGCCGGGGAGCATGCCAGTATAGGGCGCGGTCGGCGCGGGGTTTATCAGCGTCAGCCGGGCACCGGCAAGGCGCGTCATCCCCCACGCACGCAGGACGAGCGCGTGGGTATGGCCACCGCCGATCAGCACTAGATCGCGGGTCAGTGGGATCGGCCTGGCCGCATGCCAAGAGCTCGGACTGTGCATCAGGGGCGGCTCCGCTATGTCGCCAGAGGACAGAGCAGAGCAGGGCGGAGAGGACAAGCGATGCAGAGCGGACAGATCGCAGCAGGCCCTGGGCCGGAAATGCGCGAGCAAACGGCTGCGCCGCGCGGTTCGGGGCTCGTATTGCGTCTCGGTGCGGCACTCCTGGCGGCGGCGGCGATCCTTGCGGCGCTGACGATGCTGTGGCGCGAGAGCGCGGGCATCGAGACGACCGAACTCCGCATCGGCGACACGCCCGCGACGCTCTATGCCCTGCCCGGGACAGAGGCCGCGCCGCTCGTCGTCGTCGCCCATGGATTTGCTGGGTCGCGTCAATTCATGCAGGGGTTTTCGCTGACGCTCGCGCGGTCGGGCTACGCCGCGCTTGCCTTTGACTTTCAGGGCCACGGGCGCAATCCCGCACCGATGTCGGGCGATGTCAACGCCGTCGACGGCACCACGCAGCGGCTGATCGACGAAACCAATCGCGTGATCGCAGCGGGCCTCGCGCGTCGCGAAGCGGGCGGCGGGCTCGCCCTGGTGGGGCACTCGATGGCGACCGATGTGCTCGTGCGTGCCGCCGCGCAGCGCGACGACGTCGACGCGATTGCGGCCGTGTCGATGTATTCGGAGGCGGTGACAGCCGAGACGCCTCACCGCCTCTTGATGGTCACCGGGCAATGGGAGCCGCACCTGCGCGAGGCTGCGCTCGACTATATGGGCATGGTGACGCCCGGCGCAGTGGAGGGCGAGACGGCGCAATCGGGCGAGATTGTCCGCCGCGCAGTCGTCGCGCCCTATGTCGAGCATGTGGGCGTGCTCTATTCGGAGACGACATTGACCGAGGTCCGCGCCTGGCTCGACGATACGTTCGGACGCGAAAGTGCTGCACCGGTCGCGCAGCGAGGGCCTTGGGTCGCGCTGCTGATGGTCGGCATCGTGGCGCTCGCGTGGCCCGTCTTCTCGGCCTTTCCCGAGCGGGGCGCGGCGCTGGTTCCGACGTGGCGGGCGATCGCACTCGCGACGGTGCTGCCCGCCCTTGCCGCACCCTTGGTGCTTTGGCCTGTCGAGACGAGCGTTCTGCCGGTGCTCGTGGCAGATTACCTTGCGTTCCACCTCGCCGTCTACGGTGCGCTACAAATCGGGCTTCTCTATGCGATGGGTTACCGTCTGCCGCTGGGTGGGGGCTGGGCCGCTCTGGCCCTTGCGCTTTACGGGATCGGCGTTTTCGGGCTGGCGCTCGACGCGTTCGGGGCGAGCTTTGTGCCCCATGCGGGCCGCCTCCCGATCATCGCGGCGGTGGCGCTCGGGGCCGTGCCCTTCATGCTCGGCGACGCGCTGGCGACGGCGGGCGGCCGCGCGCCGCTGCTTCGCCGGCTCGCGGTGCGGCTCGGTCTCTTCGTGTCCCTGGCGATTGCCGTTTCGCTCGACTTCGAAGGGCTGTTCTTTGTGGTCCTGATCCTACCGATCATACTCTTGTTCTTCGTCATCTACGGCACGATGGGCGGCTGGATCGGGCGCCGTGCGGGGCCGCTCGCCCAAGGTTTGGGCCTCGGTTTTTGCCTCGCCTGGGCCATCGGCGTCTCTTTCCCGCTCTTCAGCGCCTAAGGCGCAAGCCAGACGCCGCGCCAGCCGTCCTCGCGGCAAAAGCGGGCACGGCGGTGCGCCGGTTGATCGAGGTGCAGAAGGTCAATCTCGCCGATATGTGCGTCAAGTACTGCGAAGCGCGCAGGGTCTGCCATACTCTCTACGTCCCCCGGCCTGGCGACGCAGGTGCCAGGCGCCGCCCCGCCATAGGAGAGGCGCGACGCCTCCGGTACACGCGCCCATTCCTCGGCGGAGCCGGGCCGGATCGTGACGTGGACACGCAGACGGACCTGCAGCCGCGCTTTTGTTTCCCAAACGAGCAGGGTCGCGCGCGGCTCATCTCGCAACTCAGCGACCTTGGGGGACGCGCTATCGGTATGGACCGTCAGCACGCCCGCATCCCGCGCGGCCGCGCGCAGGACCACGACGCGGGCCTCGCCCCCGCCATGGCGCGCCTGCGTGGCCAAAACCGGATGTCGGGCAGCGGCGCGCCGGTCGGCCACGCCGCGCTCCAGCCGCTGCCAAAGCGTGTCGTAGAGGGCGGCAAGCTCGGCATCGGGTCTGTCTGCGCGCATCATCGTCCCTCTTGACGGAGCTGACCGCCTCGCATATCCGGCGTGCGCTTGCGGCGGAGTAGCTCAGTTGGTTAGAGCAGCGGAATCATAATCCGCGTGTCGGGGGTTCAAGTCCCTCCTCCGCTACCACCGCACCCCACACTCCTTTCACTCCCTGCGGGAAGGCCATTGGGCCAAGCAGGTGGTTAAGACGTCCAGCGATCTCGACCTCGACGCCGCCCGTGCGGCTCAGATCGCGGCAGAGGGTGACAGTATCGACGAATTCGCGCATGGCGTGAGCCGCTTCGGTGTCGCCAGACCGGATGCCCTTGGCGTAAGCGGCCTGGAGATCTGCGATTTGTTCCTCATATCGTTTGAAAGTCGCCGGGCGCGAGGATCGCCAGTTCCGGCACCTCCGCGACCACCCACTCTTCTGGCTGGTTCGGCCGTGAGACCCGCCGCCCTGTGTCCGGGTCCTTGACCATACGGACGCGGTTCCAGACCTGACGTCCGGCGTAGAGCGGATTTTGCAGGATACCATTCCCGCGCGTCGCATTGCCTTTGATGGTCGAGGCGTTCCAACACGCGCCGCGTGGTGGCATGATGCCTTCGGCATTGAGGCCGTGCGCAATGTCTCGTGGCGACCTACCTGCCAAGTACTCATCGAAGATGCGTCGAACGACCCTCGCCTCCGTCACGACGATCCGCCTTTTGCCGACCTCGCCTGGCACTGGTTCATATCCATAGGCCAGACCACCAGGACTGCGCCCTTCCTTGGCACGCCCCGTCATTCCGCGCTTGATCTTGAGAACATTGTCTTCGCGGTAGCGCTGACCAACCAGACCGCGCAGTCCGACAAGCACCGTGCTAGCGACGCCCTCGTGAACCGCGCGGATTTCAATTCCGAGGAAGGACAGACGCTTGTGCAGCCCAACGAGGTCTTCCATGTCCCGCGACAGGCGATCGAGCGCTTCCACGACCACAATACCGAAGTCGCGTTCTCGCGCACCGTCGAGGAGATCGAGCAGGCCGTTGCGCCCGAGCACCGAAGTTCCTGACTGCGCTGCATCCTGATAGGCGGTTACGACCTCCAGACCTTCTCGCTCGGCATGAGTCTGACCAAGCGCAATCTGATCCTCGATGGATCTCTCGCTTTGCAGGTCGGTTGAGTAGGGCGCATAGATCGCCGCCCGTCTTACCGGATTTAGCTTAATCGCGGAATTCGAGGTCATGATCTTCCCTCGACGCCTGCGGGGCCAGTGCTCGGGCCAGAGCTCGGGCCAGTTTCAGGATCGCCGGGTCCGGTCGTTCGCGCAAGGTTGCTGATGGCGATTTGCAGCTTGCTGCACCTCTTTCAGGACCCAGCTTCTCCATAGAGGAAGGACGTGCGATGTCTGGTGAATGCGGCGGCCGCTTTGGCATGGCGTCAGCATGACGCCCAAACGCAGCCGCTCGAAGAGCGTTCCGGAGGTCGTCGCGCTGGAGCGCTGTAAGACAGGTTATCTGCGGACCTTGCGGGCCTCGGATCTGTTTGGCAACCGGAATGAGTGCAAGAGAAAAGCCTTGCGGCACAGCATGCCTAGGTTGTTGATTTTGTTCAGGAGTTTGCACGGCTACGGCCCAACCCGCGCTGCCCTGAAGCACCTAACTAGCGGAACTTGCATTGAAAATGTCGCCGTAAATGGTGCCAATCGAGAAGGTGCCGCTGGATTGGTTTTGTAATGTCAGTGCGTTAGCCGCATTGCCGCCGCACAGGGTTCAGGGATGCGGCGGTACAAATCCTGTCACAACAACCGCTTGAGTGCCGAATACGGCAACTCTTTTTTTGTCTCGCGCTCCATTGGTGGAGTCTTTTCGCGGTCCGCTTCGTCGACACGTCACAATGAAACCTCGCCTGAAAACTGGTCGCCTTGAGCGCCACCTGCGCATCTCACGGCGGGGGCAAATCGATGGCACTCGGCGGTCAGGCGCAGGTCCAATGGTATATCCTTCGCCTTACATACATGGCTGTCCATCTGCCGTGTCACGGACGACGCAGCGCTCCTCGCTCGCGCGGGCGGCTTGCAACGCCGCGACGTCGATCACACCGCGTCTTGGAAATCTGTCCGCCAGCACGTCAGCCGGGGCACTGGTGACGATATCGATGACGACGGGTGATGTTGCGGCAAGGAAGTGGTTTCGTGCGTTCGGCAATCCGGACAGATCGAGGACCAGCAGATCGAGCGCGGCAAGCCGGTCGCGGTCGCGGGCCGCGCCCAGCCGTTCTGGTTGCGCCGTCAGGAGCGATGAAAAGCGCAGGGCGTAGTCGCTTTCTGACGTCATGACCACAAAGGGATCGGGCATTGGGTCGATGCGTTCATGCTGGGCTTCGAAGAGATTGAGATCGATGTCGAGTGAGACCAGAATGACGCCGCCGATCCGGCGCAGAACGCCCCTTTGCCCCGTGATTGACAATTGGCGCAGGGTTTCGACCACAAGCTGCGTGCCCATGGAATGGCCGAAGACAAAGACATTCTGGTTTTCGCGCGTCAGTTCGATGAGCAGTTCTTCAAGATGATCGCGTGCGATCAGGATGCTGTCCTTGTCGCGCACATATCCCAGGGGCCGCTCGATCGACGGCTAGGAAAACGTCACCTGCGGTCCTTGCAGGTCATAGTCATGGGCGATCTGCGCGTGGCGATCGACGGCCGTTTCCATCGGGGTGTTGAAGCCGTGCACATAAACAACCGCGCTATCGATGGGCCGGCCAAGGGGTCCGGTCTCGGATCGAACCGTGCCGCCGAACTCCGACAGCGATGCCAGCCCGAAGAATCCCGCGACCGTGAAGCTTCGGTCGGGGTCGGGGTTCGTCGCGGAAAACTCCACTTCGCCGGGGCGATGGCCGGGCGGGATGGTAATGTCGTATTGTGCGAAGGACAGCGCGCCGCCGCGCTGCGTGGTCCCGGACAGGTCCGGGGCGAGGATGCGGTCCGTGGCAAGGTAGATGCGCTGCACATCGGCCGCGCCGACCTGCGCATTGGGGCTGACAAAGGTGTCCGGCGATCCACAGGCTGCAAGCATCACGAGGCAAAGGACGGCGGCAACCTGACGGAGATCCCTCATACCGGGTCCGCCTGCTCAAAGGTAACCGCGACATTGCCGCATGCGGCATCGATTTCCGCGATGCGCGCGCGGATCTGATCCTCGGACCGTCCGGAGGCGATGTCGCTGCGGTCGCCAAGCTGGCCCGTGGCCGCGCCGACCACGAGGCTTGCGGGCAGCACCAGCCGCACCCCGCTCGACAGCCGCTCGCCCCGATCCGGGATCACTCCCGCCAGAGCCGTGATGTCATCGGCGGCCGTGGCGCAATCGATCGGCTGCCCAACAAGATCTGCCCGTTCCTGCTGCACCTCGGACGTGCAGCCCGCGATCGTCGCAATCGTGACCAGGGCGAGGGGAATTGTTCTGGTCATCCGTTTCACTCCTTTTTTTGGGTAATCATCGAGATCGGCAGTCCGCGACGCACCGAAATGGCGGTGGCGGGCAACCAATGAGGGGCAGCGCGGCTCATGTCGCGCCCATTCCATCGGCATCGCGTGTCAGCACGATCAGGGCCAAAGAGGTCGCGGCGAGTACGATTTCGGCGATCAGGTAGGCCAGGAGCAGCGGCTGCGGCCAGCCGTCCAGGGCAAGGCTCAACGGCCGACCCATGGCGATGCCGGTTACGAAGACGAAGACGGTCCACAGGGCGGGTCTCCGCAAGTCGGGCCGCAGGACACCCGCCAGCCAAAAGCAGATCATGCCGAGATAGAGCCCCATGACGGCCCGGAAGACGTGCCGTGTGGGAAGGTCGGGATCGCTGATGCCATAGGGCAAAGGCAGGCTGTACTCGGGCATCACGCCGGAGGACAAGGCCACCGGCACAAGTCCGAGACCCATGGCCAGAAGAAACAACCGCTGCGCTTGGTCAATCGACATGCCCACCCATATCGGCTTGCACGATGCGAAAGCCGATATGGGCGGTGCTGAAATCGACCTCGAAGCTTTCCCGCGCCGCGACGCGGTAGCGGTGGCAATAGTTCTCGCCGCAGGGGTACGATCCGCCCTTGATCGTGAAGCGCGGCACCGACGCGGCAAACGGCGTGTCAGTCCATTCCCAGACATTCCCGATCATGTCGTAGGCACCTGTAAGTCCCGGCTCGTAACCGCCGACCGGCGCGGTGCCGGCGAACCCGTCGCGCCGGGAGTTGATGACCGGGAAGAGGCCCGTCCAGATATTGGCGCGCGCGGTGCCATCGGGCGCGCGGATGCCGGACAGGGGGTCCATCGGATCAAAGAGACCCCGGCTGGTCGCGTATTCCCATTCGACCTCGGTCGGAAGGCGCCCGCCCGCCCAGGCCGCATAGGCCCGCGCATCGTTCAGCGTGACCTGGACGACGGGGTGCAAGTCGCGGCCTGTTAGGTCCGAGCCCGCGCCATCCGGCGTGCGCCAGGTGGAGTCCGCGTCCAGGGACCACCACGACTGGAAGACCTCGCGCGTGTCGCTGTCGTTGAACTGGGCCGAGCCGCCTTTCACCTCGGCTTCGGTGACATAGCCCGTGTCCGCCACGAGGGCCGCGAACTGGGCGTTGGTCACTTCATGGGCCTCAAGCCGGAAGGGCGAGACCAGCACGCGCCGCGGCGGGCCTTCCTCCGGGTAGAGCGGATCCACGCCCATCACGAAGCCGCCTCCGGGGATGTCCACGAAGCCGCCCAGATCGGTCTCGGTCAGGGCACAATTGGCCCCGGTGCCGGCGGATGGCGGCACCGATGACGAAAGGGCCACGGCGGCTATTGTGCCCAACAGCGCCACAGCGCCCGCGCCGAACCACATTCTGGTACTGCTTTTCAATTGTAGGCTCCTTCACTTCCTCGAGGTCGATTCCTGCATGGCCTCTGGCGAAGGCCGGACTTCAATGAATCGCGTATTTCATCGCGGCTAGTCCGACACCCACGCTTCCCGCAAAGAGCGCCTCGGCGATGGGCAGCCACCAGCCGTGGTTGATCACCCATCCGACGCGCGCGCCGAGCACGACCAGCACGAAAACGCAAAACACTTGCGCGACCGCAGTGGCCGTCCCGGCACTGAACACTCCCAGCCCGGCAAAAATGAAAATCGCCGTCGGCACATTGGCGACCAGCAAGGTCGAATGGCTGTGCTGCCAGGCCGCGCTGAAAGCTTTGCGGGTCAGGATGCGTTCGCCCGTCTCCATCGAATGGGACAAAATCTCGGCGAAGATCTTCGCCAGCGTCACCGCCAGCACCGAGCCGAAAAGGACGATGGCGGCCTCGAATGGCCCGTCGTGGACCTCGTCCATGGCCATCAACAAGCTCAGGACGAGGATCGCGCCGTAGATCAGCCCGAAGGAGGCCCGGTGCACGGGACCCCAGGCAAAATGTGGGTGGAGCCCATGGCGCGGCATCGCCATGGACCCCTGGTGGTGCGGGTCAGCGTCAGACATTTCGCTGCGTCGCCATTCTCTCGAGGATGCGATGCGCTGTCTCGTAGCCGCTCTTGTGGTTCTGGCCGGTGATCAGGTTGCCGTCGATCGTGGTATGCGTCGCGAAGGGGTCGCGGAACGCATGCTGGCATTCGTAGATCGCCCCCAGTTTGCGGAGTTCTTCCTCGTGGTGCTTGGGCGTCATCGCGATGCCGAAAGTGTTGATCTGGCCGTTGGTCACGCCCGTGACGCGGCGACCCTTGACCAGCGGTTCCCCATCCAGTCCCTTGGCGCCACAGAGCCCGAGCGCGCCATGGCACACCGAGCCGAGGATCTTGCCCGCGGCATTGGCGCGGGTGACGAAATCGCTCAGCTCTTCGCTTTGCATCAGGTCGTAGGCCGCGCCCCAACCACCGGCCATGAAGATCACGTCTTGATCATTTGGGTCGAGATCGGGGATTGCCTTAGAGTTCTTGAGGTCATGCATCGCCTTTTTGTCGCGCATGAAGCGCTTATCTTCGTCGCATGCCAACGGCCAAGACCAGGAGCCAGGCTGGATCGGGATCTCACCGCCTTAGGGCGAGGCCATGTCAAATTCCATGCCGGCATTGATGAAGGCGTAGTACGGCACGGTGAATTCCCAACCGAAGGCGCCGGTATCGCGCTTCAGCGGATCAAGCCTGTTGTGATTGGTGCAGATCATCAGTGCCCGCCGCCCCTTCATGTCGAAATCGGGGATCGTGTAGTGGCGGTGGATGCCCAGTAGGCGCAGGAACGCGGGCAAATAGAGGCATGTGACGAGGGCCAGAAGGGCTGGGACAAGGAGGGCAATGACGATCCAGTTCATGACAGGTCTCCGAAGTCAGGGATTTGGGAAGGTGCCCTTCGACGCGGGGCACTTGTAAGTTTGAGGATCATTTGGCCGGGCGGCGGACCGCCATCCGGGCAAGCCGGAAGAGGACGTTAAGACCGGCGAAGAGCGCCACGATGAGGCCGGCAAGGTAAGGCCAGTATTTGCCGATCACCCGCTCGGTCAGGTTCGAAGCCAATTGCGCGGTCGCAAACTCGTCGCGTCCGAGGTCGGGAACGCCGGTCTCGGAGGAATAGGCCTCGTACTCGGCCCGCATTTCCGCGAAGAGTTCCGGGTTTTCGAGCGACAGATCGGTGGTTTCGCCCGGATCGACCGAGATGTCGAAAAGCCGCCAGGTGAAATCGCCTCGAGGCAATGCGGTTCGCACGAGTTTCCAGTTGCCGCAATAGAGCGACGCGTTGCCGCTGACCTCTCCGCCAAAGACCTCATCGGCGCTGCGGGTCTCATTCGTTTTGCCAGCAAGCACGGGCAGGATACTGCGCCCGTAAAGCGCGCCCGCGTCATAGGCCAAACCGGCTGCATCCAGCAGAGTCGGCATCAGGTCGGAGACATGCACCGGGGCGTCGAGAGGGCCGCGCGCCGCGACCCCGGGACCCGCAATCACCAGCGGCACCCGAAGCCCGCCTTCGCTGGAATAAAACTTGTAGAGGCTGAACGGGGACGCGGAGACAGACGCCCATTCCGGGCCGATGGCGGTCAGACTGCCGGGGAGCCCCATGTTTTCCGGCGACGTGTCGATCCCTTCGAGGAGATGGATTCCGTTGAGAAGCAGATTGGCAATCGGGTTCCCGAGCGACGTTCGGGCAGAATCTGGGCCGTTGTCGGAGGTCACAACGACAATCGTGTTCTCAAGTTGCCCGGTCGCCTCCAGATGATCCAGCAACGGAGAGGGGCATGTCGGCGGTGTCGAGGCAGAGCAGATGGTTGTTGTCGCCATCGCCGAGGTCCGCGAGAGCGACCGGGGTAATCTCCCGTTCGGTCCCGTCCGCAGCGCGCCCGGTCACACGGTAGAGATCGCGCTCCGCATCGCCCGGCTCATCGCCGTTTTCCAAGGTGACGCCGCCGGCCCAGACCACCCGTACCGCCTGCATGATGCCGCCCGAGGGGCAATCGTCCCCGTCGGTGCGGCGCTGGCCAAGACCCATGTCTTGCGAGGCCGGATCCGCAACTTCAGCCATCACCAGGCTGGGACCCGACGCCAAGGGGGTGACGTCGACCCGTGCCCCACGGAAGTCCAACGTCCCGTCTATCGAGTGAAGGTGACCCACAACTTCGACCGACACAGGCGGATCGGCTTCGGCATCGCCGAATTCGCCAACCAACAAAACCGTTCGCAATTCACCGCCATCGGTTGCAGGCAGGAGCGTGACGCAAAGCATCTCGCCCGTCGCGCCGGACGCCGTGGTGACCCGAAAGTCGCCCGCCTGCATGGTCGTGGGGTCGATTTCGGTCGAGAAGATCACCGGCATGCCATCCGTGCCGAACGCACCGCGGCAGATCGCACGGCTGGCCAGCCTCGGCAGGCCATTGTCGAGCCCGAAAAACGCCGACAAAAGCTCGGCGGATCTGCCCCCGCTTTCGCGCGGCAGGCTCGCACCAGGGGTCGTATCGGTCAGATCGATGCTTGTGACGTCCGCCAAGCTCGGCGATGCACCGGCCATTACGCATGATAGCACCGTGAACAGGCGCCGACGGACGGCACCGGTCGCGCCGCCGTCGGCCCGGACGTCAACTTTGGATATGCTTGGCATGCGCCCCCCGCGTATTCTGCACGCGCAGCGTATACCGCGAGGGATGCGTCCTTCGACCTCAGGTCAGGATCACCTGCGGCCAGTGGGCATTCATTTTCGGCCAGCTTAGTCCTGCGCCTGTTCCCGGAACGCCATCGGAGTGAGGCCCGTCCGGCGTTTGAAACTGCGGGCAAAATTCGAAGACGATTCGAACCCGAGCGCACCCGCTATGGCTTTAATGGGCTGGGCGCTGCGGGACAGAAGGATGCGCGCGCGCTGCTCGCGGACATGATCCAGCAGTTTGCGATACGAGGTGCCCGAGCGGTCCAGCTGCCGACGCAAACCGCGCTCGGACTATCCCAATGCGGCGGCCACATCCGAGAGCGACATCGTCAAGGTGGGCGCGTTTTGCAAGATCGACACGACCTGCGTGACAGGTGTCGTCTCGAACGCCATTTGCGCTGCGAATTGCTCGCAAAGGTCCAGCAGCCTTGCATGATTGATCGGATCGGCACCCGGAAGCGGCCGGTCCAACAGGGCTTTCGAAAAGATGATCTGGTTTTCGGTGGCGCCGAAGCGGATGGGAAAACCGATCTTGGCTTCCGTGCACGTCCATTCTTCAGGCGTGTCGACCGCCATATCCGCACGGATCGCGACTTGATCGACCCGTAGCATCGCCTTGAGCAAGCCATGAATGGCGACGATGGCGCTGCCGAACCAGAAATACGCGATGTCTTCGAAGGGAAACCTGGATCGCAGGCGAATGGCCGCTTACCCCTAGTGCAGACCCGCTTCGCCTTCAATCAAGCGGAATTCGAATGCCGGAAAGCTCAGGAAGAAAAACCGCGCCAGAACGTAGAGCCCGTCCTCGAACCGGGCTGCATTCATGGCTGTGTAGGATGGCACCCCAATGTATGCGGGTTCGAAGCTCAAGGCGAGCGTGACCCCAAGATGCGGGTCACCGGTTTGCGTGATTGCATTCAAAAGAAGCCTGCGCAGCGGCTGAAATCCGCATCGGATATACGGATCGCTCAACAGCATCTCTTCGAGCCCGGTACCCGCGAGCAATGTGTCTGCCGGATAGCCCTCTTCGCGGAGCTTTCGAAAGACGAAGCCCGGGTAGTTCATTGGGAGGGCCGGATCGTCCTGTGTAAAAACCTTGCGTGCCATCGATGGGTGTTCAGCCGTCGCCACGCCAAGAATGACCGACTTAAGGGTGTGGGGCAACAGCGGACAACGGTCGGAATGTGGATCTTCGGGTCTTCACGCCTGCGGCGTGAAGACCCGGCATGTGTATACCAACGCTAACGACGCGACAGCGCGCAAGGGAGTGGCGCGCACGTGGCTGGTCTGGCCTTCGATGAAGTCCGGCGCCGTTTGCGCGACGTTCTCCCAGCCATTGCCGATCACGAGCGAGCGTCCGGCGTCCGGCAGAGACATAAACTGCGTCGCCGATGGATTGCGCTTCTGGATGCGGTAGGCCGCGCGGCTGACGGCTGCGGGGACCGTGTGGTCCGTCCCGGCGGCGATGATGAACCGCGGAGGAAGATCGCATGTCCGGCCTCATATCTCGGGGGCTGTCTGATAGGTGGCCTCTCTGGCTTTTGGCCCCAAGGCAATGCACGGATGTTACGGACGCTGCGAACGGCCCGTCCGGTGAAGCTACACTGTTGCACGAGCGGACGTGACGGATGACGGGTAAGGGCCTGGAGCCGCCGAAACTAGGCGCAAGAACGGATACGGAAACGCAGATCCGGCCCATGTGTTCTTCGCCCGAAACGCTCCTGCGCTACCAGCCCATCCCAGCACCCCTTCAACGTCCTTGTTGCGGCAGCATCGGCACCTCGAACGCGGCCGTATGAGACCCGTCAACCCGAATGCGTCAACGATAGGTCCATCGGTCTTTGGCTGTTTCCGATCTCGGCGAATTGGGGCCAAACCTTGCGCGCGAACGCATCACTGACCTAGCGTCCGCTGCTGCCAATGCGCCTGATTTGACGCTACGTCCGACAAAGCGTGCTTGGCCGGACATGGCGCAACCTCGCAGTCAGGGTTAACCCTTTATTTCTAATTCCCTAATTGGCCCAATGCGCGCATCGGCGGCCTCTTGCGGACGGCCGCGCCCGCGTTGCGCAGAGCTCCGCTCAGGCGGGCGCGCGCTCCATTCGCGCCTTCGCTCTGCCGCAATTTCGGCCAGAGAATGCCCCGGGCAAAATTTACGAAAATCGAGTGTGATAAGTCGCGGTGGGGATCGTGAGTACGGTCGAAAAAATCAACAGCACAGGCAGTAGGGCTGGGGGCCACCACAAATCTTGCGCCGCGCACATATGCGTCAGGTTTGTCGGACTGCCGAACCAAGCGGGAGCTCCCCATGACGACGACGAACGACGACATCGCCGTGCCCTTTTTGGGCCCGATTACGGGGCTTGCACCCACGATCCCGACTACGGCGCTGTCCGGCATCCCGATCACGGGAACGGGGCTCACCGGGCTTGCCTATGCGCCCGGCACCAAAATCCCATCGCTCGACAAACTCGACGAGGTGATTGCAACGACAGATCCGCAAGCCGTCTTTACCGCCGAAGAGATCGCCTTTGCCGCAAAGCAGAGTGACACGACCCTGACGGAGTTTCTGGGCGACCTCGGTACGGTCGTCGACGGGGACGGCTCGATCGAGATGGGGCCGTCTGGCCTCGTCCTGACCGGCTACATCTACATCCCGCCCGGCGATCACACGATCTCGGTGCGCTCCGACGATGGCTTTGGCCTGAGCCTCGGCGGTGTCGAGATCATGGAGTTTGCCGGCGTACGACCGGCAGAGGAGACCGCTGTCGAGGCCACCTTTGCCGGCGGCCTCTACGAGATGGAATTGCGGTATTTCGACAATAACGGCAGCATGGCGCTGGGGCTCGAGATCGACGGATTTCCGGTCGACCAGAGCGCGTTCTACGCCGCCGAGGACGACCTGACCAACCCGCCCGCCGACGTGCCGCTGATGCCCGTCGCCGAGTATCACCCCTCCCACACTCTGGGCGCGCTGGTCATCGACGACCCTGAGCTCGTCAATGGCGGCGCTGGCAGCCAGACCATAGATGGCATGGGGGGCGATGACACGCTCAATGGCGGCGCCGATGATGACGCCCTCTATGGCGGCTATGGCAACGATATTCTGCGCGGCCAGGCGGGCAACGATTTGCTCGATGGCGGCTATGGCTCGGACCTGCTTCTCGGCGGTGCTGGAGACGACCTCTTGGTGTCGCGCTCCGATGCCGGCGAACAGAAGGTTGCGCAGCGCTATGTTATCCCCGAAACGCGGCCCGCGGACGGCTATATCAACCCCGCCTTCGACAAGCTCTATGGCTATGAGGACCAGCCGCTGATTGGCGATGACATCCTCGTCGGCGGGGCCGGACGCGACACGTTCCTGCTTGCCCCGCAGCTGAACGGCATTCTGCCCATCATCGAAAAGCATGTCCAATCGGACGGCTCGATACGCTGGGCCGGTGTCGCGGGCGAAAATGATTTCCAGCATGCCCACTGGGTCGACGCGATGGGGTTTGACCTCATCGCCGACTACAACGCCGAGGAAGACCACATCGCCGTCATCGGGCACACGGCGAACGTCTTTGTCGAGCATACCGACTTCGACAATGATGGCGTGACCGAGAGCATCATCACGACAGTGTCAAAGCAGCACGGCAATGGCGGCGCCCATGATCGCGACCT
Source organism: Pseudomonadota bacterium (assembly GCA_038745585.1). Classification (GTDB taxonomy): domain Bacteria; phylum Pseudomonadota; class Alphaproteobacteria; order Rhodobacterales; family Rhodobacteraceae; genus HLUCCA09. The sequence continues at coordinate 295,858 of JBCDLH010000004.1, forward strand.
GATCGGCGTCACCTTTGTCGAGGGCGATCTCGTCGATGTCGAGGACATCCAGACCGATGCCGGCGTGACCTATGGTGTCGTCGAGACCTTCGCCGATGTCGCGGAGGCCGTGCATCAGGTGGGCGAGACCAAGACCGTCACCGATGGCGGGACGACCTATCACGGCTATGATTATCGCGAGGCCGGCGAGGTCACCAACGCGCCGGATGGCGATCCCGAAGACCTGATGGACAATCCCTATTGGACCGACGCGCAAGCCTACGTCACTGGGCCGTCCGATGCGCCCGAGATCGAGCTTACGCGCGACCCGTTCGATCAGCTCGGCTTCTCTGACGCCGCGGGACAGACGAAAACTGGTGGCAACGGTGCCGACATGATCGCCCCAGACGCGCCGCCCGCGCCGGGCGGCCTGCCCGGGGCGCTCGGCTTTTGGTCGCTCGGCGATGATGACGACGGCTCCTATGAGGATGGGCGCGGCGAACAGGCGCCCGTGCGTGCCTATACGCTCTACGAAAACCAGGCCGTGATCCGGACCGGCGATGTTGTCGAGGGCCCGCGCCCCGGCACATCGGCGCTGACCTTCAACGGCGAGGATCAATTCGCCTATCTCGAGCATGAGGACGATTACGCCATCACCCAGGGCACGGTCGCGCTCTGGGTCCGCGCCGATGATCTGTCAAAGAAAGGCGCGATCGTCACAAAGGATCAGGTCAATACCGGCGATGGCGGGCATATGCGCCTCGTGCAGCTTGAGGACGGCAACCTGCTGCTGCGCATGGCGCCGGGCGACGGCGGCTCGAACGTCGCTTGGAAAACCACGGTGCCCGTGCTCGAAGAGGGTGTCTGGGCGCATCTCGCGGTGAGCTTCACCGATACGGGTGTGACCGTCTACAAGGACGGCGTCGCCCTGTCGGACAATCTCTGGACGCCGGATGAGGGCAATGTCCCAGCGCCCGGGGGCTATCTCGAAGCCTACCTTTTGATGAACGAAGAGCCCTGGGTCTTTGGGGCGGATCAGCGGCGCAGCGAGATCAACGAGACGGCGGCCGAGTTTGCGACCGATGACGAGGATCTCGATAGCCCGTTCAACGGCGCGATGGCGGAGTTTGGCGTTTGGGGCGGCTATTCGGCCGAAGATGCCCTGAGCGAGTCCGAGATCGCCGATTTGATGGACAATGGCCCCGGTGCCGCGCTGACCAACCCCTCGGGCCCGCAGCCCATGATCGCTTCCGATGACATGTTCAGCGGCGGTGCGGGCAACGACACGATCGAGGGCGAAGCCGGCGACGATACGCTCGACGGCAGCGATGGAAATGACCTGATCTATGGCGGCTACGGCGACGACAGCATCACGGGCGGCGACGGCAACGACACAATCGACGGCGGACGCGGCTCGGACTTTGTCGATGCCGGCGCGGGCGACGACGTGATGATCGCGGGCGGCGATGTCGGCGAGGACCGTGCAGGCCAGCTCGTGCTCTACAATCTCGGCGTCGACCAGCCGATCCGGCCCTTCCCCGATCCGCAGATCGACACAACACTGCTAAAGCTCGTCGATTGGGTCGACCAGCCGCTCTATGCCGACGACATCTTTATCGGCGGCGAGGGCAACGACCACATGCTCGTCGAGATGTATATCAACGGCACCAAGGACTCGATCATTGATAACGTGATGACCGGCGGGCGGATGGTCCACTGGCACGGTGTTGCGGGCGAGAACGACCGCGTGCATGACCATTGGGTCGACGGGATCGGGATCGATATCTTTGCCGATTTCAACGCGGACGAAGACACGATCTCTGTCCTCGGCCACACGGTTAATATCGAGATCGACTACGACACTGTCGACACCGATGGCGACGGCACGTCGGACTCGATCCTCTCGATCATTCGCGCCTATTCCCAGCAGGGCAATAACGGCGGCGCCCATGACGAGGATGAGCTTGGCCTGCTCCTTGTGATCGGCGACATGGTCACCGAAGACATGGTGACGACCGATGCGGGCGTGCATTACGGCATCGTGCGCACCATCGACGAGCTTCAAGAAGCGCTCGCGCCCTCTGACGATCCGTCGCCGGTTAGTCGGCCAGAGGACATCTTTGGCTATGACGACCGCGATGTCGACGGGCGTCCGCTGACCTCCGATCCGATGGCATTCTCGGTCAATCCGTTCATGGACGACGCCGAGACGCGCTTTGATTGGATGACCGCCGACGATCTCGGCCCCGTCGCGCTGATCAATAAGAACGCCGGCGGCACTTTCGATGGCACGAACCATGTCGAGATGCCCCATGCCGCAGCCGAGCAGCAGACAGAGGGCACCTATCTCTTCAGCTTCACCGCAGACGATCCAGGAAATGGCAACCAGGCGCTGCTCTCAAAGGACCATAACGGCAAGCAAGATGGCGGGCACCTAACGCTCTGGATCGATCAGAGCTCGAACCTGAAGGCCCGCTTTCAGTCGGAAAACAGCGAAGTCAACCTGCGCTATGACGACGACATCGTCGCTGGGCAGGATTACGATGTGGCATTCACCTACACCGAGGATGGCATTGCGCTCTATGTCGACGGCATCCTCGTCGACAGTTCAGATGGTTACGACGGTGGCATGACCGGCAATGCCAACTCCACGATCCTCGGCGCCTCCTCGCGCAAGCGCAACGACAATGGCGACAACCTCGAGTGGCACTTCGATGGCACGATCTCAAACGTCAGCGTGCTCGACACCGAGATCGGCAACTTCGAGGCGCTCCTGCTTTCCGAAAACGCCAACAACCCCGACGTTCTGGGCGCCGAGGATACCGGGATCCCGAGCGGGGAAACCGTCCGCATGGAGATGGGCAGCGAAACGGTTTATCAGAACGGCAAGAATGTCTGGCACACGGTGACCTTTGAGGAGGAGATCGAAGACGCCGTCGTCGTGATGGGGCCGGTCGGCATGAACGGCAGTCAAGAGGCGACGGTTCGGGTCAAGAACGTGACGTCCGAGGGCTTTGAGTTCCAAGTCGACGAGTGGGACTATCTCGACGGCTGGCACGTCACCGAAACGGTGAGCTGGATGGCGATCTCGGAGGGGACGCACACACTCGCCTCGGGCCAGACGATCGCCGCCGGTAGCACCACCTCGCTTTCCGACCATGAGACGGCCGTAGAGGTCAACCTCGATGGGTTTTCGGATACTCCGAGTGTTTTCGCCCAGGTTGCTTCCGCCAATGATAATGCGGCCGTCACAACCCGGGTGCATGAGGTCGGGGCGGACGGTTTCGCTGTCCTCCTCGACGAGGAAGAGGGGGCAACCGATGGCCAACACGCGCCGGAACGGATCGACTGGATTGCCATCGACGACGACATCTCCGGGCTTCTCAACGTCGACGAATTCGGCGGTATTGACCATGAGTTTTCCGAAGTCGGCTTCGAAGATCTGGGAGCAGATCCGGTTCTCCTTGCGGCCATGCAGACGCGCAACGGATCGGATAGCGCGGCCTTGCGCTACAGCCAGCTCGAGAGCGATAGCGTCCGCCTCGCCGTGCAGGAGGAGCAATCGCTCAACGCCGAGAAGTGGCACATGGACGAGGATGTTGCCGTGCTGACCGGGATCGCAGGTGGCTACGACCTGGACCTGATGGCCTGAAGCGAACGCCAGGCCGTCCGGATATAAGGGACCCACGTGGCGCGGCGAGCGAAAGTCTCGCCGGTCCGAGCCCCTACTTATCTCTCGGACAGCTTCCGAGGTGACGAGGCCGCTCGCTGCACCCCTGTCGCTCGGTTCCGCTCAGGCGGGCGCAGGACGCGGCGGTCGGCTGTCTGCCCAACCGGAAAGGTCGTCCCAGGCGAGCGTGCGGGTGCTGCGCGCGCTCACGCGACTAAAAATCGTTTTCGACCGCGCGTTCTCCGGTCTTTGCATGCAACGACTGAACCGTCTCCGCGTCCACCTCGGCTGCCTTCATCCCGCGGCTCTCGGAGTTGTCGGACGCGTCTCTCAGAGCGCAGTCTTCCGATGGTAAATCGTCGTCTGGTAGAGGCCCGCATGCGGCCGCCAACCCCGACAGAGTGCGTGCGCTCTCACGACCTCCGGCGCCACGCGATCCCCAAAGCCCGTATCGGGGTTTCTGCGGTCCGATATAGTACGGTCGCCCAGCGCTCGGGGGCCCGCAGACGTCAGATCGTCGCTTCCGTCACGGTCCAGTTCGCAGAGAATGGCTCGGTCGAGCACGGCCGTTTTCTTGGGAGGCACCAAGATCGACGTCTGGCTCGACGAACGGGGTACCGTCTTTGACGGAGATCGCCTCAAGAGTGCCAGAGCGGCGACGTTTGTCGTCCAGGCCCCAACACTGTCCTCGCCCCGGTCGCGGGGGCAGGGATCGACCGCGGGCGGGCCCAGCGACCATGTGTCGAGCATGGTCGCAACATGCAGTCTCCCCCCGTCGCGCGTCTGCTGCAGATCTCGTCTGGCGACCAAGAGCGCGGCCGGGTCGCGCCGCGGGCGCCTTGCGACGCCCAACCGACGCCGGGCTGCGTCAAGGGTGGGCCTGGGGCAGTCATGCCCCTCGCGACGCCAGCTTAGCTGATCTCGGCGCGCTGAGACTGGGTCAGGCATTTCAGGGGGCTTGCCGGTCGCTGGGCACGTTTCGACTGCGCTCCAACCCAAAATGGCCGGGAAATGCGCGTAAACCTCGGTTTATGGCCGAATGACCCATAAAATATGGACATTTTTACATACAAAGCCCGAGGCACATGGCGTTGACACAACGTCAACTTGGGGCGCCTCTTCAGGAGACCGGCGTGCAGGGGATCGCACGCCAACAATTCCCAGGGGGACCAGTATTATGTCAATCCGCGCAGACATCGCAAAGATCTATGTTGGCTATTATGGACGCTCGCCAGAGCCGGCTGGCTTCAACTATTGGATCGAGGAAGCCGCAAGGGGCTTTACCGCGCAGCAAACGGCCGCGTCATTCTCGGTCCAAGAGGAATCGACCGACCGGTACCCCTATCTGAGCAACCCCAACGTCGCCGATCCGGGCGTGTTTGTAGATGCCGTCTATCAGAATCTCTTCAATCGCGATCCAGACCCGGAGGGGCGCGCCTTCTGGATCGATGAGCTGAACGAGGCACGTGGCAACCCCGACGCCGTGGGATCGATGATCCTCAACATCATCTCGGGCGCGCAGAATACCGAAGAGTTCGGGCCCGATCTCGACATCATCAACAACAAGGTCGCCGTCGCCCTCGACTGGGCGGAGAGCACCGCCGAGATCGCCGGCTTCGTCTATGAGTTCGGTTCCCCTGCGGAGGCCTCCGCCAGAGATGTGCTCGACGATGTGGACGAGACGCAAGCCTCCGTCGATGCGGGCTTTGCCCAAACCGACGCTTTTATCGAGGGCGGCGCCGGTCAGCCTGTGAACACGATCACGCTGACCAGCGGGATCGACAGTGGCCCCGCCTTCACGGGGACCGCCGGCGAGGATCAGTTCAACGCGACTGCTATAACCCTGGATACCGGCGATAATCTCGATGGCGGCGGCGGGGTCGATACGCTCAGCGTGCAGTTCGGCAACTTTCAGTCGGTCTCCGCGACCCCGCGTCTGGCCAATATCGAAAACATCGAGGTTCAGGGCGGGGCGCGCGACCTCAATGCCGCCATCGACCTGACGACGTCCACGGGCGTTGAGAAGCTCATGCTGCAGGACGTCAACGGCGAGTCCACGCAAAACTTCGACTTCAAGGCACGCGTGGTCTTTGAAGGTGTCGGAAACCTCGTCGATATCAGCGTGGTCGATTCCAGCACGCCGAACGAGACTTTCACATCGGACCCGCTGACCGACCTGATCGTGCGCTACGATGCCTCGGCCACGTCCGGCGATGGGGATACGCAAACCCTGTCGATCACGGACTCGAGCATCGACGTCTTCGATGTGGAGGGGCTGACCAACCTAGAGGTCACGGCGGAGGGTCAAAACTTCGTGGCGGAGTTCGACCAATTCGAGCGGCTGAACGTCGAGGGCGCGGGTGATCTCGCCGCGGGGTTCACTTCGAGCGGCACGACGGCGACGTTCAACTCGACCGACGCTGCTGGCGACATGAGCATCAGCTTTGCTTCGGGCCAGGACGTGGTGGCCAATGCGGGCTCCGGCGACGACAATTTCGACTTCTCCAATACTGCCAATGTCAGCGTTGAGGGGGGCGACGGAGACGACATCTTCTTTTTCGACAACAACTCGCTGACGGAAGAGGACAGCGTCGATGGCGGCGATGGCACGGATACGCTCGCCGTCGATAACGACACCGCCGCGCCCGCCAGCATCGTCAACGAGGCGACCGGGATCGAAGTGCTTCAGTTCCAATCCTCGTTCGGCAGCTTGGAGGCCTCCGAATACACGCAGGTTGACGAGTTCGTCTTCAATGGCGGCCCGCATAGCAGCCGCGTAGCGATCCGCGGCGTCGAATCCGATGACCGGTTCATCTTCACCTCCGATCAGGGTTTTTCCAGCACCGTCCTGCGCTTTGAGGGCGAGAACGTGGGCCAGACCCTCCAACTCGAATTGCACGCGCTCGAAGACGGCACCATCACGAAGGATTTCCGGACGGTCGAGAACGGCAATATCGAGATCGTCGCCAACACGAATAGCGGCAACGACGTCTCCGCTGTCTACATTGCGGAGAATATCGGCGCGGTCGAGATCGCCTCTACTGGTTTCAACGCCGACGCGAACCTGATCGAAGCCATCGATACCGGGTCGGAGAATTACTATGCCTTCAACATCGACGAAGGCACGTCGTCCTTCTCGATCACCGGTGACCAGGACCTCACCATCACCGCGCGCGAGGGCGTGAGCCTCACGGGGAGCAGCGATACGCTCGGCTTCAGTCAAGCGGTCAACGTCAATGCGACCGACTTTTCCGGCGATCTGCGGATCGCGCTGTCGAACTCCGCCGATGTCATGCAAGGCGGCTCGGGCGACGATGTCCTCTACACCATGGGGGGCGATGACATTGTGTCGGGGGGCGACGGGACCGACCAGTTCCGCTACTCCGACAACAAAGGGACGGACACGATCCTCGACTTTCTCATCGGCGAAGATCAGATCGGCCTGAGCGAGGTCGATTTCCAGAACACCGAGGAAACGGCTGAGGGGACGACGCTGGCCGAGGAGGATTATGTCGAGAACCGCAATGGGATCGACAATATCGGGTCAGCGGATGACTTCACGCTGCTGGAGCTGCAGACCGGCCTTTCGTCCAACCAGATCGAGAACGACACCGGTGCTGAAGTCGAAGCCTATATCCTCGTCTACAACACAACGACCGACCGGGGCGAAATCTGGCACGACACCGACTGGAGCGATGACAGCAACCGCGATCACATCGCCTCGTTCGACAACGTCAGCGATCTCGCGGGCGTGCAGGCTTTCTCGAATACCGATTTTGTCGAGTACTTTTTCTGACGTACCTCGTCATGGCACAGCAGGCGGGCTCAGGTGCATCTGAGCCCACCCGCACTCGTGCCGGACGCTCGGTCCGCATCGTCCGGCTGAGCGGCGGCTGCCGCCGAGCCGAGTGGACGAGGCGCGCCTGGAGGCAGGATTGGGCAATACGTCCCGCCCGCTCCGCGTGCCGCGATGTCTCGGTTCTCGCTGAGCCCGATCAAGCAAGTCGGTCCGATAGGATCAAGCGCCAAGACCCAGCAGAGGCAGTGCCACCTTCTGGCACGGCGATGGCAAGGTTTTCGCGTCTCTGCGACAGCGGTCGCACGCGCAGGTATCGGCAGGACGCTCTCGCATAAGCATGCGCTCATGCCTCGGACACGGGCCCTTCAATCGGTTGCGCGGACCGCAAAAACGTTGTCACTGCGTAGCGGTAGGCAGCCTCAATCCAGAGCGTATAGCCGTTTTCCGCGCCAATGAGCAGGGCGTGGCCCCCGCAGAAGAAGATCGCAGCGGAAGGCGAGCCTTGCCCTAGGTCGGCGCTCGTGCCCTGGGCGAGGACGCCGCGCGCCCCAGGGCCCGTGACACCAAGCGGTATGAAACGGTCATCGGCGGGCGAGAGCGCGAAGCTCCCATGCCAGCCTGCACTCGGCTCCAGCGGTGACGCCGTTACCAGAAGCGCCTGATCCCGCGAGATGCGAATTGCATAGGCGTCGCTGCGAGGAAAGTCGCAGAGCCCGACGGCGTTTGCTCCCGGCGCGAGGCGGGCCACGGCCGCATCTAGATCGCCCGAGATGAAGGCGGCGTGGTGTGGTCTTTGTCGCGTCACGCGACACGCGCCGATCTCGATCCCCGCCCCTACCGTCAGCGCCTCATCGATCCAGGCGCGCTCATCCATGGAGCCGGTCCCCTGCGGGGTCGAACGCACAGGGCGGCGCGACGCGCGCGAGCCGCGACGTGCCGTCATTGAAAGCCTGGATCTCGTGCCCCATCCGCCCCCGCCCGCCTTCGAGGAGCGCAAGCGCGATCGGGCGGCCGAGTGTCGGGCTCATATAGCTCGATGTCACAAAGCCGAGGGACCGGCGCGTGCCTTGCATCGGGATAAGGTGGCTCCCTGTTACAAGGGGCGGCGCGCCCTCGGATACAGTTAATCCGACGAGCTGTCGTCGCGTCTCCGACATGGCTTCGGGCGTAAAGAGAGAGCGCTTTCCCAGGTATTCGTCTCTCCGTTTGCGCCGTGGCCCGCCCCAGCCGAGGTCATGGGGCATCGTTAGGCCGTCTGTATCCTTGCCAATGAGGATAAAGCCCTTCTCTGCCCGCAAGATCATAACCGCCTCCAGTCCGATCCAACGCCCGCCGAGCGCGGCGAGGGCGGTGTCGAGCTGCGCACGCAGTCCCTCGGCATGGCGCGCTGGCACGCTCAGCTCAAAGCTTGGATCGCCGGTAAAGCTGATCCGCGCGATCCGCAGCGGATATCCGGCATGGGTGGTTTCGATCACGCCCAGATGCGGCAGGTCGGGCAACGCGATCCCGGCCCGCGCGAGAAGCGCGCGGGCGCTCGGCCCGGTGACCGTCAGGGTCGCAAAAGCTTGCGTGACATCGTGGATGAACACGTTTCGTCGGCCGATCCGATCTTGCCGGGCGTCTTCGAGCCGCAGTCGCACCCCCTCGACATGGGAGGAGGAGGCAGACACGATAAAGCGGTTCTCCGAAAGGCGCAGGACGACACCGTCATCATAAACGATCCCCGCCTCCGATAGCATGAAGCCATAGCGGGCGCGGCCGGGCTGCAAGGTCGACATGCGCATGTAGCCGGTGAAATCGAGGAGCTCGGCGGCTTTCGGCCCGATCACGTCGATCTTGCCCAGGGGTGAGCCATCGAAGAGGCCGACGGCCTGGCGCGCCGTGAGCGCCTCCTCCTGCGCCAGAGCGGCCTCCTCGCCCGTGCCGTAAACGGCGGGACGCAGCCAGCCGCCATATTCGCGAAAGCGGGCTCCCGCGGCGCGGTGCGCGTCTTCGAGCGTGAGGCGCTTCAGCGGATTGAACAGCGCACCGCGCCGCGTTCCGCCAAGGACGGAGAGGGGGACAGGTTGAAACGGCGGGCGATAGGTCGTTGTGCCGGTCTCAGGGATCGTCCGTCCGGTCTCGGCGGCCATTGCGGCGAGCCCGGCAAAGTTCGATGTGCGGCCCTGATCGGTGGCCATCCCGAGTGTGGTGTAGCGCTTCAGATGCTCGACCGAGGTGTAGCCCTCGCGCGCGGCGAGGCCGACGTCTTTCAGCGTCACATCGTTCTGCAGGTCGATCCACTGCCGGCCCGGCAGCTTTGGATCGGGACGGACGGGGGCGCGGGGCGTCTCGTTCGCCCGGTCAGCCTGCGGGGGATTGCCTGCGCCACCGCCGGCGCGGTGTCCCTCGGCGAGGGCGTCGGCGAGTGCAAACGTGCCGTTGGCCGCGCCGACGACCCGCATGGCCGCGGTGCCGGGGCGGGGGAGGAGCGCGTCCTCGGCCTCGCTCCAGTCGAGCTTTCCGCCTGCTTGGCACCAAAGATGGACGCTCGGTGTATGCCCCCCGGAACAGAGGATCGTGTCGCACTCGATCCGCTGACGCCCGATCTGCGCCCCCTCGACGCTGCCCTTGCCGAGCGCGGCTTTGAGGACGGCTGCATTGCGCTGCTCAATACCGCTGACTTGTGGGGCATCCTCGCGCTGGTCGGCGATTACGATGTCGGCGCCAGCCGCGGCGAGCGCCTGCGCAACCGGATAGGCGCTGTCATTGCCGGTGGCGATCAGGATGCGCCGCCCGGGCAACACGCCGTAGCACGTTAGATGGTGCAACGCAGCTTCGGCGGACATCACCCCGGGCAGGTCGTTCCCCGCAAACCACACCGGGCGCTCGATGGCACCCGCGGCGAGGATCACGTCCCGCGCGCGGATACGCCAGTGCCGGTCCGGCGCGCCCGCACAGCGCTCCCATGCCGCGTAAAGACCGTGGTCGAAGGCGCCCCAGAGCGTCGTGCCGGATAGGATGCGACCGCCACTGCCCTCGATCTCGTCGCGGACCGCGCCCGCGAACGTGTCCCACGGTACGCCGTCCACCGTGCCGCCGCGCCACCTGAGCGCGCCCCCAAGGCGGGGCGCCTCGTCCACCAGCCAGACCGCCCGGCCGGACAGGGCCGCTGCCCGTGCCGCGGCAAGGCCCGCGGGGCCCGCGCCGATCACCAGGAGGTCGCATGAGGCGCTGATCTGCGGCGGGGTGGCGGGGGGCGTATGCGCCGGGTCGAGCCGCCCAAGGCCCGCGAGGCGCCGGATCAGCGGCTCATAGGCCATCCAGCCGGCCAGCATGAACGTCTTGTAGTAAAACCCCGCGGGCAGAAAGCGGTGCGCAAGGTCTAGAAGGCCGAACCAGTCGTCAGCGGCGCTCGGCGCGGCGTTGACCGAGCGGACGTCGAGGCCCTCTTGCGCGGGCGTCGTCGTGGCGCGCAGATTGGGGGTGGTGACCCCATTCGCAGTAACGTCGAAGATCGCATTGGGCTCGTCTGCCGCCATGCCCCAGAGACCGCGCGGCCGGTGATACTTGAAGCTGCGCCCGACGATGCGGTGCCCGGAGGCCAGAACCGCAGAGGCCAACGTATCGCCCTCAAAGCCAGCAACGTGCGCACCGTCGAAGGTGAACGTGAGCGGCCGCGCGCGGTCAATCTCGGACCCAAGAGCGGTGTGTCGCCAACCGCTCATCGCGCGACGCCCGGCAGCGGCTCGGACCCTATGACCTCGCGGGTCACAGTATCGCGGATCAGGATGAAGTATTCGCCGCAGGTGAGGTGGACCCAGATCTCCCGTGCGGTGCCCTTCGGCGCTTTGCACGCATAAAGATAGGCGGCCCATTCCGCATCGCTGACCGCGTCGGCCGGTTCTGGACGGGGCTTTCCAGCCTCGACGATGAAGCGAAACTCTGTCTCGTCGCGCCAGCCGCAAAAGGGGCATTCGAAGCGTTGCATGCCGCCCTTCCCTAATGCGCGATGCCGGAGCCGGCGGCTTCGTCGATCAGCCGGCCTTGGGTGAAGCGTGCAAGGTCGAAAGGGCGGCTGATCTCGTGGTGCTCTCCTTTCGCCAGCATATGCGCCAGCAGATAGCCGCCCGCCGGGATTGCCTTGAACCCGCCCGTGCCCCAGCCGCAATTGAGGTAGAGCCCGTCTGGCCCCGCGGGCCCTAGGATCGGCGAACTGTCGGGAACGACATCGACAACGCCCGCCCATTGGCGCAGCATCTTGAGCTGTGCAAACGCAGGAAACATCTCTAGCAGGCCCGAAATGATCTCCTCTTGCACCGGTAAATTGCCCGTTTGGCCATGGGTCGGGATACGGTCGAGTCCACCGCCGAAGACAAGCTCGCCCTTATCGGACTGGCTGACATAAGTGCCCGTGCCGAGATAGAGGAGCACGGTGTCGAGGCAGGGCTTCACAGGCTCGGACACGAAGGCCTGCAGCGCGTAGGTGTGGATTGGCATCGTGACGCCTACGTCGGCTGCTAGGCCCGGCGTCGCGCCCGCCGCGGCGATCCCTAACCGCTCGGTCCGGATCTTGCCGCGCGTTGTCTCAAGCCCTGAAATCGCGCCGTTCTGCGTCTCGATCCCGACAACCTCGCAACGTTCGACGATATCAACGCCGAGGGCGCTTGCGGCGCGGGCATAGCCCCAAGCGACCGCGTCATGCCGAGCGACCCCCGCGCGCGGCTGCCAGATCCCGCCCATGCACTTATAGCGCGCACCCTGTTGTTGGTTGACGAGCGGCACGACGCGCTCGGCCTCCGCCGCGCCGATTAGCGCCCCGTCGACCTCGTTCAGTTGCATCGCATTGGCAATCCGGTTGCAGATCTCCATCTGCATTGGCGTGTGAGCGGCGATGAGCATGCCGCGCTGCGAGAGCATGACGTTAAAGTTAAGCTCGCGCGACAACCCCTCATAGAGCCGGAGCGACAGGTCATACAGCGCGACGCTTTCTGGGTAGAAGTAGTTCGAGCGCACGACTGTCGTGTTCCGCCCCGTATTGCCGCCGCCGAGCCAGCCCCGCTCCAGCACCGCCACGCGGCTCATCCTGTGCTTTCTCGCGAGGTAGTAGGCGGTCGCGAGGCCGTGCCCGCCACCGCCGATGATCACCGCGTCATAGGCCTCTTTCGGCTCGGCCTTGCGCCATGCCGGGCGCCAGCCCCTTTGACGGTTGAGCCCCTCACGCAGGAGGGAGAACGCCGAGTAGTGCTGCCTCATCGGGCGATCGCCCGGGCATCGGCAAAGAAGGCATTTAGGACATCTGCGTCCGGGGCGACGCCTGTGAAGCCTTGCAGATACGGCCCAACGCGGGAGAGGCGCAGCTCCATCGGCTCGCGCACGTCGAGCGCATGATAGCCAAGCTGCATGAAGTAGAGGATGCGGGCCCGGGCGTCGGCGTCCTTTGGCGTATAGCTATGCCGCGAAAAGAGCGCGGTGACCGCCGCGATCCGGGCCGCGTCGGCCGCATCGATCCGCGCGCGCAACGCGTCGTCCCGACGGGACCATTCGCGCACGGCGAAATCGAGCCCGTGATCGAAATGCGCGGGGTCGATGAAGCAGCGAAAGAAGTGGCAGACCGCCTCGGTGATGTTCATGGCGGGCAGTTCGCAATGCTCGACGATCCGCGCCGTATTGCGCGTGCTCCATTCCTCGAGAAGCGCATCGAGCAGGTCGGCCCGATCTTTAAAGTACCAGTAAAAGCTCGACCGCGAGACATCCATCCGGTCAGCCAGGGCGAGGATCTTGACCTCCGCCACGCCGTCTTTGACGAGCACGTCGCGCGCCACATTGAGCCAGTCTTCGCGGGTGACCTTGGCATGGCCGACAAGCGGCGCGCGGTCGGGGTCGTCGCGGTGAAGGACTGGAGGCGGACGGTCCGGCATCGCTCAGCTCTCGGGTGGCGCGCCGCCCTCGGCGGTGCGCTTGGCGATGAAGGCTTGGAGAGCGGCGCGGCGATCAGGGTCGATCGCGGGCCCGGCACCGGTCTTGAGGATCCGTTCCCAGACCTCGGTCGCTCGGGTCGAGCAATCGCGCGCGCCGCGCTCCGTCCAGGTGCCGAAATTGGCGTAGTCGTGGACGATGGGCTCGTAGAACTCGGTGTTGTAGCGCGCCATCGTTTGTGCGGTGGCAAAGAAGTGTCCCGAAGGCGCGACCTCCTCCATCGCATCAAAGCCGATCTCGTCCGGGCCCGCGGCGCGGCCGGCGCAGAGTTCGGCGATCATGTTGAGGACCTCGGCATCGGTCACGAGTTTTTCGAGCGATACGGTGAGCCCGCCTTCGAGCCATCCCGCCGAATGGATGATGACGGTCGCCCCCGCCAGCAGGCAGCCCCAGAGGCCGAGCTGGTTCTCGTTGGCGGCCTGTACGTCGTTCATGTTCGCGGCCGAGCCTGCGGCCGAGCGCCAGGGCAGGCCGAGCAGCCGCGCCATTTGCCCGGCGGCGAGCGAGGCATGAAAATGCGCTGGTGTGCCAAAGGCCGGCGCGCCTGACTTCATGTCGACATTCGAGGTGAAGGTGCCGTAGCAGATCGGCGCGCCAGGGCGGGCAAGCTGCGTCAGCGTGATCGCAGCCAGACACTCGGCATGGCTGAGCGTAATCGCACCCGCCACCGTTATCGGCGCCATCGCGCCCATCAGCGTAAAGGGTGTGACGATCGACAATTGGCCGTGGCGCGCAAAGTCGATCAGCCCCTGTGCCATGGCGATGTCGAGGGTACGCGGGCTGTTTGTATTGATGATCGTATAGGCGTGGACGCCGCTGCGAAATTCCTCCTCCGAGAGGCCGCGAAAGAGGCGCATCATCTCGAAATTGTCCAGCGTCTGCGGCGTGCCGCGGGCGAAGAGAAACGGAAACTTGTCAGTGAGCGTCAGCTGCGTGTCGGTGGTGAAGTAGTGGCGCAGATGCGTCGGCATGTCCTGCGGCTCGACCGAGGGGGACATCATCTGAAAGACGTCGAAATGGTGCGCGAGCTGCGTGTACTCGCGATAGTCCCGCGCCGATCCGGGGCGGCGGCCCCGCTTTAGATCGGTCGCATGGGGCGCGCCGGCGCCGGGCTGAAACGTAAGCGCGCCAAGCTCCAGCGTGAAATCGCGGGCGCGGGAGCCGGCGATGCATAAGACCGACCGGGGCGCCGTGGCGAGCGCGGCCTCGACCATCTCGCGCCCAACATAGACCATGTCGTCCTCAACGCGCGCACCGCCCGAGGCATAAAGCTTGCGCGCCTCGGGCAGCAGCACGCGCATGCCGAGTTCTTCGAGCATCCGCAGCGATGTCTGATGCATCGCCTGCGCCTCGTCCTCGGAGAATACGTTCATCACCGGGAAAGGGTTGCGCAAATGCCGGTAGTTCGGATTGCGCTTGGAGGCGGGCGGCGCGCCGGCCTGTCGCCCTTTCCCGCGCCGTCGGCGGGCGCGGGTGCTGCCCTCGTTCTCGATCTCCACGGCCTCAGGCCCGCATCGCCATCCCAGCCGGATCGTAGGGCGAGGGCGGGATCACGCGCGCCTTGCGGGCGGCGCCGACAATATGAACGTCGACTTCGGTGCCCTCACCGGCCACGTCCTGATCCAACATCGCCATGGCCAGGGATTTCTGCACGGTGTGGCCGAAACCGCCGGATGTGACGAAGCCGACAAGTGTGCCATCCTTCCACACCGGCTCGAACCCGCTCGCATCGGCGTCTTCCGCTTCGACTTCGAGCGTCCGCAGGATTTGCTTCGGCCCGTTGCCGTCGCGCTCTCGGAGCGCGGGCTCGCGGCCGATGAAGTTGCCCTTGTCCCAGGCGATCCAACGGTCCATCCCGGTCTGTGCGGGCGTGTAGCCTTGCGTGAACTCGGCATTCCAGATGCCAAAGCTCTTCTCTAGCCGCAGCGACAGGAGCGCGTTGAACCCGACCTCCCGCATCCCCAGATCGGCGCCCGCCTCCAGCAACGTACGGCGGAGCGCGATGTGCTCCGCAGCCGTGCAATGGATCTCGTAGCCGAGCTCGCCGGTGACAGAGAGGCGTCCGACCTTGCAGCGCACAAGCCCGATATCTAAGCTCCCGCAGCCCATGAAAGGCAACTTGCCCACGGGCCCATCAGTCAGCTTTTCCAAGACCTTGCGGCTGTTCGGCCCCGAAAGAGAGAAGCCCACCACCTGGTCGGAGATATCCTCGACCGTCACGTCCTCGGCCCCGTAATCGTGGAACCAGCGAGCATGCCAAGCGCGCAGGTAATACGAGCCCATGATCCACCAATTCGTGTTGCCGCCAGAATCGGGGCCCCAATTGAAGATCGTCAGATCCCCCTTGAGCTTACCCTCGGGCGAGAGCATCGGCGCGAGCTTGGCGCGCCCGGGCTTCGGGAGCTTCGAGGCCATGACCTTGTCGAGCCACGCCTCGGCACCCGGACCGGTGACTTCGAAGCGCGAGAAACCGGAGATATCGAGCAGGCCCACCGCCTCGCGCACCGCCTTGCACTCTTCGGCGACGATCTCGAAGGCGTTGGAGCGCTTGAGCGTCGGCTTTTCCTCGAAATCGGCGCTTGGCGCGAAGTAGAGCGGCACTTCGAGGCCCCAGCTCGCGCCCCACTGGCAGCCCGCCGCGGACATATCGGCATAGGCCGGCGCCATCTTGAGCGGGCGCCCGGCGGGGAGCTGCTCGTTGGGATAGGTCATGACGAAGCGGCGGGTATAGAACTGCCCCGTCGTCTCCTTGATGAACTGCTTATTCTCCGCAAACGGGCCGTAGCGGGCGACGTCCATCCCGTAGACATCCGCCTCAGGCTCGCCATGGATCATCCATTCGGCGAGGCTCTTGCCCACGCCGCCGCCCTGTAGGAAGCCCGCCATCACGGCGCATGCGCACCAATATCCGGGCTTGCCCTGTACCGGGCCGACGAGCGGGTTGCCGTCAGGCGAAAAGGTGAAGGCACCGTTGACCCAGGTCTTCACGCCGATCTCCTGCAGGGCCGGATAGCGCTCGAAGCCGAGGATCAGCTCCTTTTCGATGCGGTCAGGGTCTTCCTGTTGAAGTTCAAAGCCGTATTCCCAGGGCGCGCCGTCCATCATCCAGTGCTCGTGGTCGATCTCGTAGATGCCGAGCAGGATGCCCTTCTGGTCCTGCCGCATATAGGTGAACCCTTCGAGGTCGACGACGAGGGGCAGCTCCCGGTCGAGTTCCGCCACCTGAGGGATCGTGTCCGAGATCAGGTAATGGTGGTTGAGCGGGCTAACGGGCAGCTCGATCCCCGCCATCCGGCCGACCTGCTTGGCCCAGAGACCGCCGGCATTGACGACATGCTCGGTCTTTATCGTACCTTTCTCGGTCACGACCTCCCATCCCTCAGACGTCTGGTTCAGCTCCAGCACGCGATTATGCTCGATCACCTCCGCGCCATGCTTCTTGGCGGCGCCGGCATAGGCGTGGACCGTCCCGGTCGTGTCGATATAGCCCTCCCGGTCGGCCCACATGCCGCCCAAAATACCGTGGGGCGACATGATCGGGCAGAGCTCTTGTGCCTCCTCGGGGCCAACAAGGCGCACATCATCGATCCCGATGGCCTGAAACGTGCGGAAGGCCGATTGCAGCCATTCCCAGCGGTCCGGCGTTCCCGCAAGCGTAAGCCCACCCGTCATGTGCATGCCAACGGACTGGCCCGATTCCTTTTCGATCTCGCTCAGAAGGTCGATCGTGTAGGCTTGCAGGCTCGCAATGTTCGGGTCGGCATTGAGCGCGTGAAAGCCTCCGGCCGCGTGCCAAGACGACCCGGCCGTCAGCACATTGCGCTCGATCAACACGACGTCTTTCCACCCGTACTTGGCCAGATGGTAAAGCACCGAGGCGCCGACGACGCCCCCTCCGATCACAACGGCGCGGTAATGGTCCTTCATCGCAGAATCTCCCTCCGGGGCCGGGCTGGCCGAGAGCGGCGCGCCCAAAAGGCGTCGGTCGTCCCCGACTTACGCATTTTGTGGGCAGAGGTGTCTAGAGCTTTCACCGCTCAGCCCACCGCGACATGTGGCGCCGTAGGCGCGCCAATGGTTTAACGACCGTAAACCTTCGGATGACATCCTGCGTTTGCATCGCATGCGGCGGAGCGAGGGGTTGACGTAGCTGCAACTTCGCGTGTTACCGTGCCTTCACTTCCCGGTGGTCGGGTCCGGCTGCCGCCCTCGTAACAGGATCAGGTTTCAATAAAAACAATGGCTTATCGTTTCCAACGCAGTCTCGCCCTCGCGACATGCGGGCTAGTCGTTCTCAGTGCTTGCGAGCCGGTCTTTCGGACCACGACAACAACGGCGCCCGCACCGGCGGCGCAGCAGACCGCGACATCGACGTCCACTGCGCCGGTGATCACACGTGCGCAAACAGCGACAGCAGCCCCCGTCGCGACCTCGACGGCCACAACCACCACCACCTCGGCAACCACAACCGCGGCAACCACTGTCTCGGCGACGGCCGAAGAGGCGGAGTTGTCGCGCGCCCAGCAGATCTTGCAGCGCAACGCGGCCGAGGGGGATGACGACGATGGCGGCGGCTCAGATGGCGGTGACGACGGCGGCGGCAGCTGGAACTGAGGCCCGCCATGCGCCACTCGGGGTGGCTGCTCGGTACCGCATGTGCATTCACCTTTGCGGTCGCGACCGACGCGTTCGCAGCAGAGCCGCCTGCGCGCCTCGCAGTCGTGATTGGGAACCAGGACTACTCCGGTGTTCCCGATCTGCTCAATGCCAAGGCAGACGCAGAACGGATGGCCGAGATCTTTACCGATCTTGGCTATTCGGTCTTTTCCGGGATCGACCTCGACCGTCAGTCGTTTGAGGCGTTGCTGCGGCAGGCGACGATAAATGTGCAGGAAGGGGCGGAGATCGTCTTTTTCTATGCCGGCCACGGGATTCAGATCGGGCGGAGGAACTACCTTCTGCCGACCGACGTGAGCTTTGACTCGATCTACGATCTGCCGGTCGAAGCCGTGACGCTTGACCGCGTGGTTGAAGTGCTCTCGGCGAAGGGAAATGTGCACGTCGCGATCATCGACGCCTGCCGGGACAACCCATTCCCAGGGGCGCAGCTCGCAGGCGGCCTCGACGCGTCGCTCTTTGAAACGCGTACTGGGTTTGACGTTATGCGAACGCCGCTGAACTCGCTCATGGCGTTTTCGACAGCGCCGGGCGAGGTCGCATTCGACGGGCCGCCGGGCGGCAACTCGCCCTATGTGACCGCGATCACCAACGCGATTTCCACCAAGCCCGCTGCGGATGTGACGCAGATATTCTCTTCCGTCCGCGAGCAGGTGTTTCAAAAAACGGACGGTCAGCAGGTCCCGTGGGAAAGCTCGACACTCGTGCGACCGTATCACTTCCGCGGTGCGGCGACCGTCACGCAGGCGGTCGCCTCCCAGGAAGAGGCGGCGCCCGAGACGAGCCGGACGCTCCGGCTCGCCAATGTCGACCTGCCCGACGAGATTGCGCTCCGCGTCGAATACGACCGGAGTATCGACCTGGTCGATGCGGTCGCGGCCGCCATTGCCGAGACCGTGCCCATGGATGTCCTTGCGACGTTGGAGCTTGCGGCGGCGCCGGGCAGCGGATCGGTCCGCGTTGGCGAAGGGCTGAGCTATGTGCCTCAGCTCCAAGAGGAGAAATCGCGCGCGGGCGGGATGACGAAGGTCGACGCGTTCACGCTGACCTCGGGCGACGACGACGTGATGCGTGTGACGCTCCAGATGGAAGTCAACGCCTGCGACCTCCATGCAGGCGACGTCCTCGATCCGGGCGGCGTTGGCCTCTTCCGCCTAGCCAACGAGATCGAGGTCGGGCCCGCGCTCGTCGCCTGCCGTGCAGCGGTCGAGGCGGATCCCGAGGAAACCCGTTTCATTCATCAGCTTGGGCGAGCGGTGCAGGCAAGCGGCGACTACGAGGAGGCGTTTCGCCTGTTCGAACAGGCGCGCGCGGCGGGCTACCAGCGCGCGAACTATGCCGTGGCGCGGCTGCTCACCTCGCCGCAGGTGGACCGGCGGCTTTTTGACGTCCCCGAAGATCGGGATCTTGCTAACGTGCTGCTCGAAGAGGGCGTGCGCACGTCCGATCCGTTCTCGCTGCATTTGCTCGGGCGCTACCTGCTTCGCGAGGGGGAGAGCGATGCGGATCGCGAGCGCGGCTTTGACCTCTTGGACCGGGCGGCCGAGCTTGGCCACACCTATTCGATGAACGAGCTTGGGATCTACTTTCTGACCGAGGACAGCAGTCACTATATCCCAGAGCGCGGCCTCGCCTATCTGCAAGGCTCGGCGGATCGCGACGACATCTACGGCTTCCATAACCTCGGCATCGTGGCGCTCTTCGGCCTCGATGGCAGTGAGCCGGACCTCGCCACGGCGGCAAGCTGGTTTCTCCGCGGGGCGGATGGCGGGCACCCGCAATCGCCCTCGACCTTGGGCCGCATGATTGTCCGCGGGCAGCTCGACGCACCGCTGAGCGAGGCGGTCCGATACTACGATATCGGGCTCGACCGGGGCGATGCTTGGGGCGGTGTCAATGCGGCGAACATGATTCTGCGGGGCGAGGTTGGCGGCTTTGAGATCGAGGACGCGCTGGTGCGCGCCGCAAAAGCGGCAGAGCTTTCAGGCGACGAGCCGGTTGGGCGTGCGCTGGGCTTGCTTGAGGCCGCCGAGAGCCGGGACCTTGCCCGCGCGGTGCAGCGCCTGCTGAAAGATTTGGGGCAGTCGGTTTCCATCGACGGCGCGATCGGACCTCAGACAAGGGGCGCGATCTCTGCCCTGCTGACCGAGGCCGGGCTTGAGCCGCCGGCAAACGATCCGCGCGCACAGCTTTCTGCCCTGGCCAAGCTTTGGTGGCTGAAGAACCCGGTGCGCTCCGACGTCTTCTAAGGTGTCGCCCGTGGCTGGACGAACCTGATCCACAAAAGCAAAGGGCGGCATGCTGCGACGCGTGCCGCCTTTACTGTTTTGAACTACGACCCAGCTCAGACCATGAATAGCGGATCCGTGGCGACGGCGTTTGCCGTGTCGATCAGGGCGAACAGCGTCTCTAGTCCATCTTCGGCCAAATCCGCTTGCGCGCCGTTCTCGAACTCAAACTTGAACCGACCGCCAACGCCCTGGCCGCTGATGATAAGGTCATCCTGACCGTTCACGCGTACAAAAGGTGTCGCCCCGTCAGCGATGCGCTGGTCGTTGAAGCTGCCGTCGCGGACCTGGACGCCGCCAAGGTCTGCCACGATGGTTTCGACGAAGGTCTCCAAATCGCCGAAACGCACTTGCGTCAGCCCGCCATCGTCCGTCAGGCCGAAATCGTCGTTTGCTTTATCGTAGAACACGCGAAGATCCGGCCCGTCGACATCCGTGATGTCGAAGCGGAAGTCATCCGGATCTGTGGCCACAACATTGTTGTCGTCGATCTTGCCGAGGACCTTCTCGACAAACGCTTCAAAGTTTTGCGCATCGCCTTTATCGTCGAATTGGATGCGATAGCTTCCCGCGATGCCAGAGCCGCCGATCGTCACCGCGTCATTAGCCGTGACAGAAATGTTGTTGGGCCCATCGCCGTCATCCAGCCGCTGGTCGTTGATCACACCGGCCTTCTCGATATCCCCGTCATAGACCTCGGCGGCTTTGACCAGGAAGTCGTCGAAATCGTCGAATTTCGCAAAACCGCTGACACCTTGGCCCGCAATGAAGAGGTCGTTGCCATTGAAGCCGAACAGGTTTGCGCCGCCATTGGTGAAGTCGAAAAAGACAAAGAAGTCGCCGGAATTGTAGGTGTTCGGATCGCCTTCGAGCGTGACGCTAACGCTCGCTGTCGCGGCCAAGTCGCCATCGCTGGTCGTGTAGTCAAAGGTGTCGACGGCGGTTTCGCCCCCTGCGAGGTAGGCAAACGCCCCGTTCGGATCATAGCGCAACGTCCCGTCGCCGTTGCGCGAGACTACGGCGCCCGAGAGCAGCGTCACCGGAGCGGGCCCTTCTATCCCGTCGATTTCGGTTAGAGTGAGCGCATCGCCGTCTGGGTCGTTGTCGTTGTCCAGCACGTCGAGCGCGGCGATCTCGTGATAGTCGATGGTAAACACGTCGTTTTCGGCGATCGGCGCCGCGTTGCTGCTGTCGAGGTCCAGGCCGACGATGATCGGGTCATGGTCGGACGAACGGAATGGCGTCGTGCCATCGAAGAGCGCCGGGTCGCGGGAGAACTCCAGGTTGTAATCGAGCGCGTCGGCCTCGTCCGAATTGATGTTCCATTTCGATGTGCCTGTGATCTGCGCCAGAAGCGGCTCGTTCACCAGCGCGTAGTCGAGCGTGCCCGTCAGCCCGTCGAAGACAAAGGAATACGCGCCAGGATCTTCAAAGATCTGTGTAAGATCCGCGTAGTCGTCATCCGTGCCAAGAACGCCGTCGGGTCCTGCGAGAATGGTTTGGATCGGGTCTTCTTTGGCGTAGGCGTTGAGGTCGCCCAGGATCATCAGGTCTTCGTCGCCCGCGCCCGTCGGATCGGTGCCGAGCCAGGCGATAAGCTCGGCGGCCGCCTTTGTCCGGGTATCGTTCCAATAGCCCTGACCGTCGACTTGGTCGCTATCGGGGTTCGACGGATCGTCGGGGATGCCGTCCTCATTCGCGTCGAGCCCACTGTCACCCTTCGACTTGAAGTGATTGACGGAGGCTGTGAATTGCCCACCGGTCTCGATCTCTTCGAAGGTCTGCGCAAGCGCGGCCCGATTGCGGCCGCCGTTCGTCGTTTCGTTGGGGTCGATGAACGCTTCGGTGTCGAGCACGGCAGCCTCGCCGATGAGCGCGGTCGACGTCGTGTCGTAGATGAAACCGACGGCAATGGCGTCGCCGCCGACGAATTCCGAGGATGTCGTCGTTTGCCCCGCCGGGCGGACCCAGTCGTAGATCTCGTCGCCGAGCGCGGTGTTGAGGGCCGAGACAAGCTCCTCGATGGCGACGCCGGTGCCGACGACAGTCCCCATCCCGGTCGGCGCATCGCCGCCTTCGGCAAAGTCGTTTTCCAGTTCCACGAGACCGATGACGTCGGCGTCAACGTCGATAAGTGTTGTCACCAGCTTATCGAGCTGGCGCGTGTATTCATCGAGCGGTTCCGTGCCCTGCCGTGCATTCTGCGGGTTGGCATCGGCACCGCGCGGGGAAAGGCCATTGGGCCCTGAGCCCTCGCCCATGCTCGGAAACTCATCCAGCGTCGTAAAAAAGTTGAGCACGTTAAGGCTGGCGACTTTGTAGTCCGAACGGACATCGTCGGGCGCCGTCTCGCGCGGGTTCGTGTCGGCAAAGGTGTTCTCGCCATCCTCTGTCGCACGGACGCGCCAAGTTGCGCCGGAGGCTGCATTGCCCGCCCATTGGTAGCTGAGAACACCGGTCAAAGCGTCGATAGTGTCGCCCATCGAGGGGGCGTTGGCATCGCTGAAGCCTTGGAAGCCGTCGAGGGTATCGATCGGCTGGTTTTGTAGGCTGAGCCCGTCGTCATAGGTGATCGTGCGGGAGCCGATCTCCTGGCGATAGGCGGCAAGTCCGGCCGCGTCGGGGTCATTGAACTGTGAGAATTGCTGCGGTCGGTCCCCCTCGGTCAGCTTGATTTCGTTAAAGCGGTCGAGCTGGAAGAGCTCGGTGATGGTCAGCGTATCGGCAAAGCGGACGAGCATGCCCTCGAACGCCTCAAGGTCAGGCTGCACATCGCCGTCGTCCGATAGGGTCGTCGCGGGGGAGGGCAGGTCGATCACCGCACGCGTGACCAGCGTATCCACGTCCGTCTCCGGCGTCGCCGCTTGGATAAGCTCGACGCGCGTTACAGTGTCGATCTGCGTCTCGCCAAAGAACTCGTCGACCGTGCCGGTAACGCGGACGATATCGCCTACATTGACGTTCACGTCCGGCGTGCTGCCATCAAAGACAAAGATGCCCTCCGAGGTGGCGTCTGCGTCGTCTGCGTCGCCGGTTTCTTCTTGCAGGAAAAAACCGCGGAGGTTGCGCCCGTCATCGGCGTCGTTCTCTTGAAAGTCACCCACAACGACGGCCTCAACCGTCACGATCTCCCCGTCGCGGAGGTTTTGATCCGCCGTGCCTTGGATCTCGTGGATCTTGGTGAGGGTAATGGCGGCGTCGTCGTCTTCGATGGTGCCAAGGCCGGTGTCATCGGCGGCGCTGACGCTCGCGTCGCTGACATTGGACAGAATGACTGAGAGCGTCTCGTCGTCTTCGGCATCCGTATCGCCAAGCACGCTCACGGTGATCGCCTGCGTCTCGGCTGCTGTTCCCGCGAAGTTCAGCGTGCCACTGAGCGATACGTAGTCCTCTCCCGCGGCGGCCTCGCCATCAGTTGTTGCAAAGTCGACAGTGAAGGGCCCAGGGGCATCCGCGCTCAGCGTGACGCTAAAGACGAGATCGGTGGTGCCCGCATCGCCTTCCAAGACGGTCACGTCGTCAATCGCGAGGGTGGGCGCCGGAGGCTCAGCGCTCACAACCCCGGGAGAGGCGATCTCTACGGCATCGAACGGCAAGCCGGTTGTGGAGGCGATTGCGCCGTCTATGCCTTCGGCGGAGAGCGCCCAATTGGCGCCATCGTCATTCGCGGCCGTCGCGGTGCTGTCGAGCGGGCCAATGTAGTAAATCGAAAATCCGCCGGGATCGCCTGGCCAAGGGCTCACGTCATCGAAATTCACCTCGTCGATCACAGTCCCAGAGGCATCCGCGAGTTGGATGATCTCGCTGGAGGCCGAGGGTGAATTCGACAGGTTGAAAAAGTTGCCATCGATTTGGATCACCTGATCCGCCGTCGCGATCGAGAATGACCCGGTGAACGCTATGTCGCTCACGTCCAAATCGACCAGCACAAGGGTCGCACCCGCAGCGATCACTGTGCCGAAGGGTAGGGTGTTGGGGCCGTCGCTGTCTTCGTCGTCGATGGTCCAGCCGCTGAGGTCTATGCTCGCATTGCCCGCGTTATGGATCTCGATGAATTGCGTATCGGTCGTGCTCTCGCTCGATGCGGCGTTGTAGAGGATCTCGGTGATAACGATCTGCGGCGCTTCGGGCGAGGTCTCTAGAGCGAAGCTGTTGGGGCCGGTTTGGTTTGCGGTGTTCGAACCGGTTGTCCAATTGGCGCCGTTGAAAAGCGCGGCTTGGAGGAGCGCGCGCTCCCCCGTTGTTGGCCCGGAATAGGCGATGTTGTCGATCTCGTTCACGGCCACCGCGCTCTCGCCAATCATCAAGCCAACGGGCAGAGCGGACGTGTTCGAACTCGTCGCATCGCTTTGAAAGACGCCGGCGCCGTCGTTGTTGAGCGCTGCAATCGGCGTGATCGTGCTGCCAACCTCTTGATAGGCAATGATCTGATCGCCGCTTGCGCTGAAGTTTAGGCTGCCGGCCTCCGCCACCGTGCCGACCGTCGCGGACGGATCTGTTGTGATCGCAACGACCGTCCCGGCTGTCACGCCGCTGGTGGGAGCGGTCCAAGTGATGACGCCTTCATTGGCGCGAAAACCGGTATCGTCGCTCAACCATCCATTGTCGGTGAAGAGGATCACCTCGCCCGCCGGGATCTCCACCAACGCCACGAAAGCAAACCTGTCGATCCCATCTGCGTTATACTCGGTAAAGCCGATATCGCCTGGATTAAGGGCCATGCCGCACCCCCCTTGTCCTGCATTGGGATCCGCCGCGCTGGCCCTCCCCACCCATGGAGCGCTGATAGCCGGCCAGCTTTGTGCTCGGGGTGAAGTTTCTGTGAATCTTTGGCGTTGTCCACAGCAATCTGAAATCATGCTGAAATCCCGAGCGCCACAATCCGCGGGATATGGCTCATTGAGCTTTGGCGCACGTTCGAAGACAGGGGCGTTTCTGGGGCAGGCTCGGCGCTCTTGGGCTGGTGTGTGTTGGCGCATCTGCGCAACGAAGGCATGTAAGTCGGTCGGGGGAGACCCCGGCAGTTCTGCTGCGTCCCACCTTACGTACCGGTCTAACCTTGCTCAGCGGGTGTCGCGCCCCATCCTTATGCCCATGTTGATCAAGGCACCGCCGGCGCGCGACCCAATCGACGCCCTCCTCGCCAAGCCCGACCCGGGTGTTTTGGCCGTGATTGCCGGGGTAGAGGGCCCCTCTTATCGCCCCGTTGGCGCCATGATGGCGGTTTTCTCCGAGAACACCCGCGCGGGCACGCTCTCATCGGGCTGCATCGAAGCGGACATCTCGCTCCATGCCATGCAGACGGCAGAGACAGGTGAACCGAAATTGCTCCGCTATGGGCGTGGCTCGCCCTTTGTCGACATCCAGCTCCCTTGCGGCGGCGGGCTCGACATCCTGCTGCTGCCTCGACCTGATCTCGATACGCTTGCCCGCGTCGCGGAGGCCCGCGCGCGGCGCACGCCTTGCGCCTTGTCCGTCGATTGTACCACCGGTGCGATGAAGATCGCGGCGCCGCGTCCCACCGGAAGGTCGGACGAGACGCTGACCATCCTGTTCGAACCTGGCATTCGTTTTCTTGTGTTTGGCAAGGGCCCTGAGGCAAGTACCTTCAGCGCGCTCGTCCAATCGGCGGGCTACGCCAATCTCTTGCTTTCGCCCGACGACGAGACCCGGACCATCGCCGCCGAGGCCGGATGTCCAACACAAGCGCTGACCGCGCAAGCCTTCCCTGAGGGGCTCGATGCGGATGACCGCACCGCCATCATCCTTTTCTTTCACGACCACGATTGGGAGCCGCCGATCCTCGCCGGCGCGCTCAAGACACCCGCGTTTTATATCGGCGCGCAAGGGAGCCAGCGGGCGCGGGATGCGCGGCTCTTAACCCTCGACGCCATGGGCGTCACGCAGGAAGCGCGGGCGCGTTTGCACGGGCCCGTCGGCCTGATCCCATCGGCGCGGGATGCCGGGACGCTCGCCGTTTCGGTTTTGGCGGAGATCCTGGGCAAGGCGATGGCACGGGCGGCGTGACCACCGCCGGCGTCCTGCTCGCGGCCGGACGCTCTCGCCGCTTCGGTGCCGAAGACAAACTGCTGGCGCCGTTGAAGGGGCGCCCGCTTGTCGCGCATGCCGTGGCGGCGCTGCGTGCCGTCAAGCCCGAGATCTTGATCGGTGTGACACCGTCGGCGGCCGTTTCGCGGCTGCTTGCGGGGTTCGAGATTGTTGCGCCGCTGGAGGACGCGCCCGAGCAAGCAGACAGTCTGCGCGCCGGTCTGAGCTGCGCCTGGGCGTGTGGGGCAAAGCGGGTGCTCGTCGTTCTGGGCGACATGCCCTTCGTCACGCCGGCACTGCTCGCCGATGTGCTCGCGCGGTGCGAGGAAACCCGCCCCAGCGCGGCGACAGATGGCTTTCGGCCCATGCCTCCGGCCTGCTTTCCCGAAGCGTTCTTTCCCGAGGTTTTGGCCCTGCGCGGAGACCGCGGCGCCGCTCGCCTCCTCCGCAACCTGCCGTGCGAGGCTCTGGTCCACGTCCCACCCCGCACCTTGCACGACATCGACACCGTCGCGGGGCTGGCGACCGCACGCGCCGCAATGATCGGCAGCGAGGCTTAGTGCCGGCCGGCGGCATACGGCAAATGGCCTGGGCACCGTCCTACCGGGATCGTTCGCCATGCCAGCCGAAGAGGCTCAGCACGGCAAAAATCAGCGCTGCGACGCAGACGATCGACGGGCCCGCCGGCGTGTCGAAAACGTAGGCCGCGCGAAGGCCTGTGACCGCCGAGAGAGCGCCAATCCCGCCCGCGATCACGGCCATCGTCTCGGGCGTGCGGGCGAGCCCGCGCGCGGCGGCCGCCGGGATGATGAGCATCGCGGCGATCAAGAGCACGCCGACGACCTTGATCGCCACCGCCACGGTGATCGCCAGCGCAAGCGTTAGGATCAGTTGCTCGCGCTTCGGGTCGAGCCCGCCAGCATAGGCCATATCTTCATTGAGCGTCGCAGAGAGAAGTGCCGACCAACGCCACGCGATTAGCCCGACGACTACCAGCGCGCCGCCCCAGATCACGGCAAGGTCGGCGCGCGACACGGCAAGGATGTCGCCAAAGAGGTAGGCCATCAGATCGATCCGGATGCCGGAGAGGAACGACACCGCGACAAGGCCGAAGGCAAGCATGGAATGGGCCAAGACGCCGAGCAACGTATCCATTGTATAGCCCCGGTTCGAAAGCAGGGTGACCGTCATCGCCATGACCAGCGCGACGGCCATCGTTCCGACGAAGATCGAAAACTGAAACGCGAGTGAGAGCGCCACGCCAAGGATGGCGGCGTGGGCCGTCGCGTCGCCGAAATAGGCCATGCGGCGCCACACGACGAAGCAGCCGAGCGGAGCCGCCGCGATGGCGACACCGATCCCGGCTAGGCTGGCGCGGGTCATGAAGTCGTCGAGCATCACTCGGCGGCTTCTTGGCGCGGCGGCGCGCCGTCCGAAGGCTGGGTCTCGGACCTCTCTTCGGGCTCGTGCGCGTGGCGGTAAAGCGCCAGAGCCCCGTCCGTGCCTGTGCCAAAGAGCGCGCGATACTCGGGCGCCGAGGCGACGATTGCCGGCGTCCCCTGACAGCAGATACGGCCGTTAAGGCAAATCACGCGGTCCGACGCGCTCATCACAACGTGAAGTTCGTGGCTGATCATTAGAACCGCGCAACCGGTATTCTGACGGACTGCCTCGATCTGCCGATAAAATGCCGCGGAGCCCGGTTGATCGAGGCCCTGGGTCGCTTCGTCGAGCAGCAAGAGCTCGGGCCGGTTCATCAGGGCGTGCGCCAAGAGAACGCGCTGAAATTGTCCGCCCGACAGACGTGACATCTGGCGCCTGCCCAGATCCGGTACGCCGGCCGTCTCGAGGGCGGCCGCGGTAGAGGCGCGGTCGGCGCGTGTGCGCAGGCGCATAAACCGTTCAACGGTGATTGGCAGCGTCGGGTCGATATGCAGGCGCTGGGGAACGTAGCCAATTTTAAGCCCCGGCTTCAGCGTTACCTTGCCCGTGGCGGCGGGCGCCGCCCCAATGATTGCGCGCAGAAGGCTCGTCTTGCCCGAGCCGTTGGGGCCGACGATCGTCACGATCTCGCCCGGCGCGATGGACATGTCGACCCCTGATAGCGCCGTGTTCCCGCCATAGCGAACGCTCAGCCTTTCAACGGTGAGGAGGGTCATCGGGCGATAGGGTCGGCACCGCATTTGTCGATGCAGGCGGGACACATGCCTTCGGCTTCTAGAACGGTCTGCTCGATCAGAAAACCCGCGGCGCGGGCGGCCTCGTCGAATGCTCGATGGACCGGTGCGGCGGCGGCCTCGCCGATCGCGTCGCACACCCGGCAGATCAAGAAGGCCGGTGAATGCGCTTTGTCCGGGTGTGCGCAGGCGACAAAGGCGCTCAGCCGCTCGATCTTGTGCACAAAGCCATGCTCGACCAGAAAGCCGAGTGCCCGATAGGCCACTGGGGGCTGCGAGCCAAATCCACCTTCGCGCAATCGGTCAAGAATAGCATAGGCTCCGAGAGCGCGGTGCTCCTCCAAAAGAACCTCCAGGACTTTTCGACGCACCGGTGTCAGCTGCAGCCCGTCCTTCGTGCAACGCGCCTCCGCCGCGCTCAGGGCCCTGTCAATACAGCGGCCATGATCATGCTGGCCGAAGCCGAAGGCGGCGGTGTCTTGGCCCGGCTGGGATGTCGCGTTGCTTGTCACGGCGGTCTTTGTCAGGTACCCACAGCAACGTTATCAAATCACGTGGAGTCCTCAATGTCTAGAACCCTACCGCTCTCGGCTGCCGCTGCGCTTCTGGGCACGACAGCTTTGGCCGAGGTGCCGAGCGTAGCGACAGATATTGCGCCGGTCCATTCGCTGGTTGCCCGCGTCATGGACGGCGTTGGCACGCCCAACTTGATCATGCAGCCGGGCGCCAGCCCGCATTCCTACAACATGCGTCCGTCCGAGGCCGAAGCGCTTCAAAATGCCGATGTGGTATTTTGGATTGGCGAGGATCTGTCGCCCTGGCTGGAAAGCGCCGTTGAAACTTTGGCGGCCAACGCATCGGTGACCGAGCTTTTGGAGGCCGACGCAACGGTCCTGCACGACTTCCGAGAGAGCGCTCTCTTTGAAGCGCATGACCACAGCGATCACGGCGACCACGGTCATGGCGAAGAGCATGCGGATCACGGTCATGACGATCACGACCACGGCGAGGAGCACGCCAGCCACGACCACGATCACGGCGAAGAGCATGCCAGCCACGATCACGGCGAAGAGCATGCCGAACATGCGTCGCATGACCATGACCACGCCAGCCATGAAGAGCATGCTCACGATGACCACGCCCATGGAGAAGATCACGCCCATGGCGAGGCGCATGACCATGACGAGGTGACAGAGGCCGCGGCGCATGGCGACCACGATCATGACCACGGTCACGCGCACGGCGCTCACGATCCCCATGCCTGGCTCTCGCCCGAGAACGCACGGACATGGCTTAACCTGATCGCGGCGGAGCTGTCCGCGGCAGACCCCGAAAACGCGGGCACCTACTTTGCCAATGCTGCGGCGGCGCGTGACGAGCTCGAAACCCTTGCTGAAGAGGTCGACGGCATCCTCGACCCGGTGCGCGGCGGAAACTTTATCGTATTCCACGACGCCTATCAGTATTTCGAGATGGATTTCGATTTCCCTGCTGCCGGCGCGATCTCGCTCGGTGATGCGAGCGACCCAAGCCCCGCGCGGATCGCCGAGATCCAGGGTCGGATCCTAGACGAGGGTATCGATTGCGTCTTGGCCGAGCCGCAGTTCAACGACGGCTTGGTGACGACCGTCCTTGCAGGGACCGAGGCCAACACAAGCGTGATTGACCCGCTTGGCGTCAGCCTCGATATCGGGCCAACGCTCTATCCGCAGCTCATCCGCAACATGGCGACGACCCTCGCGGGCTGCCTGACCGGCCAAAGCTAAGCCAAACGCTAACTGTTCCCACGCCCGCCGCTGGTGTGGGGACGCGGGCGCCGCGGTTGGTGGGCGCCGCGGCTAGGTTGGAACGTCATCGTAATCGTGTTTCCAAACGATGTTACCGACCATCGGTCGCTGAGACCCATCCCGGCCGATGTCGCGGTCCACACCCATGCGAGAGCTATCATCGCTCCAGTGATGGCAGCTCAGGAACTTGCTCCACCGGCCGCGTTGGGCCATTCGCTCAGATGCTCCTACCGCCGCGCGAGGCCAATGTTCGCAGCACCGCCTGTCTCGGGTTGCAGCGTCGAGCAGACCGCCCCGCCGGCCTGCGTCGATTGGCAGAGGATCTCGCGCCGGTGGATGTAGCCGCCGTCGCTGCAAGGTAAGTTGTCGCCCTCGACGAGCACGAGGCCGTTCTCCGCGAACTCAGCCGTGACCGGCCCTTCGCAGCTGACACCGGCCGTATCGAGCATGCGTTGCCGCCCATTGCCCTCGGCGTCAAAGCACATCTGCCAATCGGCGTAGGACGCAACGGCATCGGTATCCACGTCGCGCGTCTGATAATCGAGCGTCACGTCCCAGCAACCATAGATCATCGGCAAAGCACGATTGGTCCACCCTTCAGCGACGATTGGCCGTCGCGGGTCCGGTCCGGTCGCGGTGCATTGGGTGCCGGCCAGCTCGCGCTCCAGGTCGTAGACGATCCGCTCCAACGCGACGCGTTCGGCGTCGAGCGCCGCAAGCTGCGCCTCGGCGGCGAGCTCGCTCTCGGGCGGGCAACCGGAAAAACGGTCGAGCGCGGGCCAATCCACAGCACAGGCCTGCAAGACCAAAGCGGAGGAAACGAGGACACCGGCGACGAGCACGAGCGATAAAAGCGTGAGGAAAACAAAGAGAAACATTGGTGCGCCCAAAAACTACGGCCGGGTTACGATGGCCAGAAACCCGGCTCACGTCAATCGCCGCTGCCGCCGCCGCCGATGACATCTGTCGTCAGCGGGAGTCGCAAACAGGGCGCCCTCAAAGGAGGGACCGACGCATCACCGGAATCCGATCGGCACAAGGGCCGAAACGATCACTTTTTCCGTCACTTGCCTCGCGTTTTCAGACCTGTACCCTTGGGTCTAGAGGTTGCCAAAACGCGGCTTTGGAAGTGGCACAGAGGGGATCGCGATGGAGGATATTACGGCCGACGGGTGGCTCCGGTTTGGAGGCGGTCCATGTGCCGCTCCGGCGCTGCGCTCACCTTTGCTACACTCCGTCCCCGGCCCATCCGTAAACGATTTGATTTGAAAGAGTGCACCGCCATGACTGTATTGCGATCCCTTCTTCTATCGCTGGCTCTGCTCGTCCTTCCCGCCTGGGGCACGCTCGCGCAGCAAGGCCCGATCACTGTGCTTTGGTACGATGCCAACCCAGGCTATCCCGGTCAAACCGCCGCCCACCGCAAGCAGATGGCCGATTACCTGACACAGTTCGAAAACAGCTCTGTGTTCACGGCCGACTTCATTTCGTCTACCCGTGGAGGCACGTTGGCCTCCGCGCTCGCCTCGCGAGACTTTGACGTGGTCGTCATCGATGTCACGGACACGCGCTCCAGTTTCGACGCGCAAGATCTTCAGGCAATGCAAACGCGATACGCCGCCGGCAAGCGCGCCGTGATGCTCGACGGCTCTCTCTGGATCCGGAGCACGACAAGCAATCCGACGACCAATTTCCCCGGGATCAACGGCGCGACCGGGGCGTTTCTCGTAAATCAGATCCGAGCCCTGGCCGATGCGGGCGGCGGCACGTTGGTCGGCACCGATCACAACGACTTTCAGGTGGGCGCGAATGCCATCGTGACGGCGCTAATCCCAGATGCGCGCTTTACTGGGCGGACTGTGCCGTCGACCGATGGCAGTTTCATCGGGCGGACCTTGCTGGCGCACAGCGTGCCTGTCCGGCCCATCGATATTCTTGAACATTGGCAATCCGTCCCCAGCCAGGGAGAGGCGCCGGTCGGCACGTTCACGGACTTTACCGGGCAGCCCGTGACGCTCTTCAACCTCGTGGAGACCTCTGATCAGCCGGGGGGCCGCGCCAAGCGGCCCTATGTTTCGGCCAGTTTCGACCCAGGAACGATGCGCACTGCCATTGATTCCGAATTGGCGTTCGAGCCCGAGCCGGAACCAGAGCCCGAACTGCCGGAAAACATGCCGACGCGGAAGGGCCCGCCGACGTGAGGCGGCGGTGCGGGTCCGTCAACTCGGGGCCCTAGGTGCCGCCGACGGCGAGTTCGAGAAGTTGGTTTTCATCAATGTCTGGCGCCGCGCTATAGGCGGCGACATCGTCCCAAAAGCTGGTCAAGCGCTCCAGCAAATCGGTCTGCTCGGAGCCTTCGAGATCGCTACGCAGGCTTTCGAAGGCGGCTGTCCGTTGCGCCTCCTCGATCTCGGTCGAGAGGGTTTCGAGCGCGGCCCGGTAAGAGAGCAGATAGGTCCGCAGCCGGGCGCGCAGGCTGTCGATCCGTGTATTGAGGTCTGACCACTGATTGACGAGCTCGCGCCGCTGGTCCCCGACGGCCCGGGCGGCGCGGTCGCGCAATCCGAGCGCTGTGAAGTGAAGGCGGGAAAACTCGTTGCTGTCGGCCACCAGCGCGTCGACAAAGGCGGCACCGCTCAGCAGCGTCGATTTCGCCGCTTGCGACAGCGACTCCTCGGCCGCTTCACGGGCCACGCGAAACTCAAGTTGAAGCGCGCCGAGTTGCTCTTTGCGGCGTGGGTCGACTTCGGCCTCCAGCATGCCGGCCAGCGCCGCAAGCGGATCCGACGTGCCTTCGGGGACATCGTCTGCCTCGGCAATCCAGCCCTGCTGGATCTCGTCATAGCTCGTATCGGTCACAATATGGGCCGAGATCACGGGGCGGATGCCAAAGAACGTCCCGATCAGCGCTGTTCCCGAAAGCGGGGCAAAGAGCGGATACTCCCGGCGCTGCGCGGTATAGATCCGGGCCTCAGTCGTATCGATCGAGCCGCCACGCGTCACCAATCCTCCTGGCTGGCCATGCGCGCGGCCGATGGCGTTGAGGCGATAGGGCTCGAGCATCAGCTCCTCGGCATTGCCATAAATGTCGTAGATGCCCAGCGGATTGGGCTTGCGGATCCCCACGGGGCGGAGCTTTCCCCGGCCCTGACCGGCGGCCTGAAAATGCGCGTAGTCCGACATCTGGCCTTCAACGAAAAAGCGCCGGGCAAGAAACGCGCTGGGGTCGGCCTTGACGCCGCCACGGGCGGCAAACTCCCATTCGGTTTCGGTCGGCAGGCGCAGAAAGCCGACGCGGTCCCCCTCCGTTGGCATCGCCTCGGGCGCGTTGGCCAGGATCCATTCGGTGTAAACGCGGAGGAGGTCGATCGCGTTGAACCAGCTTAGCTCCCCCTGGGCGAATTGATCGCGCCGCGAGAAAGTCTCGTCGCACGCGCCCGTCAGCGCGCGGAACTGAGCCACGTTCATCTCGTAGCGCGCGATGTAATAGACGCTCGCGCCGACCTCTTCGTCGAGGAAGGCCCCGCGCAAGTAGGTCGGCCTCAGATAATCAGAAAAGCCCGTCTCGGCGGCGGATTGGCCCATGCGAAACGGCCTGTCGGAGAGCGGGTTGGAGATGTCGGTGGGGACTGTGACCCGTTGAAACGCCATGCCGCCGCCGCAGGGCATGGGCAGGATGAGATCGGCCTCGGGCCCGCTGCCTAGGACAGGGGCGGGGTCAACGAGCTCACCGATCCAAGGCTCGAACACCGTGATCTCTTGCGCGTGGCCGAAGCTCGCCGCGACGCTAAAGGCAAGGCCCATGGCCCATCTGATCGGGCTCACGTCGCGCCCTCCCGCAAAACCTCGGCGGGTTCCGTCCGGCCCGCCTGACGCGCGGCAAAGAGCGAGCTTCCAGCCACGAAGACGATCACGACGAGCGCGATGGCCGCGCCTTGGCCAAAGTCGAGCGAGACAAGGCCGGTTTCTTCGGTCAAGCCACCGCCAAAGAGCCGCTCGGCCGCGACACCGGCGATCAGGAAAATCGCAAAAGAGGCGACAAGCCCGATGATGCCCGATGTCAGCGCCTGGACGACCGGAAAGAGCCAAAGAAGTCGCCCGCCGATCCCGAGCAGGGCAAGGGAGGCGAGCACTTGGCGCTTGCGCGCAACCTCGCCCCAAAACCCGAAGATGAGCGCCGCAGCGAGCCCGACGGCAGCAACTCCAGCGGTAAAGAGGAGTGCGAGGTCGAGGTTGCGCCCGAGCGTCAGCAACGCGCTGACCTCGGCCGTTCGGGCCTCGGTGCGCACGCCGAAGGTTTCTTCGACGCGGGTCTGCAACGCGGCGAGGCTCTCAAGGTCGCGCGCAAAGATGCGCAAGCCCTCGAACGTGCCCGCCCGCGTGTCGAGCGGTCGGCCCGCCTCGATGCCGTGCTCGGGCAGGGCATAGCCGTCGTAGAAGGCCTCGACGAGGTCCAGTACCTCGATGGGCGCCAAGAGCGCGCGCCCGCTTGTGCTTTCCTCGGGCAGGATCGCGACGACATCGAGCACCAGCAGCAATTGGCGCGGTCGATCCTCCGCCTGGGTAAAGACCTGGAGCCGTGTGCCCTCCTCGATCCCAAGCTGGCCGGCCAAAAGCGCACTCACGGCGATGCCGTTCTTCCCGAGAGCGAGGCCTTTCGGCAGGTTCGGATCGCCGGTCCCCGAGGGGATCAACAGCGCCTCGCGCTTCTCCCGCCCGCCATCCAGCCGGACATTGACATAGTCAAAGAGGCTTCGCGTCTTCAGCGTCACAAACCCCGCCTCCGTCCAGCCGCGGACCGTTTCGGCATTCTCCGGCAAGAACGTCTGGTTGCCCGACGTGTCGATCTGCAGCGTGGCCGGATCGGAGAGCAAGCGCCCGATCATCGCGTCATAGACCCCGTTCTTGACACCAAAGAGCACCAGCAGCGGCACGATGACCCCGGCTAGGATCGCGATGTTACAGATAAGCTGCGTCTTCTGGTGAAAGAGGTCGCGCAGTGCGAGGTCGACAACCGTTTTCATGCCATCGCCTCCGCCGCCTCAAAGACGCCGCTGCGCACGCGGCGTGCGTCTTCGGAGGGCAAAAGGTCGAGCTGAAGGCGGCGCATCGCGAACCGGTCTAGCAGGCCAAGATCATGCGATGAGATCACCACGGCGGCTTGCCCCGCGCGCGCCGTTTCGATCAAAAGCGCCATGGCGTTGGCCGCGTTCTCAGGGTCGAGCGCCGCCGTCGGCTCGTCGGCGATGACGAAGGGCGGCTTGTGCGCGAGCGCGCGACAGATGGCGACACGCTGGCGCTGGCCGATGGAGAGGGAAGCGGGGCGGAGCGCGTTGAGGCGATCCAGCCCGAGAAACCCCTCGAGCTCAGCCTGCCACACCGGATCGATCCGTCCGGCAATGCGCTGGCTCAAGCGGATGTTCTCGGCCACGGTCAGGAACGGAAGCAAGCCACCCGATTGCGGCACGAAGCCGTAGAAGTCTCCGCGCAAGGCGGGCGCCATCGCGGCCGCAGACGGGCCCTCCCACATCGCGCGGACATCCGCTTCGCAGCCGTGTGCCGACAGGGAGAAAAGACCCGCCGTGCTCGGGCGGCGCAGAAGCCCCAAAAGTTCAAGGAGCATCGTCTTGCCGGTGCCGCTTGGGCCGCTGATCCCGATCACGTCGCCGGACGCCACCTCCAGCTTGTCGATGACGAGCTCAAAGGAGCGATCCGCATCGGCTGCCCCGACCGAGGCACCTTCGATCCGGAGGGTTGCGCGCGCTGAGGTCACGGCAATACGTCGAACGGCATCGCAAAGACATACTCGCCATCCGGCGCGCCCTCATAGGGCTCGGTCCAAACGGTCGTATCAAAGAGCCACTTTCTGTACTGTGTGAGCTTCTGGCGCATGCCGTCGATGATCCCCCGCCGCATCATTGCGCTTTGCAGCCACCGGTCTTCTGTCAGTTGCAGGATCTGGCTGCGATAGGGCAAACGCTCCAGGTATTCGAGACGGCTGCCGATGGTCTCGTCATTGGCTTCTGCGAGCTGGTCGGGATCGGTGACGACCTGTTGGATCAGCGTCTGCACCTCCCCGAAGAAGGACTGCATGTCCTCGGCGCCGCGCGTCTGCTCGGCCAGGCGGATCAGGCTGTCGAGCAGATCCGCCATTGTCGCCATCTCGTTTTTGGTCACCAGAAGCCGCGGCTCGAAGGCCAGCGCTTGCGGCGCCTCCACGGCCTTGTCGGATACCCAGCCAGTGATCACATCGGGCGGCTGCGTGCCCTTTGTCGCACCGTTATAGACCAGCTCCATCGCATCAAAGAGGCCGGCGAGGTTTTCGTCGGTTTCTTCGGCGCCGAGGACCGTCTCCTTGCCTTGGATCGTCCGAACATGGTCGGTGATTGCGGTCACGAGGCGGCTTGCGACGCCCGCAAACGCCTCCTCGGAGCCGCCTTCGATCGGAAAGTAGAAGTCGCGCCCATGAAAGCGCGAGAGGTTACGATAGGCCTCCGCGGCATAGTCGTGCGTGCCGGCGCCCGCCGGCGTCTTGAGGTGGAGCGTCATGACCGCGATGTTGCGGTCTTCGGCCTCGGCCTGAAGCTCGGTCGGACCGATAGGAGAGCGCGCATTGGGGTCGCGCGGGTCCTTGGGGCCGGCATCCGTCACAAGGATCACATAGCGCGCATTGATCGGGTCGGACCCAGTTTTGGCCTGATCCCAGTCGATCTTGTCGATCGCGTCTTCGATCCCCGCAAAGCTGTCCTCGTTAAAGCCGGGTGAGCTTGCGAGCGTCACGTTGGTGGCTTCGCCGAGGCCCTGGATCACCGGCGCCTCATCGGTCCGGCGTTCGAGGTCGACCAGGATCTTTGTGCGGTATTCGAGCTCGGGCACGGCTTCTGGATTGTCGCGGAAGCCGACGACGCCAAAGTTCACGAGATCGCCGATCTCGGTCTCCGCGATCTCCTGAACCGTGTTTTGTAGGATGCGCTGCGTCAGCGCGATGTAGTTGCGCATCGACGACGTCGTATCGAGCACGAAAACAATGCCGACGTCGAACGCGTCCTCCTGTCCGTCGGTGTCGACAAGCGCGCGCGCCGCCTCATCGCGATTGACGACGGCGATCTCCATGAGGAGGACGTCCTCGTAGTTCATCGGATGCAGGTCCTCGACGAAATCGAGGATCGGCATGACGTAGAGTTGCTCGCGGATGTTAACGAAGTCTTCGGGTTCGACGGCGACCACGCCGAGCTGACCCTCAGCCGTGCCGGCGGACGCCTCGGCCACGAGCCGCTCTTGAACGTCGCGCAGGCTTTCGTGGTTCATGATGCCGCGCAGATCGTCCTCTAGCCCGTGGATCAGCTGACGGCTCCGTCCTGCCGGGTTGGTGAAAGCGGCGACGATGTTGTGCTGCCATTCAACGACGTCGGCGGCCTCGATCCAGCCGATGGGTGGACGCGCGGCGGACGGGCCGATTTGCTTCCAGGCGCCCTCGCGGGCGAAGACGTAAAAGGGTTGAAACGGCGCATAGCGTTCGACGAGCCGCCCATCTGGGGCATCGTAGAGCGCGGCGGCGGGCCGGGTCAGCACCCGCTGAAAGACGGTCGAGGTACCCTCGACCAGAAGGGGCGTGTTGGCCAGGGCCGGGGCGAGTGGAGCCGCGAGGCCGATCGCGAACGCGGTCGCGGCCAGCATCCGCGAAAACTTTGCGAGAAAGGGCCGTGTCATAGCGTTCTCCTCGTCACTCTTTCGTGCATCTTACTCAGGACAATGATCCTCGAAGGCGCCTTGGGCCAAAGTATCGCTCGACGTTGCGAGCCGCGCGCAGACCGCCGTCAAAGCCTCTGCCGCGCCGACGCCGTCGCCTGCTTGCACCGCGCGCGCATAGTATTCTGCCGCGATCGCGGGGTCGTCAGAATAGGTCAGACCTAGCGTCGTCTCGACAATGTCGAGCAGCTCCTCTGCGTCGTAAAGCCGGCCAAAGGCGGCGATAGCGGCGGGATCGTTGGCGTCGATGCCGCGCTCCAGCAGCTCAAACGCTGTATTGGCCGAGACCTCCGTCGCGCAATTGCCCAACTCGGAGATGAGGTTTTGAAAGCCGCTCTCAGCTATCTCGGCAAGTGCGGTCTCCGAGCAGGGCTCCAGCGCGGCGACGGGTTCTGCTTCCTCGGTCTCTTCGATCACGGCGACCGGTGGCGGCGCTGCCACTTCAGTTTGGCTAAAGTACCAATAGATGCCGCCGCCGATGAGGGCGACGGCCAGGACGCCCAGAAGCACGGGGACCAAGCGTTTGCCTTGCGCGTCACCCTTGACTTCGTGCGGACTGGACTCGGGCTCTTGCGTCGTGTCGGGGTCGGGGGCCGGCTTCGGCTCTGCCGGCGCTTGGGCCTTGCCAACGAGCTTTTGGCTGCCGTCCTCCCCCGGTTTCGGCGGTGTCGGAGAGACGCCGCCAACGATGGCAGACGGGGGCCCGGGCAGAATATCGTCTGGCCAGGTCACCTCGAACTCCTGTTCTCCGATGCCGACCGTGACGGGCGTGTATTCCTCGACGAGATTGACGATCTCGGAACCAACGACGATCTCGATCCGGTTGCCCTTCTCCTCCGCCGTGTAGGGGCCGAAGTAGGCTTTGGCGGATTGCCAGCCGCTAGCGTCAAGGTACTTGTCGTTGAACCGGTTGCGCAGCGTCAGCGAGACCTCGCCCGCTGCCAGAGCGCCACCTTCCACAAGGAAAATAGCATAGCCGCCGCGCGGGCGTTTCGGGTCCGGTCGAACGTCGAGCACCTTGTGTTACCCCTCAATTCCCCAGTTTGCTACCGTGCCAGCCCATTCAAAATCTGACCGATGCGCAAGTTCTGCTCGATATTGACCGACCCGCTCTCCCCGTCCTTGGCATTGCCGACAAAGAGCGCTTCGAGCGTGAAAACCCAATCCGTCCACGTGTCCGAATGTGCTGGACGCGCGACGGCGGGAAGATCGAATGCGCTGTCGGAAACGGGCGGTGGATCGAAAGCATGCCGCGTCTCTCCATTCGGAAGCGGAATAACCGGACGCTCTTCGGGTGCCATGTCGGCGCCGCCGAGGGTAGTGACAAAATTATTAATCGTTTCGCTGCAAACGATTGCCGCAGGGGCGGCCTGTTTGTCGACGGTCAGGCCGAAACTGATCCGCCGCAACGTTTCGAGCATCCGCCCACGATAGCTTAAACGCTGGAAACCATGGACCATTTCGGCAATGAGGCCGGCCGCGTTTTCGGGCGTAAGCTGAAAGACGGCCAAGCGGTGTTCGTCGTCGCGCAGCTTGCTGAGGCCTTCGATCCAGATGTCGACTGCGGTGTCGGCCTGAAAGACCTCGGGTGTCATTGTCTGGATCCGCGGGGCTGCCTCGGCGGGCCTTTCTTCGACGAGCGTGTCGGTGGCTCCCGCCTCGGCCGGGGCGGCTGCTGGCGGGGCTGGGCGTCCCGGGCGGAGCGCGGCCGGCCGCGTCGGTGCACCGGGGCGGAGCGGGGCTGCCCCAACGCTTGCCGCAGCATCCGCCCCCGCCCTTGGTTTGACGACCTGCTCGCCCTGCGTGACGTTCGTGATCCGCACGGTTGAGGGCACGCGTGAGATCCGGTCCTGGATCAGCTCCTGATCGACGCTCAGCGCCGACAGAAGTGCGCCAAAGCGATGACCCTGCAGCGTTAGTTCAAGCCGGTCGATGATCTCGGCGGCGAGCGCGCGCTTCTCTTCGATCCGCTTCTCGATATCGTCGGAGACGTGATAGCCCGCAAGCTCGGCCAGGATCGTCGACGCGACCGCTTCGACCTGCTGCGAGATCTGCCGCAGCTTGCTCTCGGGCTTGCAGACCTGGGTCAGCTCATCGACCAGATAGCTCACGCCGCCATCGTTGAGGCCGAGGGCGGCCTCCCAGGCGCGTTCCGGATCCTTGAAGTGGCGCCGCACCGGCTCTGCCTCAAGGCACCCAGCTTTGAGTTTCGCCACCTCCGGCACCTTGTCGGGAATGATCTCGATCTCGCGCTCATCCTCGTAGCGGATCATTGCCTCGATGGGGTAATAGGGGTTGCGCAGCCAAAAGCAGTTCTGGAAGGGCGCCGTGTCGCTCCATTTATGGACCCAGCTATCGGCCACCTTCCCAAAGCCTTTGAGAAGCGACGCATCCATCCGCCGCTCGAAGCGTTCGTAGGGCTCTGCACCGGAGGCTGTGCTTATGAGATGCTTGTCGAACTTCGTCATCACGAAAAAGAGAATACAGTCGGCCTTGGCGCGCTCGGCGGGCGTGGCGCCATGGGTCATCTCGATCCAGTTTTCGACTAGGCCCGGTAGACTCAGCGTCTCCATGTTGCTGTCCGGCACGCAGAGCAGCATGGAGGTGATTTCCTGATTTGCGACATAGCGATCAAAGAGATAGGCGACCTTGCCGCGAAGCAGCATGTTCGTCACGGCCTCTTCGGGCTGCTCCAGCGTCTTGGCCAGCGGCAGCTCGAACCGGTTCCGCGCGCCGGGAAAATCAAGGAGGTCGGTCTCGGCAAAAAACTCCGAGGGCTGGCTCTGCATCGGAAAGACAAGCTCTGCGGCCAATGCGCATATCACCGCGCGATTGAGCGAGGCGACCTTGCCGGATGCGGTCTGCACCTTGAGCGTGTCCTGGGTGTCGGGGTTGAAAAGCCCCTGCAGGGTGTTGACGTCTATGATCGAGGTGTCGCGCGGCTGCAGCGCGTCGAGCCCGGCATAGATCACTTCGGCATTGTCGATGGTCTGAAGCGCGGAGGCGAGCTTGACATAGAGATCCGTCAACTCTTGGTACCCACCCCAGAGGATCGAGAGATAGGCGCCACGGTCGGCGACGGCCATTCGAGGGGCGAGTTGCGCCGCCTCATCCCAAAAGCCGCGGAGCCCAGCGGCATAGGCGACCTTGCCAAAGGTTTTCTCCACGTACTCTGCGATCTCGTAGATCTCTTCAAAGCTCATCCCCGGCTGCTCGGGGCCTGAGGCCTTGCCCGAATGGGTCTTGGCGTGGGCCTTGAGCATCTCGGCATCGGGCTGTGGCTCAGATTGGTCGCC
This sequence comes from Pseudomonadota bacterium, assembly GCA_038745585.1. Lineage (GTDB taxonomy): Bacteria > Pseudomonadota > Alphaproteobacteria > Rhodobacterales > Rhodobacteraceae > HLUCCA09. The sequence goes on from JBCDLH010000004.1 coordinate 337,286, forward strand.
GTCTTCGTAAAAGCTGTTGATTATCGTGCGCGCGATATCGGCCTCGGTCAGCAGGTTGAGCTTGATCGGAAAACCATCGGGCGTCGGATCCTTGCTCATGGTGAAGCGCGTCACGAGGCCGGTCGACTCCCCGTCCCCCGCCGGATTGATCTGGCTAATATAGTCAAGCGTGCCGCCTGGACCGTTGAAATCCGCGACCAGTCGGCCGTCCTTGGGGCGTGCGAGCACCGAGACGAGGAACGACTTGCCCGCCTGGCTCGGCCCAAAAACGCTGACGCTCATCTTGGTCTGCGCAGACCGGCCAAGGCGCTCGGCGCGGCGCGCGCCCTTGCGGAGGAGCTTTGCGAGCTCCTTCTTGCGGGGCGCGACCTTTTCAGCGTTTTCGTCGTCATTGATCCAGTCGAGCGCCTCGCGGGAGAGGCGGGCGATGTCATCGCAGCGGTTTGCAAGCTCGGCTTGTGCGCCCATCTCCGGCCCCCTCACACCTTAAACACGCCCGTATCGAGCCAATAATCGTCCTCAAAGCCCAGCGTGTGCAAGGTCAGCACCATGTCGCGGACGCGCATCGCGTCGCCTTCGCCGTCGGTCACCTCCTCGATGCGGAACGCTTCCTGCATCGCCTCGCGCCGGAGGCGGGCGGTTGCGTCCTGATCTTCCTCGTCGTCGTCAAACTCGACGCGAGTCAGCTCGACCTGGATCGGCGAAGGCCGGCGCTGCGCATCGGCATTGGCAAAATCGAGGCGGTAGAGCGGGGTCGTCGTCCATCGTTCGAGCTCCAGCTGGCGCGAGCCGATGTGGACCGGAGAGAACACGTCGACCGTCGCGGTGTCGCCGCCCCCGCCTTGCGCTTCGTTGCTATCGGAAAAGAGCAACTTTTCGGCAACGATCTGACCGTTGCTGTCCATTTCGCCGATAAAGCGCGCCGTGGAACGCATCTGGAAAGCGTTCGTAAAAACCTTGAAGTTGGGAATGCGGTTCTCACTCAGCGCGATCAGCATTCCGCCGACCGCCACCGTGCTCTTTGGGTCGCCGATCCGCTGGGTGATCGGGTCGCGAAAGGGGTACCAGCGCCCCGTCTTGTAGTGGTGCATCGAGATCAGGCGATATGGCGGGACGACGAGCATCTCTTCAATGATCGAGCGCACCGCGGGCAGGCGCGAGGGTCGCCCCGTCAGCAGGACGAGGTCGACCCCGAGATGGTCGATCACCTCGCACATATTGCCGAGAACCTTTTGGAAGACCTCGCGGCAGATCGCGTCGACCTCCTCGCGCGTTGTCGACATCGTGACATCCGCAAGGCGCCATGTCTCCGCCCCGACGGAACGGGCCGCGTCCTCGATGTAGCTCAAAAGTGTTTCGCTGATGTCGAGCTCGATGGGGGGCGGGGGCAGACCCTCCTCATCTTCCGCTTCCACCGGCGCGGTCATGTCCTCTTCATGCTCTCCTTCGCCGGCGGCGCCCGTTCCCAGGACATCCGCCACCGCCAGGTCGAACCGCTCAAACTCCTCGGACACTTCGCAGTGCGCGATCATGGCCTCGGCAAGCGGGACAAGGACGCGCACCGCAAATTGCCGCCGCCGCTGCACCGATTGCTGATCCTGCCCGCCGATATCGCCGCCAAAGAGCTCGCGCAGCTTTTCTCCGACATAGCGCCCGCCCGCCGCTTCGATCGAGACCTGGATCTTTGGCAAGAGGAGGGCGCTGATCACACGGTGGACAAGGTCATCCCCAGCAATCCGAAAGCCTTCGCGGAAGGTCTGCTCCGGCCGGAGGACCTTGTTGGCCTCGCCGGTATAGGTCGTGATCATCAGATCGGTCGTGCCGCCGCCGATATCGATGCAAGCCAGCCGCAGCGAAGGCTCGGTGCCCCGACCGGCGATCTCGCGGGCGCGCCCCTTTAGCTCAAGGAACGTGTCGATGCGGCCGTCGAACTTCTGGGTGACCTCGCTGTAAAGATACACAAGCTGCGTGCAGGAGGCCTCGTCCCACTCCACCAGCGGTTTGGGTCGGTCGCTCTCGTCCATCCCGAGGATCCCGCAAACGAGCTTTAGCGCGCCTTCGGTGCGCGACCGGATGATTGCCTGCTCTTGGACAGAGGTCGCCGTCGGCATGCTCAGGATGATCCGGTTCAGCTTGCGCGGAAGGTCGCTCTGTGCCCGGCGGGAGCGCATAGCCGGATCGTTCACCTGCACGAAAGCATGGGCAATGATCTCAGCCATCATAAAGCCAAAGAGCGAGGACCGGGAGAAACGCGGTCGGATCGCGGCGTTGCGCGGCGTCTCGCCCGGACGGCGGAGCCTGTCTTTCTCCTCATGGGCGACCTGCGCGATCACATCGCCCGCTTCGTTCACATGCCGCATCGCCGCGCGGACCGATTTCGGCAGATTGTTCGGATCGAAGTGATTGTGAAAACGCCAATCCTGTTTCGAGCAGCGATCGTCCCAAAGATACCGTTTCGGCGAAGACAGCCCCGACAGCGTCTCTGTCCCCTCTTCGCCCTGGGTCAGCCGCGCGGCTTCCGGTCCGACACGCACGAAACTCGGCCAGAGAAACGCGTTGCGGCGGCCTGACCGGCTGGCAAAGCGTTCGAGGCCAAAGCGCAATTCGCTAAACTCCACCCGGCTGGGGAAGAGCCCGGAATACTGGAATTCGGGCTTTGAGAGATCCCGAATAGAGAGCGGAAAGGAGCGCGCCAGATCAACGCGAGACTCGCCGGGAAAGCGCTCGATCAGGATGCCGCAAGTCCGACTGTTGCCAACATCGAGCACGAGATCGACGTCGACCGGTGTGACCGCATCGCGCGCCGAGACCGTGTTGACGAAGCGCATCTTCGGCGGCTTGGCCGTGTGCTCGATCAGGCGCAGATAGGCCAGATACCGCGCCCAATGCTCGAACATGTAAGGCAGTTTGTCTTCGGAAAAGAGCCGCGTCGGGTTCTGCGCGCGCTTGAAGTCGAGAAAGAGCTCCTTCAGCCATTCCGAGACCCAAAGCTGCGGGTCGACGACCGTGCCGTCCTCGTCCGTTTCGGGCCGACGCAGGAACCAGTCCATGTCGTAGGGCTCGGTGACAAGGCGGAACTCGCGCTGCTTTTCGGCATCGCCGATGGCGGGCGCGAGGTATCGTTCGCTCTGCTCCTCGGGCGCGAGCGTCGTGTCGAGTGCGAGCTGGATGCGGTGGGTATGGCCGGTCTCGGGGTCGGCCTCTGCCAGCTCGACGGTGCGCAGCCGCGCCCAGCTCGACGGGCCGGGATCGAAGCGTTCCTCGCCCCGCGGGCCGCGCTGGCTTTTCAGCCGCAGAACGGGCACCGGCACCCACTTTTCGAGGAAGGGCTCAAGCGCCGCGACCGGGCGGATCGAGTATTCCTGGTCGTCCTTATGCGCGGCGGCCAGCACCGGCTCGTCGCGCTCCGGGTCGCCGCTCAGAGGCTTTAGGCTCCGTTCGGCGACGCCGCCTGTCTCGCCTTCGAGGCGTTCGATGAATTTCGAGGGTTTGAGGTCGAGCTCGTGGATGTTGAACCCGAAGTCGAGCATCTGGACGCCGGAAAAGGGCACCAGCGTGATCTCGTCGCGAAACTCGACCAGAGGTCTGAGCGGACTTGCCAGATCTTTGAACATCACCGTCCCCCAAACTCGTAGATGCTGGTCCATTCCCGCTCGCGTCCCGACACTACGCCTTCCAGGATCTGGACGTCGGCGCCGTCGCGGATCTGAAGCTGAAAAGGCTGCGCCGCGCCATTGCTGCGCGATGTCGGCATCGTTACGCGCAAGTCATAGGCGCCGGGAACGGGCGTATTGAAGAAGATATTCTCGACCGGTTCAGGCGCGGGCGCGCCGACGCCGGTGTCGATGTCTTTGCTGCCGTTGCAGGCGTTGCGTGTGCCCCAGAACAGGCGGTCGCCGGTGGGGCAGGTGACTTCGAGATCGAGGTCGTCCGGCCCGTTCCAGATGAGCGAAAAGGTCAGATCGCCGACCTCCGCCCCGACGCGGTCAAGCCTGTCGTCGATCTGCGTCGTGTCCGTCTCCGGCGGAACGGCCCGAACAGGGGGCTCGGGCACCGCGATGCGCGGCGGCAGGAAAGCGGGCCGCTCGATCGGCGGCTGACACGCGCGGTCGGCGATGGCGATCTGCCGTTCAAGGATCCCGACTTCATCGCGGAGTGCGGCGGCGAGGCGTTCCTCCTCCGAGGCTTCGGCTTCCCCAACGATGCAATAGCTCGGCAGGCCCGGCAGGCGCAGGCTGCACGGCGCGATCAACAGGATTAGGATGGCCGCGAGCAGCAGCGCGAGAATGAGCCAGCCGAACCAGTAGAGCCACCACCAGAGGAGCGGATTAACCGGGGTCGCCACGCGCGCCGCCTTGGCCTGCCCCGCCTCGACAGCACCCGCGTCGCCGTCCGTACTCCGAGCGGCAGCGGCGGCGGCACTGGCGGATGCGGCGTGCCGCGTATCCGTCGCAGAGAGGACACCGCGGACCACCTTTTGCTGATCGGCGACCCAGGCCCAATTGACGAGCACCGGCTCGACCGTGCCGTCGGGCCCGACGATGCCAAAGATGCTCTCTTCGCTCGGGATCTCCAGCGCGTTGGTCAGCGCCTCGGCCAGCCGTTGATTGTCGCTGTTTTCCGGGTTCTCAGCGAGGACCCGCTCTGCGGCGTCGCGGACCTCGGCAACGCGCTCCTCAAGCCGGGCTTTCAGCGTCTCCTTCTCCGCCTCGTCGAGCTCGGCCATCGGTCGCGGGCGCCCGGACAGCGCGGTATACCAATCGACGGTATCGCCGAAATTCGAAGAGACTGGCTCGGCGAAAAGCTGGGTCGCCGCGCGTCCTTCGAGGGAGCTGACGATCAGCTCAAAGGAGCGCTGCGGCGCGGTTCCCAGCGGTTTCAGCCCCTCGGTCGAGGTCGTGGTGACGAGAATGCTCTCCAAAGCGGCCCTAACTCATTACTCGGTGGTCAATGGTGCAAGCGGCGCAAGGCGGGGGGGCGCTGTCTCCTCCTCGAGCGCCTGCACGCTTTGGGGCGGCACCGGCCTCTCAATCCGCGGCACGCATTCCGACGAGACCACGACCGGCAACGCGTCCGTTCCGGCCAGGAAAGCCATAAGGTCTCCACCCGACAGGGCAAAGTTGAGGTTTCGCATGGGCCCTTGGACGACGAACGTGTTCACCCCTATCAGGCGCCCGCACATGTCGATGAGCGGGCCGCCGGAATTGCCGGTCGAGATCGGTGCGGAATGTACAATGACTTCCGTCGTTTCGCTGATCCTCTGTTCGGCCGAAATGGTCCCGTCGGTGACCGACAGCGTTGGCACTGCGGCCAAGTCGCCGCTCCGCAGGGCGCGAAACTGTTGGTCCGAGCGCAAGAGATCGCCCGGATACCCGGCTGTGATAATGGATTGGAGGCGCAGGCTGCTGTCCGTCACGAGGACCTGGAAACTCGGCTGCGCGGCGCCTTCAACCCGCAAAAGCGCAAAATCGCCCCCCGTTGCGCCCATCGGCCCAAGCGCCTTGACGAGTTGCGCGGAGCGGAGCGTCTCAAGCGACGGGTTGATGACATAGATGCCGTCCTCGCTCGCCGGTTCGACAACGTGGAAGTTTGTCACCAGAAGGTCGGGCCCGACAAAGAACCCGGTGCCTGTCACAAGGCCACTCTGACCTTGGACCAGCACCATCGCCGTGCGCTCCTCGATATAGTGCAACAGGGCGGAAGTCTCCGCAAACCCGCCTTGGACTGGGACGCGGACCCGTTCTGCAGCCGGTGGAAGGATAGAGGGCGCGCGCGCCGCGCGCACGCTGCCAGGCACGTCTTGCGGATCAAGATCGTTGGGCGGCAGCAGCCCCTCGATCGTAATGCCGTCGGGCATCAAGAGCGTCCCGTCCGGCCGGCAAACGGCCCCGTCAAGTTGCGCGCGCAAGGACGCAATGCGGGCCTCGAGAGAGGCATTGACCTGCGCGGCCAAGGCCGCCGCCTGGCCTGCGTCAATGGCGTCTACCCGCCGTTCTTGAAAGAGCCGGTTGCCCGGCAAGAGAAGCCAGGCCAGCGCACCGCCGGCAAGAAGGAGGAGCAGCACAAGGGGGATCCAGGCGCCGGCTGGAACGCCGCGCCGCGGCGGGGGCGGGGCGGCCTGCACCTCGGTCGGAGATGTCTGTGCGCCGTTGCCGCCCGATGTGCCCGATCCGGGCGACGTGTCCACCGATGCGCCTTCGACGCGGCTGGCCGCCCGCGCCTCGCGCTCGCCTTGCGTCAAGGGCGGGGCCGCGGCCATCGGCAGGTATTTTCCCAGCGTCCGCTGAAACTGCGCTGCCCGGCTCGAACTGTCACGCGCCTTATCCGCCGGCAGCATGCCCCAGTTCAGCAGAATCGGGCGTCCTGCGACCACCCAGACATCTTCGGGGTCGCGCAAATGAAGCGCCGCGGCCACGAGCGGACCGCAATCGGGATCGTCGACGAGCTTGCCCACCTGTGCCAAGAGGCGCGACAGCTCGGCAGCGGGCCCGGCCTGCGCGGCACTGTCGAGCCGGTTGAGCGGCTCGCCCGAGCCCTCGCCGTTGACATACCAAGAAACGGTCGGCGCGGCACTGTCATTGCCGCGGCTGAGCAACGGCTCGGCAAATAGATCTGCCGCGTCGGGGCCTGCTTTGGAGCGGAGCGCCTCGTGGAGGGCGGGGTAGAAATCGAGAACGACGCCGCCGGAGAAATCGAGGCACTGGCCGAGATCGATCCGCGTCTTTGTCAGGAAACGGTCAGCCATTCGCGTCGCCCCGGCAGAGCGCATCAGGCGCGTATCGGGCCACGCGTGGTGGCGTCAGGTCCGTGACGGACGTCGCGAGGGGCGGGGTCGAACAGCGGTCTCTCACAGAGAGGAATGGCTTAAAATGCCTTTGTAATACAGAGGTATAAAACATGGATTGCCCATACATAAGACGCGCACCGCAACTCTGCGGGACACTAAAGGCGAGCCGGTCCGCAACGTCAAACCCTTAAGATGTCCCACTCGGTGACAACCTTTGTGATCCCGTCTGTCGGAGCGATGGCGCGAGGTCGAGGGGCGAGGTTTACGCTGTGCCCGCCCCGGCAGGGCCCAGAGCGCGGTCTTCGCTGCTTTGCGCGGTCGCCCGTTTTGCGCTTGGCGGTGCGCGGCGGCGCGGCACGCCGCGTCGATGACAGGAGCTGTCATTTCGATCCGCGCGCCGCGCGGTCTACGACACGGGCAGACACATGCTCCACGAGGATTTTGACATGGTTGCATTCAGCCCAATGAACGCCTTTGGCACAGCGCACCGCCCGGTGGAGGGCACGCCCCGTCAGATCCTTTCGGTCACCGGCGGGGGCCTCTTGGGTGTTATCCCGGCCGCCATGCTCGTGCGGCTCGAAGAGCTGGGACGGGCGGCCCACGGAGCAGAGTACAGACTGTGCCATTCGTTTGATCTGGTTGGCGGGGCAAGCACAGGGGCCGTGATCGCGACGGGCGTGGCGCTGGGTCTTCCGGCACGCGAGATCGCGAGCTTTTACCTCGATGAGGCACCCATCGGCTTTCGCCGCCGCCGGTTTTCGATCCCGCTTCTGCAGGACAAGCTCGACCATGCCAGCTTGCAGAGCCATTTTGCTGGGCGAACGCGCGGGCGCCGCCTCGCCCGAGGCGATCTGCACTGCGACCTCACGATCCTGACAAAGAGCCTTTCGCGCGCAATTCCAATGGCGTTTTCGACGCTCGCCACGGCGCAGGCGGGCACGCTTTGCCTCGGCGCTGAGCTTCGCGCCGATCGGCTTCCGCTTGACCGTTTGCTCCGCGCCAGCACTGCCGCACCGGGGCTCTTTCGGCCCGAAATGTTGCCCACAGGCGCCGATGGTGCGCCCGAGATCTGCATTGATGGCGGGCTCAGTCCCTTCAACAACTCGGCGCTCTTGCTGACGCGGCTCGCGCAGAGCGTCTGGCCAGACGACCTCGCAGTGACCACGCTCGGCACCGGCCTTCCCCGGACCCGGCGGGCCGTCGGCCCCTATCAGATAGAAAGCGCGGTGACCCGATTGATGAAGGGCTTTACGAGCATGGTGGGAGATATGTGTCACCACGTCGATGACATCATGAATGCGCTCGCGGAGATGCCTGGCGGCGGTCTTGCGCATCGACGCTACGACATGGACCTGACGGCATCGGTCTTTTCCGAGCTTGGGGTCGACGTCTCACGCGCCGAGCTGCGCCAGATGCGCGCTTTTGCCGATATCCGGGGCAAAGCGCGCCTGTTCGACATCGCCCTGCGCCATGCTAACCGTATCGTCGAGATCGCCCCGCCGCTAACCGCGCGCGGCCGGTCTGAGCTTGGCGTGCCGGCCTGCGCACGTGCGGCATAGCGGGGGATAAGAGGGGAGCACGGCCAATGGTGCACTGCGCCTATATTGCGGCTGGAGGAGAGGGGGCGCCCGCCCGGGTCGAGATGCTGAGGCAGCATCAGATCGCGGTAGACGCTTTCGCAGATGCAGGATCGCTGCCGGACGAAATCCCCTTGGCCGTCCTCGATGGGACGGCAATGGAGGCCGCCGATCTTGAGGATCTTGTTCGCCAGCGGGCGGCCTCAGGCACACGGGTGCTCGCTCTCTTTCAGCTTGGGCACGGCCAGACTTTCCGTGCCCGCCGGGAGGCGCTCCTTGCGGCCGGTGCAGAAGACGTGATGGAGGCGGACGCACCCGCCCACGACCTCGTTATTCGCACACGCGCGCTCCTTCTCGGCGCACGGGTGCCCTTCGTGCTAGTGGTCGAGGACAACGAAAAGACCGGTCCCTGGGCGCTGGCCGAGCTGCGTGCCGCCGGCTTGGACGGCGCGTGTGTCACGACGCTCGCTGACGCCCGGCAGGCTTTTGAGGCGCGTATGGTCGATGCGCTCGTCGTCGACCGAACGCTGCCCGATGGCGATGGGCTTGCATTCGTCGCGTTCCTGCGTAGCCACGGGATCCGAACGCCCGCGCTGCTCTTTACGGCGAGGGATGGGGTCTCGGAACGGATCGACGGGCTGAACGCGGCGGACGATTATGTCTGCAAGCCCGTCCATGGGGACGAGCTTGTCGCCCGGGTACAGGTCTTGCTCCGCCCGCGACACCTCGAAGAGATCCTGACCTTTGGTCCGCTCGAACTCGTGCGGCGCAGCCAGGTCGTCCGTTGGCGCGGAGAGCGCGTGCACTTGCGCCCTAAAGAATGCGACATGCTGATTTATCTGGCGGAGCGCCAGGGCCAGCCGATCCCAAAGCGGATGATCTATGCAGATGTATGGGGCAAGGTCTTTATGGATGTCGGATCGAATCCTGTGACTGCCGCGCGGCACCGTCTCGTGCGCGATCTCAAAGCGTTTCTAGAGGCGCGGGGGGAGACCTATCCCGAGTTTCTCGAGACCGAGACGGACGCCTATTGCTTTCGGGCAGATCCGCTTTTGCAACTGCCGGACGTGTGAGACAGGCGCTTTTGCGGCGACTTGGCCGGCCGCTGCGCCGGGTCTCCGGCGGGGGGCTCCTGCTGGCCCTTCTGACGATGTCGACCCTCGTTGCAATTGGCCTCTCCGCCTCCGTTCTAGCGGGGGCCAGCCGCAGCAACGAAGCGCTTGCCGAGAGCATTGAGTTGGGTCTTCTCGGCCTCTTGGAGCGAAGCGGCGTGAGCGGTCTCGTTGCCGAAATTGACCGTCTCGACGGCGCGCTTGTCCCCGGCCAGAGCCGCGTCGAGTTTGCCGTCTGGCGCCGAGCGCGGGAGACGCAAACCCTGTTGCGCGAGACCGCGCCGGGCTTTGGTGCGCTGGCCCTCCGCGTCGCCCCGCCGGAACCTCAGACCCAGACGTGGAAAGGCCGGCGCTATGCGCTTTACGCGCCCGATGTGGCGGACGCGTCGATGTCCTGGGATTTGCCAACGACAGATGTCGATGTCCGCTACGCCATCGCCCTGCCGACACCGCAGACGCGGAGCGCGCGCCGGGCGCTCATCGCGGTCTGGAGTGGTTTTGCGATCGCTCTTGTGATCGGCCTGGTCCTGCACCGCGATTACCGCGTGCGCTATCGCAACGGGCTAGATCAGGTAAACGCACTGCTCGACGATTTTGCAGCGGGCAACACCTCTGCCGCCGTCTCTCTCGACGCCGAAGTCCCCGAATTGCGCCGCCTAAACGCGCATCTGCAGGTCGTTCTGCCCCGTTTTGATCGCCTGATTGGCGATCTGCGCGCGCTTTCGGCCCATCTTGCGCACGAGCTGCGAACCCCGCTTCAGGCGATCCGAACGGACGTGTCGCGCATGTCGTTGGCCGACACGCTTGCCGAACGCCGTACGCTCTCGCGCGAGATCGATACGACCATCGACGTCGCTGATGCCCGCCTGCGCTCGGTGATGGAGCTTTTCCGGCTGAGCTCGGATGGGGAGGTCGAGATGGTGACCGGCCTCGCGCTCGCGCCGCTTGTGCTCGACCGGATCTATGACTTCGAAGAGATTTTGGTTGCTCGGAACCGGACTTTGCAACACGCTCTCGACGACGCCGTCATGGTCATTGGGAACGCGCCTCTGTTGGAGCTGCTCGTGGGAAATCTACTTTCCAACGCCGCAAAGTATGCGCCAGAGGGCGCAGATATTGGCATTGCGCTCCGGCACCGCGAGGGGTCGTTCGAGCTTTGCATCTCCAACACCGGCAGCGCCTTCCCAGAGGACATGATCGGGCGGCCCTTCGAGCGTTTGGCCCGCGCCCGCGAGCATCGCGACATCCAAGGCTATGGGCTCGGTCTTGCCCTCGTCGATGTGATCGCCCGGCGGCACGGGTTCACCGCGACATTGTCCAACACCGCTGGCTCCGGCGCGGACGCGACCCTGGCTTCGGTCACCCTCAGCGGTCCATGCGCCTAAGCCTCGTGAGCTTTCGCGCGGCGGCGCTGCCGGTGGCACTTGCGATGGGGACCAGCTTTGGCCACGCCGATCCCTCAGGCTTTGCGCCCCTGGATGCCGCCGTCACGCTCTACGAGATCGGGCGTGCCGAGGAACGCCCGGACCTATTGCTATCAGCCATGGAGATCGTGGCCGAGGTTTCGCCGCTCGGGGCTCCGGCCTGGATCGACGCGGCGCTCTCCGAAGTGCGCTTTCTGGCGCGTGGCGATACGGAGGTGCGCGCGCGTGCGAATGCACTTGCCCTTACAAGCGAGCAGGAGGGGCTCGGTGTTCTTCCCGTGAGAGACGAGGGCGCGACACTGACGCTGCCGCCGGGTCGATGGTTGGGCCGCGTCCGTCTACCGACCGGGCTCCGGCTGGGGCGCATCATCGCGGAGGACGGCACCTTCTGCGATTTGGGCGCGCGTCGCATAACGGATTGCAGCGTGCTGGAGCGCGGCGGGGAACTGCGCATCGAGATTGCTCCCGAGCTGCCGACGATCGTGTTGTATCAGACCGTCCCGGCGCAACCCGGTCCCGGCGAATGATCTGGCGCCTCGCCTGGATGAGCGTCCTCTTTTGCTGCACCGCCGTGGCGGGTTGGGCCGAAACGCGGCACGCTGTGCTGATCGCGGTCTCAGACTACCACGCTAGCGTCGACGCCCTAGCCCCGCCGCTAGAGGGTCCGCCGAACGACATCGCGCTGATGTGGGACGTCTTGAGCGAAGAAGGCGTGCCGCCGAACCGGATCACGGTGCTTGCAGACACGGGTCTGCCCGCAACAGCGGAGGGGCTTGCCGATGCGCGCGCGCCAACCCGTGCGGCCATCCTGGAGACGTTGGGGGCGCTGGCAGAGCGTGTATCCGCAGGCGATGACATCCTCCTTTACTTCTCCGGACACGGTGCGCAAGTGCCGGATCTGCCCGGACAAACACACGACAGTGAGCCGGACGGCCTCGACGAAGCCTACCTACCGGCCGACTTTCGCATCGAGCAGGGTGCGGCCGGTCCCCGCTACGTCAATGCGATCCGCGATGACGAGATTGGCGCGGTGATCGACCGGATGATCGCGCACGGGGCCAAGGTCTGGCTGGTGGCCGATACCTGTCACGCGGGCACGCTGCGCCGCGGCGCGCCCACAGCGCTTGTGCCGCGCCAGGTCTCGCTGGGGCACGTCCCGGTGGCGCGGGCCGAGAGCGCCGGCGTGCGCGCGCCTCTACGGGCGGCTAGCGGTGCTTTCGTCGCCTTTTACGGGGCGCGGGCCGGAGCGCTCGCGTATGAAACACGCCTGTCGGCGGGGGCGTTTGGTGGCGGCGCCGTACATGGTTTGCTCACGTGGTCTTTGGCGCAGGCCATACGCTCGGGCGCCCGCAGCTATTCCGAACTAGCCGCGTTCGCCGAAGCCGCAATGTGGGAGACGAGCCAGGGCCGGGCGGAGCCGGACTTCTCCGGATCGCTGGGCGCGGTGCCGATGCTTGGCGCGCAGGAGCGGCGTGCCGAGCGCTTTGCGTTGGCGGTAGAGGACGGTCAGGTCCGCCTCAGCGCCGGGTTACTTGACGGTCTGGAGCCCGGACAACGGGTCCGCATTGGGTGGAGCGAAGGCTACGGTCCATCCGGCGTTCTCGTCGAAGCGCGGCTGGGTGCGGTCGGCCTGAGCGGTGCAGAAGTGATCGTCCCCCCGGCCGGCCAGAGCGCATCGCTTGGGCTCGACCGACAGCTCGAGGCAGAGGGTTTGGACCCAAGGCGCCACCGCGCCCGTTGGCTTGCCGATCGCGCGCCTGTCCTCAGGGCGATGTGGGACGGACGCGATACGACCGAAAGCATCCCCGTCGAGTTTGGCTTGGGTCTGCCTCCAGACCTGCCGCTTCGCGCCAGTCTCAGTGTGCTCCTCGACCGCTTTCCGAGGCCGCTTGCCGCGCCGAGATCGCCCTACATGCTCGATCTCGAAGAGGGCCAATTGCGTCTCCGCGTGACGCCCGAGGGCCCGGACCTTGCTTTTGAGGCCACGCCGGCGGGCCTCCGCGCGCTCTCAGACCGGCTCGAACGCCTCAGCTTTGCGGCGCATTTGATGTCGGTCGCCGCGCGTCTGGCGCCTTCGCGCCTCTCCGAGGACCTCAAGATCGCCCTGTCCGTACGGCCCGACGCGACCGCTGCGTGCGCGGGACGGGCCTCGCCCGGCGACAGATCTGCCGAGCGCATCGTCTACGATTGCGATCGCGTAACGCTCACGCTTCGCAATTCCGGGCCGCGCCCGCTCGACGTGTCACCGCTTTACGTGGCGCCCGACGGCGAGGTCTATTACCTCACCGGATACCCTGGGTCAGACCGCGGCGGCTTGCGCTTGCGCCCGGGTGATCAGCAGACTGTGCTTTACCGCGAAGACCTCTCGCCGCAAGGAGACGCGCCGCCGGTTGTGGGGGAGATGGCGCTCGTGCTGCTTGCCGTCGAAGCCGAGGAGGATGGCCGCCCGCCTGCCGACTTCCGGTTTCTCGAGAGCGCCGGGCGCGTTCCGCTGCGCCGCGACGCCGGCGTGATCGATACAGCTTCGCGCGCGCTCGCTTCGGGCGCCGTGACGATCCCCCTCCGGACGGCGCAGGTAGCGCATGCGGACATCGCCCATGACTAGATTCGGGACTTTGTTCCTCACCGGGCTGGCGGTCGCGGCGTGGCTGACGGCGACAAAGCCCGCCCCGGCCGAGGTCCCAGCCGCGCAAGCACGCGAGGCGTCGGATCGTATCGCCCGCTGGGCGATCGCGCGCGAAAACGTCCAGATGCTCGCATCGGCGGTCGACGTGGCCCTCCGCTCTGGCGCGTCGCTCGACCCGGGCGATCCCTGGAGCATTCATCCTTTTGCCGAGCGTCTCAAGGCGATGCCCGGCGGTGCCGCAGAGATGGACCGGATCCTCTCAACCCGCGCGCGCGGCGTGATCACGGGCGTCAGCCGGATCGACATCGTGCTTTCCCCCGGCTCCGAAGAGCGCGTGCCGCTGACCATGGCAGCCGACGAGCCGGCCATTGTCGAAGCGCGCCTTAAGCGTGGGTCCGATGGCGCGAATCTCGATCTGCGGGTCTATGTGGGCGACACGGTTATCGCCCAAGACACCAGCCCTGACACCGGTGCACCGGGCGTCGGAACTTTTGTTGAGTTCCTTCCGGATACGTGTGTCGACGTGGAAGTCGCGATCTTCAATGCGGGCAGCGGCGTGGCCAACGCAGTGATGCTGGCGCCCGCCTCCTCCGTCATCGACTGTCGGAGATAAGCGTTGCCGAGGGGCAGGTTAGCAGTTTGGCTATGTGTCGTTTGCGCGGCGCTTTTCGCGACGATGGCGCCCGCACAGACAGAAGACCCGGCTGCGCGAGGCGCACTTTCGGCCTTGGCTCCCGAGCTCCGCGACAGCGCTGAACAGCAAGACAGCGCGCGCTTTATCGCCTTGCTCGATCTTGCGGCGCCCCTCGTGATCCGCGATCCTGAGCTCTCCGTCGATGAGACGCTGACCCTGCTTGGCGCATTCCGCAGCCTGGCAGACCGGCTGGACGATCCGGAACCGGGCATTGAGGCGGAGAGCTGGCTCTTCGTTTTTGCCGAAACCGCACTCGGCGCCCGTCATCCGGTCACGGTGGCTGCCCGAGCGCGGCTCGCGATGGCGCTCGCAGAAATGGGCCGGCTCGATGAAGCTGCGGAGGTTGCCGCAAGCGGACCTACGAGCGCCGACGGGCGGTCGATCCTGAATGCACTCCTGGCGACGCGATTGATGGAGGAGGGCCGACACGGGGAAGCGATCCCGCTGCTCGAGGCCGATCTGGCGCGCGACAAGGCCCTTCTCGGCGCGGACAATCCAGAACTAGGGCTCTCGATCCGGCTTTTGGCCGAGGCGCATATCGGGGTGGGTGATGCTGCCCACGCCGTCACGCTTCTGCGTCCGGTTTATGCGTGGAGCCGCGCGGGCTTTTACACAGCAGAGATGCGCGCTTTCATAGCTCTGACGTTTGGGCAGGCGCTCTCTGCAGCGACCCTCTTTGATGAGGCGATCCCTGTGCTTGATGCGGCCCATGCCGCGACCGAAAACGCGCTCGGCGCGGCCCATCGCACGAGCCTGATGCTGGGGCTCGCCCGCGCTAACGCATATGGAGAAGCAGGACGGATCCACAGCTATGATGCGCTGATGCAGCGCCATTTCGCTTTGGCTGAGAGGGCAGATCTTTCTTCGGTCGAGCGCGCCGTGACGCTAGAGGCGCATGCAGAGCGACTGATGCTCGACCGCCGACACCGCGCGGCGCTCCCGGTCTTGCGTGACCTGGTCAAACTCAGCGCCCGAGACGCAGGTATTGATCCGCTCACCGGGATCCGCGCGTTGCGCGCGCTGGGGCGGGCGTCGCTCCTTGTTGACCCGCTCGGAGACGGGCGAGATCACTTGGTCCGCGCCGCCGCGCAGTCTGACGCTCTGTTGGGGCCGGATCACGTCGAGACATTGCGGGCGCAAGCCGATCTGATCAATTTCCGGTCCGACACGGCAGACCTCGCCCCGAGCGACGCGGCAACGGTCCGCCGTCTGCTTGCAGAGTTTCGGGCTGGGGCGGTCGGGCGACAGGGCGAAGACCACGCCGCGCTCCGGCGCTTTAACGCCGCCGCTGACGCTCAGCGGGCCGTGCCCCCGACCGACGCCGAGATCGATCTGCTCCGCAAGTTGGCGGCCGCCGAGGCCGCGGCGACAGGCGTCATCTCCGCCGAGGCACTGCCATCGCGGAGCAATCTGATCCGTGCGCGGATCGAGGTCGGAGACTTTGCCGGCGCGCTGCAGGAGACCGAATTCTACTTTCGGGAACGGAGCGCGGGCGCGACCAACGAGATCGGCCTACTCACGGACGGCACGTTTCTAGACCACCGCGCACAAGCGCTCTTGGGTCTGGGCCGGGTCCGCGAAGCGCTTGATACGATGAGCCGTGCCGTGGATGCAGCGCTGACCACGCGACGATGGTACTTTGCCCAGACGCGGGGCGGGCCGGCCGTCGACCTCGATCTATGGGGAACAGTCGGGTGGCGTTTTGCCGATGCCGCGTGGCACGCGGCGGGCGACCTCTCGGGTGAGGCGGCGGCCGTCTTGAGTGCCCGTGCTTTCGAGACTGTTCAGATCGCTGCTTTCGGACCGACTGAGCAGGCCTTCGCGGCGGCCCATATACGCCGCGCGCAGGAGACGCCGGAGGCGGCCGCCGCGCTCGCCGCTTGGGAAGCGGCCATGCGCGCGGCGGATCTGGCGCGGATACGGCGAGCCACTGACCCAGCGTCGCCTGCGCCGCTGGGCTTCGACGCGGCTGAGACGGCGCTAGCGGCCGCGGTACCGGGCCTTTTCGATCAGTTCGCGGCGGATCCGATGCCTTGGGCCGGACATGACGGACGGGCCGTGCGCGACCTGGTCGGCCCGGACGAGGCGCTCGTTCTGATCGTGCCGGAGCCCTTTGCGCTTGGCGCCCAGGAAGCCCGCGGTGGCTTTGTCTTTGTGGCGACGCGCGAGCGATTGGCATGGGCGCGGCTTGCCCTGTCGCGGCGGGATCTGACCGTGGCGATCCGGTTGCTCCACGACGAGCTCGACGGGCGGTCTGGCCAGGCGGCGCCCTTCACCGCCCGCGCGCCGGTGGACCCGGGACGCCCAGCGCTCGGGGTGCGCGGGCCGCTCTTTGACACTGACCTCTCCCATTCCCTCTATGCCGCGCTGTTCGGTGACCCTGCCGTGGCAGGCCTCCTCGAGACGAAAGCGCATTGGATCCTCGTGCCGCAAAGCATCGCGATGAACTTGCCCTATGCCGCACTGGTGACCGAGCCGACCGATGCCGCACCTGCGACGGGCGCTGATCTGCGCGCTGTTTCTTGGCTGGGCTTGGAGAAAGCGCTGACAGTGCTGCCGAGCATCACTGCGTTGCGGGAGCGTGTGGACATGCCGGCTGCCGAAACACGCGTCCCTGGCGACGGTCTCGCATATATCGGTTTCGGAGACCCGGCCTTTTCCGGCGCTGTTACGGCCGAGCTTCGATCTGCGGGCGAGATCCTTGCGGAGGGGCTGAACCGGGCGCGCGCCGTCCGCCGCCTGCCAAGGCTGCCCGGGACAAACCGCGAGGTGCGCTACCTCGCCTCGATCTTTGAGCGATCCGGCAGCGCTGCGTATCTCGGGGCGGAGGCCTCGGAGGCAAAGCTTGATGCCCTTGTTCAATCGCGCAGGCTCGACCGCGTTGGAATTCTTCATTTTGCGACCCATGGGCTTTTGGCTGGGGATCTCGATGGCTTGAGCGAACCTGCCTTGGCGTTGACCCCCCCGGCATCCGACCAAGTCTCGACAGGTCCGGAGGGGAGCGATGACGGATTACTGACGGCTTCTGAGATTGCGCGCCTGCGCTTTGGTGCGGATTGGGTGATCCTGTCGGCCTGCGATACGTCGGGGAGTGCCAATTGGCGGGCGGGTCTCGATGGGCTGAACGGGCTTGTGGGGGCCTTTCTCATGGCCGGGGCGCGGGCGCTTTTGGTCTCCCATTGGCGAGTCGAAGACGAGGTCGCGGTTCGGCTTTCGACACTCAGCGTCGATGCCGTCGCCGCTGGGGCAGGGCGGGCCGATGCGTTGCGCGCTGCGATGCGCTCGGTCGCCCGAGACCCGTCGCGCGATGCCAGCGCGCTTCCACTCTCCCACCCAACAGTTTGGGCGCCGTTCTTCCTCGTTGGTTTCTGAGCGGCGTTGCAACGCGGCGCGCACCACGGAAAAGGGGCGGGACAGAACAGTCCAAGACGGAAAAGGCCGGGACGTTTCCGCCCCGGCCTTCGTCAACTATTCGGATGTTTGGCTAGAGGCGCCGGCTCAGTTGGCGCCGAGGTTCAGCGGCGCAAGCTGCCGGTTGACGACGGGAACGACCGTCGGCGCCGCACCGCTCTGGGCGCGCTGGTTCACCATGCTGACCGCGGCGCTGATGATCGCGGTCCGCTGGATGCTTTGGCTCGGCAGCACGGCAGGCGCTTCGTTGCGGCCGATGGATTCGAGGCCGACTGCGTACCAAGACATCGCGACTTCGTTGTTCTCCGGCGTGCCGAAGCCTTCGCGCGCGTGGTGCGCCACCATTTCCGCAAAGGGCAGGCGGCCCGCGCCAACGAGCATCAACGCGCCACTGAGGGCGACATCGGGGTCGTTGTTGCGGTAGCCAAGCCCGATGCACACCGCGCCGTATTCCGAGGCGGCGGCCGGGTCTGTCAGGCCAAAGCTGCCGGAAACGCCAGACGCCTCCGCGATGACACCGTCGAGCGACTTGCCGGCAAGCGTGCCGCGCAGCGGGTCCATGGCGGAGGAGATCGTCTCGCACGAGGCCATCAGCTCTTCCTCAGAGGCGCGCGCGACACTCAGTGTCGAGGAGACCTGCCCCATAAGGTAGGTGCGCGCGTCGCAGAACTGTTCGCCGAGCGCTTGGTCTGGGTCAGTCATCGCGTTGGCGAGGATCTGGCCGCCGTTGGTCTGGGTCGAGAGCTTTACGAAATCGCAATGCTCTTCCATCGAAACGGTCACCTCGCCGATCCGCTCGATGGGCGCAAGCGATGCGATTTGTCCCTGGCCCGTGCTGATCGCCGGCGGCGTTTGCTCGGGCATGTTGCGCACGATCGTGCCAGAGCCGTCATGGGTCACGCCATGGCCGACTGTCCCGTTGTGCTGAGGTACCTGGCCGCCGACCGTACCACCATGGGCCCCATAGGCGCCGGCGAGCGTTCCGCCAACCGCACCGGCCCCCGTGCCGCCGTGAAGCCCCGTACCGCCATGCGCGGCATAGGGCCCGACGCCGGCATTGCGGGCGAACCGGTCATAATAGCTCGGGTCAGCATGGGCGCGCACCAAGCCGGGCATCCCCTCCCGCTCGAAAAGGCCGGGGTAGCGCCCGTGGTGCGTCCCTTGCGTAAAGGAGGCGTGAGCGCCGAGGAGCGCCTGTTCTTCAAACGGGTTGAGACTGCCGGTGATCGGATAGCCCATGGCTGCCTGAAAGTTGCGCATGCCGGCGGCGGTCTTCTGCCCGTACAGGCCGTCGGCCTCCCCGACATTGTAACCCATCCCGTTCAGCGCCTGCTGAACGGAGGCGCGTTGCTGGCGCTCCGCCGACCAGGGACGCGGTGCCGTCCGTGCCGAAGAGCTTTGGGTGCTCCGGGTGGTCGACGATCTTGCTTGGCTGTTGCGGGCCGCGTTGCCGATGATGATCCCGGCAGCCACCCCGCCGAGGATCTTTGCCGCGTCGTTGGCCCGGGCTTCTTGAACGGGAAAAGCAAATGCAATCGATGTCGCTGCGGCAAGGGCCACTGCGCTGTTCATAAATTTCTGAGTATTCATCCTGACCTCCAACGTGGGCGTTCCGTATGGTCTGTCCCTAGCACCTGGATCGCAGCAACGCAGGTCACAAAAAAAGTAAGGCCGTCGACAAGGCGACGCTTTTCCTGACCCCGACCAAATCCGCGCGAATCGATCCCCTGGCGTCGAGATTAGCATTTCGCCCTGTGAGGCAACATGCCTCCGGTCCTTATTGGGCGTCTTGCCCCTCAGGCTTGGGCGTTTTGCAGCTCGGGGAGAGCGCCAAGACCGCCTTTTGCGCTGGGGCTGCCCTTTCGGCGGACGGTCGAGACCAGGGACGGGTTTGCCGACCAATTCTCGGCCACGCAGTTGAGGCATGTGCTTCGGACGATCGCCAGCTCCGGTGAACGCCAGTCTAGGTGGTATCGCCATGTCTCACTGACGTAAGAAGAGGTTTGGCCGGTGGCGCGACGCCAGAACCGTTCATAATCCACTGCGCCGCTGCCGCACCGATCTCGTAGCGCGGGGTTTCTGTTGTTGTGATCCGCTTCGGCAGCGCGGCGAGAAAGCCGAGACCGTTGAACCCGGCAAGGGCGACGTCTTCGGGCACGTGCAGTCCCTCGGCCAAGCAGTACATCAAGCCGCCAGCGGCAAGGTCATCATTCGCGTAGTAGATCGCGTCGGGCCGATCCGTGCCTCGCATGAGATCTGCCGTCATTTGCCGCCCGGCGAGCATCGAAGATGGCTCATCAGACGTCGTTGCCCCGATCAATCGCGCACCCGCGCCGCAGACGCACTCGCGAAAGGCGTCGAACCGTTTGGTCGCACGCAGGTCGAGACCGCCCTGGCTTGCCGCGTAGCCAAAGCGCCGATAGCCGCGGGCAAGCATGTGCTGGGCCATGTCGCGGCCTGCCGCGCTCTGCGAAAATCCGAAACAGCCGGAGATCGGTGCTCCATCGGTATCCATGATTTCGGCTACGCGGACCCCCGTGCGGCTCACGATCTGACGCAGCGCCTTGGTGTGTTCGAGACCCGGCAAGATCAGCCCTCGTGGGCGCCACGACAGCATATCGAAGACGAGATCTTCCTCGGTTTGTAGCGAGTACTCCGAGACACCAAAAACCGGACGGAGGCCGCTTTCGTCGAGCGTCTCGCTGATCCCAGCGAGGACTTCGGTGAAAACCCGGTTCTGCAATGTGGGCACGACGACGCCGACGAGGGGATTGTCGTAGGACGCATTCCCTCCGGCCAAGCGATTATGCACATAGCCAATATCCCGCGCCGCCTGCACAACCTCATGCCGCACATCTTTCGAAATGTAGCCAGCGCCCCGCATCACCCGCGACACCGTCATCTGGCTGACGCCGGCAAGCCGCGCGACGTCGTGCATGGTGGGTTGGTGTTCGGCTGTTGTGCCCGCTCTGCGCCGTGCCATCCTGCCCCTTTTAATGCCCCAGGTTCCCGCCGCACGGAAAGAAGTGCCTTGACGCATGTTTACATAAACAGATACCAATCGGGCAATGTGTTTATGTAAACACATACAAGAATGAAAACGATGACAGGGCGTAAGCTCTGGGGGAGGAGACCCATGAGAAAACTGCTTTTGACCTGTGCAATGACACTCGCGTGGACCGGGTTGGCATCGGCCGAGACCTATCGGGCAGAGTGCTTTGCCCCCGCGCCCGGCACGTCGACAATTTCCTATGAGGCCAAAGACGGCCCCTATAAGCTGGCCTTTGTGAATGGGTTTGCCGGAAACGATTGGCGCATTCAGGCGATCCAGTCGGCCAAGGCCTGGGCCGAACGACCCGAGAATGCGGCGAAGATCGACGAATTCACCGTCGTTTCCGTCGGCAATGACAGCGCCGCCCAGATCGCCGCAATCGACAACTTCATCGCCGCTGGCTTCGACGCGATCACGTTCATCGCCGTCAACCCGACGGCGTTTGAGCCCGTGATCCGCCGGGCCGAGCGCGCAGGAACAATCCTTGTGCCCTTCGACAACGTGCTCGACACTGACCGGGTCGTGCAGGTCAACGAAAGCCAGATGGACCTCGGCGCGCTTAAGGCGCAAACGGTGATGGACCTTCTGGGCGGCGAGGCCGATAAGATCCTGATGGTGAATGGACTGCCAGGCAATGCGACCGACCGGGATCGCCGGCTTGGGATGATGAGTGTCTTGGAAGACGTTGACGGGCTCGAAATCGTCGAAGTCGTTGGCAATTGGGACACCGGCACGAGCCAAAAGGTCGTCGCCGACGCGCTGGCGACCCATGGTGAGTTTGACGCCGTCGTCTCGCAGCACGGCTCAGCGGGCACGATCAATGCGATGCAGGCGGCGGGCCACCCGATCGTGCCGATGGGCGTCGATGGCGAGAACGGCGTCCGCATGCTGATGAGCGAACTCGGCATTCCGGGCGTATCGGCCAGCCAGGCACCGGCCATGTCGGCGGTGGCGCTCGATGCGGCAGTGGCGCTGCTCGAAGGCAACGTACTGCCCCAGACGATCTTCCTGCCCATCCCGCAAGTGATGTCGGACGATCTGCAAGCGGGGGTGAACTACTTTCCCGACTTGCCGAAATCCTTCAACACCGGGACAGGCTTTGCCGAGTGCTTTGAGCTCTTCTCACCCGAAGAGCTTCTGGGCCAAACGCCCGATAACAGCTAGGGCATTGGACGGTCGGCGGCGCGCATGTGCGCCGCTGGTCGTGCCGGAGCGGCGGAGATGGATGCGCGCGAGACCCCCCTTCTTGAGATGCAGGACATCGACATGGAGTTTGGCGCGACGCGTGCGCTCGACGGCGTGAACTTTGCTTGCCAGACCGGGGAGATCCACGCCGTTTTGGGGGAGAACGGTGCCGGCAAATCGACTCTGATGAAGCTGATCGCGGGCGTGCTCCAACCAACGCGCGGGGTTATCCGGCTCGGCGCAGAGGTGGTCCACCTGACCTCGCCCGCCCGCGCGCTTGAGCGGGGCCTCGTCTGCATGTTTCAAGAGCTTTCGCTCGTCCCGGACCTTACGGTTCGCGAAAACCTTCTGTTCGGCGCGCCTGGACGCGGTCTCGGCTGGCTCCGGCGTAATACGCTTTCGCAGGCCGCGGGACTGTTGCAGCGCATCGGCGGGGCAGACATTCGGCTTGGCGCGCGCGTCTCCGATCTTTCATTGCCCCAGCGCCAGCAAGTCGAAATCGTCAAAGCGCTGACGAAAAAGCCGCGTCTTCTGATCCTCGATGAGGCGACCTCGGCGCTGAATGCGCAGGTGGTGGAACAGGTCTTCAACCTGATCCGGGCCGAGCGCGATGCCGGGACGGCCGTGCTCTTCATATCGCATCGCTTTCATGAGATCGAAGCGTTGGCGGACCGCGTCTCGGTTTTTCGCAATGGCCAGCGCGTGGCCACCTTCGACAAAGGCGCACACGATTATGGCGAGATCATCAACATGATGGTCGGCCAGAAGATCGAAGAACTCTTCCCGCCGAAGCCGCCGGCGCGAAACGACACTGCGCCAGTCCTTGAGGTGTCCGGCTTCTCGTGGGAGGGCGCCGTGCGCGACATCAGCCTCACGGTCCGCCGCGGGCAGATCGTCGGCCTTGGTGGGCTCGACGGCCAAGGACAGGGCGCCTTCCTTATGGGGCTCTTCGGGTTGCTGAAAAAGGCTGATGGCCGGATCCGTGTCGCCGACGCGGAGGTGACCATTCCAAGCCCGAAAGCCGCGAAACAGCCTGAGGTCGGCCTTGCTTTCATCCCCGAAGACCGCAAAACCGAGGGCTTGATCCAAGACCAGAGCATCCGCGAAAACCTCGAACTCGCCGCGCTCGGCCGGAGCGATCTCGAGGCCAGCGATATGGGCCTCTATCAAGGTGCGCTTGACCAACTTGCGCTGAAGCACGGCGGGTTTGATCTGCCGGTCTCATCCCTTTCGGGCGGCAACCAGCAAAAGGTGGTGTTGGCCAAGTGGCTGGCGCTGGCGCCGCGCTGTCTGCTGCTGGCCGACCCCACACGGGGTATCGACGTCAAGACCAAGACCGAGATCTATGCCATGTTGCGGCGCCTAGCCGACCAGGGCACAGCCATTCTGCTCCTCAGCACCGACTATGAAGAGCTGATACAGCTCTGCGACGAGACGCATGTCTTCTTTGATGGGCGCATCGTCGCCTCGCTTTCGGGCGAAACGCTCACGCCGCAGAACATCATCGCAGCGTCGCTGAACATGCGCCCCGAGGCCGACGCCCCGGCGCAGCCGGAAAGGGCAGCCGCGCATGGGTGATTACGTTCGGGCAAATCGGCGCGAAGTGATCGCTGGCGTGGTTTTGATCGTCCTTCTCGCCCTCTATCTGACAACGCATCCACGCGGGGCGTCGACCTATGTGCTGACGATCTGGGCAAACCAATGCCTGATCCTCGGCTTGGCGGCGGCTGCACAGTTCTTTGCCGTGGTCGTACGGGGGATCGACCTCTCCGTCGGCGCGGTCATGGCGCTCACGAATTGCCTTGCCTCCTATGTCCTCGACGGCTCCGCCCTCGGGATCGCTTTTGGCATGGTGCTCGTTGTCGCCGCAGGGGCGCTGTGTGGCTTATTAAACGGGCTCATCGTCGTATTCGGCCGTATTCAGCCCATCGTGGTGACGCTCGCGACAGCGTCGATCTTTGTCGGCATCGCGCTGCTTCTTCGTCCGACGCCGGGGGGCGCGGTGAATTATGACCTCGCCGACGCGATCACGCTCGATGTCTTGGGCATTCCGATGGCGCTGATCCTGACGGGTGTCGTCGTCTTTGTGTTCTGGCTTCCGTTTCGGCGCACCGGCCTCGGGCTTGGGCTCTATGCGCTCGGCTCCTCCGAGCAGGCCACGTTTCAATCCGGCTTCGATGTGCGTCTTATCCGCGTCGCCGCGTTCACATTGGCGGGCGTTTTCGGCGGTCTGGCAGGGCTCTTTTACAGCTTCGTGACGACGACTGGGGATGCCGGCATCGCGGCCAGTTTTACGCTCAACTCTATCGCAGCCGTGGTCTTAGGCGGGGTGCTTTTGCGCGGTGGCGTCGGTTCGCTGATCGGGGCGCTTGCGGGCGCCTTTATCCTCAAGACCATCGCGTCGCTCATGTTCTTCTCTGGCGTGCCCTCGTTGGCCCAGCCGCTTTTCGAGGGCCTGATCCTTGCGATGGCGATTGCCGTTGGAGGTGCGGATGTCTTGCGTGCCCGAAACAGGCTGGAGGTCTTTGGATGAGGCCCCGCGCGATCACGCTCGATAGCCTGATGCCCTATCTCGGAGCCGTGGCTCTGGTCCTCGTCGGCAGCCTCTTTTTCGAGCAAATCCTAACGGCCGACTACTTGACCCAGCAATTGCAGATCGCCGCGTTCCTCGGCCTCCTGGCCACGGGCGCAACCGTGGTGATCCTTTTGGGACAAATCGACCTCTCGGTGCCTTGGGTGCTGACCGGCGCGGCGATCCTCTCGACGGCGCTTGTCGGGTCCGGCAACCCGGTGCTTGCCGCTCTCGCGGTGCCCGCTTCACTCCTCTTTGGCGCTTTCATCGGCGTCGTAAACGGCATAGGCGTCGCGCTCCTGCGCATCCCCTCCATGGTTTGGACGCTCGCGGTCAACTCGATGCTCCTTGGCCTCGCTGTCCTCAATACAGGGGGCTTCAACCCGCGCGGCGAAGCGAGCCCGCTTATGGTCGGCATGGCGTCGGGCGAAATTTTGGGCCTGCCGGTCAGCTTCCTGATCTGGATCGGGGTTGCCGCTGCGCTCGCGGCCTTTCTGGCGCACACGCCCTTCGGGCGGTATTTGCGTTCGATCGGTTTCAACGAAAAGGCCACGTTCCTTGCCGGTGTGTCCACGCCTTCGGTGGTCTTTGCGGCCTTCGCCATTGCCGGCATGTGCTCGGCTTTGGGGGGCGTTATGCTCGCCGGCTATGCCAATCAAGCCTATCAGTCGATGGGCGACCCGTTCCTGCTGCCAACGATTGCCGCGGTCGTCATCGGTGGGACGTCGATCCTTGGCGGGCGCGGGGGGCTCTTTGGGACAATCGGTGGTGCGCTCTTCATCACGCTGCTGACGTCGATCCTCTCTGTAATGCAGATTGAGGATGCCTGGCGAAACATCATCTTTGGCGCGATCATACTGACCATGCTGCTCTTTCAGACACTTCGGAGAAAGGCGCCCGCATGAGCGAGATGCCGCACTATGTGACGGTCGATCCGCGCTTTGATGCGTTTGTCGACACCGTGCGGGAACCCGAGGTCATCGCCGATGGCTGCGTCTGGACAGAGGGGCCCGTCTGGCTCGATGGCGGGCTGTTTTTCAACGATATTCCGAACAAGCGCATGTTGCGATGGACGGAGGATGCGGGCGTCACCGTTGCGCTCTCCAACAGCGAGTTTGCGAACGGCAACACGCTCGACTTGAACGGGCATATGGTCTCTTGCGAACATGGCGGGCGCCGTGTTCTGCGCCGGCGCGACCCGTTTGACCTCGACACGGTTGAGGTCATCGCCGAGACGTTCGAGGGTAAGCGTTTAAACTCGCCCAACGATGCCGTTGTGCGCTCGGATGGTGCGGTCTGGTTTACCGATCCGCCCTACGGTATCAATTCTGACATCGAGGGCTACCCGTCCCAGAGCGAAATCGGCGGCTGTTACGTCTTTTGCGCCTTGCCCGATGGCAGTCTGCATGCGGCGGCGACCGACTTTGACAAGCCGAACGGCCTCGCCTTTTCGCCGGACGAGAGACGCCTTTATGTGGCGGACTCGGGTGCGATCCGCGGGGCGAGCTTTCCGGGGATCGACTATGACCTGCCGCATCACATCCGGGTGTTCGACGTGGATGGGCCGACGCTCTCAGGCGGGCGCGTTTTTGCCGTTATCGCGCCCGGTGTGCCGGATGGGTTCCGCGTCGACCATGAGGGCTACCTTTGGACATCGGCTCTCGACGGGGTCCATTGCCTTTCACCAGAGGCTGCGCTGATAGGAAAGATTGTCCTGCCGCAGCAGACGTCGAACGTGGCCTTCGGCGGGCCGGTGGGCACGACGCTCTTCATCACGTCCTCCGACAAGGTCTATCGCGTCGAGAGCACGCGCCGGGACGCCTCCCATGTCCTTCGCCAGAAGAAGAGGAGTCTCGCATGACCAAACGCGTCGCCGTGATCGGCCTCGGATCCATGGGGTACGGCATGGCACAGTCGTGTATGCGCGCCGGGCTCCGGACCCACGGGTTCGACGTTAGGGCAGAGCGGGTCGCGCGCTTTGTCGGCGACGGGGGAGCCGAGGGCGCGCTGGAGGACATCGGGCCCGAGCTCCATTCCGTCGTCGTCGTGGTCCTGAACGCCCAACAAGCAGAAGCGGTGCTCTTTGGCGAGGCCGGCATCGTGCGTCGTCTAAGGCCGGGTGCCGTCGTGATCTGCTGTGCGACGGTGCCGCCGCATTTCGCGCGCAAGATGGAGGGGCGGTGTCGCGAGACTGGGGTTCACTACCTTGACGCACCGGTCTCTGGCGGCTCGCTCAAGGCGGCTGATGGTGAGCTGGGCATTATGGCCTCTGGCACACCGGAGGCCTTCGCTGCCGCGCGTCCCGTGTTGGAGGCGACCGCCGAGACAGTCTTTGAGCTTGGTGACCGTGCTGGTGCCGGCTCGGCCATGAAGGCCGTCAATCAGCTTTTGGCGGGCGTCCATATTGCCACGATGGCCGAGGCACTGACCTTTGGCATGACGCAAGGCGTAAGCCCGGAGACCTTCGTCGATGTCATATCGAAATGCGCGGGTACGTCCTGGATGCTCGAAAACCGCGCGCCTCATGTCGTCGAAGGCGATTACACGCCCCACAGCCAAATCAACATCTGGCCGAAGGACCTCGGCATTGTTCTCGATACGGCGAAGGAGGCTGGGTTTCACGCGCCGATCACGTCGGTCGCGCTCGAGCAATACAGACGTGCCGTCGCACAGGGCCTCGGCTCCGAAGACGATGCCGCAATCGCCAAGGTCTATGCCCGCGAGGCTGGGCTCGTTTTGCCTGGGGAGGCCTAAATGAAGCTCGGCTGTATCGGCGATGATTTCACCGGCTCGAGCGACTTGGCGAACACCCTCGCCAAGGAGGGTATGCGGGTCGTGCAATATACAGGCGTGCCGGATCGACCGGCGAAGGCCGATGTCGAGGCGGGCGTCGTTGCCCTAAAGACCCGCTCCGTCGCGCCGAAAGAGGCCGTAGCACAGTCGCTCGCGGCGCTCGATTGGCTCCGCGCCCAGGGCTGCACGCAGATCATTTTCAAGTATTGCTCGACCTTCGACTCAACGCCCGAGGGCAATATCGGCCCCGTGGCCGATGCCATGGCCGACGCGTTAGGCGCAGATCGGGTGATCGTCTGCCCCGCGTTTCCGGGCACTGGCCGGTCGGTCTACCAGGGCCATCTCTTTGTGGGCGACAGATTGTTGAACGAAAGCGGGATGGAGAACCACCCGCTCACGCCGATGACCGATGCCGACCTCCGCCGCTGGCTCGCGCCGCAGACCCGGCATGACATCGGCCATGTCGGCGCGGAGGCTGTCTTTGCCGGGTCCGAGGCGATCGTATCGGCCCTTGCCGCTGAGCGGGACAGCGGAAAAACTCTGATCGTTGTCGATGCGATCCGGGACGCGGACCTGCGTGCCATCGGACACGCAGCCAAAGACATTAAGCTTATCACCGGCGGGTCCGGCATCGCCCTTGGGCTGCCTGCAAATTTCGGCGCGGTGCCCCGCACGCCTGCATGGGAGGGTCAGCCGGGCAAGGCGCTCGTCCTCTCCGGCTCTTGTTCGCGGGCGACGCGTGCGCAGGTCGCCTATCACGCCGCCCGTCAGCCCGCCCGCGAGGTGTCGGCACGGGATATCATCGAAGCGCGGCTCGGCCCTCGCGACGTGGTCAACTGGGCGATGAGGACAAGCGGCTTGCCCCTGATCTTCACGTCCGCCGACCCCGAGGCGGTCGCAGCGGTGCAGCGGCAATTCGGTCGCGCGGAGTCTGCGCGTGCCATCGAAAGCTTCTTTGCCGCAGTGGCCCGGCTTGCCACGGAGGCGGGCCTCACGCGGATAATCACCGCAGGGGGGGAAACCTCTGGCGCGGTTGTCGAAGGTCTTGGCTTGAGCGAGCTGACCATCGGCCCGGAGATTGACCCCGGCGTACCCGCTTTGCGAGCCGGAACCTCCCTGGTTCTCGCCCTCAAGAGCGGTAACTTCGGCACTGAGGATTTTTTCGAAAAAGCCGACCGGATCCTCGCAGGTTCGTAGAAAACCGAGGATATCCACGACCCGTGGTCGAGTATTTCGTCTCATAATTTCCTGTGACATCGTATCTTCGAACAGCCCCGCATGCCGCTGCTCACAGCCCGCTCTTGCGTCGGTTGCGCGCTTCCAAAAGCGATGAGCCGCCAACGCTAGGCCTTCGCGGCGCTGTCCTGCACAAAGCCTGCACGGCCTCTGCACTGCGCGCGCACTCCGTCCCGTCAGGAATGGGGCATGGAGAGCTTGCACAAACATATCTCGACCGTGGCCCTTGCCACTGCGTCCCTCATCCTCGCGCTGGAGCCGCTACGCTGGCTTGTGCGGAGCTGGCAGGATCCGGCCTATCAATCGCATGGCCACTGGTGCGCCGCCGCCTTTTTGGGACTGACCCTTCTGTCCGTCCGGAGCGGGCCCGCGCGCCGCGTTCAGCGGAGCGATGGGCTTTTGCTGATCTTTCTCGGCGCGGCGATCTTGCGACTGACCGGGCAAGTCCTTGCCGTCAACATTCTGGCCGCACTTGCCCTCGCTGTCGATGTCTTTGCCATCGCGCGCTGGCTGAGGCTTGATCTTCGGCCCCTCGCGCTCTCGCCCTTTTGGCTTGCATGCGTCTTTCTCTTTGCGCTGCCACTCTCTCCGATTTTGGAGCGGGTGCTGGGCTACCCGTTGCAGATGGTGTCCGCCGAATTGAGTTGCGCCATGCTCGGCCCGTTCTTTGCGAGCCTCGAATGCCACGGCGTACGGCTCAAGATCGATGCGCTCGACGTGCTCGTCGATTTGCCCTGTTCGGGGGCGACGGGCCTACTCTTGATGCTGACGCTCTGGACCGTGATGAATGCCAGGTTCCGGCCGTCGCTTTGGAGCGCGCTGCAGGGGCTCGGCGCGGTGATCCTCGCCGCGCTCCTCGGAAACGCGCTGCGGATCAGCGTTCTGGCCGCGGGTCTCGCCCAGGGCATCGACACGATGGCGCCGCTCTTGCACGAAGGGATCGGCCTTTTCGCGCTGGCGACAGTGGCCCTTCCGATCCTCCTTCTCTATCGGCCAAGGGCCCGCATCCCGAACCGCACGCCTTTCGAGATTGATGTCTCGGCGCGGGTTCAACGGCCGCTTGCCCTTCTCGCAATCGGTGCCGCGCTTCTCATCGTTTCGGCCCCCAAAGACCCGATAGATCGGTCCGGAACGGTGACCGAGCTGACGCTGCCGGCTCAGCTCTTGGGGCACGCCCAGGTGAGCGAGGCCCTGACAGATATCGAGCGCACTTATTTCGCGGCCTATGGCGGGCTTGCGCAGAAGGCGCGCTATGGCGCGCTGGGGCTCAACGTCGTGCAGACCGGCTCGCCCCTGCGGCACTTGCATTCACCGGCGACATGTCTGCTCGGAATGGGCTACGACGTTGTATTTCTTGGCACGACCTTCGCGCCTGTTCCGAGCTCCGTTTACCGCGCCACCGGCCCCGATGGGCAGGTTTGGCTGGTCTCGGTGAGCTTCGTCTCTGCCGACGGGCACCGGACCGCCAGTGTGGGGGAGGCCGTGTGGTCCTGGCTGCAGGGTCGCTCGGCGCAGTGGACATCGGTCCAGCGGATTACCCCCCTTTCCCTCCCCCACGCTGCCAGAGCCGCATACGAGCAGGCGGCTCTGGCAGCCTTGGATCTCTAGAAAGGACCCTCCCATGCGTTTGTTTTGTATCGCACTCGGCCTGCTCCTCCTCTCCATCGGGCAAGGGCGGGCGAGCCCAGAGGACGAGGATATCGCCGGCCGGATCATCGCCGAGCACGACGGCCGCCAGATTGAGTTGCCGCTCCTCGAAAGCCACTATGCCGTCAATATCGAAGGGGACATGGCGACCGTTGAGGTGAGTCAGACCTTTGAAAACCCGACGGACGTGCCGCTCAACGCGGAGTATCTTTTCCCACTCAACCAACATGCCGCGGTCTACGGTATGGAGATGCGCATCGGCGACGTTGTTACCCATGCGGTGATCCGCGAAAAGGCGCAGGCTCAGGCAGAGTTCGACGCCGCGAAGGAGGCGGGCAAGTCGGCCGCGCTTTTGACCCAGCACCGGCCAAACATGTTCACTCAGAGCGTTGCCAACCTGATGCCGGGGCGGCCGATCGAGGTCCGCCTGCGCTATGTGCAGATGGTGCCGAAGATCGAGGGCGCTTATGAACTGGTGATCCCATTGATCGTGGGACCGCGCTACATCGGCGCCACCCCTATAGCGGAGACGCTTGCCAGCCTCGAAGACGCCGCTCCCGCTTTGCCAAACACGTGGCAGGTGGCCCCGCCCCCAGCCTATCCGCCGGTCGCAGGGCTCACGCTGCCAGAGACCGTGCCAGGGGAGCGGGTTTCGCTCGATCTGTCGCTTCTTGCGGGCACAAGCCTTGCCGAGTTTGGCAGCCGCACCCATCCGCTCGCGGTAGAGCGCGACGGCGACAGGCTCCAGGCGCGGTTTGCCGATGAGGCTGTTCTCGACAATCGTGACTTCGTGCTGCGCTACGGGCTGGGCGGCGAGGACGTTGAGGCGGCGGTCTTGTCGCACAGCGATGCACGCGGCGGGTTTCTCTCGGTCATGATTGAGCCGCCGAGCCTGCCCGATGAGGCAATGGTCACCCCACGCGAGCTTGTCTTTGTCCTCGATACCTCGGGCTCAATGGCGGGGATGCCGATGGAGGCGAGCAAGCGCTTCATGCGGGCGGCACTCGCTGGTCTGCGGACCGATGATTACTTTCGGATCATTCCCTTCGCCAATGCCGTCCAGCAGATGTCGCGCGAGGCATTGCCCGGCACAGCCCGCAACGTTGCCGCGGCCACACGCTATGTCGACGGCCTGAGCGGCGGCGGCGGCACAGAGATCGACCGCGCGATCCGCGCCGCGTTTGCGATGCACCAACCCTCCGAAACGATGCGCATCGTCGTGTTTCTCAGCGACGGCTATATCGGCGCAGAACAGGACGTTTTACGGACGATCCGGCAGCAGATCGGTGCTGCTCGGATCTATGCCTTCGGCGTTGGCGAAGCGGTTAATCGATATCTCCTTGATGGGATGGCCGAGGAGGGGCGCGGCTATGCCCGCTATGTCGGGCTCGACGAGGACGCGCTCGAGGTCGCAGAAGGCCTAGCGCGGGATCTCAAATCGCCGCTGCTCACCGATATAGAGATCGACTGGGGCGACCTTGCCGTCAGCGACGTCAGCCCCTCCCGCGTGCCCGATCTCTTTGCCGGTCAGTCCGTGCGCCTCTATGCGCGCCATGAGGCGAACGGCCCGGCCTCGGTCGAGATCAGAGGGCGCGTCCGGGGCCGGCCCGCGTCGATGACGGTGCCGCTGAAGCTGACAGACGACACCGCCGAGCCCGCCTTGCCGCTCATTTGGGCGCGCAATCGGATCGCAGACCTAGAGCGCAATGCGGTCGTTGGAGCGGCGCCCGAGGTGAGCGACGCCGAAATCACACGACTGGGCCTCGCGTTCTCTCTCCAGACGCGAAACACCTCTTTCGTCGCGGTCTCCGAACGGGTCGCCAATGAAACGGGCCTGCCCACTCAGACAGCCAGCGTCCCCTTGCCGATGGTAGAGGGCGTCCAGTCGAGCGCCTATCCACAAGGCTTTTCCGGCGCGTCGACACCCGAACCGCAGGCGGTGCTTGGGCTTCTCCTTCTGGCGGCGCTATCGCTGCTGGGGCTTCGACGCAAACTCGTGCAATGATCCCGGCACCGCGCACTGGACTCAGAGCATGACAACCCGCCCCACGATCCTCATCGTCGACGATGACCCGCACATTCGCGACGTAGTCCGGATCGCGCTCGCCGCGCAGGGGATGCGCTCACGCGAGGCCTCCAACGGCGCGGCCGCAATGACCGAGATCGCGCGGAGCCCGGTCGATCTTATCGTGCTCGATATCGGCATGCCGAAAATGGATGGCTTTGAGGTCTGCAAAGCGGTGCGTGCGACATCGCGCGTGCCGATCCTTTTTCTCACCGCGCGGGATGAAGAAGTCGACCGCATCTTAGGCTTTGAGTTCGGCGCGGACGACTATGTCGGCAAGCCTTTCAGCCCGCGAGAACTCGTCCTCCGGATTAAGGCAATCCTAGCGCGCGGCCATCGTGCGGAGGGTGCGGCGCTGACCTTCGGGCATTTGGCGCTCGATGCCGCGAGCCACGGGGCGCGCCTTGGCCCTCATGCGCTACATCTGACGGCGACAGAGTTTGCGCTTCTCGCGGCGCTCTTGCGAAGCAAAGGCCAAGTCTTTGATCGCAATCGGCTGATCGACGCGGCCTATGGCGGAAACTCGCAGCTTTCGGGCCGCACAGTCGACAGCCACATTCGCAACATCCGCGCCAAGGCCGCGGCGCTAGGTTGCGAGGACATCATCGAAACCGTGCACGGCGTCGGCGTGCGGCTCGGGCCGTGCACGACGTGACGGGGATCGCCGCCAAGTGGCGCCCGTCGATGGCGCTTGTCGTGTGCCTGGTGTGCCTCGTTCTCGTGTCGGTCCCGGTCTTTGCGTTTCTCTCAATGCGGCTGACCTCGAACCAATTTGTACGCGAGACCGAGCAATCGCTGATCGACCAGGCGGCGCTCTACGCGGCGGCTTATGCGACCGCGTTCAAGCGGACGGGTGTCGCGCCTGCGGGCGCAACAGTCGAAGGTTTCGCGGCAGAGTTTTGGGATGCGCCGCTCCATCCGACAGCGCCGCGGCTCAACTTGCGCCGGTCCCCGATCCTGCCGCCCTTGCCAGAGTTCGAGACGACGCTGTCGATATCGGCGGACCCGCCAGGCGCCCCCTATGCCGAGATCGCGCCGATGCTCCTCGGTCTCGCCCGTGCTGCACAGCGCAGCACGCTGTCGGGCGTGGTATTCCTCGACGGGCACGGGGTCAGCATACGGACGGACCAAACCGTCGACCTCAGCTTTGCGCCGGAAGTGCAGGAGGCGCTGTCGGGCCGCGTGGGCACGGCCCTGCGCGACCGTGGTGACACCTACGACCGGCATCCCCTAACTTCGATCAGCCGCGATACCTGGTATCGCGTCTTCGTAGCTTATCCTGTGTTGGTCGAAGGCCGCGTTGTCGGAGCAGTCTATCTCTCGCGCACCCCGTCGAACCTTCGCAAGTTCGTCGTGAACGAGCGCGCGGCTCTCGGCACGATGCTCGGGGCGACACTTCTTGCGGCGCTTGCCGTCGGCGCGCTTCTCCTTCGCTTCATCCTGCGCCCGGTGCGGGCGCTTAGCGCGCAGAGCCAAGGGATCGCCAATGGCACCACCGCTCAGACTGAACCGCTAAGGCAGTACGGGATCCGCGAATTGGCTGAGCTGGGACAGAGCGTCATGCGTATGTCGAAGACGCTGACCGACCGCTCACGCCAGATCGCCACCTATACCGACCACGTCACCCATGAGCTTAAGTCCCCCGTCACCGCGATTGTCGGGGCAGCGGAGCTTTTGACTGGGACGGACATCCCGAGCGCGGACCGGCACGCTCTATTGCGAAGTATCGAAGCGCAGGGTCGGCGAATGAACGTGCTTCTAGAAAAGCTCCGCGAGATGATCCGCCTGCGCGACATGCCCACGACCGGACACGGACCGATTGCCGAGATGCTGCCCGACATTCCCGCGCTCGAGATCCGTCTGGGGCCTGCGAGCGAGGACATCCTGCCGATGTTGGCCGAGCACGGCCGGATCGTGCTGCACCAGCTCGCCCAGAACGCTTACGAGGCCGATGCACAGCGCGTGACTGTTTCCTATGTGTCTGGCGTTCTTCGCATCCGTGACGATGGCCGCGGGATTGCATCTGGCGATCTGGCCCGCGTGGCGCAGCCCTTCTTTACCACGCGGCGCGAAGAGGGCGGGACGGGCCTCGGTCTCGCCATCGTAACGGCGATCCTGCAGAACTACGGCGCGGCTTTGTCCTTCGAGCCGGTCGGAGAGGGCGCGTCCGTTGTGATCGCGTTCGCCGAATCCAAGAACGCCGTGCCCCGACCCCGCGATCCGCGAGAGCGAAAGGCTTGAGAGCATCGGGACGTCCGTCGTTTGAACGAGGGTCGCGAACGCTGCACTAGACGTCTTGATGAGCCCTTGCGGTACCCCATCACGCGCCGGCGTCTGCAACGTAAGTAGAGCCAACCTTCGGCGCAAACCCGGGATCGTTGTCACCCGCCGCCACCCTGGTTTGCGGCAAATTGCGCGCACCGCCGCCTGACGCCACGGCCTGCATTGAACGGGTCGGGTTGCATGCCTTTATGACGTTTTGACACGACGCGGCGACAGCCGGGCTTGACACTCGGGAGGATGCGGTGCCCGAGCCCGCATACAGAACACGGGGCCTGACTAAGGTCTATGGCGCGGGGCATTCGGCCGTGCATGCGCTGCGCGGCGTCGATCTGGAGATCCCGCAGGGCGAGATTGTGGTGCTGCTCGGCCCGTCCGGCAGCGGCAAGTCAACGTTGCTTAACATCCTCGGCGGGCTCGACCGATCCTCGGACGGCACTGCGCATTTCCGCGACACGGACCTTTGCGCCCTGTCGGACCGGGAACTGACGCGTTACCGACGAGACCATATCGGCTTTGTCTTTCAGTTCTACAATCTGATGCCGAGCCTCACGGCGCAGGAGAACGTCGAACTTGTGACCGAGATCGCCCGCGCGCCCATGGCGCCGGAGGAGGCGCTTGCGCTTGTCGGGCTTGCCGAGCGGGTGGATCATTTTCCCGCCCAGCTTTCAGGCGGCGAGCAGCAGCGCGTTGCCATCGCACGCGCCGTGGCCAAACAGCCTGATGTCCTCTTTTGCGACGAGCCGACCGGCGCGCTCGACAGCAAAACCGGACGCGCTGTCCTTGAGGTCCTTCAGACGCTGAACCAGCGCCTTGGCACGACGATCTTGATCGTGACCCACGCCGCGGCGACCGCGGGCATGGCCGATCGCGTGCTCAACTTCGCCGATGGCGCGATCCGCGAAGTCGTCGAAAACCGCAACAAGGTCGCCGCTTCGGAGATTGTCTGGTGAGCCCGCTCACGCACAAGCTCCTCCGCGACTTGTGGCGGATGAAGGGGCAGGCGATGGCCATTGCGCTCGTCATCGCCATGGGCGTGATGCTCCTCGTGATGATGACGGGCCTTGTCAACTCGCTCGAGGAGACGCGCGATACCTACTATGAGCGCTATCGCCTGGCCGAGATATTTGCTCCCGTCGCCCGTGCGCCCAACCTGGAGCTGGCCGATCTTGCAAAGATCCCTGGCGTTTCCGCGGTAGAAGGGCGCGTCAATGGCGCAGCGCTGATCGAGATCGAGGGCCGCAGCACGCCTGTGCAAGCGCAGGCGGTATCGCTCCCCGATTTCGGCAGCCCCGCCCTCAACGACATCTACCTGACCGATGGGCGGATGCTTGACAGCGATCGGTCCGACGAGATCCTCCTTCTTGAGAGCTTTGCCGACGCGCACGGCCTGCTTCCGGGCGACCATCTTGAGGCGACCATGAACGGCGCACGGCGAGATTTTCACATCGTCGGCCTCGCGCAATCACCGGAGTTCATCTTTACGACGGCACCCGGCGAGCTTGTCCCCGACGATGCGCGCTTTGGCGTCATTTGGATGAGTTCTTCGGCGCTCTCCGCCGCCTATGATCTTGACGGTGCTTTCAACGAAGCCTTGATCGGGCTGAGCCGGACTGCCGACAAAGCCGCAGTCCTGGCCGCAGTAGACCGGCAACTCGCAGCCTATGGGGCAACGGGTGCCTATGGGCGGGAGGATCACCTGTCGGATCTCTTCATCACGCAAGAGATCGAGGGCCTGCAGGCGACGAACCAATCCGTGCCGCCCATTTTCCTCGCAGTCGCGGCGTTTCTCCTCAACATCGTCATCGGACGCATGGTCGAATCCGAGCGCGAAGAGATCGGCCTGATGAAGGCGTTCGGCTATACGAACTGGGAGGTCGGAGCGCATTACTTTCGCTTGGTCCTCGCCATCGCAGCAGGCGGTGCGCTCTTGGGCTGTATCTTCGGTGTGCTCGGTGGGCGTGCGATGGTCGGCGTCTACACCCAATTCTACAAGTTTCCATTCCTGATCTTCGATCTAGACGCATCCTCTTTCTTGATCGGCGTGGGCGTGAGCATCGCCGCGGCCTCTGCGGGCGGCGTCCTCGTCTTGCGGCGCGTTTTCGCGCTGACGCCGTCCGAAGCCATGCGCCCGCCCGCGCCCGCCGATTACAGCCGGACCGGACAAGTCGGCCACGCGGTGATGCAGATCCTCGATCAGCCGACCCGCATGGTCCTCCGCCGGATCACGCGTCAGCCGCTCCGCATGGCGGGGGCCGCCATTGGGATCGCGTGCGGCATGGCGCTTTCGGCTTCGATGATCACCATCTACGCGGGTTTCTCGCGGACGATCGACCTGACGTTCACTGTCATTGACCGCAGCGATGTCAGCGTGAGCTTCACCCACGCTGTCTCCGACAAGACAATCCTCGAGATGCAGCGCCGCGCGGGCGTCCTTCGCGTCGAGCCGGTGCGAGACGTCCCTGTCGTGCTTCGCAAGGGGCTCGTGGAACATCGCGGCGCGATCACGGGGATGGTTGAGACCGCCTCGCTCTCGCGCGCGCTCGATGCCGAGGGCAGCCCGATCCCAATTCGCTCCGACGGACTCGTCTTGTCGCGGACACTGGCCGATATCCTCGAAATAGGTCCCGGCGAGAGCGTGAGCGTCGATGTGCGCGAGGGCCGGCAGCCCCTGCTCGAACTGCCGGTTGTTGCGCTGGCCGACAGCCTCCTCGGAGCGCCCGCCTACATGGATATTGGCGCGTTGAACCGCGCGTTAAAGGAGCCTGGACGCGTGTCAGGTGCTTATCTTTTGATCGATGACGCCGAAGCCGACGAGATCTACACTTGGCTCAAAGACATGCCGGTCGTTGCTGGGGTGAGCCTCAAGAGCGAGGCGCAATCTGCCTTTGAACGGATGCTGAACGAGGGCGCGGGCTGGTCGCGCTTCATCATCGGCGGGCTGGCCTTCGTCATCACCTTCGGCATCGTCTACAACGCGGCGCGCATTGCCTATGCTGAACGGGCGCGCGATTTGGCGAGCTTGCGCGTCATCGGCTTTTCCAAGGGCGAAGCGGCCTATGTGCTTCTCGGCGAGTTGGCCGCGGTCGTGTTTGTTGCGTTGCCGCTTGGCACGCTTTTGGGCCATTACGTGGCGGTCCTGATGGCGTCGGCCTACTCGACCGAGGTTTACCAGATCCCAGCGACGTTCGACTTGGCAACCTATGGCTCGGCTGCGCTCGTTGTTGTCGCGGCGGCGGTGATGTCCGGGCTCATCGTCAAGCGCGATCTCGATCGGGCGGACCTGGTCGCAGCACTCAAAACACGGGAATAGGCAGAGAACGACGATGGCGCAGTCACGGAAATGGTCGCGAACGGTTCTGACGGTGTTTGCTGTGCTGGTCGTCGCGGGCGCGGGGTGGCTCGCGTTCCGGCCGCAGCCGATGCTCGTCGATCTCGATACCGTGACCCGCGGCGCGATGCAGGTCACGATTGACGAGGAGGGGCGCACGCAGGTGCACGACCCCTATATCGTGTCCACACCAGTCGCCGGGCGCCTGATGCGTGTGCGGGTCGACCCGGGCGATCCGGTCACCCGCGGCGTGACGGTGGTTGCACAGATGCGGCCGACCAACCCCGCCGCGCTCGACGTGCGCACCCGCGAGCAGGCGATTGCCGCTGTCAGCGCGGCCGAGGCGGCGCTCCGCGTTGCGCGCGCCGATCTTAACGCCGCGATGGCGGAGAACGATCTGGCGCAGTCTGACCTTGTTCGCACGCGTCAGCTCGTGGAATCGGGCACTGCCGCAACGGTCGCGCTTGACCGCGTGCAGAGCGCCGCGCGCGCAGCGGCTGCCCGGCTCGATACGGCGGAGGCTGCGATTTCGGTGCGCGAGGCCGAGATCGCCAATGCGCGGGCGCAGCTTATTGGGTTTGACGATCCACTGCTTCCGAGCGGCTATTCCAATGGATCTTCTGGGGATATTCCGCTCTACGCTCCGATTGACGGGCGCATCCTGCGGATCATCCAGCAAAGCGAGACGATCCTCCCTGCGGGCGCGCCGGTGATGGAGATCGGCGACATCACATCGGATCTCGAAGTCGTTGTCGACCTTTTGTCCTCTGATGCCGTGCAAGTGCGCCCGGGCGACCGGGTTATGATCGAGGATTGGGGCGGGTCGGCAACGCTGACGGGCTACGTCACGCGCGTCGATCCCTTTGGCTTTACCCGCTTTTCCGCGCTCGGCGTCGAGGAGCAACGCGTTGGCGTAACCGTCGGCTTTGAGAGCCCGCCGGCCAAGCGCACGAGCCTGGGCCATGGCTTTCGCGTCGAGACACGGATCGTTGTGTGGGAGGCGGAGGATACGCTTATCGTGCCGACGAGCGCGCTCTTTCGCGATGGCGAGGCCTGGGCTGTTTTTCGGGTCGAGGACGGGCGCGCCGTGCAGCGCCCTGTCGAGGTGGGCCGCATGAACGGCACGCAAGCTGAGGTGCTCTCCGGCCTCGCTGCCGAAGAGACGGTCGTGATATACCCCTCCGCGGGCTTGCAGAACGGCATGCAGATCGCGCCGCGACTGTTGCAATAACCGTTGGCCAAGGTCGCCCCGTAGACGCCCAGATGTTCCTATCGGACAGACCGCTCATGGCCAAACACGCCGCCCCATCGTGGGCACCACGATGGGGCGGCCGAGTTCAGGCCGTCCGCCGCGCCCAGACGCGCAGCGCGAGGATGACCCGGAGCGTGGCGAGCACGACGCAGGCGCAGAGGAGAACTTTGGACACCGTTTCCATCGTGCCTTCGATCGGAATGGCATGGGCGACGGTCCCGACGACGATCACAACGGCAAGGCCCGTATGCGCGCGCCGCCAGAGCCGAGGGCCGAGGTGCAATGGCTTGCGGAGCGCCGCGAGCATGGCGCTCGCAAAAACGGCCCACATGGCAAAGACGCCCCAGGCCGAAAAGAGCGCCGGCGACGTAAAGAGAAGCGCGTCGACCACGTCGGGTGGGCTCGTGATCCAGAGACCACCAACATGGACGATGACCGCAACGAGCAGGGCAAGGCCGACCCAACGATGTACGCGCCGCCCCCGCGGCGCCTGCAATCCAGGAAGGAGCCCGCCCGCCAGGAGGGGCAGGACGAGCATGAGACAGAGACCCACCACCCCGGCAAAGCCTGCGGCAATGTAGACCGGCTCTCGCCACGCGAGCAAAGGGCTCGACAGCGACGCGCCAAGTGTCAGCGCGAGGCCGGCGAGCAGGACAGCCCAAATCAGCACTGCGCGCACAGGAACGCTCCGCGACGCGCGCGTGGGATCAAGCCGGCTTCAGGACGAAATGTGCCTCTAGGCTTGTATCGGCGGCGCTCGCCATCAGCGGGCGCAGGAACACCGTCTCAAACTCACCGCTGTCATAGGCCAGATGGCCATGCGGCTGCCCAAAGGCGGGGACGATCTGCGGCATCTCTAGCCGGAAAACGCCGTTGGCGTCCGTCAGCGTGGCACCATGGCTTTGTGGGTCACGCTCGTGCCCCTCGGTCGTGTGCGCCCAGATCTGGATGCGCTGACCGGCGAGCGGCGCCCCGTCGCCCGCACGGCGCACCGTGCCCGACATCCAAAAGCCGCCGCCGCCGATGCGCGTGACGATGGGCGCGCCAGGTCGGTAATTGTTGGAGCCGCCGCGCATCGTGGGTGTCGGGGCAAGGCTCTGCGCCCGGGCAGGCACAAGGAGGCCGGAGCCGGCCGTCGCAACAGCGGCCGACCCTGCGGTCAGGAACGTTCTTCGGGTGGGCATTGCGGACAACATGCAAGTCTCTCCCTCTTGGATGGTGGCGTGTGCCGGCGTGTTGTAACAAAGTAGCGCTTCGGCGTGCCGTTCCCAAGGGCACGGCACTCGAATGCACAAAGATCTGAAGCGGTGGCCCCGTGGCGGCAAGATCCTGCACACGTTATCAGCCTGCAAAAAAGGGCGGGCCCAATGTTTCGCCGGCGCCGACTTATCCGCACGAGACCTCAAAACGCAGTCGCGCCCCCCCCCCCCGCAGCCAGGCCGAACAGACGCCGGTGAGATACGTCAGGCCATGAATTCGGGCCGAGACCCGCGCGTCGGTGGGTCGTCTTGCTGACCACCCACCGTTCCTTGTCTGAGCCAATGCGGGTCGGATCGCCTTGCGCCCGATGGGTATTCGAGCCGCCCAATTACTCGGCCGGTTCCGCCGCTGCGGCGACAGGGCCATCGTCGTCGTGACACGTGGGCAGGCCGGCGGCTTCGCGCTGACCATCTCGCCAGATTGCCTTGAGCAGGGCGAGACCCATCAGCACCATCACGGCGCTAAAGGGAAGAGCTCCGATCACCATCGCTGTTTGGATGGCCCCGAGGCCGCCGGCGATGATGAGCGCGCCCACAACGAGCGCCAGTGCCGCGCCCCAGAATAGGATGTGCGGCCGGGCTTTCGGCCCCTCATCTCCGGCCGCGTTAATCGTGTTGATGATCAGCACAGCGGAATCCGCCGACGTCACCAAGTAGGTCAGGAGCAAGACGACGACGATAAGCGACATCATCCACGCAAGGTTCTCGCTCAGGATCACCGCAAGGGTCGCAAAGAGCTGATCCGATGCGGCTGCGCCGGTGATCGCGCCGGCTGCCTCGCCCGACAGTTCGAGGTTGATCGCCGTACCGCCGACGATCGCAAACCATGCAAAGCACATAAAGGACGGGATCACGAGCGCGCCGAGGACATATTCGCGGATCGTCCGCCCTTTCGAGATCCGCGCCAGGAAGACGCCGACAAAGGGGGCGAAGGCGATCCACCATGCCCAGTAGAAAATCGTCCAGCCGCCCTGCCATCCGGCGAGTTGCGCCGCTTCCGAGCCCTCGACCCCGTCGGACACCCAGACCGTAAAGATGTTCTGCGGGATCGAGACGAGATAGTCGAAGATCCCTAAGAACAGCGCTTGGAGGCCAAAGAAGGTCGATCCGAAGGCCACAAAGAATGCCAGCAGGAAAAAGCTCAGCGCCATGTTGATGTTGGAGAGCCACTTGATCCCTTTGCCCACCCCCGAGAGCGCCGAGAGCGTCGAGGCGCCCATGATCACGAGAAGTGCAAAGATGATCGCTTCGTTCGAGGTCGTCTGCCCGCCGTCTGCGGTCGCCGTGTAGAGCCAATCGCCAAAGCCGATGCGGCTCAGCCCCGCGACAAACTGCTCCACGCCAAAGCCCAGCGTTTGCGACACGCCGAGGACGGTCGCCACGACCGCGACGATGTCGACGAGATGGCCCACGGGGCCCGACAGACGGTCGCCAAAGATCGGGGCGAGCGCGGAGCGGATCGTCAGCGGCAAGTTGCGCCGGTAGGCAAAGAACGCCAGCGACAGGCCGACAATGGCGTAAGACGCCCAGGCCGCGAGGCCCCAATGGGTGAACGACCAAACGTAAGCCGGGCGGACATTTTCGGCCGTCGAGGCCTCGGTTAGCCCGCGGATCGTATCCGGGTTCGACGCCCAGTGATACATCGGCTCGGCGGTCGCAAAGGTCAGCATGCCGATGCCAATGCCGGCGCCGAACATCATGGAAAACCACGAGAAGTTGGAAAACTCCGGTTCGTCTTCGGGATGGCCGAGTTTCATTCGACCGGCCCGGGGCCAGAGCGCGAGGCCGAAGCAAAGGATGACGAAAAACGCCATCACATAGACATACCAATAGTTGAACGAGGCCAGGATGAACGTATTCATCGCCCCCAGAACCGCGCCCGCTTGGTCGGGAAACGCCACGGCCCAGAGGATCAGCGCGCCGACAAGGATCTTTGCGGTGATCGTGACGTCCGTGGTGAAGCCCCGGTAAAAGCCGCTCTCGGCGATGCGGATTGGAAGATCCGTTAGGGGTGGTTTGATTGACATGTCTGGTTCCTCCTAGGGCCCTCCCATCGGGTCGGGCGACCGCCGCTTGTTACGGCGCTTTATCGTTGTGCGTTGTTCTGCATATCGCATTCCTGCCGGGTTGACACCCGCTCGTGAACTTGCCGCGTTTCTCACCGGCGACAGAGCCTCGTTACAGAATAGCGAAACGTCGGTCGCCGCTTGATCTGCGTCATACCAAAGGCGCGCGCGCCGTTCTTTAGTGTTTCTATCAGGAATGGAGCCTCCGATGCTCGAGATCAAAAAGCTCAACGTTGCCGTCGAGGACAAGACAATCCTCCACGAGATCGAACTGACGCTTCCCTTAGGCGAGTTGCATGTGCTCCTTGGGCCCAACGGCTCGGGCAAGTCGAGCCTCCTGGCGACGATCATGGGCCTGCCGCCCTTTCAGATCGTTTCGGGCGAAATCCTCTTTGATGGCGCGCCGATCCAGGAGCTTGATCTGCATGCACGGGCCCGCCTTGGCATCGGGCTGGCCTATCAGCGGCCGCCAAGCTTGGAGGGCGTCTCTGTGCGCAGCTTTGCTGCTGCGCTCGATGCGGCCGGTCGCTTGGAACCGGAGGCCCAGGCGCTCGACCTGGCCGATTTCCTCGATCGCGACATGAATGTCGGGTTTTCAGGAGGCGAGATCAAACGGTGGGAAGTGCTGAAGCTGGTCCTCCAAGACCCGCGCCTGTTGCTCTTTGACGAGCCAGAGAGCGGCGTCGATCTTGAACACGTCATCGCCGTAGGCGACGCGATTGCCCGCGTTGTTCGGAAGCCCGACATGCGGGGGCGGACCTGTTCCGGCCTCGTCATCACCCATACCGGCATGATCCTGAACCATGTCAAAGCCGACCGCGCGCATATCCTGCGAGAGGGACGGATCCTGCACTCCGGCGATCCCAATGCCCTTTTCGCGCACATCCAGACCGGTGGATACACCATCCCCGCCGCCTAAGCCGGTCTGGCAACAGAGGACATCCACATGGCTGGGACCCTAGCATCGGCGCTGCGCGTCGATCTGAGCAATGAAGAACGTGATATCCTGCACGATGTCGGATTTGACGATGTCGCCGAACGCGCCGCGACGGGCGTCTTGGTCGACAGTGAGATGCGGTTCGCCGTATCAAACGATCCTGGGGTTGAGATCCTGCCGCTGAAAGACGCGCTTAAGACCTACGACTTTGTGCAAGATCTGATGTTTGGCCTCGCCTCCCCGGACGCAAACGAGCACATCGCGCTGGTCGCCGAACGGATGCACGACCCGCTGGGGCATTTCATCTGGGTGAAGCCCGGCGCGAAGGTCCGGCTGCCGGTGCAGTCGTTCACGCTGCTCGAGATGCCGCAGGGCCGGCAATTTACCCACGACATCACCCTGATCGACGAGGGAGCGGAGGTCGACATGGTATCGGGCTCCGCCGTGCCGTCGAGCGTTCACAAGGGGCGGCACATCTCCATCGGCGAGTGCTACATGCGGCGCGGCGCCTCCTGCAACGCCGTGACGATAGAGCATTGGGGCACGGGGATGGATGTCTATTCCTACGGCTATTCTCAGATGGAGGAAGGCGCGCAGAGCAATTCGACGGCCTTGATGATGGCGCCGGTCGCGCATCACACGAGCCGGTCGACCCTGACACTCGGCGCCGACACCACCTGCGTCAGCCAAGCGATCGTCTTTGCCGCCAAGGGGACGGAGCGCGTCATCGCGACCGAGACACATCTCAACGGTGCGGGCGCGCGGTCCGAGGATCTTGCACGCATGGTGTCTGCCGGAGGTACGATCCGGAACGACGCCCATCTTGTGGGCAATGTTGCCGGATCGAACGGCTTTCTCGGTTGCGATGGACTGAAGCTCACGGATGAGGGCGCGATTACTGCTATCCCCGCCCTCGAAGCCATCGCCGAAGGCGCGATGCTCAGCCACGAGGCTAGCGTCGGCATGATCGACAACGACAAGCTCCACTATTTGATGGCTGCGGGCATGGACGAAGACGCCGCGCGTAATCTCATCGTGCAAGGCTTTCTAACACTCGACAATGCCGCCATTCCAGCGGGCCTCAAACGGCGCGTCGTTGCGTTTATTGCCGAGGCCAAAACCGGCGGAATGTAGCCCTGCTTCGCCACCTTGTTACGAGGTGGGGCACGGGTCGGCGGCTCTCGCACCGGCGCCACCGGCCGGCTTGTCTTAATTCCGGACGATGCTGGCGGCGATCCGATCCGCCTCTTCAGGCGAAAGACGGGGCGGATGCCAGTCGCGCCCGGGCGCGGCGTCGAGCAACCGCTTCGTGTATTCGTGCTTTGGCCGGTTAAAGACCTCTTCGGCCGGGCCAAACTCGACCATAATACCCTTCTC
Organism: Pseudomonadota bacterium; assembly: GCA_038745585.1. Taxonomy (GTDB): domain Bacteria; phylum Pseudomonadota; class Alphaproteobacteria; order Rhodobacterales; family Rhodobacteraceae; genus HLUCCA09. The sequence continues at coordinate 381,969 of JBCDLH010000004.1, forward strand.
CATCACCGTGATGTAGTCCGAAATCTGGGCGGCGACGCGCAGGTCGTGCGTGATGAAGATGATCGCCATCCGGTAGCGCGACTGCAGGTCGTTCATCAGCCGCAGGACCTGTTTCTGCACCGAGAGATCGAGGGCCGAAACGCTCTCATCCGCGATGACGACATCGGGCTCCATCGCCAACGCGCGGGCGATGCCGATGCGCTGCCTCTGTCCGCCCGAGAAGTTGCGCGGCTTGCGTTTAAAGGCCGCCTCGCCGAGGCCAACCTGCTCGAGAAGCTCGACTGCGCGCGTCTTGGCCTCCTTGTCGCTGATCCCTTGCAGGTAAAGACCCCGCGTAATCATGTAGCCGACCGATTGGGACGGGTTGAGGGAGCCGAACGGGTCTTGAAAGATCATCTGGATCGACTTGCGCGCGCGCACGAGGTCGTCGCCCGCGAGGCCGAGAAAGTCTTTCTCGTCGATGATGACCGCGCCTTCGGACGGCTCTTCCAACCGGATCAGCGTCTTGGCGAGGGTCGACTTGCCCGAGCCGCTCTCCCCAACGACGCCGAGCGTCTCGCCCGACCGCAAGACAAAGCTTGCATCCTTTAAGGCGTGCACCTGGGTTTTTCCGTTCTGGTAGATCTTGTGGAGCGACTTGACCTCGATATAGGGCGGGTCGTTGCGCATCAGGTCGGGCTTGCGGACCGTTTCCAGGAGCGGCATCGCGTCAACGAGGAGCTGTGTATAGGGCTCCTGCGGCTCCATCAGGATCTTCTCCTTTGGGCCCTCTTCGATCAGCTTGCCCCAGCACATGACCGCCACGCGATCAGCGATATCGGCAACGACGCCGAAATCGTGTGTGATGAAGATCGTTGCGTTGTCGTAGACGTCCTTTAGGTCGTGGATGAGCCGGAGGATCTCGGCTTGCGTTGTAACGTCGAGCGCGGTCGTCGGCTCATCCGCGATAAGCACGTCTGGCTTACATGCAAGCGCCATCGCGATCACGATCCGCTGGCACTGCCCGCCGGAGACCTGGTGCGGATAGCTGTCATAGATCCGTGGCGGTGTTGGCAACTTCATCTGCTCGAAGAGCTTGAGCGTTTCAGCGCGCCGTTCATCGGCCGCGATCTCGGGTCGATGAAGCTTAAAGACCTCGTCAACCTGTGCGCCGATCTTCATGGCCGGGTTCAGCGCCGCCATCGGCTCCTGATAGATCATCGAGATCCGTGCCCCGCGGATGCCGTTGAGCTCTTGTTGCGACAGCTTGAGCATGTCTTTGCCGTCGAACAGAACCTCGCCCGAGGTCACTTTCAAGCGGCCCGGTACATCGTTCATGATCGCGCTGCTCATGACAGACTTACCGGAGCCGCTCTCTCCGACGACGCACAGGATCTCGCCCCGGTGCAGCGTCAATGAAAGGTCCTGAACGGCATGCGTCCGGTCGCTCCCAAGCGGGAGCGCGATCGACAGGTTTTTGATTTCGAGGATCGGTTTCTTCGTCTCGGACATGAATGGCGCTCCCTGGCGACAGGTCTCTCGCGGGCGTGTTTCCGTGAAGAGAACAGGTGTTGGCGCAGGACGCAACAGTGACGACCAAGCGCTAGGTTAGAGACGTCACATGCGCTGGGCCCGGATGCGTTCCGTTCGGCGGTGTTGGGGCAGGGCCCCCTTTCTGCCACGAAACCGACAGTCGCGACCCCGGCAACGCCCGTCTTGGGCGTGGCCAGAAGGCCGGGATTGCGCTCTGTTTCAGGGGCTTGGAGGGCGGAGCTTTGTGATCTTGGGCCAAATTGTAGCAGCCTTATCCATCGCTTGTATTTCCGACTAATTGAGTCAATCTTCCAAGAACGACCCAGCGCGGATGCTGTCCTGCAAGGCCATGACCGGAACACTGGGTTTCGCAATGGTGGGTGCGCCGGAAGGCGCGCGTGTCGCCACTCCGGGACCGAAAACGGAGATCCCCGTGACAGTCAGATCCCTTTTGCAAGACCTTTTGCGCCGCGTCGCAGACATGCTTGAGTGCTTCATCGCGCCGTATGTAGGCGCGATCACGCCGATCCCCGTCCGGGTCAAGCCTGACTGGCATGCGCGCTACGGGTCGAACCGGTGACCCTGCCGAATACGGATCGCACATGCGGCATCGAGGACCCGGGCCACCCGATCTCGGATCTCGGATACGGACCGCGCGAATGCGCGATCCTAACAATCGCCCGGGGATACTTTTCGAGCTTCGCAAGCCCTGAGCGTCAGGGCTGGACCTTTGCAATCTACCACGCCGTCAACGCATTTGGCGAGGCGCGTGGGCCCGATGTGGCAGTCGCCGTTCTGTCCGTAGTGCAGTGCATGCGGCAAGCGCGCACATCCGTTTTTCGTTTCAACTCCCATGAATGCAGGCGGTGTGCGGCCCATGTGAGCGGCCATGAGCAGATGCTGATGGCGGCGATGCGGGCGGCCGCGCGCGGGCGTATGGATGCCGCCAGCGGGCACGCGACGCTGCTTTGTGAGGGGAGTGACGTCCAAAAACTTCTTCGGGCCCTCCAGCTCTTGGCCGAAAAGGCGCTGCCGCCTGGCCGATCGGCCGACGGCGATCAGCGCGATAGGATCGAACTGCGCAATCCTGCCCCCGGGGTGGGGCTCTAGCGCGGATGCCGACCCGGGTTGCACAGCGAGATGCCGGTCGGCGGCCGCCCATTGAGAACTGTCGGCAGAAACTCCGGCGCTCTCGGCCCTGCGCGGTGCCGCGCCGTAGCTCCCAGTCGCGTTTAGACAAGCTTCTACTGCCCGCACGTTTCAGCGAAGTTGTAGAGCGGCTGGACTGTAGGCTAGGTGCGATGGGCCGAGGCACCCGCGGGGCGCCTCGGCCGCTGTCGGGTGGCTCAGGCGCTCAGATCCATCCCGGCGACTTCTTCCCAAATCTCGTCCCAAACGGCTTTGGCGCGGCCGCGTTGGCGCACGCCTTGCGCAGCTTCGAGATTGTCCATCATGCCCTCGCCGCTGACGATCAAGAGACCGACCATACCGGTCGAGGCATGTGGCGTGCATTGGTAGCCGTAAAAGCCGGGGGTCTCCAGCGTCACGGACACCTCTTCGTTGATCCGCCCATCCCAAGCGGTGCCATCGTCGGCCAGCATGCCGTCGATGCTCGCGCTGTTGTGGCCGCGGTCGACCGCGAGAAAGTTTACCGTGTCACCCGGAGCGACCACGAGGATGCGCGGCAAGAAAACCTGACGCAAGCGTGGATTGTCCGGATGGACGTTGAGCATTTCGACATCGTGCGCCGTCGCGGCGCGGGCCGCTCCCAGCGGAGCGATCATAGCCAGGCCCAGCCCGGCAGCGCCGGAGCGCAAGACTGTTCTCCGCCCAACTTCATTTGTCATCGGCGGTACCTCCTTAGAATTGTCTATCGAGTTAGCGTGCAATCCCGTGCCTCCCTGCACGGTAGTCGCTGGCCGGTCGGACCGTGTCGTAAGTGGCAGCAAAAGTCTACCAATTTTGTCGGATAAGGGGCCCTACCCATGCAGCGTCGTGTGCTTCGTAGCTTAGTCTGTGCGGTTGCCGTTTCCAGCCCGGTCGCGGCTGTCGCGAGCCCTGCTTTCGAACAGGGTGAATTGGAATGCAAGCACATTCCAGACCACGCCTTCGAGGTCGCCGAGCTCGGCCACGCAGAGGCGCAGGCGCAGCTTGGTCGGCTCCTTGTGGAAGGCTATTGTGGCGAGAGTACCAACGCGTATGTGGAGGGGGTTCACTGGCTCGAAGCGGCCTCTGCGCAAGGGCATGTGGACGCTGCCGTACTCGTGGGCGCGCTCCTCGACGACGGCGTGGTTTTCCCGCCAGACCGGATCCGCGCGGCCAAGCACTACGGCCGTGCGGCCGAGGCAGGGCATCCGGCCGCGCAGCACCGGCTCGGGATGCTCCTGGTGACTGGGGATGCCGGTGCGCAGGACACTGAGCTTGGGATGTACTGGCTTGGTGCGGCAGCCAATCACGGAGACGCAATCGCCGCGGCCGCGCTCGGCCTAATGCATGCGCGCGGTTTGCACGGAGTGAAGCGAGACGTGTGCCTTGCGCTCGACTGGTATGAGGCGAGCGAGCTTCTGGACGTGCCATTTTCGGTGCAAGCGCTCCGCGAAGAACTACCGCTCGCGCAGAAAGACAGATGCTGACGACGGCCCGGCGCGTACGCAGTGTTTGACAGCCGACCGATTTGATGAACAAGGGCCTGGTGCGCGAGGGCCAAAGCGGCGCGCCCCGTGCCTCAATCAGTAGTCCGAGGTCCTCACGTGAGACAGCGTGGCGGCAGTCGCCCATTACGCCGTCATAGAACGCCCCATACGCCGCCTGTTCAACAGCACTCCGGCGCCGATCGCCAGGATGTTCACGACCAAGGCTCCAACGATTAGCGTATAATGGGTCCGGGGTGACCCAGCCGCGTGCGCGTTCACGACCAGTACCCCGTCATCTGCGAGCATGACCTGCCGTGCTGAGACGAAACGCCCCGAAGCGTAGTCTCGGAGCGCGACACGGAGGTCCGCACGGCCGGTCGCCGGAAAGTCCAACCTGAATTCGGCATCGGGGCGGTCGGTGTAGGCGATAAAGCCGAGGTAGCTGCGCAAGTCCTCGAGGCCGGGCAGCGCATCCGGTGTCGGCACAGTGCAGACCCCGATCGCAATCATGCCGTCTAGCGGCGTGCTGAGCGGGAGCGCTTGCTCGTTGGGATGGAGCATCATTGACATATTTTCGAAGACGAGAAGCGCGCCACCCAAGCGCGCGCTGACGTTAGCAAAAACGTCGTCGCCGAGTTCGTAAGTCCCCAAGCGCAGCGCGTCGAAATCCACCTTGCCATCGGGCCCTGTGATGGCCTCCGGGCGGATGCCGAACACATCGGGCATCCGTTTGGCTGGGAGCGCGATATAGAGTTCCACCGCTTTCGGGGTGCGATCCGTTACGATGACCACGTCGCTCTCGTCGGGCCCGGACAGGCTACAGATGAACGTTGCGCAGATCAGAGAGGTGAAGCTTAACCACATGGTTCTATCCGGTTCGCGTTGGCGCAGAGTTGGATCGCAATGTAGCCTCCAGTGCCGCATCTGACACTGTGCCGTGCGGCGATAGGCGGAGCGTCTAACAACAAGAAACGCCCGACTACGGCTTTTGCTGCTTCGCCGATCAGGTCAATCAGGCCGATAAAGACGTTCCGTTTCGTCATTTCTGTGCTCAGATACGATCCATTGTGAGCCATGGTGCGCCTATCGAGAGCGGTGCGGGCTGTACGGTGCGGATTAGATGGCAGCGCGCCTCGCATGGGTGCTGGGCGTACGCTACTCCTCCACGCAACCACACCCCAAGTCACGCCGAATATCAAGGGCGTGGCTCCGTGTTGTTGCAAGCGTGAGCGGGTGTTCGCAGTCGTTCGCACGACGTTGTACGTACCTGGAGTCTGCTTGGCTCCTAGCCGCCAAAAGTAATGGATGCGTCTGATGTCTCAAAGGCGCAGAAGGCAGATCGTACGTCTCGTCGGGGGTCCTTACTGCGATGCAATTCTGACGTGCGACGCGCTCACCATGCCGCCTTTGCCCCCCCCCTTTAAACCGCGTAAGATGACACATGTTTTACCTCGATCTTGGCACGCACCCTCGCTAACCTCTGTCCCGCAAGTACACCGGCTTAGGCCGTCGGAAGGGTCGGGATGCGGGTCCGTTTAGCCATTATGTCCTTGGTCGCGGTGCTGGGCCTCGGTCCCTCCGCTGCCTCCGCCGTCACGCAAACGCGTTCGCTGCCTTCGGGGACGATGGTCGATCTCAGCGGTTTCACCGCCGGCCAAGCCATCGCAGCGGACGATCCTGCTTTCCGCGCTGCGGGCATCGCGTCGATCATCGTGTCGAAGACCCCATCGACCAATGACGAGTACTATGATGGTGGCGAGTACGGGGCGGGGCGCGCCTTGTTCGGCACTGAGAGTGGCGACCTCATCGTGCTCGAGGAAGGCCCAAGCCCAGATTTCGGTTCGCCCACCTTCACGATCGATTTCGTTGCGCCCGTGCAATCCTTTGGTTTGCGGATCGCCGACACGAGCGAAGGCTTTGCGACGCCAATGATCGACTTTTTCTCTCGTGGTGCGCTGGTGGGGAGCTTCGTCATCGAAGGCCCCTACAATGCGCGCACCGAGTTCGGTTTTATAACCGTGGAGAGCTTTGATCGTGTTGTCATCAATGTCGATACGGTGGGCACGGGTTTCGGGTTCGATGGGGCCGGGATTACAGATCTGACCATTGGGAGAGCGACGGTACCCGCAGAGCCGATCCCTGTCCCAGGGAGCTTGCCGCTGCTGTTGGCCGGGTGGCTTGGCGCCCGCCGTGTTACCCGCCATGGGCGCGCCTTGAACCGCGACGAGACCTAGCGCGGATTGGCCAGAAGACCCAGTGTGCCCCCTTGTTCAGGCGCCCCTCTTGAAATGGTATAGCGCAACCGGCAGCGTCGCCGAACCAAAAGAGGGCACCGATGACTTTCCATGGATTGACGGGTGCCGCGCTCGCGGTCGCATTGCTGACCGGTCCCGCGGCGGCGGACCTGCGGGTCGCCACTTGGAACGTCGATGGAGTGCAAAAAACGCCCGAAGCCCTGGCGGAGAACGCGCAGGTGATGCTGGGGGACGTCGGCCGCCTGGACATCCTCGTGATCCAAGAAGTGATCAACTCCGACCAGGTCGCCGCTGTTGCCGAGGCGACAGGCCTGCGTCATTGGGCGATCAGCGACTTTTCCCCGCCCGTCAGCATCACAGGCTTTGCGTTCCGCTCGCTTGAAGTCGCGGTTTTGAGCCGTGTCCCGATCGAACAGGCTGTCGAGTGGGATACAACCGGATGGGAGGTCAGCGGCGACGGACATCCGCCTCGGGTTTCGAACCCGAACGCGATGGCCGAGGAGCTTCCGCCGCCGATCTCGCTCACGGGACCCAGACCAGCCAGAGGTTTTTTGCGAACGACACTCGCCGACGGGCTGATCGTCTACGCCGTCCACTGGACGAGTTCGCGGGGCGAGGTTTGCGAAACAGCCGACCTCGAAAACGCCACCCTACGCGAACTGCAAGCAGAGGGGCTCGTGGTAGATGCGCGGCCTCTTCTAGATGCAGGGTTAAGCATCCTCGTTGCGGGCGACTTCAACGTCGGAGCCCTGGGCTCCGGCCTCCACCCCGGAATGAACCTGGACGAGGACTGCCGCCCAGTGAACGGGTCCTGCGAGAGGGTCTGCGGCCCCGAAGCTTTGGACGGATACGACGACAGCGTTGCTCTGCTCCAACAGCTTGACCGGAGCGCAGAGCTCCTTTCGGACGGACTTGGCGACACCTTTATCGCAGACGATGCCGCCGATGGCGCATTGGACCATATCCTGGTCGCTGGTCCTCTTGCTGCGACCTTCGAGCGCGCCGCAACCGTTCAGACCCAAGACATCGAGTATGCCGGCTCAGACCGTGTGCCCGTCTTTGCGCGCAGCACAGCCGTTCTCGCCGCACCGCCATCGCGTGTGACCGAACTCATGGAGCTCCGCGCGCTCGTCGAAGAGATGCTGCTGCGCCTGGATCGCCTTGAGCAAATGGGCGACGACGGCCCTTCAGAGTAGTCTTTAAACGCACTTTATCGAGCTGGCAGCGTTTTCGGAACGCAACCAGTGCGCGAAGGTTGAAACGTGACTTGTCCGATAGCTCGGACGAAAGGGACTTCGCGTGGGTCGGTCATAGTCGGCCTTCATTTGCTGACGCGCGTCGTGTGAAAAGGGGAGCACTGTCTTAACGTCGAAAATTTCTTCCAATCTTCGTTATTTTGTCGGCGATCCATTTTTGCCTTGATTTTCATTCACCGCCGAACGCTGACCGAGCGTCGAAGTTGAAAAGTGATAAATGCGCAGTCAGAGTTGGTCAAGTGAAGCGCGTGCTGTCACAATTGCCAGGCCTATTTCAGTTTTGGGGACAGTGTCGATATCTATCTGTCCACTTAACCTTCTTGGCTAACGAATGACATGATGGTTTCGATGGGCCTCCGGCCCTGATTGCGGTAGCCTAGATGTGGGCGCTCGGTGTTGTAGTGGACGAGCCATTCGTCGA
>JBCDLH010000005.1:0-273350 GCA_038745585.1 Pseudomonadota bacterium
CCCCCCCTCTCTCTCTCTCTCTCTCTTTTATTGAGGCGCTTCTCGAGCTCTTTCGCACGCTCTATCTCCCGGTCGGCCGCTGGTGTCCTTGGCATCGTAGTTCCCCTTATTGGTTACGCCAAAACTCGCCTCGACGAAGTGCTCCTAGGTTCACTGAACCTGTGTGAACATGATTTCCCGGGATCTGGTGGGAAATCAGGCTCAATGAAAAGAGGCACTTACGCGAAAAAACAGTGACTTGGACCGCCTGCACTTTGTTCACATCGAAGATGTCGGGAGTTCAAATCTCTCATCACCCACCATGCTTTGTTTCGTTAGAGCCGCGTCGGAGAATTGCTTGCCGGTTCGCTGGCGCTGCCCGTCGGCGCCGGCGCGTGCGGCGTGATGAGCGGCGTCAAGCTGTGGGGGAGCCTGCTGTCGAGACCACTTTGCCATGGCCATTCGCGTTCGTGAGGGGCACATGACGATGCGGACCGACCAGCGCGCAGAGGCGCACGCAGACTTGCGGTGGAGCCGAGCCTAAAGCGGCGTGCCTAACTTCCCCTCAGAGACCGATAGGTCGCGAGCATCAGAGATAGAACAGCCGCGATGTTGTCGCCCGGGGCGAGGGACAGACGCATATCCTGCCTTCTGAGATTGGCTGCCTCTTCTGCGCGTCTGCAGCGCAGCGTTCGGACGTGGTTCACAAGCATCAGAAGAATAACTGCGGCACATCCGGTCGCCGAGTACACGGCGAATGCGACAAGAATCGATCCGCCGAGAAAGAGGCTCCCTGCCGCCGCGAATTTGCCGATCACAACCCCAAAGACGAGATAGCCAAGTACCATGGCCGACTTACCTTTCTCCCCCAGGGGTATAGAGTAACACATTCAACCTTGAAGTGTTAGAATTTAACGCGTTCGCCTCTGGGTAACGTCGGGGAAATCCACAGACGTGCGTCTTCCTCCCACCTCTCTTTTCGATCGTCGATTGAACCGGCCGCCGTGCGAGATCGGGCATAGCGTGCGCCCTTTGCTTTGATCCGCCGCTGCACGTCAAAGAGAGCACCATGCTTTCTCGCTTTGATGCAATCCGGATCATATAACAGCAGCGGTTTCCCGCCGTATCGCGATGGGGCGAATTCCCTCAGCAATGTTGGCGTCGGGGTGCCTTCATCGATTGTCGCTGACTACAGAGCAGTGCACGCAGGTCTCCGCCCTCGCCGAGCCATTGGACCGGTCTTGACTTCACGCGCTGCTCGGAGCCGTGACCACGTGATCGCCAGCCACACCCACGCCACCCGCGCGGCGTTCGCGCCGAGTGCGTCTTGGCCCGGGCGCGGCGCATCCGGTCCCGCCGATTTCCGCTGAGGCGTGCCGCGCCCATTGCCCTTGTGCGTGTCGCCCCGTAGCGTCCGGGGCACGCGCGCTCCTGCTTGGGTGGCAGGCGCTGAGGGGGTGAAGGGTTCATGTTTGTACGCTTGTCAAAGGCCGTGATGGTCCTCGGCCTCGCGGCGTTCGCACTTCTGGTGACCTATAATAACCTCTTTGACTATGAGGCGAACTACCAGTTTGTGCGTCACGTCCTCTCGATGGACACAACCTTTGAAGGCAACGCGGCCATGGGCCGGGCGATCACCGATCCGCGCCTCTGGCAGGCCGGCTATTGGGCAATTATCGTGGGCGAGGGGCTCACCGGGCTCCTCCTGCTGCTGGGCGGCCTCCGACTCTTGCAGAAAAGTGGCGCTCGGCTCGACGATTTTCACGCGGCCAAGACGCTGACCATGGCCGGCGCCGTGCTCGCCTTTCTGGTCTGGTTCGTGGGTTTTATGGTGATTGGCGGGGAATGGTTTCTGATGTGGCAATCCGAGACATGGAACGGTCAGCAAGCTGCGTTTCGGTTTTACGTCTCGATCCTATTGGTCACGATCCTGGTCTTGCAGCCCGATACCGAGCTTAAGAAGCACAAAAACGTGCGCCGCAAGTCCCGCCTACTCGACTAGCCTCCGCGCTAGCGGCGCACCTGCTTGCCCCGCGCCACCGCCTCGGGATAAGAGCACTGCAGCCCGGGTGGTTAGCTCAGCTGGTAGAGCGCTTCGTTTACACCGAAGATGTCGGGGGTTCGAGTCCCTCACCACCCACCAGGCGGTTCCGACAGACGCGGCTGGCACGTCCAATCCGTGCCCGACATGTGCATAATTCAACATAAACTGCGTCCTGAGGAAAGTTTTGCGCGGAGACACAAAGAGCTACCTCTCCGGCACGCTCACAGCCCTGGCGCACTGCGCCGGCCCATTTCACAGGAGACACGCCATGAGTTGGAATCCCACCCTCGATCCCGATTGCCCGGTGGGCGATGCCGTCGACGCCATCGACACGCTGATCGTTCCACGTGCGCGCGATCTCGGCGCGCTGGAGGTGCGCCGCGCCTTGCCCGCGCCCAAGCGTCAGATGGTCGGGCCCTTCATCTTCTTCGACCAGATGGGCCCGGCGGAGTTCTTGCCCACCAAGGGGCTCGACGTGCGCCCGCACCCCCATATCGGCCTTGCAACGATCAGCTATCTCTATTCGGGGCGGATGCACCACCGAGACAGTCTCGGCACCGATGCCTGGATCGAGCCGGGCGCGGTCAACTGGATGGTCGCGGGCCATGGGATCACCCATTCCGAACGCACCGACGACGCCACCCAGAAGGCGCCGATGCCCTTCTTCGGGATCCAGACCTGGGTTGCCCTGCCCAAAGACCACGAGGACCGCGCGCCAGAATTCGAACACGCCCCAGCCGATACGCTTCCCGTGATGGAAGGGGAGGGCAAAGAGGTCCGCCTGATCCTCGGCTCGGCCTATGGCGCGCGCGCCCCGGTCAAAACCGCCTCGGAGATGTTTTATGCCGATGCCGTCCTCGCCCCCGGCGCCAAGATCCCGCTGCCCGACGAGCACGAGGACCGTGGCGTCTACGTGGTCGAGGGTGCGGTGACAGTCGCGGGCGATACGTTCGAAGCCGGCCGCATGATGGTCTTCCGACCGGGCGACCGCATCAGTCTCACCGCTGGGGCGTCCGGCGCGCGCCTGATGCTCCTCGGCGGCGAAACGCTGGAGGGATCGCGCTACATCTGGTGGAACTTTGTCGCCTCCTCCAAGGAACGCATCGAAGAGGCCAAGGAGGCTTGGCGCCAGGGCGACTGGGCCCATGGCCGCTTCCAACTCCCGCCCAACGACAATGCCGAGTTTATCCCCCTTCCCGCGTAGTGACGGCTCGGACGACCCGTAAAGGCCGGCCCTTCATCTTGGCCCAAATACTCTGGGGGGCGCGCGCCTTGCGCGCGGGGGGCAGACAGCCCCCTTCATATGTCTCAGCTTTCAACCTCGGCATGGAAATGTGCCGCAGCAGGGTCGTAATGGTGGCTTTGCCGTCCAAACGAGCCGCGCACGTGGCCGACGGCCATGCCAAGCTTGAAGACCGCGCGCGCCGCGCCGGAACTTCCGGTAAAGGGGAGGAGCGGGACCGCGACCACGGCCTCAAGGAACCGCGCTGTGGCGTGCCAGAACGCGTTCAGCTTGCTCCGACCCGAAAGCATCACGGCATTCGTCGCTTGATCTCGCGCCCGGCTATAGTGATAGCCAAATCCGAGCCGCTTCGTCGGCGTTGGCTCTTCGACCCATGCCTCTGGGATCCAACCGATCCGCGCGCCGGCCGCTTTCATGTCGAGGCTAAAGCGCGTGTCCGAGCCACCTGTGTCCTGGAGCCGCTCGTCAAAGCGCACGCCCAGGCGACGCTGTGTATCTAGCCGCAACGCCCAATTGTTGGTGTAGATGTTGAGAAGGTGATCTTTTCCGGTATCGACCGCAGCCGCCCGCGTCGCATTCCGTTTCTTGGCGCGATAGATCAAATGCGCATAAACGGCGCGGTTCCAAAAGGTCATCGCCTCCGAGGTCTCGGTCAGCCGCACCGGCCCGCCCGCAAGATCGAGCCCGCGCGCTTGGAACCCGGCGACCATCGTTTCGAGCCAATCGGCGCGCACCACTTCGTCGTCATCGACGAAGGTCAGCAGGTCCGCACCGGCGCCGAGCGCCATGTCAAGGACCTTGTTGCGCGCCATCGGGATGCCCCGACGCGGCTCCAGCTCAAACAGGACGGTTTCAGGCACCGTCTGGCGAAACGCCTCGATCTGCGGGGTCACACTGGGCGATCGGTCGTTTTCGGCGAAGACAAAGATGATCTCGGTGCCAGCGGGGCGGCGCATCGCGGCAAAGCTTGCCAAGAGGTCGGCAAACATCTGTGGCCGCCGTCGCGTAATGGCCCCAATGGCAATGCGCATGTCCTCTCCTTTCGAAGGCGTGCCCGCTCCCCACCGGCTCAAGCCTCCGGTCCGAACACATGCGCCGAACGTAGGCGATTGCCCGAGGCAGGCCAACCGCGCGCGATGGCGCGCAGGTCAGCGTACCGGAGACGTGATGCGCGGGCCACGGGGGCGGCACGCCTTTTCGGGCCGCCGCGAGATGTCCGGCCGCATCCTCGCGCAGGGGCATGCCGCATGGTCGCTCAGCTGTCCTGCGGGATAAGACCCAAACCGCGCAGATAGATTCCGATCCCGCTTTCGAGAAGGGATTCGGGAGGAAACGGCGCTTTTGAGCCGGGCGAGCCGCGTAGATAAAGCTCCACCACGCCGTGCGACATGGCCCAGATATGGGCCGAAAACATCGCCGGCGGCGGGCGCAACTCTTCGGGAATGTGCTCGGAGAGCTCGGTTGCCGCACGTTCCAGCGTAAAGCGGGCCCGCTCGGCGGCGCGCGCAAGGTCGGGCGTGCGTTGAACCGAGATCCCGGATTCGAACATCGCCTGATACTGTCCGGGATACTTCTCGGCAAAGGCAAGGTAGGCGCGCCCTGTGGATTCGAACCGCGACAGCGCCGTCGGCCCGCCCTCGCGATAGGCAAACTCCATGACGTCGGCGAAGATTTCATAGCCTTGCCGGGCGGCCTCGGCGATCAGATCCTCGCGCCCTTCGAAGTGTCGGTAGACGGCGGCTGGCGTCACGCCTGCGGCCTTGGCCGCTTCGGTCAGCGTAAAGCCCTGCGGCCCCTTTTCTTCGATGAGGCGCAGGGCGGCATCGACGAGGGCTTGTCGCAGATTTCCGTGGTGGTAGCCGCGCTTAGGCATGCCAGAGGGCCGGGCTCCCGCAAATCTCGCCATCGGGTTCCGCCACGACGTCGGTATCTTTACCGTCATAGTCAAGGCGCCCGAGCACCGCGCGGATCGCGGCGATGCGGGCGCGCCGCTTGTCGTCAGAGCGGATAAGCGTCCAAGGCACCTCTTGCTCGTGGGTAAAGCCCAGGGTCTCGGCAATGGCCTCGGAATACGCGTCCCAGCGCTTCAGGCCCTCAACGTCGATCCAACTCAGCTTCCACTGTTTCAGGGGGTCCGCTTCGCGTTTGAGCATCCGGCTTAGTTGCTCGGCCCGCCCGACATTGAGCCAGATTTTTACAAGCACGATCCCCTCTTGCACGAGCGCCCGCTCGAAGGGTGTGACCTGCTTGAAAAAGCGCGTTCGCTCCTCCTCTGTGCAGAAGTCAAAGACCTTTTCGACGACACCGCGGTTGTACCAAGATCTGTCGAAGAGGACGATCTCGCCCCCCGCCGGCAACTGACGCACATAGCGCTGGAAGTACCACTCGCTCTTTTCCCGGTCGGTGGGGGCGGGGAGGGCGACGACGCGGGCGACGCGCGGGTTCAGGTTCTCGCGAAAGCGCTTAATTGTGCCGCCTTTGCCGGCGGCGTCGCGCCCTTCGAAGAGCACGCAGATGCGGGTCTTTGTGTCTTTGACCCAGGCCTGAAGCTTGACCAATTCGATTTGCAGCGCGCGGAGGGTCTCTTCGTAGCTGTCCTTGTCCATGCGCGCGCCATAGGGAAAGGGCGCTTCAAGGATGGTCTTGCCACCCGCTGCTTTGATCGCGTCGCGGACGTCCTTCGGCGCGTCGTCCTTGTAGAAACGGCTGATCGCGCCGTCGAAGGGCAGGGTCATGGCACGGTCCCATTGCTGCTGTAGGGCGGGACTATGCAGTCGAGGGGGATCGTGCGCAACGCGAGGCAGAGCGTGGGCCGCGTTTCTGCAGCGCCGGGTGGCGGAGATGCGATAGCCTCTGGCCCGCTGCGCCGAGCTGACCGAGGGTTGCCGCGCATTGGTCCGTGCCGGGGCGGTTCATCGTAGCGCTCGAGACTTCCGTACTGCAGGATGCGTGCGCAGGGGAGGGGCAGAGTTCAGCAAGCTCACCGCAGTCCTGCGCGCTTGGCCACCCGGTCAATCGCGGCATCGACCACGTCCGGAGCGGCGTGGTGCGGCATGTGGCCAACGCCGTCAAGGACTGTGAGGACAGCGCCGGGGATCAGCTTGGACATCGGCCGTCCGTGGGTCTCCAACGGGACGGTTTCATCGCGCGCGCCGTGCACAATCTCAATCGGGATCGTGAGGCCTGAGTAGCGCTCGGCCATCGCTGTCACATGCGGTTTCAGCGAGTTGACCTGCTTCGATGTCGACCGGATCGCGGCCGGACGAATGGCGAGGCCGACACCCACATGTTCGAGATAGCCCTCGGGCGGTGCCTGCGGTGCAAAGATCCGGCTGACCGAACGGGTGGCCGAGCGTTGGCTTGCGAGGGCAGCGACGAGGGGGACGACCGTCGCCCCGCCGAGCCCAGAGGACGAGATGCCGTACCATGCGCCAAGTCCGCCCTCCCATGGCATCGTCGCGCCCCCAAGCGTGACGATGCCCGCCACCCGCTCAGGGTGGCCCAACGCCCAGGCCATGGCCACCGCCCCGCCATAGGAATGCCCGACCACGATCGCGCGCTCTACGCCCATCGCCGCCACGGCTGCGTCGAGAAGGGCGGCCTGTTCGGCTGGGCTCTCGCCACGACCATGCAGCGATCCGCTATGGCCGTGCCCGGGCCGGTCGACGGCGAGGACGCGGTAGCGCGGGGCGAGCCGCCCTGTCATTGCAAAGGAATAATCCCGACTGTTGCCCGATGCGCCGTGGATCAGGATGACGACCGGCGCGTCCGCGGCGCCCTCCTCATGGACATGGATCGGCACGCCCCGCGCGTTGACGATCCGGCCCGTGGGCGGATAGTCCGAGGCGCTGAGCGAAAAGTTCGTCTGCGCGCTCACGCCCTCGTCCTCGCCGCACGCGGCCAGGGCAAAGAGCGGCAGGGCACACAGCAGAGCAAGACTAGGGCGCATCCGTTCCAATGGCGGTTAGGTCAAACGGTGTCGTTTGGTAAATCTGGTTGACCCAGTTGCCATATAGAAGATGCGCATGGCTCCGCCAGCGGTTCAGCGGATCGCGCGCGGGATCGTCATCGGGGTAGTAGTTTGCTGGCACGTTGATCGGCTCGCCAGCTTCGACGTCGCGGTCATATTCCTCTTTGAGCGTCCCGCTATCATATTCCAAGTGATTGTAGATGTAGAGCGCGCGGCGCGTGGCATCCTCGACAAGACAGGGGCCGACCTCGGCGCTGTCCAACAGAACATGCAACCCCGCGCTCTCGATCTCCGCGCGCCGAATCTCGGTCCAGCGTGAAACAGGGACGACGCAATCGTCCGAAAAGCCATTCAGATAGGGCGACGCAGGCGCGCGGTTGGCATGGCGGAAACAGCCAAAGGCCTTGGCGTTCAGCATATGCTTTGGCAGCCCATGGAAATGGTAGGTCATCGCCATTCCGCCCCAGCAGACGCCGAAGGTCGAGTGCACATTGGTCTGCGTCCAGTCGAAAACGCGGCGCAGTTCGTCCCAATAGGTCACCTCCTCGTAAGGTAGGTGCTCGATGGGGGCACCGGTTATGATGAGCCCGTCGAGCTTTTCTCCGCTAGCCTGCACATCGGCAAACGGTCGATAGAACGCGGCCATATGCGCAGCGGCGGTGTTTTTGGTCTCGTGATCCGTCATGCGGATGAGCGAAAGGTCGATCTGCAACGGCGTAGAGCCCACGAGACGCGCAAACTGCGTCTCGGTTTGGATCTTCTTTGGCATCAGATTAAGCAGGCCGATCCGCAGGGGGCGGATGTCCTGACGCGCTGCCCGGTCCGCGCCCATGACCATAACGCCCTCGCTTTGTAGGACGCGGTAGGCGGGTAGATTCTCGGGCAGGGTAATGGGCATCGTTGGGCGCTCTCTCAGGGAGGCTGGAGATACGCCCAAGGATGGCGACGTTCAAGGCGAGTGGCCGCGTGGTGCGCTGGGATTTGGCAAATCGTCGGACATACCAAGCCAGACGCGTCGGCGTTGTCCCGTCGGAGGGTGCTGCAGGGCCAGGAGGCTTCGATGTGCCGGGGGCAAGTCTTGCCGGGTTTCGCGCCCGGCGAACCCGTCTACACCGCGCGCGCCCGGTTGGCCGGAGCAGCGCTGGTACGATGAGTTATCGGCCTTGATCCCGTGCCTTTGTTTGGTGGGCCACTATGCCTGGACTCCACGCAAGAAGGGTTTGCGCCGGGCGATGCGCGCCTCAAGCCTCAGCCCGCTCCAGCGCCCGCGCCACCATCGCGACGAACGCCGCCTCATCCCGGACGTCGGCGACCTCATCGGCCGTCACCCGCACGCCCCAATGGCGGGCCATGGCGGCATAGCGGGGCTGCCGGTGGTCGAGCGCACGGGCATAGGCGTAGCGAACGAAGCCATCCGGGTCGATCTCGGCCTCCGCCGCGCCGGTTTTGGCCCGGTATGCCTCCCAGGTCGCGGTCAGAAAACCCGGCTGATAGGCCATGGGTTTTGGCGCTTTCTGGAACCGTGCGATCAGCTCGTCGCGGTGCGCCTCTGACCCTTCGATCCAGACGGGCAACATGGCGCGCGCGAGTGCCGACATCACCGGATCGACGGGGTCGTAGGGGTCGACCACTTCGCAGATCGAGCCGCCAGTATCGCAGACAAAGTGTGGATAGCCATAGAGCGCCTGCGCCCGGTCGATGAAGCGCGGCGTGTCGAGGAGGGCCGCGATCTCGGCCTCCTCATGCTCGGCCTGACGGCGGCAATACTCCGCGAGCCGAAGTCCGCCCTGGGCCGGATCGCCGGGCTTCCCAAGATAGGTCGAGAGCGGTGCGAGATTCTCGAACGTGATGTTCGAACCGATATAAATCGAGTCGGTCATCAAGAGATCCCGCAAATAGGGGACCTGCATCGCCTCACGCTTGACAGTATCGGCAATGCGCTCGCCCATGTACCGTGTGCCGATGCGGTAATCGACAGAGTAGTGAAACCACCCGCCCGTCTCGCGCAGCATCGCCGAAAGAAATGTCTTGCCAAGGCCCGACATACCAAAGAGCGCCACGCGCTTTTCGGGCGCGTCCCGCCAGGCAGCGGCATCGGGATAAAGGAGCGGGGCGTGTCGCATGACGCTGGGGAGTAGCGCTGGCGCCGCGCGCCCGCCAGAGCCTTATTGCCGGGCGCGTCCACGGTTGCATCGCGGCGACAGGATGTTCGAGCCAAGGGCGAAGGTTGACTGGCCCCTGACCGGACGGGTCCGGCGCCCTTGGCCCAGTTGAGGCGGCCTCAATCCACCGACGGAGACGAACGCAAAATCCGAACGGGTGGTGGAGCGCACCGGGCGCCGCCGCCTTCACGCCCCGCCCAGATTTTTGTGCTTGTGCGCCCTAGAACCGATAGCCAACCGAGAAGCCGACCGTCAGCGCGCTGTTGTCACGAAACTCTGCCCGTGCCGTGTCGGGCGTCCCGGTTTCAGGCCGTGAATTGCCGAGCCAGGAGTAGCGCGCCCCGCCCGAGATCGTGACCGTATCGGACACGTCATAGGCGCCGCCTAGCGAGATCGCGAAGAGCCCATTCGTCGGGTCGAGGGGCGATACAAGGTCGTCGCCGTCCGTCTCCTCCCATGTAAAGCTCGCCCGAGCTGCGAATTCGTCGGTAAAGCGGCGCGCCAAACCGATGGTCCAGGTCCGCTCGTCCTGCAGTTCAACGAGCCCCACACCCGAGGCCGCCGTGAACAGCTCGGGCTCGATGATGAACTCCGACCATTCCGCCCAGCGGAACGAGCCGAAAAGCAGCGTGTCTTCTGCAATCCCGGTCTGAAAGTCGACGTTGATCGATTGCGGCAGCTCAACCTCCGTGGTCGATGTGCCGATGGTGCTGCCGAGATAGCTCTCGGTCGTATCGAAATCGTGCGAAATCGGAGAGTTATAGGTCACGGCGACGCGCAGCGCGATATCCGGGATCTCATAGGCAAAACCCAAGAGCCAGCCGACATCGGTGCGCTGATCGAGCTCGACGGAATACCCGTTGAAGCCGCCGGCAAAAGCAGGCGCGCCGGCCGGGACCGCGGCCTGCGGAATGCCGTAGGCGAGACCCGAGAGGTCGATCTCGCCCCCGGCGCGATCGATGCGGACACCGCCATGGACAGACCAATTCTCCGTGAACTTGTAGCGCAGCATGGCGGTGATCATGTCGCTATCGGCAATAGCGCTGGTGCCGCCGAGCTCGGTCGTATCGCTGTCGCCGTCGTAGGTGATGTCGCTACCGAAAGGTTGCTCAAACTGAATCGCCGCCGAAAGTTGACCGGTGATGTCGAATTTGACGCCGGCAAAGACGTTGCTGAACGTATCGCCGGTGCCGGAGTAGCGCGTCCCGCCTTGGATCCGGCCCGCCGGGTTGAGTTGCCAGGGCACGACATCGCCGGTGCCGCTGCCCGAAATGGTTGGCGTCGTGTGCGAAAACCCGAGCTCGGCGTAATTGCCGTCTTCGAACAAGATGTCGATGGGCAGATTCGTCCGATCCAGGCCGCCGGCGAGCGCGGCCGACGAGGCGGTGCCGAGGATCGCTGACATCAAGAATGCTGACTTCATAAAGGTCTCTTCCCTTGGGCAGTGGCGTGCCGGTGTTGCTGTGCCCAGCGGTGCTGAGCCCGACATGCGGCGGTTTTTTTCATTGCGCCCAAAAATACGTCAGGGCGGCGCTTTGCAAATCGGACGCTACGTTATGAGAGTGTTGCAAAGGAGCTTGCGGCGGATCGGCCACAACTTTGACGCAAACGTCAAGCCCTGCGTCGCGCTTTGGTAGAGTAGCGGCCCGTTTGCCCTATCCGCGGCGGATGTTGAGCCAGTTCGCCGCCAGAATCACAGCTGCGCCGAGCGCGACGGGCCATTCGAGCGCTTCGGCGTAAAAGAGCATGCCGATAACCGCGATGACGGGCAGGCGGACGAATTCCATCGGCATCACAACGCCAGCCGGCGCAAGCGAGAGCGCCGTTGTCAGGCAATAATGCGCCACGAGGCCCGCTAGGCCGATCAGCGCGAGCCAGGGCAGGCTTGTCGCATTTGGGAGTGCAATTTCGCCGTCATAACCCGCTGCGATCAGCCCGAAAACGGCCTGCATGATCGTCAGCCAGAAGAGGATGCAAAAGGTCGATTCCGTGCGCGTGAGCTTGCGCGTGAATAGTGCTGAAAGCGCAAAGCCAATGGCCGCGCCCGCCGCCGCAAAGGCGCCGATCTCCAGCGCGCTCGGTTCGGGCCGTGCCACGATCAGCACGCCCGCAAAACCGAGGGCGGCCGCGATGAGCCGGATGCGCGCGAGCTTTTCGCCCAGGATCAGCGGCGCCAGCAGCGTGGCCCAGATTGGCGAAGTGAATTCCAGCGCAAAAAGAGTTGCCAGCGGGATCAGCGGCAGAGCGAAAAACCAAAGGTTTTGTCCGGCAAAGTGGCAGAGGTTGCGCAAGGCATGGAGCGCCAGATGCCGGCGTGTGATCTGCGGCAAGAGGCCAAAGGCCGTCCCGACCATGAGGAGGATCCCGATCCCAATGACCGAGCGGTAGAGCATGATCTCGAATGTATCGTGGTCAAACGATACGGCGCGCCCTGCCACGGCCATCGCCGTGAAGGAGGCAATCGCGCCGGTCATCCAGAACGCCGCTTGAACGGGGCGCGAGTCTGGCGTGGCCGCTTCGGCGCCTTGGCTGGCAGTGCCGGTGCTCGGGGAGGTCGTCGCCATCCGCGCTACTCGAGCTCGATCGTGCCGGGGGGCTTTGACGTTATGTCATAGCTCACCCGATTGATCCCGCGCACTTCGTTGATGAGGCGCGTCGCTGTCTCGGACAGAAACGCGTGGCTGAAGGGATAGTAGTCCGCCGTCATCCCATCGACGCTTGTGACCGCGCGAAGGAGGCAGGCGTAGTCGTAGGTCCGCCCATCACCCATCACGCCCACCGTGCGGACGGGCAAGAGGGCGGCGAAGGCCTGCCAAATCTCGTCGTAGAGACCGTGCTTGCGGATCTGGTCGATATAGACGGCATCCGCCTCTCGCAGGATCCCGAGCTTCTCTCGCGTTATTTCGCCCGGGCAGCGGATGGCGAGGCCTGGGCCGGGGAAGGGGTGGCGGCCGATGAAGGAGGGCGGCAGACCGAGCTCTCGCCCCAGCACCCGCACCTCATCCTTAAAAAGACCGCGCAGGGGCTCCACAAGCTTGAGCCCCATCTTCTCCGGCAGCCCGCCCACATTGTGGTGCGATTTGATGGTGACCGATGGGCCGCCCGAAAAGCTCACGCTTTCAATGACATCGGGATAGAGCGTGCCCTGTGCCAGGAACTTTGCGTCGCCGGCGGCGGTCGCATGCTTTTGAAAGACGTCTATGAAGAGCTTGCCGATGGTCTTGCGTTTGTCCTCTGGATCGCTCACGCCCACGAGGGCATCGAGGAAGCGTTCGCTCTCGTCAGCGTGGATCAGCGGCAAGTTGTAATGGTCGCGGAACATCGTCACGACCTCTTGCGCCTCGTTCTTGCGCAGCAAACCGTGGTCGACAAACACGCATGTGAGTTGGTCCCCAACCGCCTCGTGGATGAGAACGGCCGCGACCGAGCTGTCGACCCCGCCCGAGAGCGCGCAGATCACATGCCCGTCGCCGACCTGCGCACGGATCGCGGCGATGGCCTCGTCGCGGTATGCGCCCATGGTCCAATCGCCCGTAAAGCCCGCTTCGTGCACGAAATTCGCGAGAAGGTCTCGGCCCTTCGGTGTGTGGTGCACCTCTGGATGAAACTGCACAGCGTAGAAGCGCCGCGCCGTGTCGGCGGTGATGGCGTAGGGCGCGCCCTGCGATGTGCCAAAGACCTCGAAGCCCGGCGCGATCTCGGCCACGTGGTCGCCATGGGACATCCAGACCTGTTCCGGCCCCGCGTCGAACCAACCGGCGAGGAGCGGTAGCCGCGTCTCGGTCGGCGCGACCTTTGCGCGCCCAAACTCTGCCGTGCCCTCGCCAGCGATGACGCGCCCGCCCAGCACCTCCATCATCACTTGCTGGCCATAGCAGATCCCGAGGACGGGCACGCCAAGTGCCCAGAGCGCCGTGGGTGGACGGGGCGAGCCGTCGCGCGTGACGCTGTCCGGCCCACCCGAGAGGATCACCGCGCGCGGCGCGATCTCGGCCAGCCGCGCCTCTGTCACGCCCTGATAGGCGACGATCTCGCAATAGACGCTGAGCTCGCGCAATCGACGGGCAATCAGCTGCGTCACCTGAGAGCCGAAGTCGACAATCAGGAGCGTTTGATGCGGAGACGATGCGGCCATGGCGCTCGCTTAGGGGGCGGGGGCAGGCGACGCAAGGGCCAGATGCGACAAAGCGTCCGTTCGCGCGCGCAGCCAGTTTGGGCGGCGCGTTTCACACGGTGCAGCTGTTTCTGTCGCAGACCGGCCTCATGCCCGCCACAAAGCCTGCGTTTACCAAGATCGACTGCGCACCGCGCCGGTGGCAGCTTTGTATTTGGTGCATGGCGGGTGTGCGCCCCAGGGCGCTGGTGCGGCGTCGGGGCCCCCATATCTCGCCGTTATCAAGAGTTTGGAGGTCCTAATGGCCGTGGATATCTCCCGCAATCCGACGCATGGCGTACCTAGCCCGCTGCTCTGGCTGATATGGCCGCTGGACCGCCTGCTCGCCTTCTTTGCTGCGATCGAAGGCGCCAACCGGGCAGCGCGCCGCTACGAGCGCTTGGCGACCCTCACGGATACAGAGCTTGCCCAACACGGTTTGACGCGTGAGGCCCTCCCGCTGGCAGCTTGCCGCGAGATCTGAGCCGGGTCTTATAGGGATACATAGCGACACAGCCCGTGCCCCTTGGCCTGCGCAGCCGCAGCCGTTAGCCTAACGCGGTGAGGCGACAAAGGTGGCCGGCATGGCAGAAATCCCCCGCGCGCATACCGTCCTCCGTGGCGGGGCAGAGGCACCGCAAGACTACGTCGCGCTGGACTATGAAGGCCGCTTCCTGCGGCGCCGCAGACTCGTAACGGAGCGCGGTCGGGCGTTCCTGATCGACCTGGCGGAGGTGACGTCGCTCGGCGACGGCGATGCGTTGGAGCTGACCGATGGCAGCCGCGTCGGGATCCGTGCCGCGCCCGAGGCCCTTTTGGCCGTAACGGGTGAGAGCCTGGCGCGTCTCGCGTGGCATATCGGCAATCGGCACACGCCCTGCCGGATCGAGGCCGAGCGCCTGCTGATCCGCGACGACCATGTCTTAGCCGAGATGCTGCGTCGTCTTGGCGCCAATGTCCAACCCCTCACGGCCCCGTTCGAGCCCGAAGGCGGCGCCTATGGCCATGGCCGGACTCTGGGCCATTCCCACGGCCCTGAAGACGGGGCAGGGGGGCACCGGCACGGCGAGACATCCGATGTCTCTTTGGACGACATCGGCGCTGTACACACCCATAGCCATTCACACAGCCATACCCCCGTTCATAGTCACACCCAAAGCCATAGCCACACCCACAGCCACACCGAAGTTCGGACCGTGACGCACGCGCCATCGCCGGAGGGCGGCCGCTCGACCTCCGGCAAAAGCCGCCTGTGAGCGCCCAGCCGCAGGGGCCGGACACGGGCCCAGCGTCGGAGGACGCGGCGCTCTTGACGCTCACGCAGTGGCTTTCGCCGGCCTTCCCGCTCGGCAGTTTTGCCTATTCCCATGGGCTCGAGACTGCCATCGCCGAGGGCGACGTGTCGGATGCGGCAGGGCTTGAAGCCTGGCTCGGCTACGTGCTGTGCTTTGGTACAGGTCGGTCGGATGCGATCCTGATCCACGCCTGCCTGCGCGGGGAACCGGTGGATGACCTGGCCACCCTCGCGCGCGCGCTCGCCCCCTCCGCCGAGCGCGCGCGAGAGGCCGAGGAGCAAGGCGCGGCGCTCGCGCGCACGATCGGTGCTCTGCGCGGCACGACGATGCCGCCCCGGCCGCTTCCGGTCGCTTTCGGTGCCGCGGCCCGTCGGCTGCCCGTCGCTCCGCTCCGCGTCGTCGCGCTCTACCTTCAGGCGTTTGTGGGCAACCTCGTCTCCTGCGCCACACGGGCTGTGCCCCTAGGTCAGACGGAGGCGCAGGCGGTGCTTGCCCGCCTCTCTCAGCCGATTCTGACAACCGCGTCGGCAACGGCCGAGACCCCGGTCGGCCGGATCTCTAGCGCGGCTTTCGGAAGCGATCTCTCCGCCCTTCGACACGAAACGCAGGACGTCCGCCTCTATCGGACCTGACACAGGTTCATCCGCAAAGCATGCCGCACTGACCCCGTGCGCTTTGTCTGCGCAGCACATCTGGTTTGACCGGTTGTTCTGAACGCGGCCCGTGCCCGCAAGGGCATGCGAGGACGGAGGTATCAATCCTCGGAAGAGACGACGTAGAGATGCGGCCGGCCGCCCGACGCGCGTTCTGGGCGCGGGGTCGTCGCGCGTTGCGGCGGTATCCGATTGGGCGCCGGGTCCGATGGGTCATCGGCCGCCGCGCGCCCCGTATCCCGTGCTTTGCGCTCCAACGCTTGGGCCCAGCCTGTAACGCGCCGGTCAGCAGAAACATCCTCTCCGGCGATTGGATCGATCTCCTCGGCTCGTACGGCAAAGCGGCGCGGGCTGCGACCAAGGGGTCCGGCCGTCACCAGACAGCCGAGCGCCCGGCTGACATCTCCGAAATCGCTCTTGAGCGGCAAAAGGAGCAGCCGCGCATCGAGAGCCGGCCGTCCGAGCCCGGTTTCTCCGCTCAGCGTGAGCCGCACGATGGCCGGATCGGCAAAGACCCGTTCGAGCGCGGCCGAGACCATTTTGCGCGCCTCTGGCGTAAAAAACGCGGTCATCGGCATGCCGCGCACCTCCATCCCCATCAGGTCGTTCAGATGCATACCCGCAAGGCGGAACCGACCCATGCCCGGAGCAATACGTTCGAGGATAAAGGCGTATTCAAGCGCATCTTCGATCTGCCGCGGATCGACATCGGCGCGGGCGGGCACGAGGCGCGTGCCGCGCAGCCCCTGCCAATACGCTTCGAGCGTGGTGACAACGGGAAAGCGCAGGTCTTTGGAAACATCCTGCAGCGAAACGATGTCTGCCCCGGGATGCGCCACCGGCGCGGTGCCTGACCCGATTTCGGGCGTGCCGGTTTCGGTCGTGTGATCGGCCACGTGACCCTCCCTTTCCTGCTCTGCTGCCGCCGTCCCAGCCCCGCCAAGACCTGCGCGCAAGCGCCCCGCTGCGTCTGTTCCACGCCAAGATCGGCGCCAAATCAGTAACGGTTACCCAAGTGCTAATATGACAGAATTCCATCGCATTGTCTGAAAAATGAGAGCGTAGCGTTAACGCGCCCAGCCGTCGCGGCGATCGGCGTCCGTCCGTCGGTCCGGCCCGAGGCTTGACCCTGCCGCCCCCGTGCCGCAGAGCGAGGTGCAGGGCGGGCCGCCGCAGACGTGGGGGGTGGAAGGGAGAGACGCGCCAATGTCGGACCGGAGGGGGCTCCTTATCATTCTGTCCTCGCCCTCGGGTGCGGGCAAATCCACCCTGGCGCGGCGCTTGATGGTCTGGGATCCGTCGCTGACCTTTTCCGTCTCTGCGACGACCCGCCCGCCGCGCGACGGCGAGACCGACGGGACGCACTACCACTTCCTCGACGAGGGCCGCTTCAAACAGATGGTCGCTGAGGGTGAGATGCTCGAACATGCTTATGTCTTCGGCAATTTTTATGGCTCCCCCGCTGCGCCCGTGCGCACCGCTATCGAAGCGGGCCGCGACGTCCTCTTCGATGTGGATTGGCAGGGCGCCCAGCAGATCCGCAACTCCGAGCTCGGGATGCACACGCTCTCGATCTTCATCCTGCCGCCCTCGATCCCCGAGCTCAAACGCCGGCTGATCTCGCGCGGGCAGGATGCGGCCGATGTGATCGCCAAGCGCATGCAGAAGAGCTGGGACGAGATCAGCCATTGGGACGGCTACAATTACGTGTTGGTCAACGACGATCTCGACACGACCGAGGAAAAGCTGCGCACCATCGTGACCGCGGAGCGCCTGCGCCGGCCGCAGCAGCCGGGCCTGCGCCCCCATGTGCGCCGCCTGCAATCCGAGTTTGAGGAGATGCAATGACGATCTATAGCCTCGACGGTATCGCGCCCGAGATTAACGCAGATGCCTGGCTTGCGCC
The DNA here is from genome assembly GCA_038745585.1 of Pseudomonadota bacterium. GTDB lineage: Bacteria > Pseudomonadota > Alphaproteobacteria > Rhodobacterales > Rhodobacteraceae > HLUCCA09. Next base: position 17,406 of record JBCDLH010000005.1, read on the forward strand.
GTCGGCCGAGGTTATGGGCCGGGTGCGGCTCGGGCCGGGCGTGGGGGTTTGGTTCGGCGCGGTCTTGCGGGGCGACAACGAGTGGATTGAGGTCGGCGCCAGCACCAACGTCCAGGAGAACGCTGTCTGTCATACTGATCTGGGCTTTCCGCTCAGCATCGGGCGCGATTGCACCATCGGGCACAAGGCGATGCTCCACGGCTGCACGATCTCCGATGAGACGCTGATCGGCATGGGGGCCACGATCCTCAACGGCGCCAAGATCGGGCGGAACTGCTTGATCGGGGCCTCCGCGCTGGTGACAGAGGGCAAAGAGATCCCAGACGGCGCGCTCGTGATGGGCAGCCCGGGCAAGATCGTCCGCACGCTGACTGAGGCAGAGATCGAGGGCCTGCGACAGAGCGCGCGCGGCTATCGGGAGAACGCAGTGCGGTTCCGCGCCGGGCTCGTCGCGCTCTGAACCTGAGGCTGGGCTGCTGATTGGGCCGTCGTCAGGTGACCTAACACTCCGAAGGGAGGCATCCACATGGGACATCCCAGCAACCGGCCCAGCAACCGGCCCAGCAACCGGCCCAGCAACCCGAATAGCGATATGGGCCGCCGGGTCGACTGGCCCGACAGCGTGAGCCGTCCGGTGGCAAGCCCGCTCCAGGCGAGCGTCGTCTATGCCGCCGAAAGCCCCGACGCGCTCGATGCGCAATATGAGGGCGTGCTCTCGGGCTGGACCTATGCGCGCGAAGGGCACCCCAACGCTGCGGTTGTCGCGCGCATGATCGACGCGCTCGAAGGCATAGAGAGCGGCGCGATGACCGGCTCCGGCATGGCGGCCGTGTCGGCCGCGCTTCTCGGGCTCGCGCGCGCGGGCGACCATGTGATCGGCGGCGATCAACTCTACGGGCGCTCGTTGCGGCTCCTCCACGAGGATTTGCCGCGGCTCGGCATCGCAACATCGCTCGCCGATGCGACGCGGGCCGAGTCCGTTGCCGCCGCATTGCGGCCGGAGACGAAGGCGGTGCTGATCGAGGTTGTCTCCAACCCCACGATCCGCGTGGCTGATGTGGCGGGGATTGCCGAGCTCTGCCGCGCGCGAGGCGTGGCGCTTGTGATCGACAACACGTTCACGACCCCGCGGAGCTTTCGCGCGGTCGAGCACGGCGCTGATGTGGTCCTGCATTCGGTGACCAAGCTACTCGCGGGGCACTCGGACGCGACGCTCGGTTGGGTCGCCGCCCGCACGCCTGAGACGCAAGAGCGGATCGCCACCGCGATCCAGACCTGGGGGATGACGCCATCGCCCTTCGACTGCTGGCTCGCCGAGCGCGGGCTGCACAGCTTCGCGCTGCGCTATGACAGGGCCGAAGCGACAGCGGCTCGTCTTGCCGACGCCCTCGCCGAGATGCCGGGCATGCGCCGTGTGCTCTATCCCGGCCGGAGTGACCACCCGGATGGCGCGCGCGCGGCGGCGCTGTTGGGCGACCGCGGTGGAAACATGGTGAGCTTCGAGGTCACGGGCGGCCGCGCGGCGGCCAATGCGCTTGTGCGTGCGATGCCCGGCCTCCCCTTCGCGCCGACGCTAGGCGATGTCGGCACGACGCTGTCGCACCCGGCGACGTCGTCGCACCGCGGGCTCAGCCCAGAGGCGCGGACGGCCATCGGCATCACCGAGGGATTCTTTCGGGTCTCGGTGGGGCTCGAAGACGTCGAAACGCTGATCGCGGAGTTTGCTGCGGGGACGGAGGCTGCGGCAAGAGCGGCGGGTTGACGCGGGTGCTTTGCACGCCCCAAAAACACAGGTTCACCGCTCAGCTTTCGACCAACGCACTGCGACCGTTGGCTCTTGTTGCGTGCCAAGATGCTGCGTCCGAAGGTCCGCCGGCGCTTACGAAGGCTGGTCCAAGGCGCCATCGACAGCGCAGGCTGATGCATGCGCGCCGCAAAGAGACGACAGTTGCGTCCAGATGCGCATCCTATCCCGCCGAGCCCAGCCCCTCACGCGCGCCGCTCTTCTTTCTGAAACGGGATCAGCTCGATGTCGAGCTTGGGGCAGGCGGCGCGCAATTCGCGCAAAACGAGGTCGGGCCGTGGCAATACTGGAGTAACGATCCGATAGGGATTGGCGTAGTCCAACTGGTCGAGCAGCGCTGCGGTCTCCACACCGTCCCCTCCGCGCCAAAAGAGCGGTGACAGCACGGCATCCGGCGTCTCCCCGTTCCGCAACGTCTCTTCGAGATCGCGCAGCGTGACCGCGGATAATTCACACACAACGGCCTCGGCAGGAAAGGCGAGGGCGAGCGTTCGCTCGGACAATTCCCCCATGGATTCCAGCGGACCGACCCAAAGCATCTTTCGCCGCGCCCCCTCGGTCGGGCGGGGCCCAACAGAACGCAACGGGCGACCAGGTAGATTCGACATGAACGCGACCGTATCTCACGTCATAGATGTATGTGTAGTGACAAGTTCCCGCGAAATGCGAGCCATACGAGGAGGTTGCGTTTTCGCCGCAACCGGACGAGGGAGGCCGTGCGCCCCGGCCTTGTTCCATCCTCTGGCGGCGCCATGTCCGAGGCTCTCCTATGTATTCCCGTGCGGCCGCCTCCATCCTGCTTGCTGTTCCGATCCCGCTGGTGCTGATCGGGCGCGATGCGCGCATCATCTCAATGAACGGGCGCGCAGCTGAGATCTTTGCGACCGACGGCACCGGGAGACCCTATGTCACGGTGCTACGCCAGCCCGCGCTTCACGATGCGATCGAACGGGCCTTTGCCGAGGGCGGCCGGCAACATACGCGGTGGCAGACGCCGTCCGAGGAGCACGACCTCGTCTACCGCGTCGTCGTCTCGCCCGTGGTCGGAGACACTGGCGAGGGCGTGCTGGTCGCTTTCGAGGACGTCACAGATGTCGAGCGGGCCGGCGAGATGCGGCGCGACTTCGTCGCCAATGTGAGCCACGAGTTGAAGACCCCGCTGACGGCGCTGCTCAGTTTCATTGAAACCCTGCGCGGGGCCGCGCGCGACGACGCCGAGGCGCGTGACAGGTTTCTGTCGATCATGGAACGCGAGGCAGAGCGGATGAATCGCCTCGTGTCAGACTTGCTCTCACTCAGCCGGGTCGAGAGTAGCGAGCGGAAAAAGCCGACCGAGCGGGTACGGATCGACGAGTTGATGGTTTCGACCTTGTCTGCTTTGCGGCCCACAGCCGAGGCGGCTGACGTCGCGCTCTGCCTCTCGATCGTTGGGGACGCGCACGAGCTTACCGCGCCGTGCGATCCGGACCAGCTCACGCAGGTCTTCTCCAACCTGATCGAGAACGCGGTGAAGTATGGCAGCGCGGGCGGACAGGTCGATATCGCGGTGACTGCGCGCGCGCGGGAACTGGCTTTTCGCGGACCGGCCGTGCACGTCGAGGTGCGGGACCGCGGGGATGGCTTTGATCCAATTCACATCCCGCGATTGACGGAGCGATTCTACCGGGTGGACGGGCATCGCTCGCGCGAAAAAGGCGGCACAGGGCTCGGCCTTGCCATCGCCAAGCACATCGTCAACCGGCACCGCGGGCGCTTGCGTATCGAAAGCCGTCCCGGCGAAGGCTCGACCTTTACGGTGTTGCTGCCCGCCTTTTGAGCGAGATGGGGCGCCACTTCTCTTGAAAAACGAACCGCTTAGGGATTAGCGCGCCTCGCTGCGTTTGGGCCTTGGCATCCTGCCAAGGAGCGAACGAGGCCCATGTCCGGCGCGCGCGACAACAGCGCCATACGTGGCTTGGACGTAGAGAAGCGCACGTTCCGTGGCGGCATCCCGCGCTGTCACAAATACGTTACAAAAGTTATACAAAAGGCCAACGCGTGGGGCTTAGAGGCCCAACTATGCGGCCTGGGGGGCCGCCCAAATCCAATGCTATGGAGAATCATATGTCTCTTGTGAAGCTGACCGTCTCGGCTGCTGCCATCACCGCTGTAGCCGCGTCCGCCGCTTACGCCCGCGATAACGTGCAGGTCGCCGGCTCCTCAACCGTCCTGCCCTACGCCTCCATCGTCGCCGAAGCCTTCGGCGAGAACACCGATTTTCCCACGCCAGTCGTCGAATCGGGCGGCTCGTCTGCGGGCCTCAAGCGCTTCTGTGAAGGCGTTGGCGCCAACACCATCGACGTGGCGAACGCATCGCGCGCCATCCGCGCTGGCGAAGTCGAGGAATGCGCCGCCAATGGCGTGACCGACATCATCGAGGTCCGCATCGGCTATGACGGGATCGTCTTTGCCAGCCAGATTGACGGCCCCGCCTTCACTGCGTTCACCGAGCAGCATTGGTACATGGCGCTCGCCGCGCAGCACTTCATCGACGGTCAGCTCGTCGACAACACGTTTGAGACGTGGGACCAGGTTGATCCCGCGTTGCCTGCAGTTGAGATCCAGGCCTTCATCCCCGGCACCAAGCACGGCACGCGCGAAGTCTTCGAAGAGAAGGTGCTTCTGGTCGGCTGTGAGCAGTTCGGCGCGTTTGAGGCCCACGCCGCCGCGGCGGATGAGGACGCAGCCGAGGATGCCTGCATGTCCGTCCGCACGGATGGTGTGTCGGTCGACATCGATGGCGATTACACCGAAACGCTTGCACGGATCGACGCCAACACCAACGGCGTAGGTGTCTTCGGTCTGGCGTTCTACGAGAACAACCAGGACAAGCTGAAGGTCGCCACGATGTCGGGCGTTGCCCCGTCGACCGAGACGATCTCGACCGGCGAATATCCGGTGTCGCGCCCGCTCTTTTTCTACATCAAGAAGGCGCATATCGGTGTGATCCCGGGCCTCAAGGAATATGCGGCGTTCTTTGTCTCAAACGAAGTTGCTGGCCCGACTGGCCCGCTCGCGCAGTACGGTCTCGTCTCCGACCCTGAGTTGTCCGCGACGCAGCAGATGATCGATGCCGAAGAAGTCATGGCGTCTGGTTCTTAATCATACGTGGGCGGCGTCCGAGCGGCGTCGCCTTTGGCTGGGGAGGGCGATCTCCCCAGCCGTGCTGCTTCGCCGCGCCTTTGAGGGGCCGGTCTGCGGGAGGGGGCAGGGGGCCTCGCTTCCGATCCACTCGAAAACTCTGAGGTAACCGATGCCGGTTTTCTGGATCGTGCTTGCCGTTCTTGTACTGGGCGTCGTCGGCTTTGTCGTCGCCCGGTCGCGAGCCTTGGCAAGTGCGGGCGGCGACGCGCGCGCGCTCCATTCCCTTCCCAATTACTATGGCTGGACGGCGATCCTCTTCACCGTCGTGCCGTCGCTTCTCGTTTTGGCCGCGTGGCTCCTGATCTCGCCCATCGTGATCGAGGGGCGCGTTTCACAGCTGATCCCCGAGAGTGCGATTGCCGAAGGCTCCTCGCGCGGTCTGGTGATGTCGGAGGTGCGGCGCACTGCGAACGGTCTGTCGAACGCAATCGAGGCGGGCACGATGACCGAGGAATTTGCGCGCAACGCCCGCGCAGATTTCACGGACATGACGCAGCGGCTCCAGGATGCCGGGCAGATCGTGACGAACCAGATCACGGTGCCGGTTCTGCGCGCCGCGCAGGAGCTGCGCGTGCAGTCGTCTCGGTCGAGCCTCATCATGACCGGGATTGTTTTTGCCCTCGCGATTGCGGGCTTCGCGCTCGCCGTCTCGCGGATGCAGCGAGAGTTTCGGGCGCGGAACGTGGTCGAAGCGGGGATCAAGACGCTACTGATCCTCGCCTCGACCATCGCGATCCTCACAACGCTTGGCATCGTTCTGTCGATGCTCTTTGAGACGTTCCGGTTTTTTGACGCGTATCCCTGGCAGGACTTTTTTCTTTCGCTCACCTGGTCGCCCGATTTTCGCGGCAACTCGGAGCTTGGCATCCTCCCGCTTCTCTGGGGCACGCTCTACATCTCTATCGTGGCGCTTCTCGTAGCGGTGCCCATCGGCCTCTTTGCCGCAATTTACATGTCCGAATACGCGAGCCCGCGTGTCCGGGCTTTTGCCAAGCCTATGATCGAGGTGCTGGCCGGTATCCCAACCATTGTCTACGGCCTCTTTGCGCTGATCACGGTGGGCCCGGCCCTGCGCGATTACTTTGCCGAGCCGCTCGGCCTCGGACAGTCTTCCTCGTCGGTGATGACTGCGGGCTTGGTGATGGGGATCATGCTGATCCCGTTCGTCTCTTCGCTCTCGGATGACATCATCAACGCCGTGCCGCAGAGCATGCGCGACGGCTCCCTCGGCCTCGGCGCGACGCAGTCGGAGACGATCAAGCAGGTGATCGTGCCGGCCGCCCTGCCGGGCATCGTGGGCGCTGTCCTCTTGGCGGCGTCGCGCGCCATTGGCGAGACGATGATCGTGGTGCTTGGGGCCGGGGCCGCGGCGGCACAGTTCACGTCGCTCGGAGAGATCGTGAACCCGTTCGAGGCGATGACAACGGTGACCGTCAAGATCGTGAGCCAGCTGACGGGTGACACAGACTTTTCGAGCCCCGAGACGCTCGTCGCCTTCGCCCTTGGCCTCACCCTCTTTGTCATCACGCTCGCGCTCAATGTCTTGGCGCTCTACATCGTGCGGAAATACCGGGAGCAGTACGAATGACCGACGCAACTGCAAGTGGCGCGCCGGCGGCCGCCCCGGCCAAGAAGTCGTCGCTCCACGTCCTCGACGAGCGCACCAAACGGCGCAACGCTGGCGAGGCGCGGTTCCGCCTCTATGGCGCCGTGGCGGTCTGTTTGGGAGTTTTGGCGCTGGTCGGCCTGCTGTCCTCGATCCTCTATAACGGTCTTTCGGCCTTTCGGCAGGCGACGTTGTCGATCCCAGTGACGATCACGGCGGACGAGGTCGAAACGGCGGAAGCGGCGCTGATGAAAACCGGCGCCTATCGCACAATCATCGGCAACAACCTATCGGCGGCGCTGGCAGATGCGGGGCTCGACCCGGCTGCGACCGGCGTGGACCCGATTGACCTCGTTTCCGGCGAGGCGCCCGCGACGCTGCGCAACTGGGTTCTGACCCATCCCGAGCGGATCGGCGAGGAGGTCCAGCTCCATGTTCTCGCCAATGGTCGGATCGATGGCTATTACAAGGGCCGCGTGACGATGCAGACGGCAGAGCTCGACGGCAATGTCTCGCCCGAGCAGCTCCGCTTCGCCGACGAGATGCGCGCGGCGGGCTTGCTGACCGTGGGTTTCAACTGGGGGTTCTTGACCCTGCCCGACGCGTCGGAGAACCGCCCCGAAGCCGCGGGCCTCGGCGTCGCCATCCTCGGCTCGGCCTATATGATGCTGGTGGTCCTCTTTCTCGCGCTGCCGATCGGGGTCGCCGCGTCGATCTACCTGGAGGAGTTCGCGGCCAAGAACTGGTTCACCGACCTGATCGAGGTCAATATCTCAAACCTCGCCGCCGTCCCCTCCATCGTCTTCGGCATCCTGGGTCTTGCGATTTTCATCAACTTCGCCGGGCTCCCACAGTCAGCGCCGATCGTCGGCGGCCTCGTGCTCACGCTGATGACGCTGCCCACAATCATCATCGCAACGCGTGCCTCGCTTAAAGCCGTGCCGCCTTCGATCCGCGATGCCGCCCTCGGCGTGGGAGCATCGAAGATGCAAGCGGTGTTCCATCATGTCCTGCCGCTCGCGGCCCCGGGCATCCTCACCGGGACAATCATTGGTCTTGCCCAAGCGCTCGGAGAGACCGCGCCGCTCCTTTTGATCGGGATGGTGGCGTTTGTGCGCGAATACCCGGCCGGACCGCCCGAAGGCCTCTTCGATCCGGCCTCGGCGCTCCCGGTGCAGGTCTATAACTGGACGCAGCGCGCCGACCCGGCCTTTGTTGAGCGGGCTTCGGGCGCGATTATCGTTCTGCTGATTTTCCTTTTCCTCATGAACCTCCTGGCGATCTTCCTGCGCCGCCGGTTCGAGCGCCGCTGGTAAGGAGCGCCCCGATGAATGACATGCGACCCTTGGAGCGAATTGTGGATACCGAAACGGTCAAGATCTCTGCACGCAAGTGCCAAGTCTTCTACGGCGACACCCACGCCATCAAAGACGTGGATGTCGATATCCTCGATAAAACCGTGACGGCGTTCATTGGCCCATCGGGCTGTGGCAAGTCGACGTTTTTGCGCTGCCTCAACCGCATGAACGACACGATCGACGTCGCGCGTGTCGAGGGCGAGATCAAGATCGACGACGAGGATATATACGACACCAAGGTCGACCCGGTGCAGCTCCGTGCCAAGGTCGGCATGGTGTTTCAAAAGCCGAACCCGTTTCCGAAGTCGATCTACGACAATGTGGCCTATGGGCCCAAGATCCATGGGCTGGCGCGCAACAAGGCCGAGCTCGATGAGATCGTCGAAAAGGCGCTGCGCCGCGGTGCGATTTGGGACGAGGTCAAGGACCGGCTGAGCGAGCCCGGCACCGGGCTTTCCGGCGGCCAACAGCAGCGCCTCTGCATCGCGCGCGCCGTGGCGACCGAGCCCGAAGTCTTGCTGATGGACGAGCCGTGCTCGGCGCTTGACCCGATCGCCACCGCGCAGGTCGAAGAGCTTATGGATGAGCTCCGCCAGAGCTACTCCGTCGTGATTGTTACGCACTCGATGCAGCAAGCGGCGCGGGTCAGCCAGCGTACGGCGTTTTTCCATCTCGGGTATCTCGTGGAGTACGATGAAACCGGGACGATCTTTACAAACCCAAAGGATCCGCGCACGGAATCCTACATTACTGGCCGCATCGGCTAGCGAGGAACACGCCATGAGCGATCAACACATCGCGTCGGCCTACGACCGCGACCTGGAGGCGATCCAGGCTCAAATCATGAAAATGGGGGGCCTTGTCGAAGCCGCGATTGTGGGCGCCGCCGAAAGCCTCGAAAAGGGCGATCTGGAGCTTGCAGAGACGATCATCGCCAAGGACGCGGCGATCGACGGCCTGGAGGAGCGGATCAATGAGGAATGCGCGCGCGCCATTGCCCTGCGACAGCCGACGGCGAGCGACCTGCGCACAATCCTGACCGTGATGAAGATCTCTAACAATCTGGAACGGATGGGCGATTACGCCAAGAACATCGCCAAGCGCACGGGGGTTCTTGCGCAAGCGCATCCAATCGACGGGGCAGGCGGCTCAATCCGGCGCATGGCGCGGCAAGTGGAGTTGATGCTGAAGGACGCGCTCGACGCCTATATTCAGCGCGACGCCGAACTCGCCCAGGACATCCGCCACCGGGACGGCGATGTCGACCAAATGTACAACTCGCTCTTCCGCAACTTCCTCACCCACATGATGGAAGACCCGCGCAACATCACGTCTTGCATGCATCTGCATTTCATCGCCAAGAATATCGAGCGGATGGGCGACCACGTGACCTCGATTGCCGAGCAGGTGATCTATCTTGTCGAAGGCGAGTTACCGGGTGACGACCGGCCCAAGCGCGACCGTACCTCTTATGAGAATGCGGAGCCGCACGCATGAGTCCAACCGACCAACCCACGGTCCTGGTCGTCGAAGACGAACCCGCGCAGCGGGAGGTGTTGGCGTACAATCTCGAAGCAGAAGGCTTTCGCGTCGCCCGGGCCGAGAACGGCGAGGAGGCGCTGCTCTTGGTCGATGAGGGTGCGCCCGACATCATCGTGCTCGATTGGATGCTGCCCAACGTTTCGGGCATTGAGATCTGCCGCCGTCTGAAGACCCGGTCCGACACGCGCGGCGTGCCGATCATCATGCTTTCGGCGCGTTCAGAGGAGGTCGACCGGGTGCGCGGGCTGGAGACGGGAGCGGACGACTACGTCGTGAAACCTTACTCCGTCGTCGAGTTGCTGGCGCGCATCCGCGCGCAACTCCGCCGCACGCGGCCGGCTACGGTGGGCCAGCGCCTTCACTTCGAGGACATCGTGCTCGATGCCGAGACCCACCGTGTCTTTCGCGGGGAAAAGGCGTTAAAGCTTGGACCGACCGAATTTCGACTGCTCTCGACCTTTATGGAAAAGCCGGGCCGCGTCTGGTCGCGCGAGCAGTTGCTGGACCGGGTCTGGGGGCGCGACATCTATGTCGATACCCGCACCGTCGACGTCCATATCGGTCGCTTGCGCAAAGCCCTCTGCCAGCACGGTGGGGGCGACCCCGTACGAACAGTGCGTGGCGCGGGCTATGCGCTCGGCTAGCTGTCCCGCCGGACTAAGCGCTATCGCAACCCAGTTTAGTGGCTGCTCGTTTTACGGGCAAAAAATCCTATAATCAGTATTATGTAATTATTTGTGCCCTAGGCTCATTAAGGATCTAAGGGCATCGCCTGACGGGCGTCTGGCGCCATGCGTCACGCAATCCGAACACAAAAAAGGCCGCGAGATCGCGGCCTTTTGCGTCGCTCTAAAGGTAGTGCATTAGCCTTGGGCGGCCTTGGCGACCTCGGCGGCGAAGTCCTCCTTTTCGACCTCGATGCCTTCGCCCACTTCCAGCCGGATAAAACCCGTGATCGTCGCTCCGGCATCCTTGGCCGCGGCCTCAACCGTGAGGTCGGGGTTTACGACGAAGGCTTGGCCGGTCAGCGTGTTCTCAGCGAGCCACTTCTTCATGCGGCCGACGATCATCTTCTCGACGACGGCCTCGGGCTTGCCGCTTTCGCGCGCGATGTCCATCTGGACTTGCTTTTCCTTCTCCACGATCGCCGGGTCGAGCGCTGCCTCGTCAAGCGCTTGCGGATTGGCAGCCGCGACATGCATGGCGACCTGACGGCCAAAGGCGGCATCGCCGCCCGTCATCGCCACGAGCACGCCGATGGTCCCCATGCCCTCCGTCGCTGCGTTGTGGACATAGGAGACGACAGCGTCGCCCTCGAGCTTCGACATCCGGCGCACCGACATGTTTTCGCCGATGGTCGCGATCTTGTCGGTGAGCGTGGCTTCAACGGTCTTGCCGCCGAGATCGGCACCTTTCAACGCCTCGACGTCGCTTACGCCGAGGGCGGCCTGTGCGATATCTCCTACCATCGTCTGGAACTCAGCATTCTTGGCGACGAAGTCTGTCTCGGAGTTGACCTCGACGGCCACGCCCACTCCGCCCTCGACGCGCACGGCGACGAGGCCCTCTGCCGCAGTCCGGCCGGACTTCTTTGCGGCCTTCGCCAGGCCTTTGGTGCGCAGCCAGTCGACAGCGGCGTCCATATCGCCATCAGTCTCGGTCAGCGCTTTCTTCGCGTCCATCATGCCTGCGCCGGTTTTGTCGCGCAGATCTTTCACCAGTGCTGCGGTGATCGCCATTTCGGGCTCTCCTCGATAAGTCGGGTGTCCGGCGCGCCTTTGCCCGCCGTCCATGTCAGTTCGGTGACACTTGCGAGATAGGAGAGGGTCTCCCCTGCCCCGCAGCTTCAATCCTAGGCGCTCGCGGTCGCTTCTGCGGCGGGCTCGGGTGGCGTGTCCCCTGCCGCAACGTCCTCTGCCGCGGCCTCCAGCGCCTCTTCGCCGAGGGCCTGCTCCATCTCGCCCATGTCGATGCCGGCGGCATCCATCTGCGCCGACATCCCGTCGAGCGCGGCGCGACTGACGAGGTCGCAATAGAGCGCGATGGCGCGGGCCGCGTCGTCATTGCCTGGGATGACGTAATCGACCCCATCGGGCGAGCAATTCGTGTCGACCACGGCCAAGACCGGGATGCCGAGCTTGTTGGCCTCTTTGACGGCGAGGTCTTCGCGCGCCACGTCGATCACAAAGATAAGGTCCGGCACGCCGCCCATTTCGCGGATGCCGCCGAGCGACGCAGTCAGTTTTTGCTGATCCCGCTCCATGCCCAAACGCTCTTTCTTCGTGAGGCCTTCGGCGCCCATAGCCATCTGCTCGTCGATGGCCTTGAGCCGACCGATCGACTTCGACACCGTCTGCCAGTTGGTCAGCGTCCCACCGAGCCAACGGTGATTCATGTAATACTGGGCGCAGCGCTCGGCCGCCTCGGCCACAGGCTTTTGCGCCTGACGCTTGGTGCCGACAAAGAGGATGCGTCCACCCTTGGCAACAGTCTCGCGCACCACGTTGAGGGCGGCGTCGAGCATCGGCACGGTCTGCGTCAGATCGAGGATGTGGATGCCATTGCGGGAGCCGTAAATGAACGGCGCCATGCGCGGGTTCCAACGCTGGGTTTGGTGACCAAAGTGCACGCCGGCTTCGAGAAGCTGACGCATAGAATAATCGGGCAGTGCCATGCCTGCGGAGTCCTTTCCGGTTTAGACCTCAGCGCTGCGCGAGGAGCCGATCTGTCGGCCCCAACCGGCGGACGCGTGGGGATGTCTCCCCCATGCGCCCAACAACGCCTGTGAATTGGCGCGCATATGGGGCGAATCGCACGCGGATGCAAGACGTGCCGGCAATTCGACCGTGCTGCGAGACGCCCCGGGGTTCAATTCGGCCACCGATGCGCCCTTTGCCGCGCGCGTCCCAAACGCGCTTGCACGCTCCGCCGCAGCGCGGCATGACACGAACATGGGGGTGCGGCCTGACATTCTGTGCATCGGTTCGGTGCTCTGGGACGTGATTGGGCGGACGCCTTTGACAATGGAGCTCGGTCAAGACGTGCCCGGGCGCATCCAGCGCCTGCCGGGCGGCGTCGCGCTCAACATCGCAGCGGCCTGTCTTCGCGAGGGGATGCAGCCGGCGCTTTTGTCGATCCTGGGGCGCGATCCCGAGGGCCGTGCCCTGGCCGATGCCTGCGCGGCTCTTGGCCTGATCACAGATCACGTGTCCTGGTCGGACGACCTGCCGACAGACCAATACATGGCCATTGAGGCAAAGAACGGCCTCGTCGCTGCCGTGGCGGACGCCCATTCGCTCGAAGAGGCGGGCGAGATGATCCTGTCGCCTCTGCGGGACGGGGCGCTTGCCGATGCGGCCCACCCTTGGCGCGGACTGGTTGCGCTCGATGGCAATCTATCCGAGCGGCTGCTGCAGGACATCGCTGCCTCAGGGCTCTTTGCCGAAGCGGATCTGCGCCTCGCCCCCGCTTCTCCTGGGAAAGCCGCGCGCTTGCTGCCGCTCTTGTCGCATCCGCGCGCAACTGTTTATCTCAATCGCGTCGAAGCGGGGCTCGTCTGCGGCTGCACGTTCGACGATGCGCCCTCTGCCGCGCTGGCGCTGGTTGGCAAAGGCGCGCGGCGCGTTCTCGTCACCGACGGCGCGGCTGCCATGGCCGAAGCCACCTCCGGCGGCGCGCTAAAGACGCTGACGCCGCCGCCGGTCTCGGTCTGCCGCGTGACGGGCGCAGGCGACACGTTCATGGCCTCGCACATCGCAGCCGAGCGGCGCGGCGCCCTCGGCGCGGCCGCTCTCGAAGAGGCGCTCTCGGCCACCGCACTCTTCGTGTCGACCGCGTGACAGCCCCACTCGCCTTTTCGCCGGAGGTGGCCGAGGCGCAGCGCGCAAATACGCCCCTCGTCGCGCTTGAGAGCACGATTATCACCCATGGGATGCCCTATCCGCAGAATGTCGAGACCGCCCGCAGTGTCGAGGCCGAGATCCGCCGCGGCCGCGCTGTGCCCGCGACGATCGCCGTGATGGGCGGCAAGATCCGTGTGGGGCTGACCGAGGCCGAGCTTGACGCGTTGGCGCGGGCCCAAAACGTCGCCAAGGTGAGCCGCGCCGATCTTGCCGCGTGCCTGGTTTCGGGCCAGACCGGGGCAACGACCGTTGCCGCGACGATGATCGCCGCCCAACTTGCGGGTATTGCCGTCTTTGCCACAGGCGGCATCGGCGGCGTCCACCGCGGCGGGGAGACCACCTTCGACATCTCTGCAGACCTCCAGGAATTGGCGCAAAGCGCTGTGACGGTGGTGGCCGCCGGCGCGAAAGCGATCCTTGATCTGCCAAAGACGCTCGAGACCCTCGAAACCCTGGGTGTCCCCGTGATCGCCTATGGGCAGGATGGCGTTCCAGCCTTTTGGTCGCGCGAAAGTGGGCTCGCTGCGCCGCTTCGGATGGACGATCCACGTGGGATTGCCGAGAGCCATCTGATGCGTGCGCGGCTCGGCCTGCCGGGCGGACAGCTTGTGGCAAACCCGATCCCGCCCCACGACGAGATCGCCGCCGAAACACTCGCCCCGCTTATCGCACAGGCCACGGCCGAGGCTGATGCGCAGGGCGTCTCTGGCAAGGACGTCACACCCTTCCTGCTCCAGCGGCTTTTCGAGCTGAGCGCGGGCAGGAGCCTCGACGCTAACATCGCGCTCGTGCTGAACAATGCCCGTTTGGGGGCCGCTATTGCCCGAGAAATCGGCGAGCTCTCGCATCCGACCTCTGAACCTTAGGACACGAAGGCTGTCCCAACCTTGCGAGGCCGCCTCGTGTCCCCTACTTCTCCGACAAAGAACACAGCCCGATTGATGCCAGATAGACCGCCCCACATCCTGGATAACCCGATGGATCCCCTTCCCCCTCGCCGCCGCCCGGGCCTCTTTGCCTCGTTGCGGGCGTCGTTCCTGACGGGGATCGTTGTGATTGCGCCGATCGGGCTGACCGCTTACCTCATCTGGACGGTGGTGGGATGGATCGACGGATTTGTGCTGCCCTTCGTGCCCAATTCCTGGCGGCCCGAGCAGTATATCGGGATCGATATCCGCGGCGTCGGCGTCATCATCTTTCTCCTCTTCACGGTTCTTGTGGGCTGGGTCGCCAAAGGCTTGATCGGGCGCTCGCTGATTGCCTGGGCGGAGACGCTTGTCGACCGGATGCCGGTCGTCCGCTCGATCTATAACGGGCTGAAGCAGATCGCGGAGACGGTCTTTGCGCAGAACGAAACCAATTTCGACCGGGCATGCCTCGTCCAATATCCGCGCAAGGGCATCTGGGCGATCGCCTTTATTTCGGCGGCGACGAAGGGCGAGCTTGCCAGCAAGATCCCGCGGGACGAGGGGCTCGTTTCGGTGTTCCTGCCGACAACGCCGAACCCAACCTCCGGCTTCCTGCTCTTTGTGCCGCGCTCGGATGTCATAGAGCTCGATATGGCGGTCGAGGATGCAGCGAAGCTCGTGATCTCGGCGGGTCTGGTCTACCCGTCGGGCGCCGAGGGGGCAGAGCCGCCGGTCGTCGCCCCGCCCGAAACAGAGCGGCCCGCCGCCCGAGTTGTTTCGCCAACCCGGCCCGCGACCGAAGGGGCGTAGCGCAGAGGCTGGCGCTCGCCGGCCCGACGGGGTGCTCTGCGCCGTCGATATGCCCCATGTGCTGCCCGTGCCGATAAACGTGCGCCCCGCGTCCTGTCTTTCGCCAGCCGCTCCCTTCCTCGCCCCAGGCTCAGCGATCAAGGAGATGCAGTGCCGACCCGCCTTGACGGGACGTTGATGGCACGCTGGCCTGCGGCCTTTATCCGCTGCCCGGACAGGTCATTCTGCGGGGAGGTCAGTTAAACATCGCCTGCAGATCGACGCTGCTCTGCGTACCAATGTCTTTGAGATGTTGCTCCAAGAATGCGTCGGCTGCCGCGCGCCCGGCGGCTTTCAAGCGCGCCAGGACGACGGGCGAGGGGATGAGCTTTGTTGCGACGCTGAGATCCCGCATCAGCTCATCGTCGGCGATCATATGAACATTGATCTCTGCCATCTCGCCGCGCGCGATCCGACCCTCCGATATCAGCCGCTGGACAAAGGAGATCGCCCTCAACTCCCGCAGGAGGGACGAGTTGAAGCTGATCTCGTTGATGCGGTTTTGGATGTCTTGGGCGGTCTGCGGCACGTCGGGCCGGTAGAGCGGGTTGATGTTCACGACGATGAGGTCGTTCGGCAGCTCTGGCCCAAAGAGCGGGAAGAGCGCGGGATTGCCGGTATAGCCGCCATCCCAATAGGCCTCGTCACACCCAGTTTTCGGATCGTGGACCTCGACCGCTTGAAACAGCGTCGGCAAACAGGCGGAAGCCATGATCACGGGCGTTGCGATCTCGCGCCCCCGGAAGACGCGGATCTTGCCGGTCCGCACATTCGTCGCCGAGACGAACAGCGCGGGCCCGGTCTCCGCGCAGACCTTGTCGTATTCGAACCGGTCGACGATCCGCTCCAAGGGGTTTTTGTAAAGCGGGCCCCAGGCATAGGGCGAGACGACCCGCGTCGCGAGGTCCGCCGCCGCGAAGGCGGGCGTCATCTCAAGCGTTTTCGACACCGCGGCCACGGGGGGCGCCACCTGGGCAAACCACTGGACCATACGCATGTCGCCGACGCCCGCGACTTGCTGCCAGAGCCAGTCGAGGTTCGTCTTGGCCGCTTCCCTGTCCCCGCCCTTGCCATCGGCAACCAATCCGGCCTTGAGCGCTGCACCGTTGAGCGCGCCCGCTGATGTGCCCGAGATCGCCGCGATCTCTAGCCCGTCCTCTTCGAGCAACCGGTCGATCACGCCCCAGGTAAAGGCGCCATGGGCGCCGCCACCCTGGAGAGCCAGCATCACGCGCTTCATGCGCTTTGGGCCTTGTGCCATGCCGCGATCATGTCGGTCACCGGGATCCCGTCGATGGTCGCCCCCGACAGGTTGGCGTCGCGGATCGTAAGTCCCGAGAGGCCGGCGTTTTTGATTACGGCGCCGGCAAGCGTCACGTTCGT
This sequence comes from Pseudomonadota bacterium, assembly GCA_038745585.1. GTDB lineage: Bacteria > Pseudomonadota > Alphaproteobacteria > Rhodobacterales > Rhodobacteraceae > HLUCCA09. The sequence goes on from JBCDLH010000005.1 coordinate 33,941, forward strand.
AAAGTCGACATGACTCAGATCCACATTGTGAAATTGCATCCCCTGCGCATTCACGTCGTCGACTACGGCCTCTTTCAGATGGCTGTCGCCGAACCGCGCCCCGTCGAGGCGGACCCTGGTAAAGCAGGCGCCACGGAGCGACCGATCGTCGAACCAAAGCGCTTCTCCTGATCCTTTGTCGCTCATAGCGCTGTCCACCCGCCATCGACCGAGATCGTTGTCCCCGTGATCTGTGCTGCGGCGTCAGAGCAGAGAAAGACAACCGTCCCGCCCATTTGCTCAACGGTGGCAAATTCCTTGGAGGGCTGCCGTTCGAGCAGGACTTTCTCGATAACCTCCTCACGCGACATGTCATACTTTGCCATCGTATCGGGCAGCTGCTTTTCGACGATGGGCGTCAGGACATAGCCAGGGCAGACGGCGTTGGCCGTGATCGGCTCCCGTGCCGTTTCCAGCGCAACGACCTTGGTCATCCCGACAACGCCGTGTTTCGCCGCGACATAGGCCGATTTGTAGGGCGAGGCCGTGAGGCCGTGGGCCGAGGCGATGTTGACGATGCGCCCCCAACCTGCGGCCCGCATCATCGGCAGGGCGGCGGCCGTGGTGTGAAACGCCGAGGACATATTGATCGCAATGATCGCGTCCCACTTTTCGCTGGGAAAGTCGTCGATCCCCGCCACGTGCTGGATGCCCGCATTGTTGACGACGATGTCGCAGCGGCCCGCGGTCTCGACCAGGGCGCGGCACGCGTCGCCGTTTGACATATCGCCCATGATGTAGCGTGCCTGGGTGCCCGTCGCATCCGCGATCTCCTGGGCGAGCGCGTGATCCTCCGCGTTGTCGGTGAAGGAGTTGAGCACCACGTCAGCACCGGAGCGGGCCAGCTCCCACGCGATGCCAAGGCCAATGCCCGAGTTCGAACCGGTGACGATGGCGGTCTTACCGCTGAGAGGAGGTGCGTCGGACAAAGCTGTATTCCTTTGTGCTGTCTCGCCCCGTGTGGCGAGTCGCACGCAGCTTAGCCACCCCCCCTGCAAACGCCAGCCGGGGCGTGCCTATGGCGGGAGAGAGGCGCGTATTGGAGAGGTTGAAACAGATTGGCAGACGTAGACCGTGGGGCCTCGTCCGGGAGCTGCGCCCGGGCTCCCCCAACGCGGTCGGCCCCAGCACTTTGACGGAGGATGCTTTGTGACTATGAAGTTTATGGGTGGTGTCGATCGTCCCGTTTTGCCGGGCGAGACATCTGGGACTCACCTTCAGGGTGATCTCGACAACACCGCACTCGACAGGGCGGACGTGCCGTTCATCCTGCGATCTGTCGAAGGGGACCCCGATCCTTGGCATAAAGAAACCCATCGGGAGGCCGCGCGCGCCCGTCCCCTTCTTCTTGCCGCAAATATTGCCGCCGGAGGCCATTCGAAGCACTGGGCCCGACGCACTGGGCCCGACGCACTGGGCCCGACGCACTGGGCCCGACGCACTGGGCCCGACGCACTGGGCCCGAAGCACTGGGCCCGGAGCACTGGGCCGCCGCCGCGCCCTGACCGGCGCGCAGTCTCAGCTGTAAAGCTCTGCCGCACGCTTTTCGAAGGCGCGCACGATCCGCTGCATCGCTTCGTTGAAAAACATCCCCGCGGCGCCCTGCAGCAGCCGGTTCTTGAATTCGAAATCAACGAAGAAGTTGACCTCACAGCCACCGCCCTCCGCATCGCGAAAGCCCCAGCGTGAGATCATATGGCGAAATGGGCCATCGAGATACTCGGTGTCGATGCGGTGCTCCTTTGGCCACAGCGTCACCCGGCTGCCAAAGCGCTCGCGGAACACTTTGAACGAGATGATCAGATCCGCATCCATCATCACTGCATCTCCTTGGGGCCGGCGCGAGCGCACGCGCGCCGCTGCCGTCCACGGGATGAAATCGGGATACCGATCCACATCAGCGACAAGCGCATACATCTGCTGAGCCGTGTAGGGCAGATGGCGGGTTTCGGAATGGGTTGGCATTGCGTTTGGGCGTCGGGTCGGCTGGCTGATGGACAGTGGGCGCAGAAATCGTATGGTCGGCCCGCAAGTTCAAGGGGGTCCCTGCCCGCGCGCCCGCCATTCGCTCTGAGCGAAACACCCACAGGCGCGGTGTTCGGTCCCTCACGTTACGAGGTCTAGCCATGGGTACAGCCGCGACCGAGCGTCCCTATACGGTCGATCGTATGATCTCGGCCAAGGCGATCGCCGCTCGAATCGAAGAACTCGCCCGCGAGATTGAGCGCGCCTATGCGGGAACGGACAAGCTCGTCGTGGTCGGGCTCCTGCGGGGCTCTTTCATCTTTATCGCCGATCTCGTGCGCGAGATCGGTTTGCCGGTCGAGGTCGATTTCCTCGAGGCGTCGTCCTACGGCAACGCGATGCAGTCGAGCCGCGAGGTCAAGATCCTCAAGGATTTGCGTGGTGAGATCGCGGGGCGCGACGTGCTTTTGGTTGAGGATATCGTTGATACCGGCCACACACTGGCCCATGTCATGCACATCCTAAAGGCCCGCGCGCCGCGGCGCCTCGAGACTATCGCGCTTCTCGACAAGCCTACGCGCCGCGAGGTCGACGTAAAGGCGACGTGGACGGGCTTTGAAATCCCTGACGCGTTCGTTGTCGGCTACGGAATCGACTTTGCGCAATCAAACCGCAACCTGCCCCATATCGGCGCGGTGCGATTTCTCGACGAGCCCGCCGCGGCGGGGCCGGCTATCGTCGACGGCTAATGATCGGGCGACGCGACTACTAGCGACCTAGGGGGTGCTCCAGGCGAGACATCCCGGCGATTGCTCGACCGTCCCGCTCTCCCAAGCGGGTTATCCGTTCTTCGAAATCGACCCATTGCAAGCCGTGCGGCAAGGTGCGACACTTCGCCTCACAGCTCCTCCAGCTACGCCTTAAGGCAGCCAGACCCAAAGGAGCGCCCAACGGATCTTCCTTGCCAGCCGAACGCGCCTCAGAGCCGCCAGCCTTGCGATCCGCCCCGCCCCGCCCCGCCCCGCCCGCGCGCAGTCTACGACACCGAAGGGCGCGCCAGAGAGCGGAGGGCATGCGCGTCCTTTCCGGCACAGCGTCTGCGATCGGAACGTGCGGAGCCGTTCTGCGCCCACGCTCGGCGGCCCGCCGCCCCAATACGTGCGCGTGGCACCGGTCCTCTGGCCCTGGTCGAACCACTTCGCTACGCCCTTCGTCCCAGAGGTGCGTCTCTCCCGCCCGAGGGGTGAAGGAACGGACTTACTTTCAAGTTTGATACCCAGCGCCGCGCGCCAGGGAAGCGAGGCCTCATGCGCCGGATTTTCCGCTACGTTCTGATCGTTTTAGGCTTCTGCGGTGCCGTCGCGTGGTGGCTGTCGGCACCCGAGGATTTGGGACCCGCGCGCACTGCGCTGATCAGGTCAAACGTGCCCGATGTCGCCCGCGGTGAAGCGGTGTTTCATGCGGCGGGCTGCGCCGCATGCCATGCTGCGGATGGGTGGGTGGAAGGGGAACAGGGGCCAGTGCTCGCCGGAGGTCAGCGGCTCGAAACCGCGCATGGTGTGTTCGTGACGCCGAACATCTCTCCCGATCCGACCCATGGCATTGGCGCCTGGGGGATCGAGGAGTTTGCCACGGCGATGCTGCTCGGCGTCTCTCCCGAAGGTCAGCACTACTATCCGGCTTTCCCCTATACCGCCTACGCCAAGATGCGCTTTCAGGACATCGCGCATCTTTGGGCCTACTTGCAGTCGCTGCCCGCCTCAGACCGTCCGAACGTCCCGCATGAGCTGGCGTTGCCCTATGCCGTGCGGCGCGGGGTCGGACTTTGGAAGCGGCGCTATCTCTCGGACGATTGGGTTGCCGCCGCACCGTCGCAGACGCTGGCGCGGGGCCGCTACCTGGTCGAAGCGCTGGGGCATTGCGCGGAATGCCATACACCGCGCGATCGCTTTGGTGGGCTCAACACCGCACGGTGGATGGCGGGTGCGCCGCACCCCGCGGGCGGCGAACGCAGGCCCAACATCACACCGGCCGCCCTCGATTGGTCCGCAGCCGAGATCGCCTATTTCTTGGAGACGGGGTTCACCCCGGATCAGGAGCGCGCACGCGGTGCGATGGCCCGCGTCGTTGAGGGCCTCGCCGAGCTGACCGCCGAAGACCGCGCGGCCATCGCTGCCTATGTTAGAGGGCTTGCGCCTATCGGGCCGAAGTAGCGGGCGCGCCGGGCCAGTTGCTGAGATCCGGCGACTGGCCCGGCTACGGGCCCAGCTACGGGCCCAGCTACGGGCCTTGAGGATGGGCTCTCCGCGCAAGTTCGTCGGCTTAGACCAGCCTGCCAAGGGCACAGACGCCGCAAACGCTCTCGCTCGATAAGCGCGCGGCGCGGGATCGGTTGGGGCGCCAGCGTGCCCCTACTCGCCAGACAGCTTCTTCAGCCGCGCCTCCCGAAGCCGCGCGAAATCGTCGCCCGCATGATAGGACGAGCGCGTGAGCGGCGTCGCCGACACCATTAGGAAGCCCTTCCCATAGGCGGCTTTTTCGTAGGATGCGAATTCCTCGGGCGTGACGAAACGGTCCACGCGGTGGTGCTTCGGCGAGGGCTGAAGGTATTGTCCGACGGTGAGAAAATCGACATCGGCCGAGCGCATGTCGTCCATGACTTGGAGGACCTGCGGCCGGGTCTCTCCGAGGCCCACCATGATGCCCGACTTCGTGAACATCGACGGATCGAGCTCTTTGACACGCTGCAGGAGCCGCAGCGAGTGAAAGTAGCGCGCCCCGGGCCGCACCTCGTGATAGAGCCCCGGCACCGTTTCGAGGTTGTGGTTGAACACATCGGGGCGCGCCTCGACGACCTTCTCCAAGGCCGAGGGCGCGCATTTAAGAAAGTCCGGCGTCAAGATCTCGATCGTGGTGGCCGGCGCGCGGTGGCGCACGGCACGAATCGTTTGGGCGAAATGCTCGGCACCGCCATCTTTCAGGTCGTCACGGTCGACCGAAGTGATCACCACATGGTTCAGGCCGAGCTTTTGCACGGCGTCTGCGACGCGCCCGGGCTCGAAGACGTCGAGCGTGTCCGGGCGCCCAGTGGCCACGTTGCAAAACGTGCAACCGCGGGTGCAGATCTCGCCCATGATCATCATCGTGGCGTGGCCCTGCGACCAGCACTCGCCCACATTCGGGCAGCCCGCTTCTTCGCAAACCGTCGTCAGGCGGTTGTCGCGCATGATCCGAGCCGTCTCTGCATAGCCGGCGCTTGTCGGCGCCTTGACCCGGATCCAGGACGGTTTCCTGGGCTGAGCGTTGTTGGGGCGGTGCGCCTTTTCTGGGTGGCGTAGTTCGGGTACCTTGAGATCGCGCATGTCGTGGGGCCTCCTTGGCGGGTAGAGATAAGCGATCACACGCAATTTGACACGTGACAGATGCGCAGAGCCGCTCTGCGCCTGCCATATCGGCCGACATCCTTGCCCTCGGCTGCAACCGGTAGGGCGACGGGCGGCCCTGCGCAGAGTCGGCACGGGGAGGCCGCCAAATTGATCCGAGCGACGCGAAAGGGCGATCATGAGGCGCTGCGCGCGCTGTATAGGGCCGCGTTTCCCCAAGAGGACCTCGTGCCACTCGTTACCGCGCTTCTTGCCGAGACCGACCGGCTTTCGCTGACCACCGAAACGGCCGACGGCCCCATCGCGCATATCTGCCTAACGCCCTGCACGATCGCGCCCGCGCCAGCGGAGGGCGATCCGCCCGCGCCCCTGGGGCCAGGCGAGATGCGGGGCCGGCCAGCGATGCTCCTGGGCCCGCTCGCCGTGTCACCCGACCTACAACGGCGCGGCCATGGCTCTAAGCTCGTCGCCGACGCGTTGGCCCGTGTGGCGACGCGGCCGGGCAAGCCTCCCGTCTTTGTCTTGGGCGATCCGGCCTACTACGGCCGCTTTGGGTTTCACGCTGCGCACAACGTCGCGCCGCCCTATCCCTTGCCTGAGGCGTGGTACGGCGCTTGGCAGGCGCTCTCGCTGACGGGGGAGCCTTTGCTGAACGGTGTGCTGCACGTGCCAGAGGTCTGGGCCAAGCCCGCCTATTGGACGGACGCACCCTAACGAGAATGCGCGCGCTGCGATGCGCGCGGGCTTGCGAGGGGCGCAGAGCCGCCCTACCCTCTCGTCCAACGGCAGACAGGACCCTTGGCCATGGCGATCACCGCGCAGAATATCGAGGATCTCATTCGCGAGAGTTTCCCGGAGGCGCAGATCTCCGTTGAGGGCGATGATGGCGCGCATTTCGCGGCCCAAGTGGTCGACGAGAGCTTTCGCGGAAAGAACCGCGTGCAGCAGCAGCGCGCCGTCTACGCCGCGCTCAAAGGCAAGATGGACGGGCCGGCGGGCGAGTTGCATGCCCTAGCGCTTACCACGCGAGCCCCGGATTGAGGCGCGTGCGGCGCAGATGGCCTGCGGGTTTGCCCATGGACTGGGATGCCCGAGATGACTGAGGCTGCCGTTGTCGTTGGGCTGGTCGCCGCGATCGGCGTCGTGCTCTTTTTCAAGGCACTCCAGGCCATCCGCCAGGACGAGGCAACCGACCGGGGCCTTGCACCGGGAAACGGGGATCATATCATTGAGGTCGAATATTCCTCGGGCCTTGGCGGGGGACACGCCACACAGATCCGCGTTCCCCGGGACCCGCAAGCCTATGCCAAACGCTTCGTGCCGCGGAGCGCGGCCTCAAGCAAGGACAGCTGACATGACGACGACCGTTGAAGACCAGATCAAAGAAACCGTCACCGAAAACCCTGTCGTGCTCTTTATGAAAGGCACCAAAGAGATGCCGCAATGCGGGTTTTCGAGTCGCGTGGCGGGCGTCCTCAATTACATGGGCGTCGAGTTTGCAGACGTGAACGTGCTGGCCGACGATGCGCTGCGCCAGGGCATCAAGGACTATTCCGACTGGCCGACGATCCCGCAGCTCTACGTCAAAGGTGAGTTCGTCGGGGGCTGCGATATCATTACGGAGATGACGCTTTCGGGGGAGCTCGACCAGCTCTTCGATCAAAGCGGTGTCGGCTACGACAAGGACGCCGCCGACAAGATCCGCGAAGCGAACGCTTAGTCACGAAGGCGCCTTCCGGGATGGGAGCGTCATGCGGCTTGGTGCGTCGTCGGCGTGTTCGGCTAGGGCCTGCTCGCTCAGCCTGTCGGAGCGGCTCCCTCGCGCATCTTCGCCTCCGCGCGGTCTGCCAGGCCCTCGGCCTGCATCGCGAGGCTCAGTAGGGTGTCAAAAAGTGCAGGCGGCACCGCGTTCCCTTGCGGCACTGGCGCGGTCTCTTGCGCGGCGAGCTTGCTCTCGGCCGCCTTGGCCCGTTCCTCGAAGGCAGCCGTGCGATCCGCGAGCATCAGCCCCGCCATCAACAGCATTCGCGTCTCGTCGAGCCGGCCGATTTGATCGACGAGCGCTACCGCTTCCCGGTCGAGCATAGCCGCGGCCGTGAGAAGATAGTCCTCCTCCCCGTCTCGGCAGGCGACGGTAAAGGATTTGCCGCCAATCGCGACACTGACATTAGGCATGGCGGGCTTCCTTTACGAGAGGTTCAAGCGCGGCGATCAGGGCGTCGAGTTCGGCCCGATCGGCCGCGCGTGCCTCGGCTGTCATACGCGCTTCAGCTTCGAGTTCGACGATCCGCTCTGCTTGCGCGTCCTTCAACTCTTTCAGACCCTGGACCCGTTCGCGCAGTTGTGCGGCCGCTGTTGCTTCGGCCTCGAGCGCGTGTTTCAGGCTTTCGACTTCCGAGAGCGCGTCGTCGGCCTCAGCGAGCGCCTTCTCTGCGGCCTCCAAAGCCGCGTCCCGTTGTTCTTGGGCTTCGGTGAGGGCGCCTGTGTCTTCCGCGGGTTCCGCCGGCGGGGTGTCGAGGGCGGTTTCAATCCGCTCAAGCGCAACCGCGAGCCGCCTCTCAAGCTCTGCCGTATCGGCCATGCACCCCCTCCTCGCTCAAAACGCGCCGCTGGCATCCAGCACCTGCTCCGCGCCGGACGCGACCTACGAATCGCGCGCCACCCATTCAAGCCTATACGATACCCTCCCGCGTCTGGGAATGCCCGTCCCTTTTCCACCAGAGGCTTACATCCGCTTCTTCATGCAGTTTCTCCGGCGTACCGCCCTGCGGCGCAGGCACGCTTGACGGTAGCCGCCGCGCTGATACACCGCCTGCGCCCAAGATATCGCCCGGCCCTGCGCCGCGCCCGACCGAGCTGGAGACTTGCCTGCCATGGATATCGCCGCCCTCAGAGAGGCCCATCCCGACCATTGGCAGAAAGCGGCTGCCCTACGCGTTCTGGCACTCGATGCCGTCGCTGCCGCCAATTCGGGCCATTCGGGCATGCCGATGGGGATGGCGGACCTGGCGACCGTGCTCTTCGAAAACCATCTGAAGTTCGATGCCGCAGCACCCGATTGGCCGGACCGCGACCGCTTCGTGCTTTCGAACGGGCATGGCTCGATGCTGCTTTACGGACTTTTGCATCTCATGGGCTATCCCGGAATGCCGCTCCAACAGATCAAGGATTTCCGTCAGCTCAATTCGGCGACGGCCGGCCACCCCGAGTTTGGCCATGCGCCAGGCATCGAGACGACAACGGGCCCGCTTGGTCAAGGTTTGGCCAATGCCGTGGGCATGGCGATCGCCGAGGCGCATTTGCGCGCCGTCTGGGGCGAGAAAATCGTAAACCACTGCATCTGGGCCTTTGCCGGCGATGGCTGCCTGATGGAGGGCGTCAGCCAAGAGGCGCTGGCCCTCGCCGGGCGCCAGAAACTCAGCAATCTGATCGTGGTTTTCGATGACAACGGGATCACAATCGACGGCAAGGTCTCGCTCGCCGATGCGACCGATCAGATGGCGCGCTTTGCTGCTTCGGGCTGGGAAGTCATGGCGTGCGACGGACATGACCCGGTGGCCATCGACGCCACGTTCAATGCCGCCAAACGGGCCGATCGCCCTGTTCTCATCGCAGCGCGCACGCATATCGCCCTCGGCTCATCGGCGCAGGACACCGCCAAGGGCCATGGCGCATTAACCGATGCCGGGCTGATTACCGAGACGCGCGCCGAGTACGGCTGGGCCCACGATCCGTTCGAGATCCCGGCCGAGGTCAAAGCCGCGTGGGAAGCGATCGGACGCCGCGGCGCCCCTGAACGCGAGGCGTGGGAGGCCCGACTTGGCCACTTGTCGGGCCGTAAGCGCGCGGAATGGGACCGGACGCAATCGGGCGAGGTGCCCAAGCGCCTCGCCGCGAGCGTCCGCGCGTTGAAAAGAACGCTCTCCGAGGAGGCCCCGAAGGTTGCCACCCGCAAAGCCTCGGAGATGGCGCTGACGCAGATCAATCAGGTGATGCCCGAGACCTTCGGCGGCTCGGCCGATCTCACCGGGTCGAACAACACGTTGACCCCTGATCTTGGGATCTTCGCCCCCGAGACGCCCAAGGGCCGCTATGTCCATTACGGGATCCGCGAGCACGGGATGGCCGCGGCGATGAACGGGATCGCGCTTCATGGTGGGCTGCGTCCCTATGGCGGGACGTTCATGTGCTTTACCGATTACGCGCGGCCCGCGATGCGGCTCTCGGCGCTGATGGGCAAGCCGGTTGTCTACGTCATGACGCACGACTCCATTGGGCTTGGAGAGGACGGGCCGACGCATCAGCCCGTCGAGCATCTGGCAATGCTGCGGGCGACGCCCAACATGAACGTCTTCCGACCCGCCGACGCGGTGGAGACGGCCGAGGCCTGGGAAGTCGCCCTTGAGACGACGACTGCGCCCTCCGTGCTCGCGCTGTCGCGCCAGGGGCTGCCCACAATCCGCACCGAGCACAAGTCGAAAAACCTCACGGCCCAGGGCGCCTATGTGCTTGCAGAGGCCGAGGGCAAGCGGCAAGCGATCTTGTTGGCGACCGGCTCGGAAGTCGCCGTCGCGATGGCCGCGAAAGCGCTTTTGGAGGCCGACGGGATCGGCACGCGCGTCGTCTCGATGCCCTGCTGGGAGCTTTTCGAAGTTCAGGACGACGCCTATCGCAAGCGCGTCCTGCCGAGCGGACCGGTCCGCGTCGCCGTCGAAGCCGGCATGCGCTTTGGTTGGGACCGCTGGCTCTTTGGGGAGCGCGGCAAGCGCGAGAAAGCAGGCTTTATCGGGATGCACGGCTTTGGCGCCTCAGCCCCCGCCGGGGATCTCTACGCCCATTTCGGCATCACCAGCACAGCCGTGGCCGACAAGGTCCGCGCGCTTCTTGACGGCAAGTGGGAGAGCACGCGCCAACTCTGAGCAGCACGCGTCCCAAATCTTCTAGAAGATTTGGCGATGGGCTGAATTTTCTAGAAAATTCAGGACCGGCGCGGGCGATTTGAGATTAGCTCTGCCCGAATTCGGCGAGCACGTTTGCGGTCACCTCCGATGGCAATGCGTGCCGGTCGAGATAGCCAAGTCGCCCGCGTTCGCGCTGGCGGCGCCGGCTCATGTTCTCGCCATGATTGAGTAGGTAGATCCCGGCCGGGAAAGGCAAAGCGGCGAGCGGCAGCCCGTGCTGGGCCATCACCTCGGCCATCCGCTTATGGGATTTCAAACGGCGGAGCAGACGCCGCCAGAGCCGAGGCTGCGTGCGAAAGTCGAAGCGGGCAAAAACGCAAGACCCGCAGAGATGCCAGAAAGCCGGCTGCGGCGCCTCGCCCGGGCGCTCGCCAAAGAGCGGCGCAATCCGCGGCGCACCGAGATCCGCGACGTAGCCCGCTTCAATGATGTAGCCGCGGCCGTTATTGTCGCCCGCGATGTGGGCCACGACGCCGGGATGGAGCAGATCGTCGGCATCGAATTGCGCGTAATACCCATCCCGCCCCGCAAGATCCGCCATCGCGCGATCGATGATCCGCAAGCGCTTATCGCCTTTGTCATAGAACTTGTCGCCGCCCGCATAGGGCAGAAACTGCACATGCGCGTCAAAGCGGACGCCATCGGGTCGGTCTTGACCGCAAACATAGGCGCACCACGCGCCGCTCGTTTGCGTGCGGAAGGTGGCGAGGGTGCGCGCGAGGTTGGCCGAGACCATGGACCAGTCGGTTGCCCGCCGTTTGGAGACCAAGGGCACTGCGAAGACAACGAGCGGCGTGTCCGACGGCGGCGTCTCGCGCAGGCGCCGTCTCCAGAGCGCGGCGACGGTCCGCTTTTGCACCCCGGTCTTGCCGCGAAAGATGTCGCGTAGGAGGCGCATCGCCGTCGTCCTTCGTCCCTCGTCCGTCGTCAGTGCGGCACAACGCGCCGGAACGAGGCCACCGCGGGGAGGAGAACCCTGTCGGCCAAGGGGATCAGCGCCAGGCCAACCGCCAGGCCGACCACGCCATCCAGGAGCGCCGTCACGGCCCATTCGATCGTACCGCGCCCGAGTTCGACCGTGTGGGACACCGCATGAGCGGCAGCGTGGATCGCATCGTAGGGCACCGCCCAGCCGAGATCTTTCAGCCCATGGACGATGATCGAGCCGCCGACCCAGAGCATGGCCGCGGTTCCGACGACCATAAGTGCCGCCAAAAACCTTGGCATACCGCGCACGACAGCAGCGCCAAGCGCCCGCGTCGCCGCAAGCCGTCCGTTCTCTGCCAGGCCAAGCCCGATATCGTCCGCCTTCACGATGACCGCCACCGCACCATAGACAAGGACCGTGATCCCAACGGCGACCACCAGAAGCGTCACCGCTTGTGTCACCAGGTTCGACGGTGGCAAAGCCGCGAGCGCGATCGTCATGATTTCGGCCGACAAGATGAAGTCGGTCTTGATCGCGCCTTTCACGCGGCTCTCTTCCAGATGCGCCAGGTCCAGGTTCTCGGGCACCTTCGCCTTTGTGTGTTCGTGCGCATGGAAAAGATGCGCGACCTTTTCGGCGCCCTCGAAACAGAGGTAGGCGCCACCGATCATCAGCAGTGGGGTGATCAGCCAAGGCGCGAAGGCCGAGAGCAGCAGCGCTGCCGGTAAAAGGATGAGGAGCTTGTTGCGCAGGCTGCCAAGCGCGATGCGGCGGACGATGGGCAACTCGCGCGCCGCGGGGAAGCCTTGCACGTATTTCGGCGTGACCGCAGCATCGTCGATGACCGCTCCGGCCGCTTTCGAGCCTGCTTTGGCCGCTTGGGCGGCCACATCGTCGATCGAGGTCGCGGCGACCTTGGCGATGGCGGCCACGTCGTCGAGGAGTGCAAGAAGCCCGCTCATGGGGCGCGCCGCCGTGATGAAATCCGGCCAGTCGAGATCCGCCGCGTCGAGATCCGCCGCGTCGAGATCCGCCGCCTCGAGATCCGGTGTGTTGAGATCTCCGGTGTCGCGATCTTGCGAGGATGCGCTTGCCTCAGGCCGATCCTGCATCCGGCAAAAGCGGGCCCATGCCACATGTTGCGCGCCATCCCTGCCCTATTGCCCGAGCAGCAGCGCCGAGGCGGGCGCAAAGGCGATCTCACGCGCCCGGTTGCTTGCGGACCAGTCGCGCAGTGCCGACACCGTCTCGGGCCGCGCTTCACCGACCACAAGGATCGCCCCGTCGCGCCGCGCCTCAAAGACGGCCCGGTCGAGACGCCGGCCAATCTCGGCGCCGTTGGCCCCCCGGCTGTCGATCCGGCGATAGATCAGCGCCGTCGGTCGTCCGGCGCGCTCTGCGGCCGCAACAGCCGGATTGAGACCATTATCCCACAGCACGAGCCCGTGCCCATCTTCGGCAAGCACCTGCAGCACTTGGTCGATCAGATCGCGGTCGCCGACAAAACCGCTGTCCTCCGTGGCCATGAGCCCGATGGCGGAAGGGATATCGGAAAAATAGGTCGTGAGCGAGACCTCGACATCCTGCGGCGTGGCCCCTTGCGGGAGGCCAGCCCCCGCAAGAAGGATCTCCTGGCCGAGCCCGGCATAGCGTTCGGCAACGGCGGCCGCGTTCGGCCTGTCGGGCGGGATGGCGAAGGTCACCGGAAAGCCCAACTCCGAAAGCGCGTCCGCCATGTCGGCGTCTGCCCTGGTTTCCAGCAGAACAACCGCGAGAAGCGGGCGGCCGTCTTCGGGCCGGTCGAAGGCGCGGGCGTTGCGTTCAAGCGCTGTCGCATTCGCGTCTTGGGCGGCTTCGATGGGCGTCTCGTTCGCGATGGGGGCGTCTTCGCCCGAGCCGATGATGAGGCGGCGCCCCGAGCCCCCAAGGCTCGGAGCAGGCGGCGCCGGCATGGCCATCCCCGGCGCCGCCGGCGCTGGAGTGTCCGAGGTCGGTGGGTCGGCTGCGACCTCCGTCTCGGGCGCAGGATCGGCGGCAATCGTCGGTCGGTTGATCCGGATCGTGCTTCCGCCTGCGCGTTCCGTCAGCGGGACAACACGGGCACCAAGTCCGGTCGCCGTGGGCGCCCTCTCAGTCGGTGTATCTTCCGGGGCGACGTCGCTCGCTGGAGCTTCGGTGGATGGTGCCTCGGCACCGGGCGTTGGGCTCTCGCTCGCCGGCTCCTCTGTGGTTTCCTGCGTAATCCCATCAGTGGCTTGCGCAAGGACGAGGTCGCCTGATCGCTGTGCCTCGACGCCCGGCGGCGTCGGGATGACCGTTCCGCGCAAAACCGGCACTTGAGCCGACGATCCAGAGGCCGCCCGCGCACGGGCAGGCAGGAGGCGATCTTCGGACGTGAAGAGGCGCGCTGTCACTTCGCGGTCAGTCGCAGCGTGCCAAACCGTTCCGATCGGTTCTGCCGCAGCAATGGGCGCGAGCACCACGTCTTCTGCCGATACCGCGCCGGTGCGCGCCAACACATCGGTCGATATTGCGGCCTGCGCGCCTGGCGCCGCCGTTACAACGCCAGCAAGCCGCGCGGCGAACGGCTCTGCCTTGGGCGCGGTGCCGACCGCGACGCCGGAGAGTTCGGGCCAAGCCAACCTCAACGAAGATCCGGCATCCGAGTTCGGCGGCTCTGCCGCCGCCAGGCGCAAAGCAGCCTGCGCTTCGTCGGTGACAGGGGCGGTCAAGCCCCCGAGCACACTGTCTGAAAGGGCCGTAGCGCGATCGGTGATCGATGCCGATTGCGCGTCTTCGCGATCCGACGTGGCGGCGCTCTCTCCTACGATCTGTGCGGGGTCGATCGCGGCAAGCGCGACGCCTTGTGCCTCCCCTGGCGCGGTCTCTGCTGTCGCGGTTTGCGCTTCCGAAACGCGCGCGGCAGCGTCCGTCACCGGGGCAGAGACGCTGCCCGTCGCCTCGGTCACGGCCTCCGGTCGCAGCGCTGCGATCTGCGTGAGCGCGACCTGCGTCTCTGGCGTTGCGCCGCGTGCCGTGGCCGCCTCGGCGGGGAGCGTAGCCGGTTGCGCAATGCCGGTCTCGGCGTCGACGCTGCGGGCTGTTTCTTCGAGGTCATCGCCTGCGCCAACCGCCCGGGTCACCTCGCCAGATGTCGGCCCTGCGGCCACATCGACGGTCGCCGTCGCCTGCACATCCTCGGCCGACGACCCGGCGCCGTCCACCGTTTGCGAGACCACCCGATCTGTTGCTGTCGCAGCGCCCGGCGCAACGATCCCCTGGTTTGCCTCACGCAGAACGGCCCTCGTGCCTGGAACCTCCGCCACGGGCTCCACCCCGGGCTCTGCTGGCGTAACAGTGCGGTCGGCAATCGTCGTCTCAATGCCGGCGTCCGAGATAGCCGCCACAGTGGCCGTCCCTGTGGGTGCCGCTTTTCCATCTGCCGAAACGTCAGCGACACCATCCGAAGGAGGCACTGTCGGTGCCCTGTCCATCTCGGTCCCGGCAACCGCCTCGGTCGGTTGAGCGTCGCTCTCAGCCGGCATCGCGTGCGGCCTCGTTGGGATAAGGGCAGCGAACCTATCGTGTTCGGGCGGCGGCGGCGCGACCACAGAAAAGAGAGACAGCAGCACCGCCGAGGTCGCCGAGCCCCACAAAACGCCCATGATGATCGACCTGCTCATCTACCCAACCCTATTTCGTACCCGGTCAGCCGTACCGAGACTGGCCTGTTGTCCTTCTCGCGCTGCGCGGCATCCGCACCGGGCGACCGAGGGCCCGATCCGCTTGACCACGACCAAGCGCTAAGGCCATGTATACCTAAGCGGGACAGTAACTTCACCCCCCGTTTCGCCCTCACGCCCTGCGGTGCGGAGGACCGCCCACACTGGCCCTCCATCGGGCCCGTTCTGACCTTGGATGCCATGCTGCTGCTCATCGATAACTACGACAGCTTCACCTACAATCTCGTGCATTACCTCGGCGAGCTTGGCGCCGAGACTCGGGTGGTTCGCAACGATGCTCTTGATGTGCAGCGCGCAATGGCGCTGCGGCCCGACGGCATCGTGCTCTCTCCCGGGCCCTGCGATCCGGCGCGCGCCGGGATCTGCCTGCCCCTAACGCAAGCTGCTGCGGAGGCCGGCATCCCGCTCTTGGGTGTCTGCCTCGGCCACCAAACGATTGGCGAGGCGTTCGGCGGCACTGTTGTCCAGGGCGCTGAGATCGTCCACGGCAAGGCAGGGATCATCCACCACGCGCAAGCGGGCGTCTTTGCCGGCCTGCCCACGCCACTCTCCGCCACGCGCTATCACTCGCTCGTGGTCGAGCGAGAAAGCTTGCCGGACACGCTCGAGATCACCGCGTGGCTTGACGACGGCACGATCATGGGGCTGCGGCACCGGTCACTCCCGATCGAGGGCGTGCAGTTTCATCCTGAGTCGATCCGTTCCGAGCATGGGCACGAGATGCTTCGCGCCTTTCTTACCGCATTGCCGGTCGCCGCATGAGCGACGCGCTCAAGCCCTTGATCGGTGCCGCGGCGGAACGGCCACTCACGCGCGACGAGGCGGAGGCTGCCTTCGACCTATTGTTTGCGGGTGAGGCCACGCCGTCACAGATCGGTGGGCTCCTCATGGCGCTGCGGACCCGTGGCGAGACAGTCGAAGAGATTGCCGCGGCGGCCCGCGTGATGCGTTTGCGCTGCACGCCGGTGCGCGCTCCCGAAAACGCGATGGATATCGTCGGCACAGGGGGCGATGGTAAAGGGACCCTCAACATCTCCACGGCCACGGCCTTTGTCGTTGCGGGCGCAGGCGTTCCGGTCGCCAAGCATGGCAACCGCAATCTTTCATCGAAATCCGGAGCGGCGGATGCGCTTGGGCAGATGGGTGTGCAGGTCATGGTTGGCGCCAGCGTGGTCGAGCGCGCGCTGGCGGAGATCGGGATCGGCTTCATGATGGCGCCGATGCATCACCCGGCCATCCGCCACGTGATGCCGACGCGCGCTGAGCTTGGGACAAGAACGCTCTTTAACATACTGGGGCCGCTTACGAATCCTGCTGGAGTCAAGCGGCAGCTCACAGGCGCTTATGCGCCGGAACTGCTTCGTCCCATGGCCGAAACGCTCCGGACGCTTGGGGCGGAGGCGGCTTGGCTCGTCCACGGCGCTGATGGCACTGACGAGCTCTCCATCGCTGGGCCGAGCTCGGTTGCCGTCCTGGCCGATGGTGTTGTTTCCGAACGCGAAGTCGCGCCCGAAGATGCCGGTCTGCCAGTTCATCCGTTTGACAACATCCTCGGCGGCACACCGGACGAGAATGCGCGCGCCCTCGACCGCTTGTTGAGCGGCGAAACTGGCGCTTATCGCGATGCGGTACTTCTTAATGCTGCGGCAGCGCTGTTGATTGCAGGGACGGTGAACGATCTGTCGCAAGGCGTTGAAATGGCGTCGGAAAGCATCGATAGCGGTGCTGCAAGGGGCAAGCTTAATGCGCTGGCGCATCTGACGACGGAGGCTGCAGCATGACGGTACTGGACCGGATAAAGGCGTATAAACTCAATGAAATAGCCGAACGCAAAGCCACGCGGTCGCTTTCCACGGTCGAAGCAGACGCGCGTGCCGCGCCACGCGTCCGCCCGTTTGCTGCGGCGCTGATGGCGGCACAAGAGAACGGCTATGGCCTGATCGCGGAGGTCAAAAAAGCCAGTCCATCCAAAGGCTTGATCCGGGCGGACTTCGATCCCGCCGCGATCGCGCGCGCCTACGAGGCGGGGGGCGCGACTTGTCTTTCGGTCCTCACGGATGCTCCCTCTTTTCAAGGCGATAGCGCTTATCTGACGGCCTCTCGCGCCGAGGTTCAACTGCCGGTGTTGCGCAAGGATTTCATGTATGATCCTTGGCAGGTCGCCGAAGCCCGCGCCATGGGCGCCGACTGTATCCTCATCATCATGGCGAGCGTGTCCGATGCGCAAGCCGCCGAGCTCGCGGCGGCCGCTGTCGCCTGGGGCATGGACACATTGATCGAGGTGCATGATGCAAAGGAATTGGAACGCGCGCTCCGTCTTGGATCGCCACTGATCGGAATAAATAATCGCAACCTCAAAACTTTCGAAGTCAGTCTTGAGGTAACGCATTCACTGGCGTCCTCTGTCGGCCCGGGGCGAGTCGCCATTTCGGAGTCCGGTCTACACACGGCAGATGATCTCGCCAGCATGGCCGAAATCGGTGTGCGCAGCTTCCTCGTTGGGGAGAGCCTGATGCGACAGGCCGATGTGGAAGCGGCAACAAAAGCCTTGCTCGCACCCGCGCGTGCGCCATGCTGACCCACTTTGACAGCGCCGGGCACGCGCAGATGGTCGATGTGTCCTCCAAGGCCGCTACGGATCGCGTCGCCGAAGCGGTCGGTTGGGTCAAGATGCAACCGGAAACCCTTGCACTAGTTGAGAAAGGCGAAGCGAAGAAAGGTGATGTCCTCGGCGTCGCACGGCTTGCCGGGATCATGGGCGCAAAACGCACCGCAGACCTTATTCCCCTTTGCCATCCCCTTGCGATCACGAAGGTTTCCATAGACCTCGCCCTCGACCCTGAGCTACCCGGCGTTCGGATCGCTGCGACTGTCAAAACGACGGGAGCGACGGGCGTCGAAATGGAGGCGCTCACCGCCGTTACGACGGCGGCGCTAACAGTCTACGATATGCTAAAGGCAGCGGACCGGGCGATGCAGATCGGCGGCGTGGCCGTTATTCTGAAAGATGGTGGCAAATCAGGGCGCTACGAGGCGACACGGTGATCTCGACCGACGATGCGCTTGCCCATCTTTTCGGTCTCGTCTCGGCTTTTGACGCCGAGCGTGTACCCCTGCGCCAAGCCGTTGGCCGCGTTCTCGCCGAAGACATGGTAGCGACGCGGGCGCAACCGCCCTTCGCTGCCTCAGCCATGGACGGCTACGCCGCCCGTCAGGATGATGTTCACGCCGGCGCGGAACTTCGGGTGATCGGTGAAGCGCCTGCCGGTGCGGCGTTTGACGGGCAAGTTGGGCCCGGTGAGGTGGTGCGGATCTTTACAGGCGCGCCGGTCCCTGCGGGCGCAGATACTGTTGTTATACAAGAGAATACGACGAAAAGCTCAACTCGCATTAGAGTGACTGACGCCAATCCGGGCCGCACCAACATCCGTCCTGCAGGCGGCGATTTCGACGTCGGCGACCGTGTGACCGCGCCCCGCCTGCTACGCCCAGCCGACATCGCCCTCGCCGCGGCAATGAACCTTCCAGAGCTTACCGTGCGCAGGCGCCCGATCATCGCGATCGTCACCACGGGCGATGAGCTCGTACAGCCCGGTGAGACTCCGTCGCCCACACAAATCATTGCGTCTAATGCACTGGGATTAGGCGCACTTTTTGAGGAGGCCGGAGCAGAGGCGCGGCTCCTGCCGATCGCACGCGATACGGAGGCGAGCTTGCGGGCTGCGCTGGCGCTGACCGAGGGTGCCGATCTCATCGTTACGATCGGCGGAGCGTCCGTCGGCGCGCACGACGTCGTCGCACGTCTGTCCGAGAGCCTTGGTTTGGAGCGTGTGTTTTACCGGGTTGCAATGCGTCCCGGAAAGCCGCTCATGGCTGGGCGCATGCGTGGTACGCCGATGATCGGTCTACCCGGAAATCCTGTTTCAGCAATGGTTTGTGGGCATATCTTCGTCCTGCCGATGATCCGAGTGATGCTTGGGTTTCCGCCCCGTCCCGCGCCTCGTATCCGCGCCACTCTGGCAATTGAGGTACCGCAGAACGGGCCGCGTGAGCACTATATGCGCGCGTCCCACGACGGATCTGGCGTTACACCCTTTGCCGCGCAAGACAGCAGCCTTCTGACAATTCTCAGCAGTGCCAACGCTTTACTCGTCCGTCCTCCGCACGATCCCGCGCGGCTTGCGGGCCACAGTGTTGACATTGTGCCCTTGCACCGAGGTTGACGCGACACAAGAACGCATGTAGAACATTTGTCGAACGCTGGAGAACGGCGCACGCAGGAGTGATACATGCTCACACGCAAGCAGCTCGATTTGCTGGATTTCATTAACAAACGCGTCGCGCGTGACGGTGTTCCGCCTTCTTTCGATGAGATGCGGGACGCGCTCGACCTTCGGTCGAAATCGGGCATCCACCGTCTGATTACGGCGCTGGAGGAACGCGGCTTCATCCGGCGCCTCGCCCACCGCGCGCG
Source organism: Pseudomonadota bacterium (assembly GCA_038745585.1). GTDB lineage: Bacteria > Pseudomonadota > Alphaproteobacteria > Rhodobacterales > Rhodobacteraceae > HLUCCA09. Next base: position 53,434 of record JBCDLH010000005.1, read on the forward strand.
CGCGATTGAAATCGTCAAACTGCCGGAGACGCTCGGCGGCGCCACGGCATTCGCGCCGCGCGTGATTGAGGGCGATAAGGACAGCGCTGCGCCGGTGCCAGCGTCCGCGAAAGAGAGCGCTGCTCCAGTGCGCGCGCTGACCGTTACAAGCGCTTCGGTCGAGCTGCCCGTGATGGGCCGGATCGCCGCGGGCGTGCCGATTGAGGCGATCAGCGAGCGCAGCCAGTCGGTTGCCGTACCGGGCAGCATGGTGGGCGGCGGCCATCATTACGCGCTCGAAGTCAAAGGCGACTCGATGATCGACGCCGGGATCAATGACGGCGATGTCGTGGTGATCCGCGAGCAGAACACGGCGGAGAATGGCGATATTGTCGTCGCATTGGTCGAAGGCCACGAAGCCACGCTGAAGCGGTTTCGCCGGCGTGGGTCGGCCATTGCGCTAGAGGCGGCAAACCCAGCTTACGAAACGCGCGTATTGCCGGAGGATCAAGTCCAGGTGCAGGGGCGTCTTGTGGGCCTCATCCGCACTTACGCCTAGAAACCGCAGGTATGACGCGGCGCTATCTCGCATGCCAAAGCCGCCCGACAGATGGGGTGCGCGCACCGGCGCTGTCGAGGGTTCCGTTCGGACGGGTAGTGAAGGCAAGCGCGCCGCTCAGAGCCAACGAGGCCGCATCGATTATGGCGCAGGATCCGAGGGCCGGCGTCTCAAGTTCGGTGTTCACGATGACAATGTCAGCGTGACTGCAAGCCGCCGCAGCCCGCTCTTCCCGGCCCCGCCCGGTGATATGCGCAATGCGCGTATCTTGAACGACGACAAACCTGTTGCCGCTTTCGCCAGTGAAGCCGGGGCGTAGGGCCGCGTCTTCCTGGCCAGCCACATCGCCATCGTTTTCAAGCCAGATGCGCGCGGAAAACCCATCGCCCCTGCCCTTCGAGAGTGCGCGTCCCTCGGGCCCAAGCACACCGATCAGGCCACCGCTCTCTGAGACGAGAAGCACCGGTCGCTCGGCGCCGATCCAAAGCGCGGCGGCGAGGGCGAGCGGCACCATGCCGATCCATCGCAACAGGCCTTGCCAGAGGAGTGCGAATAGAGCGCCGATCGACATCAGCGGCAATACCCACGGACCGGGCGCAGCGACAGGCGTCACGGCCCCGTCGAGCGCTGTGATCCATGCCGCAACGCCGAGCACCCAGGCGAGCCCCCAGCCCATGATCTCGAGCCCAATCCAGCCCAGCCCGAGCGGGGCAAGCAGCGCGGCCGCGACGCCGGCGGGCATGATGACGGCTCCCATCAACGGCACAGAGAGCAAGTTGGCGATCAGGCCGTAATCGGTGAACCGGTTGAAGTGGGCCGCAGCATAGGGCGCGGTTGCGAGGCCCGCAACCAACGACGACAGGATGACCGCACCGACGGGCCAGAGCCAGCGCGGCAGTTGCGGACCCGTCCAATCGCGCACCGCCCCAAAGGCCGCGACAAGCGCCACGGTCGCGGCGAAAGACATCTGAAACCCCGGACCGGACAGGGCCTCGGGCATCAACAGGAGCACGAGCGTGGCCGCAAGTGCGACCGATCGCAGGGAGATCGCACGCCGGTCGAGAAGCACGGCGGCAAAAACAACTGTCACCATGATGAAGGCGCGGATCGTCGCGACATTGCCGCCCGAGAGGGCGAGATAGACAGCGCCCGCGAGCACCGCAGCGATGGCGGCAATCTTTTTCCCGGGCAGCCGCAGCGCGGTGTAAGGCACGAGCGCAAGACCGCCCCGAAACGCAGCAAAAACGACGCCGGTCAACAGCCCCATATGGAGGCCTGAGATCGCGAGCAGATGCGCGAGGTTGGCCCCCCGCAGGTTCTCTAGCGCATCGGGTGGGATTGCGGAGCGGTCGCCCGTGAGGATCGCCGTTGCAACAGCGCCGCGGGCACCTGGAAGCGCCTCTTGGATTGAAGCGGAAAGCGCCATGCGCGTCCGAAAAAGCGCAAGCGCGGCGCCGCCTTCGATGGGCGCGGCGAGGAGCACCGGCGTGCGGCTATAGCCGACGGCGCCAAGCCGCTCAAACCACGCTTTGCGCGCAAAGTTGAACCCGCCGGGCTCGACCGGGCCGCCGGGCGGCGAGAGATGCCCCGTCAACATGGCGGTCATACCCGGCTCGGGCCGGATCCCGAGATCGACCTCAAAGAGGGAAAGGCGGACGCGGGCCGGCGTCCGGGCGGGCGCCACGTCGCGGAGGCGGACCCTGTCCAACGTGATCCGCGGGGCACCCGAGGCCGCGCGGTCGATCCAGACAACGCGGCCTTCGATAGGACCGTAATAGCGGAATTCGAGGACGGGTGCCGCGACCCAATGCGCCCGCCCCCCAGCGATCACAGCACCCGCAGCGACAAGGGCGGCAGCCACCAAGAGCGGCGCGGCCGCCTCGCCGACCCGGCGGGAGAGCCCGAGCATCGCAAGCACGCCCCCGCCGAGCGCGAGATAGATCGGCGCAGTCGGCTCGCGCGGCAAGGCAAACCAGAGGCCGATGCCAAGGGCAATGCAGATCGGCACCCAATGCAAAAGCGTGCCACGCTGCCGCAGAAGAGCGTCCGACGCGAGGCGCAGCGCGACGCCACGCCACCCCACCCGCGTCTCTCCCGCGTCGCCCGGCAGCCGCGTCTCGCCCAGACTTGTCTCGCTCAGATCAGACGCATACACGAAGCCCGCGCTACGCCAGCAATGGTTAAGAGAAGGTTAACGCCTATGCCCGCCTCCGACGCTTCCCGCCCCGTGGTGACTCGTTTCGCCCCGTCTCCGACAGGTATGCTGCATATTGGCGGGGCGCGGACGGCACTCTTTAACTGGGTCTATGCCCGGGCCCGCGGCGGGCAATTCCTCCTTCGGATCGAGGACACAGATCGTGCGCGCTCGACGCCAGAGGCCACCGAAGCGATCCTCCAGGGGCTGACTTGGCTCGGGCTCGATTGGGATGGCGACGCGATCAGCCAGGCCACGCGGTCTGCGCGCCATGCCGATGTCGCCCATGCCCTCCTGGCGCGAGGCGCTGCGTATCGGTGCTTTTCGACCCAAGAGGAGATCGAAGCCTTTCGCGAGAAGGCGCGGGCCGAAGGGCGGTCGACCCTTTTTCGCTCGCCCTGGCGCGATGTGCCGGAGGCCGCGCACCCTCAGGCGCCGTTCGTGATCCGCATCAAGGCGCCGCGCGAGGGCACCACGCGTGTGGCCGACGCCGTGCAGGGCGACGTCACCTGGCAGAATGACCAACTCGACGACATGATCCTTTTGCGTTCCGACGGGACGCCGACCTACATGCATGCGGTCGTCGTCGACGATCATGATATGGGCGTGACCCATGTGATCCGCGGCGACGATCACCTCAACAACGCGATCCGTCAGAGCCTCGTCTACAGCGCCATGGGATGGGACATCCCGGTTTTCGCCCATGTGCCGCTCATCCTCGGGCCCGACGGAAAGAAGCTCTCAAAACGGCACGGCGCGACCGGTGTGCATGAATACGAGGCGATGGGCTATCCGGCGCGTGCGATGCGCAACTACCTCGCGCGGCTCGGCTGGTCCCACGGGGATCAAGAGTATTTTACCGACGCGGATCTGCGCGCGGTCTTCGATTTTGATGGGATCAACAAGGCGCCGGCGCGCTTTGACTTTAAGAAGCTCGAAAACCTATCGGGCCAGCACATCGCCGCCATGGCGGACGACACGCTCCTCGACGCCATTGGCGGCTACCTCGCGGCCCGCGAACAGACGCCGCTTTCGGCAGTGCAGCAAGACGGGCTGCGGCGCGCGATGTACTGCCTCAAAGATCGCGCGAAGACGCTGGGAGAACTGATCGAAAAGGGGTTTTTCGTTCTGTCCGCGCGGCCCTTTTCGCCAGACGAGAAAGCGGCGAAGGCGCTGGACACGGTATCCCGCGGTATACTGTCCGAATTGACGCTGCACCTGCAAAATGCTAGCTGGACCCGTGAGGCACTCGAAGAGGCCGTTTCCGCCTTGGCCGACACCCATGGAATGAAGCTGGGGAAGATCGCGCAGCCGCTTCGAGCCGCGCTGTCTGGGCGCACGGTCAGCCCGAGTGTTTTTGATATGATGCTCGTAATCGGCCGCGAAGAAACGCTCGGCCGGCTGCAAGACGCTGCAGGTTCAGGGGAGATCTGACGGAGGCTTCCCTCGCCTGTCACCTGACCACCCCGGCCGCTGGCATCCGTCGCTGGCGCCGCGGTTCACATCGAGAGGGACGCCGCCGATGCCTGACACAAACCACACCCAAAGGGTTGCCACGCTCACCTTGGCCGACAAGGAGTATGAGCTGCCGATCCTGTCGGGCACGACCGGCCCCGACGTCATGGATATCCGCAAGCTCTATGCACAGACCGGGCTCTTTACCTACGATCCCGGGTTCACGTCGACGGCGTCCTGCGAGAGCACGATCACCTATATCGACGGCGACAAGGGCGAGCTTTGGCACCGCGGCTATTCGATCGACCAACTCGCCAGCAAGTCGCACTTCCTCGAGGTCTGCTACCTCATGCTCTATGGCGATCTGCCCTCCGCCGAGCAGCTTGAGGATTTTGAGAGCCGTGTGACCAACCACACGATGCTGCACGAGCAGATGCAGAACTTTTTCCGCGGTTTCCGACGCGACGCGCATCCGATGGCGATTATGGTGGGTGTTGTCGGCGCGATGTCCGCCTTCTATCACGACAGTACCGACATCGCCGATCCGTGGCAGCGCGAGGTCGCCTCGATCCGCCTGATCGCCAAGATGCCGACGATCGCGTCCTGGGCCTATAAGTACTCGATCGGGCAGCCCTTCGTTTATCCGCGCAACGACCTCGACTATGCCTCGAACTTCCTGCGCATGTGCTTTGCAGTGCCCGCCGAAGACTACGTCGTCGATCCGATCTTGAGCCGCGCGATGGACCGGATCTTTACGCTGCACGCAGATCATGAGCAGAACGCTTCGACCTCGACGGTCCGGCTTGCCTCCTCTTCGGGCGCAAATCCCTTTGCCTGTATTGCCGCCGGCATCGCATGTCTCTGGGGCCCGGCCCATGGTGGGGCGAACCAGGCATGCCTCGAAATGCTGCAGGAGATCGGGACGCCAGACCGCATCCCCGAATACATCGCCCGTGCCAAGGACAAGGAGGATCCGTTCCGCCTGATGGGCTTTGGGCACCGCGTCTACAAAAACTTCGACCCGCGCGCGACGGTCATGAAGCAATCGGCTGATGAGGTGCTGGAGCTGCTGGGGATCGAGAACAACCCGACGCTGCAGGTCGCCAAGCAGCTTGAGGAGGCCGCGCTCTCCGATCCCTACTTCTCCGAAAAGAAGCTTTTCCCGAATGTCGACTTCTACTCCGGGATCATTCTCGAGGCGATGGGCTTCCCCACATCGATGTTCACGCCGATCTTTGCACTGTCGCGCACTGTGGGTTGGATCAGCCAGTGGAAAGAACAATTGTCTGACCCAACGATGAAAATCGGTCGCCCGCGCCAACTCTACACCGGCGCGGCGCTGCGCGATTACGTGGATGTTGAAAGCCGTTAAGCTTTCCCGGATCGGGAAACAAATTGGAGATGAGAGGGCCGTCACTCTTGGCGGCCCCTTCTGCCTTTGGGCGGAACAACACTGAAAACAACGGGTTGGGTCGCGAAGCTCCGGCCCGGGCCGGACCGCTCGCTCTGGCCTGCCGCTTCCCGCTCAGCCCGCACGTTTACCCCTTAGTAAGACTGTTTTGATCTTGTCGCGCTGTAGAGTGCGGAGGGTTGCATGGTTCTGGGCTATCTCGTCATCGGCTGGGTTGGGGGCGCGTTCGCCGCCGTGTGGCACCTTGGCTTCGCGGAGGGGTCAATTCTAGGAGCGATCGGGCTCTTCTATGCGACGGCGCTCATCCTGATGATCGCGTTCGCCGGTCTGACGGCGTGGCGGGCCGCGCGATCAGACCAACGGCGACGTTCGCAGGAACTGACGTCGCCCGTCCCCGCCCTGCGCCGTCCGGGCGGCTCCGACGCGCCGGCGGCCATCCGACACGGGGCGGTGTGACCAGCGGAGGCGGACGGGGACGCGAGCAGCGGGAGGCGCACATAACAGCGTCCTCCCCTCGGTCAAACGGCCAGACGCCCGGCGCTTCAGTAGAGTGATCCAGCCCGAAGGCGTCGCGCCTTGCTAACGTCCCTCGAACCGCGCATCGCGCTTTTCTAGAAAGGCCAGCACGCCTTCCTTAAAGTCATAGGTCTGGCCCAGCTCGCCCTGGAGCTCGGCCTCTAGCAAGAGCTGCTTGTCGAAGTCATTCGCCATCCCTTCACGCAGGGCACGCTTGATGTTGCGATATGTCGCCGTGGGACCCGCAGCCAGGCTACGCGCACGCTGCCACCACGCCTCGGCAAAGCTTTCCTCCGGCACAGCCTCCCAGATCATGCCCCAATCGGCGGCCTGACGCGCGGGGATCGGCTCGGCAAAGAGCGCCGCACCCATCGCCCGGGCAAAGCCGACCTGCCGCGGCAGCCAATACGTCCCCCCCGCATCGGGGATGAGACCGATCCGCGCAAACGCCTGAAGGAACATCGCCGTTTCCGAGGCGATCACAACATCGGCGGCCAACGCTAGGTTGGCCCCCGCCCCCGCCGCTGGGCCGTTGACCGCCGCGATCGTCGGGATTCGGCAGTCGGCGATGGCACGGACCATCGGCACATATTCGTCGCGCAGCGTTCGCTCCAGATCCGTTGCCGCAATCGAGCGGCTATCGCCGAGATCCTGGCCCGAGCAAAACGCCCTGCCCTTGCCGGTTAGGACCAGCACCCGCGCCTCCCCGGACGCGACCCGCGCGGCATGGGTGATCTCGGCGCGCATCTGGGTCGACAGCGCGTTCATAACATCGGGCCGGTTGAGTTGCACGATCGCGATGTCCTCGCGCACGACATAGCGGATGGCTTCATAGATCATGGGCGCCTCACAAGCTTTGTGCGCAGACTATGGGGTTCGCGGCAGGGGGTCAGCCAGAACCTGACGTAAACGTCAGTTTGGAGCCTAGGTCGCGTCGTCGCCAAGGATCGCCTTCAGCCGCGCCTCTTCCTCGGCGTCGAGGGCGCTCTCCCGTTCAGCCGGCGCGCGCCGGCGCGACCAGACATAGCCGCCGCCGATCCCGAGCGCTGCGAGAAACATCGCCGGGCCCGCATACCAAAGAAGGATATTCGCGCCATCCGTCGTCGGCCGGAGGAGCGCGTATTCCCCGTATCGCTCGACCACGAAGGCAAGGACCTCATCATTGGTGTCGCCCGCAACGAGCCGTTCACGCACCAATAGGCGCATGTCCTTGGCCAAGTCGGCGTTCGACTCGTCAATGGATTCGTTGCGGCAGACCATGCAGCGAAGCTGTGCTGAGAGCGTGCGCGCGCGCTCTTCGAGGGCCGGATCGTCTAGGATCTCATCCGGGGTCACCGCTGAGGCTGGCCCCACGGCGAGGGCCGGCGCCACCGCAAGCAACAGCGCTAGGGCCACTGCGCGCATCATTCTGCCGGGAGGCCCGCCGCACGCGGCTCGGGTGTCACCTTCCGCGCCCCGGCGGCCACGCGGTATCGCCGATCCATCAACGAAAACACACCGCCGATCGACATTATGATGCAGCCCGCCCAGATCCAATTCGCCATCGGCTTGATGAAGGTGCGCACTGCCCAGCCGCCACCCTCTTGCGGATCGCCAATCACCACATAGACATCGCGCAGGATGCCGTTGTTAATGGCCGCCTCCGTCGTCGGCATGCCTGCCACCGGATAGACCCGCCGCTCGGGGCGGAGCTCGGAGATCAGCCGCTCGCCGCGGTAAACGTCGAGGAAGGCCATGGTCGATATATAATTCGGACCCTCCACACGGCGGACGTCGTTGAGTTGGATATCGTATTGCCAGGGCCCGAACGCCTCGACTGTGTAGCGCTCGCCAGGCTGGGCGACGCGAATATCCTCGACCTCCCAAGCGACGAGCGCCGCGATGCCAAGCGTCGTTACGCCCATTCCCGCATGGGCGATGGCTTTGCCCCAATCCGCGCCCGGCAGGCGGCGCAATCGACGCAGTTTATCAACCGTAGTGCCCTTGCCCGCACGCGACCAAAGCTCGGCCGCCGCGCCGCCGATCACCCAGACTGCAAGGAGCACGCCAAGCGGCGCAAGGATCGACTGACCGGTCTGGATTGTCCAAGTCAGCGCGCCAAGCGCCAGCGCCAAGACGAGCACGCCCCAGAGTTGCGCCATGGACCGTGCCAGCGCGCCTCGCTTCCAGGGCATCAGGGCGCCGATCGGCAAGATTGCCATGAGCGCGACCATGAAGGGCGTAAAGGCCGCATCGAAAAAGGGCGGGCCGACCGACAGCTTGCGGTCGAAGAAGAGCTCAGCTGCCAGAGGCCAGAGCGTGCCGAAAAAGACAACGAAGCACGAGACGGCGAGCAGTATGTTGTTGGCGACAAGCGCCGATTCGCGACTAACGACGCCAAATACGCCCTTTGCTTCCATCGCCGTCGACCGCCAGGCAAAGAGCATCAGCGCTCCGCCGACGAAAATGCCCGTGATCGCGAGGATATAGACCCCGCGCTCGGGGTCGTTGGCAAACGCATGGACCGATGTCAGCACGCCCGAGCGGACAATAAACGTCCCGATCAGTGAAAATCCAAAGGCGAGGATGGCGAGAAGGATCGTCCAAGACTTCAGCGCCTCTCGCTTTTCGACCACGATAGCGCAATGGAGGAGCGCCGCTGCGAGCAGCCAGGGCATGAAGGACGCGTTTTCAACCGGGTCCCAAAACCAGAAGCCGCCCCAGCCAAGCTCGTAATACGCCCACCAGGAGCCGAGTGCGATCCCGATGGTCAGAAAGAGCCAAGCTGCCAACGTCCATGGGCGGACCCAACGGCCCCAGGCTGCGTCGACCCGGCCCTCAATAAGTGCCGCGACGGCGAACGAAAACGCCATCGAGAGCCCGACATAGCCGAGATAAAGAAACGGGGGATGGAAGGCGAGGCCCGGGTCTTGCAACAGCGGGTTCAGGTCTTGCCCATCCATCGGGGGCAGTTCGAGGCGCAAAAACGGGTTCGATGTGAGCAAGATGAACGCGTAAAAGGCCACGCCCACCGACGCCTGCACAGCCAGCACACGGGCCCGCAACGTCGGCTTAAGATTACCGCCAAACCAAGCTGCCGACGCCCCGAAAAGCGCCAGGATCAACACCCAGAGGAGGAGCGAGCCCTCGTGATTTCCCCAGACGCCGGTGACCTTGTAGAGCATCGGCTTGTCAGAATGGGAGTTCAGCGTCACGAGCCTAAGCGAAAAGTCCGACGTGACAAAGGCATAGGTCAGCGCGGCAAAGCTGAACGCGACAAGCAGGAACTGGGCCGTCGCCGCCGGCTCGGCCGCTGCCATCCAGCCCGCCCAGCGTTTCTGCGCGCCAATAAGCGGCACGACCATCTGCACGACAGCGACACAGGCCGCCAGGATGAGGGCAAAATGCCCGAGTTCTGCGATGCTCATATCCATGCGCGCCAATGTAGCGGAGCATCCCCCCTCCGCCAACTCCACGACCCGCCGCCAAACGGTCGCAGACGTGCTTGTGCGGCCCGACGCGCAAGTCTCTGACATCTTTGTGATGTTCCGCGCCGCCGATTACTCAGTGGTGCAAGGTTGACGCCTTAAGCTGCCAGCAAGCCGCCCCGGATCGCGAAGGTGATGATGGCCAGGATCAGCGCGCCCATGACGAGCCGCACGAGCCACCGCAGCGTGTCCTCAATGGAGTGAAGCCGCTTTTCGACCATGGCGCGGTGCACCTCGTCGATGGCAGTGCGTGTCTCAAGCGCGGCGAGGCGGCGCTCAACTTGCGCGGTCCAATCAGGCTCGGCCATCGGTCGCTCTCCAGTCTTCGAGGGCGGCGTTGGCGCGCTGGGGCGCGTCGCGGCGCTCTTCCGGCGCCCCTAACCCTGCATCGCCTGCCCCCGCATCGCCTGCCCCCGCATCGCCTGCCCCCGCATCGCCTGCCCCCGCATCGAGCGCCCGCAGCGCACTTATCCCGTGCGTGACCTGCGGCGCGAGCGCGAGGGTCGATGCGATGGAACGCTGAAAATCTTGGCTCTTCGCTTGGTGTCGCGCGCCAAAGTAGAAGCTCACAACGGCGCCGAGCAGCCACCATAGCGGCTCCGGCACCAGCGCAATGCCCTGCATCCGTTCGGCGAACCAGATCGGATCGACCATGGCCGAGACGAACAGCCCGAGCGTGCCAAGGGCCAGCGCGGGACGCGGGATGCGATTGAGCCCGTCGATCACCCGGTCGAAGACACCCCGCCGCGGAACCATGAACTCATGCGCGTATTGCGCTAGGGCCGCCTCGGCGTGACGGGCATCGCGGACCGCCTGGCCCTCTGCATTGGGGCGAAACACTTCAACGGTTTCGACAATCGCGTTGCGATCATTTCCAAAAATCAGGTTTAGGAAACCGCCAATCAACCCCGCGTTCAGCCCCATGCGGCGACCCGGGCGCGATGCTCGGCCTCCGTCAGGTGATAGCGGGTGGAGATGAATTCTTCGGCGCGCGTAATCCAGCCGCCCTTTCCGCCGTCGCGCCGCCGCGCGTATTTCCGCGAGGACGGGCGGCGGTCGGCCAGCTTGTAGTAGTAGTTCCGCCGCGCGATCCCATAGGCATCCGCCAGATGATACGGCGCGCGCGCCAGTGCGGCTTTGGCGGCGTCGATGGTCTTGGCACCGATCACGCCGTCAACCTGAAGATGCTCGCCCATGTCATTGAGCAAACTCTGCAAAACCCGGACAGCATGGGCACCAGCATTGACATACATGTCAAAAACCGAGGCTTGCAAAACCTGCGGCAGCGCCGAGATGCGCGGGCGTGCGAAATAGTGCTCCATGAAAATGCCGACGGCCTGATCTTCGCCCAGTCGCTTCACGTCGCCCGGCGTAATGACGCCGTCCCCGTCGAGATCCATGCCGAGCCGGCGCATGGTGTGGATTGTCACGCCATACTTCGTCGCTCCACCCGGATCGTCGGGATCATTCACATAGCCGCCCTCGCGCAGCACGATCTCTCTTGCAAGCTTTTCGACGTCCGTCATGCCAGAGCCTCCAGGCCAGGGAACATGGCCAGGAGAGTCCGAGGAAGGGCTAAAGAAATGCGCACCGGGGCGCGCGTTGCTATTTGTTTAATTTAAAGCAAAGGCTTAGATACGGCTAGCTCCCGTTCGGGTCGCGGTAGACGCCCTGCTCCTTCAGCGCATCCGTGACCTCTTTCGGCATGTAGGTCTCATCATGCCGGGCAAGGATCTCACTCGCAATGAACACGCCGTCAATCATCGAGCCGGTGCCCACCATACCTTCGCCCTCGCCGAACAAATCTGGCAGAACGCCAGTAAAGGCGACGGGCACGGAGGCGCCGCCATCGGTCACCGAAAAAGTGACCGTCTCGCCTTGCCCACGCACGAGCGTACCCTCTTCGACGAGGCCGCCGATCCGGAACACCTCCGTAGGGGGCGGCATGTTGGCAACGACCTCAGAGGGCGGGCGAAAAAAGTTGATCCCGTCCCGCATCGCGTAGCCGATCAGCGCCGTTGAGCCGGCCAGCGCGATGGCGGCGAGCGCGACGATCTGAATCCGACGTTGCTTTTTCAGGCTCTTCAAACGATGTCCTCCGCGCCTTACGCCAATCCAAATGGCGCTCCCCCGCGTTGCGCCAATATTGTATCAGGGGAAGACCGGGGCAAGGAGGAGGCCCGATGTCTCGGGCAAGCCGAGCATTACGTTGGCATTCTGCACCGCTTGTCCCGAGGAGCCTTTGGCCAAATTGTCGAGCGCAGCATAGATGGTCGCCCGCCCGGCGCGGCGCTCGGCGACGACGCCAAGATGGACAAAGTTAGAGCCTCTAACATGATGGGTCGAGGGTACCGTCCCGAGCGGGAGCACATGCAGGAATGGCTCCTCGCGATACGCCGCCTCAAGCGCTGCGTGGATCTCTGCTGCCGTCCCATGGACGTAGGCCGCCGCCAGAATACCCCGATTTGCCGGGATCAGCGTCGGCGTGAACTGGATCTCGACAGGCCGTCCCGCCGCTTTCGAGAGCTCTTGGTCGAATTCCCCCAGATGTCGGTGCGTGCCGCCAACGCCATAGGGCTGCCATCCCTCCGATAGCTCGGCATGAAGGAGGTGCTCCTTCAGCGCGCGCCCGGCCCCGCTCACTCCACATTTGAGATCGAGGATAATCTCGTCGGGGTCGATCACACCGGATTGGACACACGGCAACAGCGCATAAAGCCCGGTCGCCGCATTACATCCTGTGCCAGCAACAAGCCGCGCTTTGGCGATATCGTCTCGGTAAACCTCGGTCAGACCATAGACCGCTTCCGCCTGAAGCGCCGGTGCCGCGTGGGGCTTACCGTACCATGTTTCATACTGGGCGGTATCACGGAGCCGGAAATCAGCAGAGAGGTCGATGACCCTCAGATTCCGGGGCAGCCCGGCGATCACCTCTTGAGACGTTGCATGAGGAAGGCCGCAGAACGCAATATCAACGCGAGAGAAATCTGAGTCTTCCACCCGCTCTAGCCGAGGCAGATCGAGATGCCGTAGATGCGGATAGACCTCCGCCATGTCGCGCCCCGCTTTGCGGTCCGCAGTCAGGACGGCAATCTCAAGATCTGGATGGGTGGCAATCAGTCGGATGAGTTCAGCGCCGGTGTAGCCGGACGCGCCAAGTATGGCGACTTGATAGGTCATGGGATCAGCTCAGCTAGGTTGAGGGCGGGGCATAGACCCGATCACGCGGGATCGAAAGCGATCCGTCGTCGCAAAAACTGCGTCGCCCGGTCCGAGACCCGCGCCGCATCCCCCGTCGTAAGAAACGCCGCCTTCCCCTGCCCGAGCATATCGGGGTGTCGCGCGATGTAATCCGCAAGGCTCTCTGCCACCAATTCTGCTTGGGAATAAACCCGAACATCGGCGCCGAGCGCGTCCTGAAACGCGCCCTCGAGGAGCGGATAATGGGTACAGCCGAGGATCGCGGCCTCAGGCGCCGGCATCTTGCGCTTCAGCGCATCGACATGGGAGCGCACGAGTGCCTCGGCGAGGATCAGGTCGCCCTCCTCGATCGCATCGACAACGCCGCCGCAGGCCTGCGCCTCGACATCCACGCCGATCGCCCGAAACGCGAGCTCCCGCTGAAATGCGCGCGACGCGACGGTTGCCGGTGTTGCAAAAAGCGCCACGTGCTTGATGGCAACTTCGCGCGGCGGCGAGTTGTCTCCCCATCGCCGTTCGGTCAGTGCCTCAATAAGTGGGACGAAGACGCCGAGGACGCGCTTGTTGTCCGGCAGCCAGCTCTCCTGCATCCGCCGAAGCGCCGCGGCCGACGCCGTATTGCAGGCCAAGATCGCAAGGTCGCACCCCGCCTCCCAGAGCCGCTCGACCCCCCGGCACGTCAGGTCGTAGACCGTGTCGGCGTCGCGCACGCCATAGGGCGCGTGGGCGTTGTCGCCAAAGTAGACGAACGAGATCTCGGGCAGGCGCCGCTCCGCCGCGTCGAGGACGGTCAAGCCGCCCAGCCCCGAGTCAAAAATGCCGACCGCCATTAATAGATCCGGCTCCTCTCCGAGCGATACTTGTCCTCGAATTCAAAGCCAAATTCGGCCGGGTTCACGGGCTTCGTCGAGAGCGCATAGGTTTGGGCGCGCAGAAAGTCCATCATCGCCTTGGAGTCGCGCGCATGGGCGGCCAGCCGGTCCGGTGAGATGGGCTTGCCGATAACGAGGCGTACGGGCTCGTCTACCCGGGCCTTAAATTCCTTAATCAAGAGCGCCATCCGCAGCGTCACGTGGAGGTGGCTGGCAAGCTGAAAAAGCCGGCTGTTGTGCCCTTCGAAGAAGATCGGGATCACGGTCGCGCCGCTGCGAGAGACCATCTTGGCGGTAAACCCGCGCCACCCTGGATCCATCGGACGACCGAAGGGCCGCGCGGCCGTCGCGACCGTGCCGCCCGGAAAAACGCCGATCGCGCCCCCGTCGCCAAGAAACCGCAGGCACTCGTGGCGGGTCTGGATGTTCATCCGGATCGCATCCTTCGTATCATCGAAGGAGACGGGCAAGATCACGCGATTGAGCTCCTCCGCCCGGCGAAAGACCGAATTTGCCAAGATCCGAAAATCCCCGCGGATTGTCGCCAGGATATGCCCCATGACAAGCCCGTCCAGAATGCCGTAAGGGTGATTGGCGATCATAACGAGCGGGCCCTCGCGCGGAATAATGTCTAGCGAGCCGCCGACGATATCGAGGCTGAGCCCATATCGCTCGAGCATCACGTCCCAAAAGTCCCGCCCCGCCGCGACCTCCTCGGCATAGCCATCGGCCCGTTTGATCAGCCCAAGACGCCCTGTCGCATTCTCCAGAACGCGGATCAACGCACGGCCAGATCGCGACTGAACACTGGTGGCATAACTGATATCGCGGGCAATGTGGCGGTCGGGCATGGACAGAAATCGCTTTTATGACGGTCAGGGCATAGCCGCCGCACGCCAATCTGGCCAGTCAAGATGACGAACTTGCGACGAAGAAGTCTCACTCTGCCGCGAGCACGGCGCCCGACGCCGGAACAGCGCTGCGGATCGTCGCCCAGAGTGCCCGCCGCCGAGCTGCAGCACGCTCAGCCGCTTCTCGCTTTACCGGACCGAAGCCCTTGATACTGAGCGGTAATTCGGCGAGCTCCAGCACTGCGCCGCGCGTATCGGGGGTGACAGCGGCGAGCGCGAGGGCCATGTCCGCCTCATACTCGGCAATGAGCCTCCGCTCCATCTGGCGTTCTTCGGTGTAGCCAAAGGGATCCAGTGCCGTGCCCCGCAAAATGCTTAGCTTGGACAGGGGCTTGGCGGCTTTTGCGAACCAAGCACCAAAAGCGCGTTTGCGCGGTCGACCATCCGAGCCCTCCCGAGACAGCAGCGGCGGTGCAAGGTGATACGTTAGCGTGAGATCTCCAGAGAACTGCGCACGCGCCTTTTCGGCAGTGCGCGTCAGCAATCGCGCAACCTCATACTCATCCTTATAAGACAAGACCTTATGGTATCCTCTTGCCACAGCGCGACGCAGCTCATCGTCTGGAGCCACGTCGACCAAGGCACGGAAGCGGTGTGCGAGGCGGGGCGATTGGTAGGCGGTCAGATGCTCGGCGAGAAAGTCGATTTCATCCGCAAGGGGCATCGCCGCCTCATCCTTTCGCACGGCTCCTGCAGCCTCCGGATCTGCCACGGCCCAGCGTCCGTACTCAAAGGCCTGCACGTTTTGCTCGACAGCCGTACCATTGAGCGCAATCGCACGATGCAGCGCGTCTCGCCCGACGGGGATCAAGCCACGCTGCCAGGCGGCGCCGGTAAGCAGCATGTTGGCGTAGATCGCGTCGCCAAGCCGCTCCGACGCCAGCCGTGTGGCGTCTATCAGGGTCAAGTCTTCGCCCGCTGCAGCTTCAAGCTGCCGCTGCAACGCGCTGGCCGGAAGAGCAAAGTCCCGGTTTAGGGTAAAGTCGCCGGTCAGTGTTTCATGTGTGTTCACAACCGCACCCGTATGGGCGTTGAAAAGTGCCCGGGTCGCCGAAGTTGCGGTTGTAACAAGATCTCCTCCGATCACGGCCTGCGCTTGGCCGGAGGAGACGCGGATGGCCGAGATGTCCTCGGGCCGCGCGGCGATCCGGCAATGGATCGATATGGCGCCGCCCTTCTGTGCAAGACCGGCCATCTCGATGACGCCTGCGCCCTTCTCTTCCAGGTGCGCGGCCATTGCGAGCACGGCGCCGATGGTGACAGCTCCTGTACCGCCGATGCCCGTGACAACGATGTTCCAAGTGGCGTCGATGTCCGGCAGCTCTGGCTCCGAAATAGAGGGGATCTCAGAGGCTTGCGTGCTGTTTTTGCGCGGGCTGGCGCCTTCGACGGTGACAAACGACGGGCAAAATCCGCGCAGGCAGCTCAGGTCGGCATTGCAGGCGGATTGATCCACGGCGCGCTTGCGCCCAAGCGGTGTTTCGACCGGCACGATGGCCACGCAGTTTGACTGAACGCCGCAATCGCCGCAGCCTTCGCAGATATCCGGATCAATAAACACCCGTTTCTGGATTGCCGGAAAGGTGCCCTTGCGCCGCCGTCGCCGCTTTTCAGCCGCGCATGTCTGTACATGAAGAAGAACCGTTACACCGCTGATCTTGCTAAGATCCTCTTGGACGGCCACGATGTCTTCGCGCCGGTGGAGGGTAACGGCCTTGGGAAATGTCAGGTCGTCTACCCCTTCGGCGCCGTCATGGGTCACGCAAACCCGCACCGCGCCGGCGGCCAAGACCTCGGCCGCGATCTGTTCCGGCCCGATGCCGCCCTCATGGCTCTGTCCCCCGGTCATCGCCACAGCGCCATTGTAGAGGATCTTGTAGGTGATGTTGACGCGCGCCGCGACGGCGGCACGCAACGCCATGAGACCGGAGTGATTGTAAGTTCCGTCTCCAAGGTTCTGAAAGACATGCTTTCTTTTGGAAAACGCGGATTCCCCGATCCAGGACGCGCCCTCGGCACCCATATGGGTGTAGCCTTCGGTTCCGCGCTCCATCCATAACGCCATCGTATGGCAGCCGATGCCGCCACCGGCCCGCGCGCCTTCGGGCAGTTGGATCGACGTGTTGTGTGGACAGCCGGAGCAAAACCAAGGCCGGCGCGCCATGACCGTCTCACCCCCACGTGGCTGAGCGCGCAGAGCGCTCAAGCGCGACCTCAGTTCTTCTCCACCAAGCGCTTCGGACTGCAGGATTTCTCCAAGCTTTAGGGCGATGAGTGAAGGGTCGAGCGGGCCATATTCTGGGAAGAGCGCGCGCCCGTCGCCGCCGCGCGCGCCCCAGAGCCGGAGGTCCCGCCCCCAGAGCGCCTGCGCGATTTGCGGCTCGAGAACCTTGCGTTTTTCCTCCACGATGATCACCAGATCGACCCCTTCGGCCCAGTCGCGCAGCCCGGCCTCCTCCAACGGCCAAACCTGGCCGATTTTCCATGTCGTGAGGCCGATCTCGTCCGCAATCGAGGGCGTTACGCCCAAAAGCTCAAGCGCAGCGCAAACATCGCTCCAACTCTTGCCTGCGGCGGCGATCCCGATCCGAGCGCCCGGCCGACCGAGCCCGCGCCGGTCGATCCCATTCGCTCGGGCGAAGGCCTGGGCCGCGGGCCATTTCCAGGCAGCGAGGCGCTCTTCCTGAGGGACCCAGTGGTCGCCTAGCCGGATCGAGAGGCCATCCTCGGGCATCGGAATATCGGGCGAAACGAAGCTCAGCCGAAACGGATCGCCGTTCACGACCGCCGTACTCTCAACCGTGTCTTTGACGGCTTTCATACCAGCCCAAAGCCCGGAAAATCGAGACAGCGCAAAGCCGTAAAGGCCAAAGTCGAGAATGTCCTGCACCCCAGAGGGGTAGAGCACTGGAATCCCCGCATCGATCATCGCGAGATCCGATTGATGACACGTCGTCGAGCTTTCGCCGACATGGTCGTCGCCCGCGACCATCAGCACGCCGCCCTTTGGCGCGGTGCCCGCGAGATTGGCATGGCGCAACGCATCTCCGGAACGGTCGACGCCGGGTCCCTTGCCGTACCACAGACCAAAGACGCCTTCGACCAAGCCCTCTCCGCGGAGCGCCGCGGTTTGCGTGCCCCAGACGGCAGTTGCCGCCAAGTCTTCGTTTAGACCCGGGTGAAACGTGATACCGGCATCGGCGAGCCGCCCGGCCGCGCTCTCCATCGCCAAATCGACGCCACCCAGGGGCGAGCCGCGATAGCCCGAAACGTAGCCGCCCGTGCGCCAACCTTGCGCCCGGTCCCGTGCGGCCTGTGTCAGCATCAATCGCACGAGCCCGTGAACACCGCTCAAGAGCACCGGGGATTTCGCCACATCGTAGCGGTCGGTCAGCTGAACGTCATGACGCGTCATCGCAGCCTCCTCCCGTGCCAATATAGGAAGAGAAGCGCACAAGCGGAGTCAAACCGGCGTCACCGTTACGCGGCTAGAAGCGTTGCCAGACGCCACCCAGCGTGTCAGAGGAACCTGACACGCCGCTGCGCAGGGGCGCGCGAGACGAGTGCGGGACGTCAATGGATTGGGATAAGCTTAGGATTTTCTATGCAGTTGCGGATGCAGGTTCGCTCACCCATGCGGGAGAGCAACTGCATCTGTCGCAATCCGCGGTGTCGCGCCAGATCCGCTCGCTGGAAGAGATGCTGAACACCACACTGTTTCACCGGCATGCCCGCGGTCTGATCCTGACGGAACAGGGCGAGCTTCTCTTCGATGCAGCGCGCGCAATGCGAAAACGGCTCGATGCTGCGGCGGCACGGATCCGCGACAGCGAAGAGGAGGTCTTTGGCGAGCTCCGCGTGACGACGACCATCGGCTTTGGCACGATGTGGCTCGCACCGCGCCTAACGACGCTCTACGAGCGCTTCCCGCAGCTCAATATCGATCTCATGCTCGAAGAGCGCGTACTCGACCTGCCGATGCGCGAGGCCGATGTCGCGATCCGGATGAAAGAGCCGAGCCAGGCGGATCTGATCCGCAAGCGCCTGATGAGTGTGCGGATGCGCCTCTACGCGTCGCCTGCTTATCTGGCACGCGCGGGAGAGCCGCAATCCGTACAAGATCTGCCAGCTCACAGGCTCATTTGCCTCGCCCCGGGAATCACGCAAGTCGCCGCGGGCGCACAACTTGTGCAGTGGTTGTTGACCCAAGAGATCCCGTCAAGGTTGACTGTCAACAATTATTTTGGGGTCCTGCAAGGTGTCATCAATGGGTTGGGCATCGGTGTCCTGCCAGATTACATCGTCGACAATGCACCGGAGATCGTCCGTGTGCTCCCATCGGTGGAGAGCAACGAGGTCCCGGTCTTCCTCGCCTATCCCGAAGAATTGAGACAATCCAAACGGATCGCTGCCTTTCGCGACTTCGTTGTTGAAGAGATTATCGAGCACCGGCGCAAGCTCGCACCGGCGAGCTAGCCCGCTCGCAGAGTGGCGCCGTAGCCGCAGGGAGTCACCCTTGCGCCACAGGCAACACAGTCATGCACGCATATCCGGCAGTTGCGCCTTGTGCGAAAAAGATGCGCCCCCTTATAACATCCTTAGCAGCGATGAATTTTGATCGTTGTTTACCTCCCTGTTGGACTTGGGCCGAGACTTGTTCTCGGCCTTTTTTTATTGGGCTGGCGTCCACTGCCCAGCCCGCTCTTGCGCCCGCTGCCTGCTTTTCCTTCGTTCCGCGCTGGCCTATAGGCATGGGTTGAGCGGGGAGTTGCGATGTTTGAACCAGCCCAGGCGGCCGCGGCGGAGGTGACGGCCAAGATAATCGCCGCGCACGGCATTTCGGACACAGAATATCAAGCCATTCTACGCTTGCTAAACCGTGCTCCTAATCTGACGGAGCTTGGCATCTTCTCGGCGATGTGGAACGAGCATTGCTCCTACAAATCCTCCAAGCGGTGGCTCCGAACTCTTCCGACGACTGGTGCGCG
The DNA here is from genome assembly GCA_038745585.1 of Pseudomonadota bacterium. Lineage (GTDB taxonomy): Bacteria > Pseudomonadota > Alphaproteobacteria > Rhodobacterales > Rhodobacteraceae > HLUCCA09. The sequence goes on from JBCDLH010000005.1 coordinate 72,987, forward strand.
GGTGATCTGCGGTCCAGGTGAGAATGCTGGCGTGATCGACATCGGGCTCGATGCGGAGGGGAACCCATTGGCATGCGTCTTCAAGATGGAGAGCCACAACCATCCGTCTTACATCGAGCCCTATCAAGGTGCGGCGACGGGCGTCGGCGGGATCCTCAGGGATGTCTTTACCATGGGCGCGCGGCCCGTTGCGGCAATGAACGCGCTCAGCTTTGGCAGCCCGAACCATGCGCGCACGCGGTCTCTCGTGGCCGGGATCGTCGCCGGTATCGGGGGCTACGGCAATGCCTTCGGGGTGCCGACCGTTGGCGGCGAGACACGGTTTCACCCCGCCTATAACGGCAATTGCCTCGTGAACGCCTTCGCGGCGGGAATCGCTCGATCCGACCGGATTTTCTATTCGGCCGCGAGTGGGGTCGGCATGCCGGTCGTCTATCTCGGTGCCAAGACGGGGCGCGACGGTGTGGGCGGGGCAACCATGGCGTCGGCGGAGTTTGACGATACGCTTGAAGAGAAGCGCCCGACCGTCCAGGTCGGCGATCCCTTCACCGAAAAGCGGCTGATGGAGGCTTGTCTAGAGCTGATGGAGACAGGCGCCGTCATCTCCATCCAGGATATGGGAGCGGCCGGCCTCACCTGCTCCGCCGTCGAGATGGGCGACAAGGGCGGGCTCGGTATCAGGCTCGACCTCGATGCCGTGCCCACCCGGGAGGCGGGCATGACGGCCTACGAGATGATGCTCTCCGAAAGCCAAGAGCGGATGCTCATGGTGCTCCGCCCCGAAAAGGAAGCTTTGGCGCGCGCAATCTTTGAAAAGTGGGATCTCGACTTTGCGGTGGTCGGCGAGACCATCGACGAGGATCGCTTTGTGATCCGCCATCAGGGCCGGACCGAGGCCGACCTGCCGTTGGCGGCGCTTTCTGGCAATGCTCCGGAATACGACCGTCCCTGGCGCGAGACGCCCGCTGCGCCCGCGCTCGGCCCCGTGCCCGAGATCGACCCGATCGCAGCGCTCAAGACGCTTCTCGCTGCGCCATCCTATGCCCAGAAGGCCTGGATCTGGGAGCAGTATGACAGTCAAGTCATGGCCGACACGATCCGCCCCCCGAGCCTTGGCGCGGGGATCGTCCGTATCCACGGGACCGACCGCGCGCTTGCCTTCGCCGCCGATGTGACCCCGCGCTACGTCCAAGCCAACCCGTTTGAGGGCGGAAAGCAAGCGGTCGCCGAGGCCTGCCGCAACCTCTCGGCGGTGGGGGCAATGCCGCTTGCCGTCACCGACAATCTCAACTTCGGTAATCCCGAAAAACCCGAGATCATGGGGCAACTCGTCGGCGCGATCAAAGGGATCGGGGCTGCCTGCACGGCCCTTGGCACGCCGGTCGTCTCGGGCAACGTCTCGCTCTACAACGAGACAGACGGTGCGCCGATCCTTCCGACACCGACAATCGGGGCGGTCGGTCTGATCGATGACTTGGATCAGATCATCGCCGGAGCGCCAGTGGTGGGCGACGTTGCGCTGGTCCTCGGAGAGACCGTCGGCCATTTGGGCCAATCCGCGCTGCTCTGGGAGGGGTTCGGGCGTGCCGAGGGCGATGCGCCGCCGGTGGACCTCGCCGCCGAAGCGGCCCATGGCGGGTTCATACGCGCCCATGCGGGCTGGATCACCGCCTGCGCGGACCTTTCCGATGGCGGCCTCGCACTGGCGGCGTTTGAGATGGCCGATGCGGCATCGGTCGGTGTGACGCTCGATGCCGCGGATATCGAAACGCTCTTTGGCGAGGACCAGGCACGCTACCTGATCGCGTGCTCGTTCGACGCCGCCGAAGCCCTGATGTCGGCGGCAGCACAGGCTGGCGTACCGCTCGCCTATGCGGGCCGGTTCGGGGGCGAGACGGTCCGCCTCGGACGATCCGAGGCGCCTTTGGCCGACCTCTCGCGTCTCTGGCGCAACGCCTTTGCCGAGACGTTGGGCGCGTGAGCCCGAGCGGGCGGCCCAAGACAGAGCCTAAGCCCAAGCCTAGTACCGCGCCTAAGCTTGCCGTCTTTCTCGCCGCCCCGCCTGGCCTCGAGCCGCTCTTGCGCGCGGAAGCCGAGGCGCAGGGCTTCGCCCCGGCCAAAGCGGTTCCCGGTGGTGTCGAGATCTTTGGCGGTTGGCCCGAGATTTGGCGCGCCAATCTAGAGCTACGCGGGGCGACGCGCGTCCTCGCCCGCATCGCAAAGTTCCGCGCGCTGCACTTGGCACAGCTCGATAAGCGCGCCCGACGCGTGGCCTGGGGCGAGGTTCTGCGCCCCGACATTGCCGTCCGCATTGACGCCGCGTGTACGCGCTCCCGGATCTACCATGCCGGTGCGGCGGCCCAACGCGTCGCCCGCGCCGTGACCGATGTGCTCGGCGCTTCCGTTTCGCCCGACGCCGATTTGCGGCTGCTCGTGCGGATTGAAGATGATCTGTGCACGATCTCGGTCGACACGTCCGGTGCGCCGCTTCACCAACGGGGAACAAAGCAGCAGGTCGGCAAGGCCCCCCTGCGCGAGAGCCTCGCCGCCCTCTTTCTTCGCGCTGCAGGTTTTGATGGGGCCGAGCCCGTGGTCGACCCGATGTGCGGCTCCGGCACGTTTCCGCTAGAGGCCGCGTCGCTCATGGTAGGGCAGCAACCCGGCGCATCGCGAGGCTTTGCTTTTCAAGACCTGGCCACTTATGACGAAAAGGCCTTTGCCGGGTTTCAGCGGCCGGCGACGCCGGCGGGCGGGCCCTGCCGGGCTTGGGGCTATGACAGGGACCAGGGCGTCATCGCGGCGGCCACGGCCAATGCCCAACGCGCCGATCTTACAAGGATAACGACGTTTCACTGCCAGCCGATCAGCGCTTTGCGCCCTCCGACCGCGACGCCGGGCCTTCTGATCACCAACCCGCCCTATGGCGCGCGGATTGGCAACAAGACAGCGCTCCGGTCGCTCTATTTCAGCTTTGGCGATACGGTGCTGCGGCACTTTTCCGGCTGGCGCGTCGCCTTCGTGACGAGCGAGCCGGGCCTTGCCCGGGCCACGGGACTGCCGATCAACGAGACCGGCCCACCCGTGCCCCATGGCGGGCTGAAGATCCGTCTCTACCAGACAGATCCCCTGCCCTGACCGGCGCCTAGCCGATGAGACCGCCGCCCGGTCCGTAGGTGTCCTCGTAGTGCCGAGCAAGGCGCTGCAACGCGATGCGCAAGACGATCTTGCCCGACCGAGCCGACCAGCCCATCCGCTTCTCCGTCGCTTCGAGCCCCTCCAGGTAGCAGCAAACGCGGAGTGCGGTATCGCCAAGCCCCGGCCCCAGATCGCGCAGCGCGGCCGCCACGCGTGTCCGGGCCCCCTCTGGTCCGCGGAGTGCATCGGACGCCGACATGCTCCCCCGCGCCCCCCCCGTGAGGAACCGCTCCCAGTTCTGCGCAACCTTCGGGCCCATCTGCGCCAATTCGAAGTCTTCGCGAAACCGTTCGGCAGCCGAGACCAGCTCTGGTGACAGAAAGGGCTTGCCCTCCTTGTCCCGACGCCGCGCAAGAAGCGTGATCGGGCTCTCCGCCATGTTGTAGCGGACGCGCCGTGGGCCGTCTTCTCCGTCCTCTTGGATACTGCGCTCGCCCCAGCTCCGGTGCTGTGCTCCAAACGCCGCTTGATTGTCCGCGAAGCCTTGGCGGCGCCCCTCATCCTCCGCCAAGAGGCGCTTCAGCGCTGCACGGCCCGCTGGCGCAATGCGGTAGCGCGCGACCTTTCCCGGAACCGTACAAGAAATCCATTCCTTAAGCGCAAAGGCCTGCGCAACGGCCCGGTCGATCACCGCGATGCGCGCGGTCCCGCCGCCACCGGTCTCGCGCAGCACCGCGGCCTTTTCCATTGTCGGAGCCACCGCCAGGAAGGCCCCTGGCTCGCAGAGCCGCCGCAGGATGCGCTTTGCCTCGCGGATGACGGTGGCCTCATCGCAAAGAATGGTGTTGGGATTAAAAGGTGCAGTCATACCAGCTTTCTCCTCGAGTTCGGTCGAGGCGGTGCGGTCTCCAAACGGAGTTCGGTGCTGTCCGAGTCGGGCAAGGGCTTCATCCACAAGCGGGTCATCGCGCCTGCTTTCAAACCGGCGGATTTGGCGCAGGATCGTCGAGGCATGCGCCCCCTCTCCCCGCGCGACTTCTCGGATCGACAGTCCCTGCTCGGTGTGGCGCAGATAGTTGCGCGCCGCCGCAGGAACCCATCCGGGCAAAACGCCCAGTTCGTCCGTACCCCTTGCCCCCGACATCAACCGTCCCCTTACTAAGGTCCCTCGGCTTCGATCCCCAAAACCTCAGTCAACCCTGAGTTGCACTCATTGTCCGAATGTATACGTAACCGCCTGTGGATAGAATTGTTGAAAAATCGGAAACAAGTCTGAGGCCACCGCGCGCTGTTGTCCAGGTCGAGCAACACACGCTCCGGTTGTGTAACGTCTCCGCATCAATTCAGGAGGCTGTCATGACCGCATTTCACGAAACCCTGACTTCCATGCGCCGCCCGCGTCTGCTCGTCCGCGCGGCGCGCTTTGGGCTTCAAGACTATAATAGAAACAGGGATTTAAAGCGCATTCTTCGCGAGCAAGACGTGGCCAGCCCGGGCGCCAACCTGCCGAGATTGGTCGATCTTGAGGCGAGCCATGAAGCCACGCGCGTCAGCGGCGATGCGGCCTATTCGGTCGCCTCGCACCTCGAAATCCTGATCGCTCTGATGGCTGAGATCCGCCTTTTTGGCGGCGGAAAGTCGCAGGCCTGACGCCGTGCCGACATGTGGAACCGTTAACGAGGAACGGAAGCCAAACGCAACCTTAAGGCGATTCGCCTTGGTCGCCGCGGGGCCCCGTTACGGTGCCGCGGCCTAGATGAACGCGTCCGGCTGCTCGGATTTCCGGCGCAGGACGTAGGCCTCAAGCGCATCTTTGATCGCCACGTCCAGCGCGGGCGGCTGGTACTCTTCCAAGAGTTTGGCCACGCGCGCTTCGGCCAAGGTTTGGCTGTCGCGCGCGCCCTCGTCTTCCCAGGTCTCGAACGGCTTGTAGTCGAGCACCTCCGAGCGCCAGAACGCATCCTTGAAATGCGCCTGGGTGTGGGCGCAGCCGAGAAAGTGTCCCCCGGGGCCGACCTCGCGCAGCGCGTCCATGGCCTGCGCTTCGGCATCCGCGCTGACGCCAGCGGCGAGCTTGTGCAGGACGCCGAGCTGATCAGCGTCGAGCACGAACTTCTCGAAGGAGGCCACGAGGCCCCCTTCCAGCCAGCCCGAGGCGTGAAGCATAAAGTTGACCCCCGCCAGCAGCCCGGCGTTAAGCGAGTTTGCCGTCTCATAGGCCGCTTGGGCGTCCGGGAGCTTCGATCCATTGAAAGACCCCGCCGAGCGATAGGGCAGCCCGAGCCGGCGCGCGAGCTGTCCCGCACCATAGGTGATCTGCGCGGCTTCTGGCGTGCCAAAGGTCGGCGCACCCGAATTCATGTCGATCGAGGTGACGAACGCCCCGAAGATGACCGGCGCGCCCGGCTTGACAAGCTGCGCATAGGCGACGCCGGCCATGACTTCGGCCAGGACCTGCGTCAACGTTCCGACGACCGAGACCGGCGCCATGGCCCCGCCGACAATAAAAGGAGAGACGATGCAAGCTTGCCCCGCCTCGGCATAGGCCTCGAGCGCGCCCATCATCACATTGTCGAAGGTGAGCGGGGAGTTGATGTTGATGAGCGAGGTCATCACGCAGCGTCCATCCAATCCCCCAAAGAGGAGATCGGCCATCTCGACGCTGTCGCGCGCCCGGCTCGGCTCGGTAACCGATCCCATAAACGGCTTGTCCGACAGCGTCATATGCGCGAGCAGCATATCGTAATGGCGCTTGTTGACCGGCACATCGGTCGGCTCGCAGACCGTACCGCCCGAATGGTGCAGCCACTTCGACATATACGCGAGCTTCACGAAGGTTTGGAAGTCGTCGAGCGTCGCATAGCGGCGGCCGCCCTGGGCATCGCGCACGAATGGCGGGCCATAGACCGGCGCGAGGACGAGGTTGCGCCCCCCGATCTCGACATTCCGCTCCGGGTTCCGTGCGTGTTGGGTGAAACGCGCAGGCGCCGTGGCGCAGAGCCGGCGCGCGAGCCCCTTCGGCAGGCGCACCCGGTCGCCCTGCACATCGGCGCCCGCCTCTTTCCACCGCGCGAGGGCCGCCGGGTTCTCGGGGAAGGCAACACCGATCTCTTCAAGAACGGTCTCGGCGTTCGCTTCGATGATCTCCAGCGCTTCGGCGTTCAGGATATCGAGGTTGGGGATCTTGCGCTCGATAAAGCGCACGGCCTCGACGCGGAGCGCCGTGCGCTCAGCCCGCCGCGCGGCGCCGCCGCCGCCCCGCCCGCGCCGTCTCGCTCCATGCGCGCCCGTGTTCTCCGCTGCGTCTGCCATCGAAAGCCCTCCCGCCGCCTGATTGCCCCGGAGATAGCGCCCTAGCGCAAGGGCTCAGCGCCCGTGAACGCCCTATCTGACAAAAAACCGACATGGCGCGCCACGTGCATAGCCGCCTGCTTCTTTGGGCTAGAAGTATCCCGGGGGAGGCGCAGCCGGGGGCAGCGCCCCCACCCCGGCGCCCCCACCCCAGCGCTCAGAACAAGAAGTATCTCTGGGCCATGGGGAGCTCCGTGGCCGGCGCGCAGGTCAAAAGCTCTCCATCGGCGCGCACCTCATAGGTCTCAGGGTTCACCTCGATCTGGGGCGTCGCGGCATTCATCACCATATCCGCCTTCGTGACCGAGCGGATGCCAGTCACGGCCACCGTTTCACGCGCAAGGCCGAGCGATGCTCCGATGCCCGCCGCCTGTGCCGCGCCCGACACGAAAGCCACCGCCGAACGCTCCACCGCGCGCCCCATCGCCCCGAACATCGGGCGGGAATAGACGGGCTGCGGCGTCGGGATCGAGGCATTCGGATCGCCCATCTGCGCCAGCGCAATCGAGCCACCGATCAGAACCATCTCTGGCTTCACGCCAAACATCGCGGGCGCCCAGAGGCAGAGATCGGCGCGCTTGCCCGGCTCGATCGTCCCGATATGGGTCGAGAGCCCATGGGCGATGGCCGGGTTGATCGTGTATTTCGCGACATAGCGTTTGACGCGCACATTGTCGTTCTCGCCCGTCTCGTCGGCGAGCCGCCCGCGCTGTACCTTCATCTTGTGCGCCGTCTGCCAGGTGCGGGTGATAACCTCCCCTACCCGGCCCATCGCCTGACTATCGGACGCGATGATTGAGAACGCGCCCATGTCATGCAGGATATCCTCGGCAGCGATGGTCTCTTTGCGGATGCGGCTCTCGGCAAAGGCGACGTCCTCGGGGATCGACTTGTCGAGGTGATGACAGACCATGAGCATGTCGAGATGCTCTTCGAGCGTGTTAACGGTGTAGGGCCGGGTCGGGTTGGTCGAGGAGGGGATGACGTTCGGCAGGCCGCAGACCTTGATGATGTCGGGCGCGTGGCCGCCGCCCGCGCCTTCGGTGTGAAAGGCGTGGATCGTGCGCCCGCCGATGGCCTTGACCGTGTTCTCCACGAACCCGCTCTCATTGAGCGTGTCGGTGTGGATCATCACCTGCACGTCCATGTCGTCGGCGACCGAAAGGCAGCAATCGATGGCGGCGGGGGTCGTCCCCCAATCCTCGTGGAGCTTCATGGCACATGCACCGGCCTCGACCATCTCGACCAAGGCCGCGGGTTCGGAGGCGTTGCCCTTGCACGAGAGCGCGACGTTCATCGGCACCCCGTCCATCGCCTGGAGCATCCGCCCGATATGCCAGGGCCCTGGCGTACATGTGGTCGCCAGCGTGCCGTGGGCCGGGCCGGTGCCGCCGCCCAGCATCGTCGTCAGGCCGGAATGGAGCGCATCTTCGATCTGCTGGGGGCATATGAAGTGGATATGTGCGTCAAATCCCCCTGCGGTGAGGATCTTGCCTTCACCCGCAATCGCCTCTGTTCCCGGCCCGATGATGATGTCGACGCCGGGCTGCGTGTCCGGGTTGCCCGCCTTGCCGATTTTCTCGATCCGCCCGTCCTTCAGGCCGATATCGGCTTTGTATATGCCCGTCGTGTCGAGGATCAGCGCATTTGTGATGACCGTGTCGACCGCGCCGCCCGCCTGCGTCACCTGGGATTGGCCCATCCCGTCGCGGATCACCTTTCCACCGCCGAATTTGACCTCTTCGCCATAGGTCGTGAGGTCCCGCTCCACCTCGATGATCAGGTCGGTATCGGCGAGGCGCACCCGGTCCCCGGTCGTCGGGCCGAACATCGCGGCATAAGTCTCGCGGGAAATGGAGGCGGGCATGGCGAACTCCTGGGGTCTTTGCTGCAGATATCTGTGTTGGGGGCTCTTCGATCACTCGGATGACGGCGTCCGGGCCGGTGCAGCCCCTTCCTTGAGGAGGCGGTCCGCATTGGCGCGGGTCTTTGCGCGCAGCGGGCGCAGGGAGGCCGTCATGATCTGATCAGCGCTCTTGCCCGACGCGGCAGCCGACCATGCTTCGACGCCGGAGGCTAGAAACGCCGGCGGCTTTTCCATCACCATGCGCACCGGTTCTGAGTTCGCCATGGGGCGCGCACCGGAAAGCGACATCATGCGCAGGCCGAATACGGACAGTGCTTCGACGGAGAGAAAGGCAACCTCAAGCGAGGATTGCCAGAGCGATAGCGGAAAGATGAACGGAGACACGGGCCCGGGGCGCTCAGACATAAACGGCGCCCGACCGACCCAAGCCCTCGCGTGGGAGCACGCGCGTCTTGAACGTCGCGCTCCCGGGCGCCGCGCGCTCTAGCGCCGCGGCCCGTTCTCGTTTGTACGAACCGGAATCGGCACGGGACGCGGCTGCGGCGTCAGCAGATCGAGAAGGCGGTCGATGATCGGACGCGCCGACATGGGCAATCTCCCAAAAACCCTTATCAAGAGCCAGTACACTAACGCGTTGGCGCCGCGCCGCAAGCGCAAGATTGTCCACTGCGCGGCTTTGCGCTCCGATCATATCTCCGACCTCCCCTGTCCCTTGGGGCTCTCCTCGGCCGGGTCGACAAGGACGGCATCCGTTAAGGGCTCCGGCAATGGCTTTGGCGCTGAGGGGGCCTTGCGCGCGCGTTTCGAAGAGGTGGCGAGGGCCGCGGCCCCCTTGGGCTTTGCGGGCGCGTCCTCCGCTTTCTCAGCAGGGGCCGCTTTGACGGCCGTCGGGCCAGTGTTGCGGGCCGTGCTGGCCTTGGGTGCTTTCGGCGGGGACGCCTTCGCGTTCGCAGCGGGGGCTTTGGCCGCCCGGCTCGCAGTGGGCTTGGCCGCACCGGTCTTTGAGGCGGGCTTCGCCGCGGCGGCTGGCTTTGGCGCAGGTGTTTTAGCCGCGGGTGCCGCTTTTGGCGCTCGGGCTTTCGCCGGGGATGCGTTGGTTTCTGCGACCTTGGCTTCGGCCGGCTTGGCCGCTCGCGTCTTGGCTGTGCTGCGCTTGGCCGGAGCGGCTTTGGCCGGTGCGGGCGTGGCAGACGCGGCGGCTGCAGGCGTCGGCGCTGCGGCTTTCGCCGGTGCTGGTGCGGCTGCCGGTGCTGCCGCTCTCGACCGGCTCGCTCTGCGCGTCGGTGTCGGGGCGCTGGCTTTGGGTTTGGCGGCAGGTTTCGGCGGCGTTGTGCGTGTCCGCGCGGGCGCGGGCGCAAGCGCCGTCACCGTTGCAGAGGGGCGCGGGCTCGGCAGGGCAAGCGGCGCCATCACTGGACGGTTCGGCGGCAAAAGCTCTAGCGCGGCGAGCGCGGGCAGCGTCATTGCTTGGGCCACGCCCTGTGCCGCGCCAATCGAGAACTTCATCATTTCCGCCTGCAACGCCGCCTGGCGGCTCCAAACGGCGACACCTGCGCTGAAGAGATCAAGCGGTAGGGTCATCGGGGTCATGGTTTTGCTCCATTGAAGCTTGGCCGGTTGGGTGCGCATCCGGCCCGGTGAAATGCGAATGGCGGCTTAGAGGTCTCCCATCACCGCAGCGTTAAAGCCGATGGCGCGCCGCGCCCCGGCATAGGGTACAAGGGTTACGTCACGGGTCTGCCCGGGCTCAAACCGCACGGCCGTACCCGCGGCAATGTCGAGACGGCAGCCGCGCGCCGCTCCACGGTCGAAGTCGAGCGCTTCATTCGTCTCGGCAAAGTGATAGTGGCTGCCGACCTGGACGGGCCGGTCTCCGGTGTTGCGCACAACGAGGGTGATCGGTGTGCGATCCGCGTTGATCGTGATTTCCCCCGGCGCTGTCTGGATCTCCCCAGGTGTCATCTGTCGTGCTCCTTCGTACTGCCCCCGCGGCTCGGCTCGGCGTCCTCTTGCAGCGCCTGCCCCACTGCCCGCAGCGTCGCCTCATCGTCCGTCCCGGTGCCGTCGCCGACGTCCTTCGACCGCGGAGTCTGGCGTGCGCCTGGTGGCCGCAGCGCACCGTCCCACGCGCCGTCCTCCGAGGTGCGGTTGATCCCGTCTGGGTCGCGGACAAAGGCGTAAAGCCGCGTCCCGAAATACCCCAAAGCGCCGCCGAGTACGGTCGCGAGCGATGAGCTGTTGTATCCGGCGATCATGACGATGAAGGCCGAAAGCCCCAGCATCGCCAGCAGAGTTACGATGCGCAACTCGCCCTGCGCCAGCACCGGCGCTTCCCCCAAGATCGCCTCGGCCAGCCGTACCAGCTTGGGCTCCGCAAAGGGCACGCCGTAGCCTGCAAGGGCGGCAAGGAGGAAGCTCAGGAACATCGCCGCCACTCCGTGGGGCAACCGCCTTGCCTATGGCACGCCATCAATCTCATCGGATCGGATGATGCACGGTCACGAGCTTCGTGCCATCGGGAAAGGTCGCCTCGACCTGGACCTCGTGGATCATCTCCGGCACCCCTTCCATGCATTGCGCGCGTGTAATCACATGCGCCCCCGCCTCCATCAGATCGGCGACCGAACGACCGTCCCGCGCGCCCTCGACAACGTAGTCGGTGATGAGGGCGATCGCTTCGGGATGGTTGAGCGGCACGCCGCGTTCCAGCCGGCGCCGCGCCACCATCGCCGCCATCGAGACCAACAGCTTGTCCTTTTCCCGTGGTGTGAGGTTCATGCCACGTCCTTAAATCTGCCAAACCCGGGGCAGCGCCCCGGACGTTTCTGTTCCGCGCCGAAGATGCCGTAGCATCTCGGCGACCGCCAGGCGCAAAGGCCAGCCATCGCCTGCGCTGAGGCGCGCCACCACGCGCCCGTCCCATCCGCTGATCCCGGCGCGAACGCCATCGGGAAGGCTCACGCCTCGCAGCGCCCCAACCGCGTCTTCCGCGCCCGGCGCGACCAGCGCCACCACGGCCACGGCTTGCGCACCCGCCAGCCCCGCCGCCGCACCGCGCTCGGCGAGTACGTCTGCGTCGATCTCAAGCGCGTCTACGAAAACGGGCACACCATCTCGGGCAATGGCGCGCCGGTCGAAAAACGAAAGCGCGTCGACCCGCTCGCCCATCGCAGCGCGCCCGAGCACCACCATCTCGCAGATCAGGACCTCGGCATCCCCGGTCAGCGCGATCCGCGTGTGCCGATCAAGGCGCGCATTCTGAAAAAGGATCGTCTCCTGCGGGAGCCAATCGAGCCGGCCTCCTGGCCCTACTTCAAGGTCGACGTCAACGCGCGCCGGATGTGCCGCCCGGATCGCCGCATAGGCGCGCTCGGCAGTCTGGGTCGTCGCGGTCGCGCGGCCGCCCGCGCCGAGGGAGAGGCCGTACGTGAGCACATCGCCGCCCGTCAGCCCGCCCGCTGTATTGAGAAAAACGACCTCGGGCGGACCCGATACGTGCGGCAGGAACGCTTTGGCACAGCCTGTCTGGCGGAGTGTCGTCAGCCGCGATGCACCCTTTGCGCTATCATCTCCCGAGGAAAGACCCACAAACGCGCCGCCTGCGGCGCGCTGAAGGGTCGGGGAAAGCGTCATCGTGTCGAGCATCTTTGCCTGCTGTTTGGCGTCCCATGACAGATTTCGCCGAATGCTGCAATGCAGCATGACGCCTTTCGCGTCACATTTCTCTGCAAATGCGCTTGGTTTTTCCGCAGATGCTCTGAAAGCGCGCGGTGTGCCCCCGGATCGGCCACCGCTTTGGCGCCCTCTTTGGTCATCCTCCCATGATGCTCTGTCTGGCGTTTTTGCGCCTGCTTGGTTAAGCGCCCCAACCATGGCCGAGACGCTCACGATCTGCCGCCCCGACGATTGGCACCTGCATCTGCGGGACGGCGCCGTTCTCCGCGCGGTTCTGCCCGAAAGTGCCCGTCATTTCGCGCGCGGCCTCATCATGCCAAACCTTGTGCCGCCCGTCGTCACTGGCGCCGACGCGCGCGCCTATCGCAGCCGCATCCGCGAAGCGCTGCCCGACGGGGCGCGCTTCCAACCGCTGATGACGCTCTACCTCACCGAGGCCAGCGATCCCGACGACATTGTCGCCGCGCACGCCGCAGGCCTCATCGCCGCGGTCAAGCTCTACCCAGCAGGCGCGACAACGAACTCCGCCTCGGGCGTGCGCGATATCGATGAGGTCCGTCCCGTGCTCGAGGCGATGGCGGAGGCAGGTGTCCCGCTCTGCGTGCACGGCGAAGTCACCGACAGCGAGGTCGACATCTTCGACCGGGAAGCCGTGTTCATTGACCGGATGCTTGATCCGCTTCGCACGGCGCTTCCCGCGCTGCGCGTGATCATGGAGCATATCACCACCGCCGAGGCCTGCGCCTATCTGCGCGCGGGTGGGCCGACGCTCGGCGCCACGGTCACGACCCACCATCTGATGATCGACCGCAATCACCTGCTCGCCGGGGGCATTCGGCCGCATTACTACTGCCTCCCGGTGGCGAAACGTGCGGTGCACCGCGAGGCGCTCCTGACGCTTGTCGCCGAGGGGCACCCGCGTGTCTTTCTCGGCACTGACAGCGCCCCCCATACCGATCCCGCCAAGCTCCAGCCGTGCGGCTGCGCGGGGGTCTTCACGGCACCCGTCACCATGGCCTGCCTCGCCCAGGTCTTTGACGAGGCCGGTGCGCTCGACCGGCTCGAAGCCTTTGCCGCGCTCAATGGCCCCGCTTTCTACGGGCTCGCCCCTAATGCCGAGACGCTGACGCTGGTCAAGGACGGCCCGCAAAGCCTGCCCACCCGGCTCGAGACCGGAGATGGCCCGGTTACGATCTTTGAGCCGGCCCGCGAGATCCATTGGCGCGTGGCCGACTGACCCTCCCTTCTTCTTGCCCGCAAATATCGCCGCCGGAGGCTCCGCCCTCGACACGCGCGCGCCCACGGGTCACTGAGGGCCCACCCGCCGCGCAAGCCGAGGAGCCGCCATGATCCCCACCGCCCATCCCGATGACGCCCGCATGGCACAGCTGACTGCCGCGATGCTTTGGGAGGCCGAAGCGGTCGCTTTCCGTCCGGCCGAGCCCTTCGTCTTCGCCTCGGGCCTAAAATCGCCGACTTACGTCGATTGCCGGCGCCTGATCGCCTTCCCGCGCATCCGTGCAACGTTGATGGATTTTCTGACCGCCAAGATCATGCGCGACGCGGGTTTTGACGCCTTCGACGTCATCGCGGGCGGCGAGACGGCCGGCATCCCCTTCGCCGCGCTGATGGCCGAGCGTATGGCGCTGCCGATGAGCTATGTCCGCAAAAAGCCCAAAGGCTATGGAAAGAACGCGCGGATTGAGGGCGTCGTGCGCCCGGGTGACCGGGTGCTCCTGGTCGAAGACTTGGCGACCGATGGCGGCTCGAAACTCTCTTTTGTCGATGCGCTGCGCGAGGCTGGGGCCGAGTGTGCGTACACCGCTGTGATCTTCTTTTACGACATCTTCCCCGAGGCCCGGCCGGCGCTGGCTGAACACAGCCTGTCGCTCACTGCGCTCTGCACTTGGGCAGATGTGCTGGCCGAGGCGCGCCGGCGCGGCACGTTCGATGCGCCCACGCTCGACGCCGTATCCGCGTTTCTGGATGACCCCCGTGGCTGGCAGGCGGCCCACGGATGAGTGCGTAGCCCGCCCGATTCGTAAGCGGCGTCCGCGCAAAACATGAAGATCGAGTAAAGCTCTGCGGAGAAAGCGCCTGTGCGCCGAATTTTCTTCGCGGTCGCATTCCTGCGCCGAGCCACAATATGTAGGTGTGCCGGATCCTCAATTGCGATATGCTGTGTCCTCAAGGGACTCACAAGCCATCCACAGAAATATACATTTTGGCGCAGTGCAAAGGCAGGCGTATGTCTTCGAACCCAACAGCGACTCGCAGCCACCGCACCCCTGACGGGACAGCATGAGCCGTGAGCATGAGGGGAAGACAGGCATGAACGAGCACGCGCTAATGCCGTCCGCCGCGCCGGGCGGAGCGAACGGATCTGCAGGCAACAGGCCAGAGCAAGACCCGAGCAGGCCGGGGGAGGACGCCGAAGCAACGGCCGCCCTCCCCCATAATGTCGAAGCCGAGCAGCAGCTTCTGGGCGCCATTCTCACGAACAACGATCTATACGACCAAGTCGCCGCCATCGTCCGCCCCGGGCACTTCTACGATCCCGTCCACGCTCGGATCTTTGAGGTGGCTGCGGCCCGCATCGCGCAGAACCGGCCCGCGACGCCGGTCACGCTCAAATCCTATTTGGCCGAGGAAAGCGGGCTGCAAGAGCTTGGCGGCGCGGCGTATCTGGTACGCCTCGCAGGCCAAGCCATCGCGAGCTTTGCGGCCAAGGACTATGCCCAGATCGTCTACGACCTGGCGATCCGACGCGAATTGATCGGGCTCGGCCGCGATATCGCCGACAAGGCGCGCCGCGTCGATGTCGCTTCCGAGCCGAAGGACCAGATCGTCGAGGCCGAGCAGGCGCTTTACACGCTCGGCGAGGAGGGCCGCTCGGATAGCGGGTTTCAATCCTTCCTGCGGGCCGTCACCGACGCGGTCAACGTCGCAAACGCCGCCTATCAGCGCGATGGCGGGCTCGCCGGCCTCTCAACCGGGCTCACCGACCTCGACCGCAAGCTCGGCGGGCTCCACAAGTCGGATCTCTTGATCCTCGCGGGACGCCCCTCGATGGGCAAGACCTCGCTGGCAACCAATATCGCCTTCAACATCGCCAAGGCCTATCGCAAGGGTGAGCTGCCCGATGGCGCCCTCGGCGCGGTCGAAGGCGGCGTGGTCGGGTTCTACAGCTTGGAGATGTCCGCCGAGCAGCTTGCCGCGCGCGTCCTCTCCGAGGCGGCCGAGGTGCCGTCCGAGAAGATCCGGCGGGGTGACCTAACCGAGCAGGAGTTTCGCCGCTTCGTCGAGGCCGCCAAGACGTTGGAGGCTTGCCCGCTCTACATCGACGACACACCCGCCCTGCCGATCAGCCAGCTTGCTGCGCGGGCTAGGCGGCTAAAACGCCTTCACGGGCTCGACGCGCTGATCGTCGACTATCTTCAGCTCGTCCGCCCCACCGCGGCCAAGGACAGCCGGGTCAACGAGGTCTCCGAGATCACCCAGGGCTTAAAAGCCATCGCCAAAGAGCTCGACATCCCGGTCGTTGCGCTCTCTCAGCTCTCACGCCAGGTCGAGAGCCGCGAAGACAAGCGGCCACAACTCTCGGATTTGCGCGAGTCCGGCTCCATCGAGCAGGACGCCGACGTCGTTATGTTCGTCTATCGCCACGAATACTACGTCGAACGGGAAAAGCCAGCAGACGATAACCTCGAAAAGATCGCCGAGTGGCAGGCGCGTATGGAGAGCGCGCATGGCAAAGCCGAGGTCATCATCGGCAAACAACGCCACGGCCCAATCGGCAGCATCGAGCTGTCGTTTGAAGGACAGTTTACGCGTTTCGGCAACCTGATCCAGACTTGGCAGAGCGACGGATATTGAGGCCCGCCGCAGTGCGGGTGCATCGAACGGCTTGACGCTCTGCTTCCGGCTGGCATTACCGAGCCATGGCAACCGGAACGCTCACCATCGACCTTGACGCCATCGCTGCCAATTGGCGCGCGCTCGATGCACTGTCGGCACCCGAGGTCGAAACCGCCGCGACTGTGAAGGCCGCTGGCTATGGCCTTGGCGTCGGCCCCATTGTACGCACCCTTGCGCGCGCCGGTGCGCGCCGGTTTTGTGTCGCAGTTGCCGAAGAGGGCAGCGCGTTGCGCCAAGCGCTCGGAACGGATCCAGAGATCCTTGTCTTTGGCGGGCATATGCCGGGCGACACCGACATGATCCGCGATCTCTACCTGACCCCGATGCTCAATTCCGTCGCCCAGGTCACTCGGCATTTCGAGGCGCTGCCCGGCCACCCGTTCGGCATCCAGCTCGATACGGGGATGAACCGGCTCGGGCTCGAAGCGGCGGAGTGGCAGGCGATCGCATCGCTTGTGCTTGAGGCACACCCTATTTGGATTATGAGCCATCTTGCCTCTGCCGACGCGCCCGAGAGTCCTCAATCCGCCGAGCAATTGGCGCAGTTTCACGCGATGACCGACGGCATCGCCGCCCCGCGCAGCCTCGCCGCAACTGGGGGAACGCTCCTTGGGCCCGCCTATCACTTCGATCTGACGCGGCCCGGCATCGGCCTCTATGGCGGGATGCCATTTGCCGGCGCAGCGCCGGTTCTGCGCCTCTCTCTTCCTGTGATCCAGACCCGCGAGGTCGCCGCAGGGGAGAGCGTCGGCTACAACGCCACCTGGACGGCTGCGCGCGACACCCAGGTCGCCACCGTTTCGGGCGGCTATGCCGACGGCTTGATCCGAGCGCTCTCCTCGACCGGCGCGCTCTGGGCCGGCGATACACCCTGTCCGATCCTCGGCCGCGTTTCGATGGACCTGATCTCGTGCGACGTTACCGCCGTCGATGAGATCCCCGACACGCTCGACATTGTCGGCCCGCATCAAAGCATCGACACGTTGGCCGAAGCTGCGGGCACGATTGGCTACGAAGTCCTGACTTCCCTCGGCCCGCGCTACAGCCGCCGCTACGTTGGAGCGGGCGTATGAGATGGCTGGCGGCGCTGGGTCGGTCAATCCTGCGGAGTATCGCCGCGACAGGCCGCGCCATGCTCTTTTTGCTCCATGGCCTCAGCGCCATTTTTCGCCCGCCTTTTTACATAAGGGAATTCGGCCAAGCGCTTCTCAGCATTGGCTATTATTCGCTTCCGGTCGTTGGGCTCACCGCGTTTTTCACCGGCGCTGCCCTCGCGCTGCAGATCTATGCGGGCGGTGCGCGCTTTAACGCCGAAGCCATCGTACCCTCCATCGTGGCCATTGGTATGGTTCGGGAATTAGGGCCGGTCCTCGGCGGGCTGATGGTCGCTGCGCGCGTCGCCTCGTCCATCGCCGCAGAAATCGCCACCATGCGGGTCACAGAGCAGATCGACGCGCTTGTGACCCTCTCGACCGATCCGATGCGCTACCTCGTTGCGCCGCGCCTCCTCGCCGCTGTCCTCGCGCTTCCCGTGCTCGTCGGCGTCGGCGACGCGATTGGGATCCTCGGCGGCTGGTTTGTCGGAACCACACGGCTCAGCTTTAACTCGACCGCGTATCTCCAGATCACGGCAGACTTCCTTCAGACTTGGGACATCGTCTCGGGCCTCATCAAGGGCGCGGTGTTCGGTCTGATCGTCGCCTTCATGGGCTGTTACTTCGGGATGAATGCGGGCCGCGGAGCGCAGGGCGTCGGTCAGGCCACGAAGTCGGCGGTGGTGACCGCGTCGATCCTCGTTCTCGCGGCGAACTACTTGCTGACCGAACTCTTCTTTTCCGCATGATCGCTCTCCACGACATCCATAAGGCTTTTGGCGCAAAGGAGATTTTGCGTGGCGTCACGTTGCGCGTGCCAAAGGGGACAAGTTGCGTCGTCATCGGCGGGTCGGGCACGGGAAAGTCCATGACACTCAAGTGCATCCTCGGTCTTGTTCAACCGGATCGGGGCATGGTCGAGATCGAAGGCGCGGCCTTGACCGCTGCCACGCGGCCCGCGTTCTTGCAGCGCTTCGGCATGCTCTTTCAGGGCGCCGCGCTTTTCGACTCGATGCCCATCTGGCAGAACGTGGCGTTCCGCCTGCTCCGGGGGCGCTTGAAGCGGCCCAGAGCGGAGGCCAAAGACATCGCCGTCGAAAAGCTGCGTCGTGTCGGGCTTTCTCCCGATATTGCAGAGCTTTACCCTGCGGAGCTCTCCGGGGGCATGCAAAAGCGCGCGGGCCTTGCCCGTGCCATCGCTGCGGAGCCCGAGATCATCTTTTTCGACGAGCCGACGACCGGCCTCGACCCCATCATGTCCGGCGTGATCAATGATTTGATCCGGGAGATCGTTGTCGAGATGGGGGCGACGGCAATGACGATCACGCACGACATGTCATCGGTCCGCACCATCGGCGACCATGTGGCCATGCTGCATCAAGGTCGTATCCAATGGCATGGTCCCACTGCAGATCTCGACGCAACATCAGATCCTTACGTGCATCAATTCATTCGAGGTGCGGCGGATGGACCGATCAGCACGTTGCGCTAGGCGTTAGACCGGCTTTTGCTTGAAGCGGCGCGTTAAACGTCATCGACAGGCATCTGAAATCACAAGACGTCTATCGCCCATCGGCCTCGACGTCTGGCAGATCGAACACCTGTCCCGGGAAGATCAGGTCGGGGTCTCGGATCTGCGTGCTGTTGGCGTCGAAGATGGCGACGTATTGAAGGCCGTCTCCATAGCGCTCGGATGCAATGCCCCACAGGGTAAAGCCCGGCTGTACAGTAATCACGGAGACGTCGAGCCCGCCTTCGGGTTCTGGCCGCTCGGCTTCGAGCCGTGCGAGGTTCGCGGGGTCCTCCCGCTTGAACGGTGTTTCGAATTGCGAAACGATATTGCCCGCGGCATCGACCTGGTCCACGCGCAAAGTGTAAACGCCGCTTGCCACGTCGCGCAGCGGCAGACGCCATGAGCCGTCGTCGAGAATGGGCGTCGTGTCGACCTGCGCATTGTTGAGATAGATCCGCACGCTGTCGACCGGCGGAGGAGGTGCGGCGCTCCGCCCTTCGAGGAGAACGGTCCCCTCGGCGTCATGACTGATCACGTCGATGACGACCCGGTCGAGCCGGGCCGGTCGTGCTGCGCTCGGTTGCAAGAGGCTGACGCCGTCATCCCGTGCCACAAGGACGGCGGGCGGGCGCGGCTCAGCGCGCGCCACGACGTCAGGCGTCGCAGCTTCCTCGGGCGCCGCCGCGCTCGCGCCCGCCGCGTTTGGGCTGGCCGCGTTTGAGCTGGCCGCGTTTGGGCTGGCCGCGTTTGAGCTGACCGCGTCCTGTCTCGCCGCATTCGGGCTGGTCGCGTCCGCAACCACCGCAGCAACCGCGATGTCGGGCTCTGCGACGCTCGGGGGCTCCTGCGTATGGGCGAGGTCGGCTGGTGCGACATCCGCCGCACGCCCCTCCTCGGTCGGTAGAACTTCGGCGGTCCCCGGCTCCGCCAAAACGCTATCCCCGACGACACCAACCTCGTCGACGCGCGGTTGAACGGCCGCCAGCGCCGCTTCGGAAGGCAGTTCTTCTGACCGTGTGTCGGCGTCGGCTACGCGCTGCGGTGGCGCGAGGATAATGCTCTCGTCCGCCCGCCGCTCGACGCCGTCCGCGCCCGTTGCGATCAGGTCGAGGACTTTCGGCGCATCGCCCAGCGGCAACGATAAGAACAGCACAAACCCGCCCTGGCCGTCTGCAGAGCCTGTGGCAGATGTCTCGCCGTCGACGTCGATGCGCAAATCGTCCCCGGGTGCCGATGTCCCGGCGATGAGGACCTGTCCATCGGATTCGGCCCGAACGAGGTCAAACCGCGGGTCGGGGAGCGTGACCGGCCCCTGTTGGCGATCCGGCAGAGCATCCTCCGCGGCGTCCTGGGCCGTGTCGCTGTCCGGGTTTCCGTCTGTGGCAAGGGGTGCGGGCGTCGGATCTTCGGGCAGAGCAGCGCGCATGTCGGCGGCCGGCGCGGGCGCCTCCAGAGTGCGCTCCGCCGCTTCGTCGGTCCGAGGTTCGACCGCCGCCACATCGCCGCTTGTGACAGGCCCGTCGACAGCGACGTCGGAGGTGTTCTGCCAAAACGCGTAGGCAACCGCGGCTACGACAACGCCGCCGACGCCCAGAGCACCATACCCTGATGCAAAGATCCCCTTTGCCATCTCATTCCCCAGGTCGCGCCCCGACGCCCAGCGTGGCGTCTTGTGGAGCAGGATCAACACCGCTATTCGACCACAAGATATAGCGATTTCTTTGTGTTGCTGCCATGCCCTATGGGATCTTCTCGGTTTGTGTCTATTGTGGCGCGCGCGAAGGAGCCGACCCTGCTTTTGCTAAAGATGCAGACGCGACGGGCGCCATGCTCGCACGTCGGGGCTGGCGGCTGGTCTACGGGGCGGGCGATGTGGGCCTGATGGGCCGGGTCGCGCGCGCGGCACAAACGGGCGGAGGACGGACCCTTGGCGTCATCCCGGGGCATCTGATGGACCGAGAGGTCGGCAAGCGCGATCTCGATACACTCATTGTGACCGAGACAATGCACGAGCGCAAAAAGGTCATGATCATGAACGCCGATGCGGTCGTTGTACTGCCGGGTGGCGCAGGCACATTGGACGAGTTCTTCGAGGCGCTTACCTGGCGCCAGCTTGGCCTGCATGACAAGCCCATTTACCTTTTGAATACAGCGGGCTACTGGACAACCCTCACGCGCATTGTGAAGGGTATCGTCCGCCAAGACTTTGCGTCACCCGACCTCGTCTCAATGCTGAGCGAGGTGGAGAGCCCTGACGACCTCGAAGACGCCCTCTCTTTCATCGCGACGGCGCGGGGCTTCGTCAGTTAGCCAGACGATGGTGGCGCCTGTTTGGACTTAGCCGTCGGTGCTCGGCGGCGTCGTTCCAGTGTCGAGACCTTCCCCGCCGCAGGCGCGCGCAATCAGCGTCTCGAAGCGCTCGGTCAGCCAATTGAGCGCCTGCTCCTGATCCGCGATCTCCCCCGAGAGGGTGTCCTGCATGGAAGCGAAGACCTGTGCTGACCGGCTATCCTCGACCAAAGCGATGCCTTCGGCCCCGGCCACAAAGTCGTAAATCACGAGCGCGATGACGACGAGGAGCATCCCGCGCAACACGCCAAAGAGAAAGCCCAACCCTTGGTCGATGGCGTTGAGCGCCGAGCGCTGCACCAAGGATGAAAAGAGCGGGGTGAAGAGCGCAAAAAGGATAAGCACAACGGCAAAGACCGCCGCAAAGGCCGTAATGGTCGAAGCCGCGCAATTGTCGAGAAAGTCGCGCAACACCGGCACTTCGCGCATCAGAGGCTCGGCACGGGGCGCAAAGAGATAGGCGACCACCGCCGCCGCGACCCAGCCGGCAATCGCCAGCGCCTCACGCACAAAGCCGCGGGCATAGGCCAGGATGGCCGAGATCACGATCACGACAGCGACGCCGCCATCGACAAGTGTAAAGCCTTCCATCGGCCTGCCTTCCTGCCCCGACCAGTCCTAACGTGAGGTCCCGTGCGTCTCTGCCGGGGCCTGCGACGGCGCTTATCCTGCGCCGAACATCTCGCCCACGAATGCCGTCAGATCCGGCATTGCGCGGATAGCCATTCCTCCCGGAGCGGTGCCGTGAGAGCCCGGCTTGAGCGCCTGTGCGGCCCGGCTCGGCAACGCCGCTTGGGAAAAACCAAGTTTTGCAGCCTCTTTCAACCTGTTTTCGGCCTGCGATACAGGGCGAAGCGCGCCCGAGAGGCTAATCTCCCCGAAAACGACCATGTCGTGTGGCAGCGCTGCATCTTCTCGCGCCGAGAGAAGGGCTGCGGCCACGGCGAGATCGGCGGCCGGCTCGGTCACGCGCAAGCCGCCCGCCACGTTGAGGTAGACGTCGAGCCCGGTAAAGGGGATGGAACAGCGGCTTTCGAGGACAGCGAGAATCATCGCAAGCCGTCCGGCATCCCAGCCGACGACGCTGCGCCGAGGCTGGGAATGGGGCGTGGGCGACACGAGCGCCTGAAACTCGACAAGAACAGGCCGCGTTCCTTCGATCCCGGCAAAGACCGTCGCCCCTGGCGCGCGCGCCTCCCGGTCCGACAAAAACAAGGCTGAGGGGTTCGCGACCTCTGCGAGGCCCTGCCCCGTCATCTCGAAGACACCGATCTCGTCGGCAGGGCCAAACCGGTTCTTGACCGAACGCAGCAGACGGAACTGATGCCCCCGCTCCCCCTCAAAGTAGAGCACCGTGTCGACCATGTGCTCGACAGTGCGCGGGCCCGCGATCTGCCCCTCCTTCGTGACATGTCCAACGAGGATCACGGCTGTCCCGCGCCGCTTTGCAAATTGCACGAGGTCGTGGGCGACAGCGCGGACTTGGCTGACAGAGCCGGGCGCGGCCTCGACGGTGTCGAGCCACATCGTCTGGATCGAATCAATGATGGCAAGGCCGGGCCGCTCGGCATCAAGGGTCGTCAGGATATTGCGCAGGTTGGTCTCGGCGGCGAGGCGCACCGGCGACTCCGCAAGGCCCAGCCGCGCGGCGCGGAGGCGGACCTGAGCGCTTGCCTCTTCGCCCGAGACGTAGATGGTCGAGAGGCCCTCGCCGGCAAAGCGCGCCGCCGCTTGCAAGAGCAGAGTTGACTTTCCAATTCCGGGATCGCCGCCGACGAGGGTGGCCGAAGCCGGGACAAGCCCTCCGCCGAGTACCCGGTCGAGCTCAGCAAGGCGCGAGACCTGTCGCGCAGGCGGGTCTTCTGCCTCGTCGAGCCGAACAAGCGCGACGGGCCGCCCACGTGCAGCACCAAGCGCGGATTTGCCCGCCGCCGCGCCGAGCGGAGCCTCCTCGACGATGGTGTTCCACGCCCCGCACGCATCACACTGGCCAGACCATTTGGAGTGGACCGCGCCGCAAGCCGTGCAGGTAAAGCGGGGCGCCTTCGCCATGCCCTAGCTCAGGCGGTCTCGGGTGCCGCGAGGTGCGACCGGAACGGCGCGCCGCCCCGCCGCTAGCCCCGCGCGCCGCCGACAAGACGCCAGAGCCCCGGCAAAAGCATCGCTGCCACAGCAAGCTTCATCGCGTCTCCAATGAGAAACGGTGTTAACCCCCAGGCGAGCGTCTGCTCCCAGACAGAAGCGTAGGCGTCGGGCCGGAACAAACCGTCGGCGACCAGCAGCCCGAGCCAGGCGAGCCCCGGCACGTAGAGAATGACGTTGCCGATCAGCATCGCCAACGCCATCCAGAGGACCGATTTGTCCCACCCACGCCGTGCCAACGCACCCATGGCGCCAACCGCGAGGACGTAGCCCAGGAGGTAGCCGCCCGTCGTCCCCATCATATAGCTCAGACCATTGAGCTCGGCCGTCGAGCTTTGAAAGACGTCAAAGCCGAGCGCGCCGAGCGCCATGTAGCCAAGGATCGTCGTCAATCCCAGTCGCGGGCCATAGGCTGCGCCGATGCCAAGGACTGCGAGCGTGCCGAGGTTGATCGCCACGGGCGAAGGTGGCACGGCAACCTTGACTTGGGCGGCGATCGTGATCGCAGCGATGCCAAGAACGACCAGCATCGCCTGCTTTATCCAGAGGCCTGCCCCGGCAGCGGGGCCGAGTGCTTCGGCCAACGCCAAGTGCTGTGTGTTCCGGGTCAGTCCTGCGGTCGCCATCGGCGCGCCTCCCTGTGTCAATTCCCGCCCCTACGTGACGCAAAGCCGGAAGGGGCGCAAGCGGGGCCTTCGATCCGCTGATAGAGCGAACGGGCCCGGTACGCTTTGCGCGGGCCCGTGACGTCCCAAACCACTGTCCAATCCGGCCAGGCGGAGAAATCATAGGTCCCCGCATAGGTGTCGGGCGGGCAGTCATGGCGCGTTGCAGGGCGCGCTGCGAGTTCAAAGGTATGAAATGGGCGCCCATCTGCGAAGCGCACCTGCATCCGTCCCTCCTCCACGCTCCAAAAGTAACGCCGCGCGCCGGCAAGGGGTGCCCGCCCCGGAAGGCGCAGCTCCCCAGCCTCGTCGTAGCAGAGCCGCCGTCCCTTCCAACGAAACGTGGCGACACCTGAAAACCGGCCCCACTCACGCGCGCGTCGATCCTCGATCTCCCGTTCGAGCCGCCATTCCCCAGTGAGCGCTGCCAGAAAGCTTTTAGGGTCTGTCACCGCCGCCCTGTCCTCAGCCCCAGCATCCCCAGTCCCGCATGTCCCACTCAAGTCTTCGCGGCCTGCGCCATCATCAGCCCTGTCAGAGCCCGCCGCCTCGCTTCTTCTTGCTTCAAATATCGTCGCCGAAGGCATCCAACATCTCCTGTTGCGCGCCACGCCGACCATGGACGCGCCCGGCGCCGCCGTCTAGGAGCGGGGCACGCCTCAGAGAAGAGACACCGATGATCCCTCGCTACAGCCGTCCGGACATGGTCGCCATCTGGTCGCCGGAGACGAAGTTCGGCATCTGGTTTGAGATTGAGGCCCATGCCTGCGACGCGCAAGCGGCACTTGGCGTGATCCCCAAGGCCAATGCCGAGGCGGTGTGGAAAGCCAAGGATGTCGCCTTCGACATCGGACGTATCGATGCTATCGAGCGCGAGACCAAGCACGATGTCATCGCGTTTCTGACGCACCTGGCCGAAATCGTCGGCGCGGAGGAGGCGCGTTTCGTCCACCAAGGCATGACCTCTTCGGATGTGCTCGATACCACGTTCAATGTACAGCTCGCCCGCGCGGCCGACCTTTTGATTGCCGGCATCGAGGGTGTTCTCGCAGCGCTCAAAGCCCGCGCGGAAGAGCACAAATACACAATCCGGATCGGACGCTCCCATGGCATCCATGCCGAGCCGACGACGATGGGCCTG
Organism: Pseudomonadota bacterium; assembly: GCA_038745585.1. Taxonomy (GTDB): domain Bacteria; phylum Pseudomonadota; class Alphaproteobacteria; order Rhodobacterales; family Rhodobacteraceae; genus HLUCCA09. The sequence goes on from JBCDLH010000005.1 coordinate 97,837, forward strand.
ACCTTTGCGCGCTTTTATGCCGAGCTCGACCGGGGGTTGGCCCGCCTCCGGGCCGCACGAGCCGAGATCGCCACCGGGGCCATCTCGGGCGCCGTCGGGACGTTTGCGAATATCGACCCTGCGGTCGAGGCCCATGTCTGCGCCCAGATGGGTCTCGCCCCCGAGCCGATTTCGACCCAAGTCATCCCGCGCGACCGGCACGCGATGTTCTTCGCCACGCTCGCCGTGATCGCGTCGAGCCTCGAAAACATCGCAACCGAAATCCGCCATATGCAGCGGACCGAGCTGCGCGAGGCCGAGGAGTTCTTCTCCAAGGGCCAAAAGGGCTCAAGCGCTATGCCGCATAAGCGCAACCCTGTGCTGACCGAGAACATCACCGGTCTCGCCCGCCTCGTCCGCATGGCCGTTACACCGGCGCTCGAAAACGTCACGCTCTGGCACGAAAGAGATATCTCGCATTCCTCGGTCGAGCGCGTGATCGGACCGGACACGACCGTCACCCTCGATTTCGCGCTGCACCGGATGCGCGGCGTGATCGAGAACCTGCTGATCTACCCCGACGCGTGTCGTGCCAACCTTGAGGCGACGCGGGGGCTCGTCCACTCCCAACGTGTGCTTTTGGCCCTGACGCAGGAGGGTCTGAGCCGGGAGGCTGCATACGCTGCCGTGCAACGTAACGCGATGCGGGTTTGGACCGAGGGCGCCGATTTCCGCGCCGAGCTCAAGGCAGACAGCGAGGTGTGTGCCGCGCTTGAGGCAAGCGCAATCGACGCGCTTTTCGATCTCGACTACCACACCAAGCATGTCGACACGATCTTTGGCCGCGTCTTTGGTGTCTGACGCACGCCGGTGAGCGGCCACGTCTAGGGTCTGCAAACTTGCGCGGCAGGGTGCCTTTTCCACACGCTACGGCACGGCACAGAGCCATGCGCGCAATATTCTTCTTGGCGCATGCCGCGCTCGTGCTACCCTCGCGACACTTCACAAACAGGAGAGACCTATGCGACTGAAGACGACGTTTGCCGCCCTCGCGCTGGCCGCCCTGCCCACCATGAGCTTTGCCATGGGCTGCAACTGGGATCACGCTCCGACCTCGACCGTCACGATCTGTGAGGAAGGCCAGACCTATGATGTCACGACCGGGACCTGCGTGACGCAAGCCACCTCCTAAGAGCCCAATCCCCAAGTAGATCCGTGCCCCGTCCGGCCGACCGCGCCGGCGGGGCACTTTCGTTTGTTCGTGTTCGTGTTCGAACGGTCGCGCTGGGATGGCGCTTGCACGCACCGAAAGCTTCAGGTCTTCGCCAACGCAATCTTAACTGCTGCCGCCTACCGTCCGCCGGCATTCTCACCGGAGCATACGCGTGTCGGCCAGCCTGCCCTCGTTTCCCCAAATGGGCGCCGCCCCCTTGGGCGGTACATCGGTCGTGTCGGGCCCCCTGACCCAGAAGCAGAAGGCCGCCGTGATTGTGCGCCTGTTGATTGCCGAAGGCGCAAAACTCCCGCTCGACACGCTCCCTGACGCGATGCAGGAGGCTCTGACGGCCGAGATGGGGGCGATGCGTCGGATCGACCGAGATACGTTGCGTGCGGTTATCGAAGAGTTTGCGGGGGAGCTCGATTCGATCGGTCTCCATTTTCCGGGCGGGATCGCCGGCGCGCTTGGCCTCCTCGAAGACCATATTAGCCCCGCGACCGCTGCCCGGCTCCGGCGCGAAGCGGGCGTGGCCGCGAAGGGCGATCCATGGGAGCGGATTTCGGGCATCGCGCCCGAGCGGCTGGTCGAGGTCTTGGAGCAGGAAAGCATCGAGGTTGGCGCGGTGCTCCTTGCCAAGCTCGAAACGCGGCGTGCGGCGGAACTGCTGTCGATGCTCCCCGGAGACCGGGCGCGCGCCCTCTCCTATGCGCTCTCCAAGACGAGCGCGGTCGACCCCGACACCGTGCGCCGCATCGGTCTTTCGCTCGCTGCCCAGCTTGATGCCGAGCCGGTTCGCGCCTTCCCCGACGGCCCCGTGCAGATGGTGGGCGACATCCTCAACGCCGCACGTTCCACCACGCGCGACGATGTGCTGGAGGGCCTCGACGCCGAGGATGCCGAATTTGCCGCCGAAGTGCGTCGCGCGATCTTTACCTTTGCCAACATTCCCGAACGCATCGACAAGCGCGACGTGCCGCGTATCGTCAAGGGCCTCGACCCGGCCTTGCTGCGCACCGCGCTTGGTTACGCGCTCCAAGACGCGACACTAAAGCCCTCGGCGGACTTCGTGCTCGACAACATGTCAAAGCGGATGGCAGACGCCCTGCGAGAAGAGATCGAGGACGCCGATACGCCCAACGCCCATGACGGCGATGCGGCCGCAGCCGCCTTTATCGCCGAGGTCCGCGCCCTCGCCGAAGCGGGCGAGGTCTTGCTGCTAGCTGGGGCGGACTAGAGCAGGCAGAGCAGCCAGGCACTGGGCGCACCCTTGCCGCTGCGGGCGGACTTGCCTATCCCGCCCGCCATGCGCGCCTCTTCTGCACCCGACCCGGCCGCGATGACAGGCAGCTTTGCCGACCGCCTGCAAAACATCGCGGTGCGCGGCCTCATCGGCGCGGCGTTGGCGCTTCCCTTTGCCTGGCGCGTCCGAGCCTTTGGGTGGTTGACGGCGCGCGGGATTGCGCCGCTCACAAAACTCGGCCCGCGCATCGACGAAAACCTATCCTTCATCTACCCCGAAATGCCCGTCGCGGCGCGAAAACGCCTCGGCCGCCTCTCGGCTGACCGGACCGGCCGGCTGATGATCGAGCTCTATTCCTGGCGCGATCTCGACCGCCGCATGGCACATGTTACACCGACCGGGCCGGGCTGGCCCGTGTTTCTCGAGGCGACAGACGCCGGTCGGCCCATCCTCCTGATGACGGGGCATTTCGGGAATTACCTCGCCGCGCGCGCCTGTCTCATCCGCCGTGGCCACGCGATTGGAGGCTTCTATCGACCGATGGAAAACCGCTACTTCAACCGCCATTATGTGGCAGCGATGGCCGCGACGGGCGGCCCGGTCTTTCCCGATACAGCCTCGGGCACAAAGGGCCTCATCCGCTTTCTTCGCAGAGGCGGCGCTGCGATGTTGCTCAATGACCTCTACATTGGCTCGGGGGTCGACCTGCCCTTTCTGGGCCAGCCCGCGATGACCTCGACCTCACCTGCCGAAATCGCGGCCCGAACCAATGCCCTCATGATCCCTATCTGGGGCGTTCGGCGGGCCGATGGCGTGTCCTTTACGGTCGAGCTCGACGCCCCGCTGCCCTTGGGCGACGCCACCGAGGCGACCCGTGCGTATAATGCCGCGGTCGAGGCGCGTATTCGCGCCGATCCCGCGCAATGGTTTTGGATGCATCGCCGCTGGAAAAGAAAATGGAACAAAGGCAGAGCGTTGGGAGATGACCTTCATCCCGCGCAACTGCCAAAGCGCCGCTCCCGTCTCTAGGGATTCCTGCTCCGCGGCGCCCGAGGGGGGTTAACATGGCGGCACGCGCGCGGTACTCCCGCGCCATGACCCAACCGCTTCACGTTATCGGCGGCGGCATGGCGGGCTCTGAGGCCGCTTGGCAAGCCGCACAGGCCGGCATCGACGTCGTCTTGCACGAGATGCGACCCAAAGTCGGCACGTTCGCGCATCACACGGGCCACTTGGCCGAGATGGTGTGCTCAAATTCCTTCCGCTCGGACGATGACGAGAACAACGCGGTGGGCCTCCTCCATTGGGAGATGCGCGCAGCGGGAGGGCTTATCATGGCGATGGCGGATCAGCATGCCTTGCCCGCGGGCGGCGCGCTCGCGGTCGACCGAGAGCCCTTCGCCGAAGCCGTGACTCGCCACATCGCGGCCCATCCACGGATCACGCTCCGTTCTGAAGAGGTCACCACGCTGCCGGACGGCCCTGCGATTGTCGCCACGGGGCCGCTCACGTCGGGTGCTCTGGCCGATGCCATCGCCTCGGAAACCGGCCAGTCTTCCCTCGCCTTCTTCGACGCGATCGCACCGATCGTTTATGCCGACAGCATCGACATGTCCCAGGCGTGGCGGCAATCGCGCTATGACAAGGGCGACACCGAGGAAGAGCGTACCGCCTATATCAACTGTCCGCTGACGCGCGACGCGTATGAAGCCTTCATCGACGCGCTGCTCGCCGCAGACGTGACCGCGTTTAAGCCTGGCGAGACGGCACAGTACTTCGATGGTTGTCTCCCGATCGAGGTGATGGCCGAACGCGGACGCGAGACCCTGCGCCACGGCCCGATGAAGCCCGTGGGCCTGACCAATCCGCACGACCCCGAGACCAAGCCTTGGGCCGTCGTTCAGCTTCGCCGAGACAATGCACTCGGCACGCTATACAACATCGTCGGCTTCCAAACGAAGATGAAGTACGGTGCACAAACCACTGTTTTTAAAATGATTCCTGGGCTTCAGGAGGCGCGATTTGCGCGTCTCGGCGGGATCCATCGCAACACCTTCCTCAACGCGCCGACCCTCCTCGACGGTGAGATGCGGCTTCACTCTCGGCCGAACATCCGCTTTGCTGGACAGATCACCGGGGTCGAAGGGTATGTCGAGTCGGCTGCTATGGGCCTCCTGGCCGGGCGCCTCTCGGCCGGCGAGCTTTTGGGCCAACCGCACCCTCCCGTTCCGTCGACGACCGCCATGGGCGCGCTTCTGGCCCATATCACGGGCGGAGCGGAGGCCAAGACGTTCCAACCGATGAACGTCAATTTTGGCCTCTTCCCCCCGGCAGATGCGCGCGGGGGCCGGCGTGGACGGCGGGAGCGTTACCGCGCGTATACCGACCGCGCGAAGTCGGACTGGACCGCGTGGCTCGACGCGGCGTCGCGCGCTGCCGCCTAAACCCACTATGCCGCGCCTCGAGCCGGGGATCGCGACACGCAACAGCCCAGAACGGGGAGCCATGTCCAAAAAGTTCCTGCCCGAAGTCTATACCGAGGAAGCACGCCGGGACATCCACGGTCTCTATCAGGCGTGGGCCGGAAGCTATGAGGCTGAACTCGCTGAAAACGAATACAAAACGCCGGGTCGCGTCGCCGCCGCGCTGAAGGCGACCGACACGCCACACGACGCACGCATTCTCGATTACGGCTGTGGCACGGGGCTTGGTGGCGAGGCTCTCGTGGCGGAGGGCTTCACCCTGATCGACGGGACGGACATCTCCGCCAATATGTTGGCCGAAGCAGAGGCCAAACAGATTTACGGCCGGCTCTGGCTCGCCGATCGCGAGGCGCCTGTCGCCATTCCCCCGGCCGAGTACGCCGTGATCGCGGCGATCGGTGTCATCAGCCCCGGCGCAGCACCCGCCTCGTACCTGCAGGTTCTATCGGCCGCCCTCGAGCCCGGCGGCCGGCTCACATTCTCGTACAACGATCACGCGCTGGCCGCCGAGGAGTATATGGATGCCTTGGCAGACTTGCCCTCCTACGGGGCAAAGATGATCTTTGAGGAATTCGGCGAGCATCTCGTCGGGCTTGGGAGCAAGTCGTCCGTCTATGTCTTTGAAAAGGCGTGACTTACCGCACCCGCTTCGCACCAAGCCCGACGGGCCCGCTGCATCTCGGCCACGCCTATTCGGCGCTGCTCGGTGCGGCACGCGCTGAGGGCCATGGCGGGGAGTTTCTGCTGCGAATTGAAGATCTTGACCGCGCCCGTTCACGTGAAACTTGGGAAGCCCAGATCCATGAAGACTTGACGTGGCTCGGGGTGTGCTATCCGCGCCCGGTCTTGCGCCAGTCCGAGCGCCCGGGTGCCTATCAACGGGCTTTGGACGCGCTTTGGGCGGCCGGGCTGCTCTATCCTTGCACGTGCAAGCGGCGCGATATCGAGGCCGCTGTGTCTGCGCCACAGGAGGGTGCTCCAATGCACGGGCCCGATGGCTTGGTCTATCCCGGCACCTGTCGCAAGGCGCCCTCCGGCCCGATGCCCGATGGGGTCGCGCTTCGCCTCAACATGGCTCTGGCGCTCGACCATGTCGGGCCGCCTGACTGGATTGAAACCGGGGCCGGCCCTCGGGGCGAACACGGACACATTGGTGTGAGCCGGGCCGATATGCTCTCAAGGATCGGCGACATCGCCGTGCGTCGACCTCAGATGGGCGCCGCCTATCACCTGGCCGTCGTTGTCGACGACGCGTTCCAGGGCATCACGGAGGTTGTGCGTGGCGAAGATCTCTTTGACGCAACGGCGATTCACGTGCTTTTGCAGCGGCTTCTGGGCTCTGCCTCCCCTCAGTATCACCACCACCGTCTGGTCCGTGACGAGACCGGTAAGCGCCTCGCCAAACGTCACGACGCGCGCGCGATACGCACACTCCTGAACGAGGGCAGCACCCCGGACGACATTCTTGAATTGATCGGCCTGGACCCGCCGAAATGCGAGAGCATCAAATGAGCCTCGGCGCATAGGGATCTAGAAATGAAAACCGTTTTCAACTTTGATCACGGGACGACCCGTCCATGGGCTCGGACAGGACCGTGACACCGTCATCACGCACTGCGCGGTAAAAGCAGCTCCGCCTTCCCGTGTGACACGCCGCGCCCGTTTGCTCGATCAAGAGCAAGAGACAGTCGGCATCACAATCAAAACGCATTTCGACCAAGCGCTGTGTGTGCCCGGATGTCTCTCCCTTCGTCCAAAACGCTTTTCTCGAACGCGACCAATAAGTTACGCGCCCGGTCTCAAGTGTGCGTCGGACCGATTCTGCAGACATCCACGCCATCATCAAGACGTCGCCGTTCTGCGCGTCTTGTGCAATCGCCGGGATGAGGCCGCGCGCGTCGAAGACCAAAGTTTCGGGATCAAAGGACACGGCGCCTCCTTTCCAAGGCCTGAGGCCAAGACTATTGTTCACGGGCGACATCTGGAGCCCCAACACCAAGAGGCAGCGATGGCCAGCGACACAGACCTCGTCAAGCTCTATTCCGGGCGCATTCTCGCATTGGCGGCCGACATCCCTCGGGTGGGCCGGCTGAATGCCCCGTCCGCGTCATCACGCCAACAATCGCCTCAGTGCGGCTCAACCGTAACGGTAGATCTCGTCATCGACGCGAGCGGGCGCATCGTGGACTTTGCCCAGGACGTGCGCGCCTGTGCCCTTGGGCAGGCGGCGGCTGCGGTGCTTGGGCGATCAGTCATCGGGCAGACACGAGCGGAGCTGGACGCCGCACGCCAGGCCCTTCGTCGGATGCTGAAAGAGGACGGTTCGCCCCCGCAGCCGCCTTTCTCCGAGCTCGAAGTGTTGCGTCCGGCGCGAGAATTCGTGAACCGCCATCCATCGATCCTGCTCGCCTTTGACGCGGCGTGTGATGCTCTTGCGCAAGCTGAACACGCTGCATGAGCGTTGCCCTCTAAAATACTGATCCAATTCCAAAAAAGGCCGCCACGTCTAGTCGACGTGGCGGCCAGTTGTGCGTCTGATCCATCAGGCCACTGCGGGGACAGCAGTGCAGAAAGAGGACAATCGCGCAGCCCGTGTTGGGAACCAGGCCGCGCATGCCGGATGACAGACCGCAGGCAGATCGAAACGCGACGCAAAATGCGCAGCGTCAGTGTTGGTTGGGCTTAGAGCACAAGGGGCAAATGCAGGCTTGAGACGAGCAAGACCATCAATGCGACACACCCAATTGCGTCGGCGGCAATGCCGTCGGCACGGCAAGCCACGCGCTTAAAGTCTTTCCACATGCCACCCTCCATTCGCTTGTTGCCAATTTGTTCTCATATCCGCGTGGGCGTGTAAAGAACTTTTTAAGAACATTAGTGAACAAAAAGGGCAAATACCTCAGAATCGGGCCTAACCTACCGAGATTAAACGAATCGCGCGATCCTGCTCCATCAGCCAGAGGAGCAGTCTGACGGCCGCGCCACGCGCACTTTCGAGCCGTGGGTCTTGGTCCAGCAAGCGTCGCGCATCTTGTTGCGCCATAGCCATGAGCGCCGTCTGCCGCTCAAGATCGGCGACGCGAAACCGTGGCAAGCCGCTTTGCGCTGTTCCGATCAAGTCTCCGGCGCCACGCAGTGCGAGATCTTCCTCGGAGATGCGAAAACCGTCTTCCGTTTGGCGCAGAATGTCGAGTCGGCGCCGGGCCGTCTCGCCAAGAGGCGGCCGGTAAAGCAGCAGGCAGGTTGACTCAGCCGCACCGCGGCCGACGCGGCCTCTGAGCTGGTGCAGCTGTGCCAGTCCGAACGCCTCCGCGTGTTCAATCACCATGATAGACGCGTTCGGCACGTTGACGCCGACTTCGATCACGGTCGTCGCAACCAGCACCGGCGTCTGCCCGCGTGCAAAGCGCGCCATCGTCGCGTCTTTTTCGGCGGTCGGCATCTGTCCGTGAACGAGGCCCACAGTCTCCGCCCCCAGGACTGTGCGTAGATGCGCAAATCGCGCTTCCGCTGCGATCATGTCTGAGCTCTCGCTCTCTTCGACCAGGGGGCAGACCCAGTACGCCTGGCGTCCCTCGCCGATCGCGCGCCGCAGGTGATCCACAACCTCGTCCAGACGCCCCGTAGAGACGAGCGCGGTGCGGACAGGGCTGCGTCCCGGTGGCTTCTCGTCGAGCACCGACAGATCAAGATCGCCATATTGGGCAAGGCTCAGCGACCGCGGGATTGGCGTTGCGGTCATCACAAGCACATCCACCGCGTGCCCCTTGGCGCCGAGTTCCATGCGCTGCGCCACGCCGAAGCGGTGTTGTTCGTCGATGACGGCGAGCCGCAGATCGTCGAACACAACGTCGGCCTGAAAAGCCGCGTGCGTGCCGATCAGGATCTCGATCCGGCCCTCGGCCAGATCGGAGAGCTTCGTTTCACGTTCCGCGCCCTTGTCGCGTCCGGTGAGCACGTCGGCTCGGACACCGGCGGCCTCGGCGAGGGGACAGATCGACTCAAGGTGTTGGCGCGCAAGGATCTCGGTTGGCGCCATCAGCACAGCCTGCCCGCCAGCCTCCACGGCCGCCAGCATCGCCAGAACAGCGACCAAGGTCTTTCCGGAGCCTACGTCACCTTGCAGCAAGCGCATCATGCGATGCGGGGCGGCCATATCGCTGGCAATCTCGGCAGCGGCGCGCTCCTGCGCCGTCGTCGGCAGATACGAAAGCGAGTCCAGTACCTTGCGGGTCAGTGTTCCGGTATGCCGAGAGACGCGTCCCGGCGCCCTGCGATAGGCCGAACGGGCCAGGGCAAGAGTGACTTGATGCGCAAAAAGTTCATCATAAGCAAGGCGTTGCCGCGCGGGCGCATGCGGTGCAAGGTCGGGCGCACCCGCAGGCGTATGGGCCGTCGCGAGTGCGGCATGCCACGCAGACCAGCCTTCGCGTGCCAGCAATGGCTTATCGATCCATTCGGGGAGGTCAGGCGCACGCTGCAGCGCGCCGTGAACCGCCCGTGCCATGGCGCGTTGGGTCACGCCAGCCGTCAGCGGATACACCGGCTCGAACCGCGGAATCTCGTCCGATTGCTCCGGCGTAACAGCGAAATCCGGGTGCACTATCTGCGGAACTCCCTCGAATCGCTCTACTTTTCCAGAGACAAGGCGTCTCGCCCCTTCAGGCAAATGCTGCCTTAGCCAAGCCTCGCGAGCGTGGAAGTAAACCAGCTGGAGCGTCGTCTTCGCATCCTCGACGATGACGCGGTAGGGCCCACTCTTGCGCAGCGCCGGGACATGCTGGAGCACCATGACTTCGACCGTCGCGGTTGCGGGCGGTGTCACATCAAGAACGGTGGCCACGCGGCGCCGATCAATGCCGCTCTGCGGAAGCGTCAGCAGCAGATCCCTCGGTCGGTCGATGCCAATCTGCGCCAGCCGCTCGGCCATCCGCGGACCGATCCCGGGCAACGTTTCGAGCCCGGCAAAGAGCGGAAACAGCGGCTCTGGCCGTGTGTTTAGAGAACGCATCTAAAGCGTCTTGATTTGAGTGACTTAGCCGACATCTCTTGAGTGTTCCTGCCCGCCATCGCTCGACCGGACAGCATCTGTTTAGGTCGCCGCGATCAAGTCAAGCCAGCCTTCTTCGTCAAGCGTCTCGATCCCCAGTTCGGCCGCCTTCTTCGCTTTCGAGCCCGCCCCGGGCCCTGCGACGACCAGATCGGTCTTGGACGACACCGAGCCCGCGACCTTCGCGCCCAACGCTTCGGCCCGCGCCTTGGCCTCCGCGCGGCTCATCTGCTCCAAAGTTCCTGTAAACACAATGACTTTGCCGGCAACCGGGCTGTCCTCACTGGCCGGAGGAGCGACGGGTTGAATGTCGAGATGCGCCGCGAGCCGGTCGATTGAAGCGCGCTCGGCCGATTGCCCAAAAGCGGTCACAAGCGCATTGGCCATGACCGGTCCGACGCCATCGATATCGACAAGGTCTGCCCAGGCCTCGCTCTCCCGCTCTTCGGCGGCGAGGACAGCACCGCGAAAAGCGTCCCAGCTTCCATAGTGACGCGCGAGGAGTTGCGACGCGCTCTCACCGATATGGCGGATGCCGAACGCGAAGATCAGCCGATTCAGCGGGATTTTCCTTTTCTCTTTAATCGCTTCAAAGAGGTTTAGCGCGCTTTTCTCGCCCCAACCCTCACGGTTCTTCAGCTGCCGAGCGCCGGACCCAAACCGCGCCTCAAGGCCAAAAATGTCCGAGGGCTCTTTGATCCAGCCATCGGCGTAGAACGCTTCGACCTGTTTGGCGCCCAGCCCCTCGATATCGAAGGCCGCTCTAGAAACAAAATGCTTCAGCTTTTCAACAGCTTGGGCCGGGCAACTCATCCCGCCCGTACACCGCCTAACGCTGTCGCCGACCTCACGGATCGCGGCGGAGCCGCAGATTGGACAAACCGTCGGAAAATCATATGCAACAGTGCCTTCGGGGCGTTTGGTCAAGTCAACATCGGCAATCTTGGGGATCACGTCACCCGCGCGGTAGACCTGCACCCAATCGCCGACTCGGATGTCTCGCCCGCCGCGAATCGGATTGCCCTTCGCGTCGCGCCCCGCGATGTAATCCTCGTTGTGGAGCGTGGCGTTGGACACGACCACGCCACCGACCGTAACAGGGGTCAGCCGCGCAACGGGCGATAATGCGCCAGTGCGGCCGACCTGGATGTCGATCGCCTCGAGCCTGGTCCAGGCCAACTCGGCAGGGAACTTGTGCGCGATCGCCCAGCGGGGTGTCGTCGAACGGTAACCTAACCGCTGTTGCAACGAGAGCTCGTCCACTTTGTAGACAACGCCGTCGATATCGTATCCCAGCGTGGCGCGCTGTGCTTCGATCTTGGCATAGTGCGCGAGCAGCTCGGCCAGATCTTCGAACCGCCCCACCAGGTCGTTTGTCTGAAATCCCAGCGCCTTAAGCCGCGCGATTGACGAGCTTTGCGTATCGGCCAGCGGCTCGGACAGCTCGCCCCAGGCATAGGCGAAGAAGCGCAGAGGGCGGGCACGGGTAATCTCGCTGTCAAGCTGTCGCAGAGAGCCGGCCGCCGCATTGCGGGGGTTGGCAAAGGTCTTGGCACCGGCCTCTTTCTGGCGGGCGTTGAGGGCGGCGAAGTCCTCATGGCTCATATAGACTTCGCCACGCACTTCGAGGATCTCCGGCGCGCCCTCGATCTCGCTTGGAATATCTTTGATTGTCAGTGCGTTCGCCGTCACACTTTCACCGACTTCGCCATCGCCGCGCGTCGCTGCCTGGACAAGGCGACCGCGCTCGTAGCGCAGCGAGAGTGACAGACCATCGATCTTGGGCTCTGCGGTAAAGGCGAGCGGCACGTCCTCGGACTTGCCCAGAAACGCGCGGATCGACTTCGCAAACTCGCGAACATCAGCGTCATCGAACGCGTTGCCAAGGGAGTACATCCGCACCCGATGCGTGACCTTGTCGAAGACGGCGGCTGGCGCGGCGCCGACCTGCTGGGTCGGGCTATCGGGCGACGCAAGCTCGGGAAATGCGTCTTCGATGGCAAGCGCGCGTCGCTTCAGCGCGTCATAGGAGGCGTCGGAGATTTCCGGTTCATTTTCGGTATGATACGCGGTATTCGCCCGCGTCAGCCGCTGGCGCAGATGGCCCAACTCCGCCTGTGCCTCGACCAGGCTCAGGTGCACGGGCTTGGCGTCCTCAGCATCCCTCATGGGTCGGGTGTAGGGCGAAGGCGCGCCCTGGTCCAGCGGTCCGTTTGCCCCTAGGCTCGGCCGCGGCACGGCGAAGGCGGAGGCAGGCATGCACATCAACCCGGCGATGGCGGCGACAGAAGCCCCGCCCGTCATGGAGGCGCGGCGTTGGATTGAAGGGGTCGCCTTTCCGGCCGAACGGCCGCTGCTGAATCTGAGCCAGGCGGCACCCGTCGAGCCGCCGCCGAAAGCGCTCCGCGAGGCGATGGCGCACGCCGCACTGCACGACGATAGCGCACATCTGTATGGGCCCGTCTTGGGCCTTCCTGCCCTGCGAGCGGAAGTTGCAGGCCAATTCTCTGAAAGCTACGGCGGAGATATCGGGCGAGGAAATGTTGCGATTACAGCGGGGTGCAATCAGGCTTTCGCTGCAGCGATGTCGACCATTGCCGGTGCTGGGGATGAAGTTTTGCTCCCAACACCCTGGTATTTCAATCATAAGATGTGGCTCGACATGGTCGGCATCGACGCAGTGCCGATCCCGCCCGGACCGTATCTGATCCCCGAACCGGCCGTGGCAGAAACACTGATAACCTCAGAAACGCGCGCCATCGTTTTGGTAACACCGAACAATCCTACCGGCGTAGAGTATCCGTCGGACACGGTCTCGGCCTTTGCCGCGCTGGCGCGCGCCTACGGGATTGCGCTGATCGTGGACGAGACGTATCGCGATTTTGACGCGCGCACCGGTGCGCCGCACCGGCTTTTTGCCGATCCGAGTTGGGCTGAAACGGTGGTCCAACTCTATTCATTCTCAAAGGCTTATAGGTTGACGGGGCATCGCGTCGGCGCGGTCACTGCATCGGCCAAGCGCCTGGTGGAGATAGAGAAGTTTCTCGATACCGTTGCGATTTGCCCGCCGCAGATCGGCCAGCGCGCCGCGCTTTGGGGTCTGCGGCACCTGCGGCAGTGGCTCGCAGGCGAGCGCGCAGAAATTCTCGACCGGCGAGCCGCGATTTCTGAAGCGTTTGAAGAGCTTAAGGGGCACGGCTGGGCGCTGGAAGGGTGCGGCGCTTATTTCGCCTATGTTCGGCACCCATTCGACGAGGCCTCGGACGCGCTCGCCAAGCGGCTCGTCACAGACGCGGGCATTCTTTGTCTGCCTGGGACAATGTTTATGCCCGCCGGCCAGGGCGGATCTCATCTTAGGATCGCCTTTGCGAATGTAGACCGGACGGGCATAGCCGAATTGGGCCGGCGTCTGGCCGGTGTCATGCCCGCATCCTAAGCCGCAACGCGTGATGGCCGCTGGCCTTGCTCCTGCATCGCGCCGGGCATAGACCTGCGCGCCAAAGGCGCAGAGATGTGGGTCCCCACGCCTGCCCAGGATCGTTAGAGCACGCAGCATGGAGAGCCCCATGGCGGACGGGATTGGGAAGAAGACGGGCAAGGTCGTCGTGTGGATCCTGTTGGCGCTGCTGATCGTCGGGCTTGCGGGCTTTGGCATCGGCAGTTTCGGCGGGGCGGCGAGCACGGTCGGTCGCGTGGGCGACCGGGCGATCACCGCGCAGGATTACTTCCGTGCGCTCGACCAGGCGCTCCGAGCCGAGCGTGTCTCCCGCGGCGTGGCGGTTGGCCGTGCAGAAGCGGAAGCGTCGGGGCTCATCCAAGCGGTCCAGCTCCAGCTCGCGGCCGAGGCAGCGCTCGACGGCGAGACGGCATCCCTGGGCCTTTCGGTCGGCGACGAGACGGTGGGCGCACAGATCTTGTCGCAGCCCGGCTTTGTCGGACCCTCGGGCGAGTTTGACCGTCAGGCTTATGAGTTCACCCTGCGCCAGAACGGCTGGTCCGTGCCCGCCTTCGAGCAAGATGTGCGCGAAGAAACGGCGCGTTCGATCCTCCAAGGCGCGGTCGCCGGAGGCGCAGCCCCGCCCGATCCTTTGGTCGACACGCTTGTCAACTTTTTCGGAGAAACACGGAGCTTTACCTGGCGCCGCCTGGATGCGGAGGATCTCGACGCCGCCCTTCCCGCGCCGACCGACGCCGATCTGCGTGCGCAATATGAGGCGGCGCCCGAGGCCTATACCCTGCCCGAGGCCAAGCGCATCACCTATGTCATTTTGCGGCCCGAGGCCGTCTCGGACACGCTAGAGGCGGATGATACGGCCCTCCGCGCGCTATACGAGCGCCGCATCGACGACTTTGTGCAGCCCGAACGACGCCTGGTCGAACGCCTCGTCTTTGAGAGCGAGGCCGCGGCGCAGGAAGCTGCGGATGCGATCAACGCAGGGGAGAGGAGCTTTGCCGAGGTCGTCGCCGCGCGCGACCTCACGCTCGCCGATATCGACCTTGGCGATGTCTCGCGCGAGGAGCTTGGCGACGCCGCAGAGCAGGTCTTTGCGATGGAAGCCCCTGGCATTGTCGGGCCGCTCCCCTCGCCCTTTGGCCCTGCGCTCTTTCGGATGAATGCGATCCTCGACGCCCGTAACCTGCAGCTTGAAGATGTCCGCGACATGCTGGAGCAGGAGGTCACCATCGAACGCGCGCGGCGCCTCCTCGATGAGTTGCGCGAAGAGTTCGACGACCGGCTTGCAGCCGGTGCAACGCTTGAGGATCTGGCGGCCGAGTCAGAGATGGAGATCGGCCAGATCGACTATTATCCCGGCGTCGAGGCCGATATCGCAGGCTACGAGACGTTTCGCACCGCCGCAGATGCCGTGACGCTCGACGACTTTCCGGAAATCGACGTGCTCGGCGACGGCAGCCTTTATGCGCTGCGCCTCGACGAGGTCGTTCCGCCGACACTCCAGCCGCTCGACGAGATCCGTGCTACGGTGACCGAGGATTGGCGCGCGGCCGAAACCGTGCGCCGACTGCGGACCCTAGGCGCGCAGATCGAGGCGCAGCTTGCGGTCGGCACGCCCCTCGAAGGGACCGGGCCGGTGGAGCGGGCCGATGCGGTCGGACGCGACGCGTTTCTCGACGGTGTGCCGGCGGAGCTAACAGCCGAAGCGTTCGAGTTGGACGAGGGCGAGAGCGCACTCGTCGAAGGGGACGGCCTCCTTTATGTGATGGTGCTTGAGGAGATCTCCCTGCCCGAAGAGGGCGATCCCGAAACCGATCCGCTGCGCGACGCCATCACACAGCAGACCGCGCAGGGCATCGCGTCCGATCTCTTGCGCTTCTACCAACAGGCGCTCATCAACCGCGAGGGGATTAGCTTTGAGCCTGCGGGCCTCAACGCGATCCACACCCAGGTCTTCAACTAAATGGCCGCGCTCGCGCCGAGTTTCGAGGCGTTTTCCGAAGGCTGGGACGCGGGGCGCCATCAGATCGTCTATGCCCGTCTGGCGGCCGACCTCGACACGCCAGTCTCGCTGATGCTGAAGCTCTCGGAGGCCCGGGCAGATGCTTTTGTGCTCGAGTCGGTCACGGGCGGCGAGATCCGCGGGCGCTATTCGATCGTCGGGATGAAGCCCGATCTTGTCTGGCGCTGCAACGGGCAGACGGCCTATCTCAACCGCGAGGCGCGCTACGACAGCACCGCTTTTCAGCCGGAGGCCGCGGGCCCGCTTGAGAGCCTGCGGGCGCTCTTGGCCGAGAGCCGGATCGATCTGCCCGCCGGGTTACCGCCGGCTGCGGCCGGGCTCTTTGGCTATCTTGGCTATGACATGGTGCGGCTTGTGGAGCGGCTGCCCGACGTAAACCCGGACCCGCTCGGCCTGCCCGATGCAGTGCTCCTGCGCCCCTCGGTCGTCGCCGTGCTCGACGGCGTGAAGGGTGAGGTGATCATCGTGGCGCCGGCCTTTGTCGTGGCGGGCCTCTCGGCCAAGGCCGCCTACGCCCAAGCGGCCGAGCGGGTGGCCGATGCAGTGCGCGATGTCGAAGGCGCGATGCCGGGGGAGGGACGCGCCTTAGGAGAGGCCGCGCCTCTCGGCGAGCCGATCTCGAACTTTACCAAGCCCGCCTATCTCGCCGCCGTCGACCGGGCTAAAGCCTATATCCAAGCGGGCGACATCTTTCAGGTCGTCCCCTCCCAGCGTTGGGCCTCCCGCTTTGCCCTGCCGCCTTTCGCGCTCTACCGGAGCCTGCGGCGGACGAACCCGTCGCCCTTCATGTTCTTTTTCAACTTCGGCGGTTTCCAAGTCATCGGTGCGTCGCCCGAGATCCTGGTGCGCGTGCGCGAGGGCGAGGTCACGATCCGGCCCATCGCGGGTACACGCCCCCGCGGCGCGACCGAGGAGGCGGATCGCGCGCTTGAAGCCGATCTTCTGGCCGACGAAAAAGAGATGGCCGAGCATCTGATGCTCCTCGATCTGGGGCGCAATGATGTGGGCCGCGTGGCCAAGATCGGGACGGTGCGGCCCACCGAAGAGTTCGTCATCGAGCGCTATTCCCACGTAATGCACATCGTCTCAAACGTCGTGGGCGCGCTCTCAGAGGAGCATGACGCGCTCTCAGCGCTCCTTGCGGGGATGCCCGCCGGGACGGTCTCGGGCGCGCCCAAGGTCCGCGCGATGGAGATCATCGACGAGCTCGAGCCCGAAAAGCGCGGCGTCTATGGCGGTGCGGTCGGCTATTTCTCGGCCGACGGAGATATGGATATGTGCATCGCCCTACGCACGGCGGTCCTGAAAGACGAAACACTCTATGTCCAAGCCGGGGGTGGAGTGGTCTATGACAGCGACGCCGAAGCGGAGTGGCAGGAAACGGTGAACAAGGCGCAGGCCCTGCGCAAAGCCGCCGAGGATGCGGCGCGCTTTGTGCGGAGCGGCAACCTCTAGCGCCTGTCGTCTGGCATCCTGGCACGCCAGCCCTCTGCGGCGCTTTGTGCGTCCGAGTCGTGGCCGCCGGCGGCGATATTTGGGCAAGAAGAAACGGCGGGGTTGGCGCAAGTCTGCTGGATGCTGCATGCGCGGGGCGCGGCATTGCGCCCCTCCCCCCGGTGAGGACCTGCGCCCGTGCGCGCACCGCGGGCGGGCGGGCCGGGTCCAGTTTGCGCGATTTGCGTCTGACCGCAGGGCGGGCCGGGTTGACCTGCGCATGTGAGGAGGTTTCTCTGCCGCCAAGGGCACCGCGCGGGGCGGCGCCCGGACGGGAGAGAGAAGATGGCTGTCAAAGTGGCGATCAACGGGTTTGGCCGGATCGGACGCAACGTGCTCCGTGCGTTGATCGAGAGCGGGCGGACGGATATCGAAGTCGTGGCGATCAACGACCTCGCCCCAGTCGAGACCAACGCACATCTACTGCGCTACGACTCGGTGCACGGACGCTTTCCGGGCACGGTCACATCCACCGACAGCACCATCGATGTGGGCCGCGGGCCGGTCGAAGTCACAGCGATCCGCGACCCCAAGGAATTGCCCTGGTCCCATGTTGACATCGTGCTCGAATGCACCGGCATCTTTACAGCCAAAGAAAAGGCACAGGTCTATCTCGAAAACGGGTCGAGCCGCGTCCTGGTCTCCGCGCCCTCTGCGGGGGCGGACAAGACCATCGTCTACGGCGTTAACGACAAGGTGCTGACGGCAGAGGACCTCGTCGTTTCGAACGCGTCCTGCACGACGAATTGCCTCGCCCCGGTCGCCCATGTGCTGCAGGACACGATCGGGATCAAACGCGGCTTTATGACGACGATTCATTCCTATACCGGCGATCAGCCGACGCTCGACACAATGCACAAAGATCTCTATCGCGCGCGTGCCGCGGCGATGAGCATGATCCCGACCTCGACCGGGGCGGCCAAGGCCGTCGGCCTTGTCTTGCCAGAGCTCGCCGGCAAGCTCGACGGCGTGGCAATCCGGGTGCCGACGCCCAACGTCTCGGTGGTGGATCTGACCTTCGAGGCCGTGCGGGAGACCTCGGTCGAAGAGATCAACGACGCCATGCACAAGGCCGCCTCTGGGGATCTCAAGGGCGTTCTCGGCGTGACGGACGACAAGCTCGTTTCGATGGATTTCAACCACGATGCGCACTCCTCGATCTTTGCCACGGACCAGACCAAGGTGATGGAAGGCGCGCTGTGCCGCATCCTGACCTGGTATGACAACGAGTGGGGCTTCTCGAACCGGATGCTCGACACCGCGGTGGCGATGGGCAAGCTGATGTGAGATCACGACGTGATCACCCCATGGTGACCGAATGTGAGCCATCCGTTGGACGGCCGCGCGAAACCTGCGTGCTAGGCGATAAGGGGCGGTGTTCGGAGGCGGTGGGAGACGGCCATGGCGCGCAAGTCAAAGCAAAAACGCAAAGGCGGATCCCAACGCAAGGCAGGGGTAGGGAAAGCGCCACCGCAGATCAGCGACTCGCCGACGGATCCTGGCCGGCGCGCCGGCCTGTCGACGCTCGGCCTTTACGCGATGGGCGCCGTTGTCATCGGGGGCGGCGGGACGGCCTTTGCCTATGACTTCATGAAGTCGCTCGGCGAGCAGGACCTCTCAAAGATTGGCCAGGGCACCCCCGCCGTCGTGCAGATCCACGACCCGCAATGCGCGCTCTGCCGGTCGCTCCAGGTCGAGACGCGCAAAGCCCTTCGGGCCTTTGGCAGGAGCGAGATCACCTATCTCGTGGCCAATATCCGCAACACCGAGGGCGCGGCCTTTGCCAGCCGGGCGGGCCTTGGGCATGTGACGCTCGCGCTCTTTGATGGGTCGGGGACGATGGTCCATACGATCCACGGCGTCACGCCCGCGTCGACGCTCGAAGCGGAGTTTCGCAGGCATTTGGGCGTTCCCATAGGAAGCTAGGCAAAAGCCTCCCACGAAAGCCCCTGCTTGTTCCAGAGCCGCTTTGCAGCAAGTGCAAGGCGGCTTTGCCGTTTTGAAGGCTTCTCATAACGGCTGTTACCGCCAACATATGCCGCAGTGCAGCAATGGGGCTGCGCCTCGTTCTAGGAGCCTGACATGACCGCTCTTATGACCCGCCTTCGCGACATTGCCGACAAGCGTTCGCGCTACAACCGGACCGTCTTGGAACTCAGGGCGATGCCGCTCGACGTTGCCCTGGACCTCGACATTTACCGCGGCGATGCGGACAAGATTGCGCGCGCGGCGGTCTACGGCGCCTGAGCCCAGGACCGACCGGAAGGGCGAACGCTCTGCGCGTCCGCGCGCACTTCTCACATGACCGGGGCCGCGCAGCGTGTCCGGCGTTATCCGAGCCGCTCTTTGAGAGCGTCGCGCACGGGGGGCGTGACGAAATTCGACACGTCACCGCCGAGCCGGGCGATTTCCTTGACGAGTTTCGAGGCAATCGCCTGGTGTTCGGCCTCGGCCATCAGGAACACGGTTTCGATCGTGTCATCCAGTTGCCGGTTCATGCCGACCATCTGAAATTCGTACTCGAAATCCGCCACGGCGCGGAGCCCCCGGATGATAATCCCTGCCCCAACGTCGCGGGCACAGTTTATCAGCAAGTTCTCAAAGG
Organism: Pseudomonadota bacterium; assembly: GCA_038745585.1. Lineage (GTDB taxonomy): Bacteria > Pseudomonadota > Alphaproteobacteria > Rhodobacterales > Rhodobacteraceae > HLUCCA09. The sequence goes on from JBCDLH010000005.1 coordinate 117,384, forward strand.
GGTGGGCAACGATTTCACACGGGCGGTTGCCGGAAAGCGAGCGGACCTCGGCCTCGATCATCGAGACACGCTCTTCGAGTGTGAAGAGCGGGCCCTTGTCACGGTTGATGGCGACGCCGATGACGAGCCGGTCCACGAGGCCCGTCGCACGGCGGATGATGTCGAGATGCCCGAGCGTGACCGGGTCGAACGTCCCCGGATAGAGGCCAATGCGCATGGATGTTCCCTGTCCCGCGACCCTCGCCGCGGGTCTTCTCCGGGGAGGTCACACAAGCCGCGGCGGCGGCGCAATGGGCCGACATGCCGCGGACCGGCGACGTTGCATTGCTGCGCCGCGGGCTTGCCGCAAGGCCGTCTGCCCCGGGCGAACATGGCATTTGAGCCTAAAACCCCATAATCATGCCTTCGAGGGCATCCTTTTCCATGGCCAGTTCCTCGAGGCGGTATTTTACGACATCGCCGAGCGTGATGATGCCGACCATGGCCGCATCCTCGACCACAGGCATGTGGCGAAACCGGCCCTCCGTCATGGTGCCGAGGACAGCGACGGCTTTGTCAGTCCGGACGCAGGTCACGATGTGTCGGGTCATAATGCTCTCTACGGGCTCGGACAGGACAGCAGGGCCGCGCCGCCCGACCTCCCGCACGATGTCACGCTCCGACAGGATCCCTTCGGCGGACTTGCCATCGCGTGAGACGACAAGAGAGCCAAACTTTTTGTCGGCAAGCCGCTTACTCGCGTCTTGTATGCTGGCGTCGGGGGCAATCGTCTCGACAGTGACGCTGCCTTTGGATCGTAAGATGTTGGCTACTGTCATGTGGCTTCTCCTCCTCCTGTCCCTACCAAAGGGTCGGGGGTGGAGGTTGGAGCTGTCAACACATTCTGACATCCCGGCTGCGCGGCCCGGCGTCGCAAATGGTGCCTTTCGGGGCAGAAGCGGCTTCGCTATAGGGGCCAAAACGCGCTGAGGGAGGATCGGATGCACGAGATCGGCCATTACATCGACGGGGCACGGGTGGCGGGAACGTCCGGCCGGGCGGCGGAGGTCTGGAACCCGGCAACCGGCGAGGTTCAGGCCAAGGTTGCCCTCGCCTCCAAGGCTGAGCTGGACGCGGCCGTTGCCCGTGCGGCCGCGGCGCAACCCGCCTGGGGCGCGACCAACCCACAGCGCCGCGCCCGTGTTCTCATGGAGTTCGTTCGGCTCTTAAACCGTGACATGGAGAAGCTCGCCGAGGCGCTGAGCCGGGAGCACGGCAAAACCTTGCCCGATGCAAAGGGCGACGTGCAACGCGGGCTCGAGGTGGCTGAGTTTTGCATCGGCGCTCCGCACCTCCTCAAGGGCGAGTTCACCGACAGCGCGGGCCCCGGCATCGACATGTACTCGATGCGCCAGCCGCTCGGCGTCGTCGCGGGGATCACGCCGTTCAATTTCCCAGCGATGATCCCGATGTGGAAGTTTGCGCCCGCGCTCGCTTGCGGCAACGCGTTTATCCTCAAGCCCTCGGAACGCGACCCGTCTGTGCCGATCATGCTCGCCGAACTGATGCGTGAGGCGGGCCTGCCCGACGGGGTGTTGCAGGTCGTGAACGGCGACAAAGAGGCTGTCGACGCGATCCTCGACAATGACACGGTCCAGGCCATCGGCTTTGTCGGCTCGACGCCCATCGCGCAATACATCTACGCCCGAGGCTGCGCCAACGGCAAACGGGTGCAATGCTTTGGCGGCGCCAAGAACCACATGATCGTCATGCCCGATGCGGATATGGACCAGGCCGCCGACGCGCTCGTTGGCGCGGGCTATGGCGCGGCGGGCGAGCGCTGCATGGCGATCTCGGTGGCCGTCCCCGTGGGCGAGGAAACGGCCGACCGGCTCGTTGAAAAGCTGGTCCCGCGCATTGAGAAGCTCAAAGTCGGGCCATACACCGCCGGCAGTGATGTCGATTACGGACCGCTTGTGACAGCGCAAGCCAAGGAGCGCGTGCTGGGCCTTGTCGCATCCGGCGTCGAACAGGGCGCGGAGCTTGTGATCGATGGGCGGGACTTCTCGCTCCAGGGCTATGAGAGCGGCTTCTTTGTCGGCCCGCACCTTTTTGACCGGGTGACACCCGAGATGGATATCTACCGACAAGAGATCTTTGGTCCGGTCCTCTCGACCGTGCGCGCCAAAAGCTATGAGGATGCCCTAGGCCTCGCGATGGACCACGAATACGGCAACGGCACCGCGATCTTCACGCGGGACGGCGATACCGCGCGCGACTTTGCCAACCGGATAAATATCGGGATGGTGGGGGTGAATGTCCCGATCCCGGTGCCGCTCGCCTATCACACCTTCGGGGGCTGGAAGAAGTCGGGCTTTGGCGATCTCAACCAGCATGGGCCGGATGCGTTCCGCTTTTATACGCGGACGAAGACGGTCACCGCGCGCTGGCCTTCCGGCCTCAAAGACGGCGGCGAGTTCCATTTTAAGCAGATGGACTAACGGGCCGGGCCGAGCCGCTAGAGCGTTCCGATGACATGGGCCGGAGCCAGGCCCGGAGCCAAGGCCCACTCTACCACCCAGTCCCAAATCCGAGACGCACAGGCATCAAAGACGATTCGCGCGACGCCAAACAGGCGCTCCTATCGCGCTGGGTGAGCAAGTATTTGCCCAATCAACGTGTGCGTGCGTGATCTATTGTATCTTTTTTGAAGCATTTGCGGTAGTTTGCGAAATGAATGTAGCATCGAATGTCATTTTTGTGCGTTGCTTCGGACATTTGTAATGTTTTAATACAGATGAGGCATGCCCGTTAACGCGACCGCGTTCCCGCGCTGCCGACACCCTTGGAGAAAAGCGCCATGTTCGACGGGCCAGCGGACACGATCGAACGAATCGTGCAGGAGGCCGGCACGCACGTGGCCGCGGTGACCGTACTCTGCACGCTCATCTTCAATGACAAGCAGATGATCCTCGCCAAAAGCGGCGCGCCCATAGAGCCCGGGGAAGCCCAAATCCAACCGGCCGAATACTCGCTCTGCAGGTTTACCGCCGATGGCCGGGCCAAGCTCGTTATCGAAGATGCCGTCACGCACCCTCTCGTGCGCGACAGCAAGGCGGTGCTGGATCACGGCGTGGCGGCCTATCTCGGCGTTCCGGTCTTTGTAAGCCCTGATGTCGCGGCCATCATCTGCGCGGTCGCAGACCAACGCCACGCCTGGAGCAAGGCGGAGGTCGAAGCGATCGATACGGCCGCGCGTCAAGCCGCTGCGGTGCTCGTGACAGGCGAATACACAGAGCAGGACGTGTTGCCGATCGTTCCTGTGCACGCCTAAGCCCGCGCCCTCCTCGCGCGCCCGCCCGAGCCTGTAGCGACGTCGCAGACGCGCGCCCCTGGATTCGGAGTCGCGCGGTCGCCTCCTATGCCCCTTGCACGGTACGCGGAGCCTTGCCAGTCTGGCCAGACCGCACGGGACGCGGCTGCCGGCTGGGGATTGCGATGAGAGACGCGCCCGTTCTAACGATGGGGATCGAGGAAGAGTATCTTCTCGTCGATCTTGAAACGCTCGACCTCACCCCCGCCCCTGACGCGCTGATGCAGGCCTGCGGCTCGGCCCTCGACAGTCAGGTTTCTCCAGAATTCCTGCAATGCCAGATCGAGGTTGGCACCAAGGTCTGCCCCGATATCGCGACCGCGCGCAGCGACCTCAAGCATCTCCGCGCGACCGTCGCGCGCTGCGCCAAAGACTTTGGCCTCGCGCCCATCGCCGCCTCCTGTCACCCGTTTGCAGATTGGCGCGCCCAACACCACACCAACAAGGCCCGCTATAATGAGCTGAGCCATGATCTCGCCGGTGTGGCCCAGCGGATGCTGATCTGCGGGATGCATGTCCATGTCGGCGTCGAGGACCGGGACACCCGCGTCGATCTCATAAACCAGCTCGTCTACTTTCTGCCGCATCTTCTGGCCCTGTCGACCTCGTCGCCGTTTTGGGGCGGACGCGACACCGGGCTCGCTTCCTATCGGCTGACGATCTTTGACAACTTGCCGCGCACGGGCCTGCCGCCGACGCTTGCCTCCTGGTCCGCCTATGAGCGGCAAACCGAAGTTCTCGTCGAACTCGGTGTCGTCGAAGACACGACCAAGATCTGGTGGGATCTCCGTCCGTCGTTTCGGTTTCCGACCGTGGAGACGCGGATCTGCGATGTGCCCCCGCGGCTTGAGGACTCGCTCATGATCGCCGCGGTTATCCAATGCATCACGCGTATGCTTTGGCGGCTGTCGCGTCTTAATCAGCGCTGGCGGATCTATGAGCCGTTCCTCATCGGCGAGAACCGGTGGCGGGCGCAGCGTTATGGCGTCAGCGAAGGATTGATCGACTTTGGCGCCCGCAAGATCGTGCCCTTTGCCGAACTCATGGAAGAGTTAATGGATCTCGCAGCCGAGGATGCCGAAGCGCTAGGCTGCATGCCCGAGCTCGAACGCGTCCACAAGGTGGTGGCCGAGGGTACGAGCGCGGACCGACAGCGCGCGGCCTTCGCCGAGGCGCGGGCCTCTGGAAAGAGCGCAGAGGAGGCCATGCGCGGCGTTGTGGCCGGGCTCGTTGAGGAGTTTCATGACGGCCTCTGAGCCTGAAGCAGCGCAAACGGAGGCCGCGCTTTATCCCCCGGTCAAAGCGCTCCTCGAAGCGCAGGGCTACGCGGTCAAAGGCGAGGTCGGCGCGGCCGACATCGTGGCCTGCCGTGCCGGCGAGCCACCCGTGATCGTCGAGCTGAAACGCGGCTTTGCGCTTAGCCTCTTTCACCAGGCGATCGACCGGCTGCGGCTGAGCGATGCGGTCTACATCGCCGTCCCCGAAGGCCGCGGCGCGCGATGGCAGGGCGCACTCAAGGCCAACACCGCGCTCTGCCGGCGGCTCGGGCTCGGCCTGATCCTCGTCCATCGCGGGCAAGCCACCGTCGCGCTCGACCCCGGCCCCTATGCCCCGCGCCCGGCCAAGCGGCGGCGCGCGCATCTGTTGCGGGAGTTTGCCCGGCGCGAGGGTGACCCAACGGCGGGAGGGCTGCCAAGCGCGGCTGGACGGGTCACGGCCTACCGTCAGGATGCCTTGCGTATCGCGTCCTATCTCGATGTTGCGGGCGCGGCGCGGGGCGTCGAGATCGCCCGGGCGACCGGTGTGACCCGAGCCACGCGCATGATGGCCGACAACCACTATGGCTGGTTCGAGCGTGTCGAAAAAGGCGTCTACCGCCTCACACCGCGGGGCTGCGATGCGACGGCGAAGGCGCAAGCGCGAGGCCAAGCACCAAGCCAAGCGCGGGGCCAAGGTCGGGGCCAAGCTCCGGGCAAAGACACGGCGTCGGCCCCTTCAAAAACGTGATGCAAGCTCTACGACCCGCTCACTTCGCCGTGTGGACAAGGCCGGGCACTGGACCGCTGAGCGCTCTTATGGCAACGCCACAGGAGGGATTGCAGAGAAACAAATCCGACGAGCAGGACACGATGACCGAGACCCTCTCCCGCAGACGCCTTCTCCGACTGGCCGCAGCGACGGCGCCCGCGCTGGCCGCACCCGCGCTACTGCGCGCGCAAGAGGCCGAGGCGGCCGCGGACCCGCTGCGACAGGCTGGCCCTTCGCCGGTGCGGAATACGTCGAGCTTCGTCCATCAGGATTGGCGCGACCATTTCACCGATCTCGGCATTGGCGCCATCGTCTGTGACACGCGCTCGCGCGCGCTGCACTATTGGTCGGCCGATGCCTCGATCTACAAGCTCTACCCGACCTCGGTGCCGCTGACCGAAGAACTCACGCGCCGCGGCTACTCCGAGATTGTGCGCAAAAAGGTCGGGCCGAGTTGGACGCCGACCGCGAACATGCGCCGCCGTGATCCGACCTTGCCAGAGTTTATGCCGCCCGGGCCGGGAAACCCGCTCGGGACCCACGCGATGTATCTCACCTGGCCCGCCTACCTGATCCATGGGACCCACGACACACGAAAGATCGGGCGGCGCTCGTCTTCGGGCTGCATTGGGCTCTACAACGAGCAGGTCGAAGAGCTGTTCGCCCTCGTGGAAATCGGCACGCAGGTGCGGCTGATCTAAGGCTCCGCCGCAAGGACGCCGCAGGGCTCGGCCGGTGCGGTGCTTCGATACCTAAGGCAAAGAGAAGATGTGGCTGGGGGCAGCGCTCCGTGCGTCCCCGTGCGTCCCCGTGCTCGGAAAGCGGTTGCGCGGCATCGCGCGCGGCGTCAAAACGGGCGGGGAAGAATTGAACGATTGATCAATTCCCGTGGGCGAGGGAGGCGGCCATGGACTTTGCGCTGAGCGACGAGGCGCGCGCGATCGAAGACCTCGCCCGCAATTTTGGTGAAGCGGAGATCGCGCCCTTTGCCCGGACTTGGGAGGCGGCCGGCGAGATCCCCAAATCCCTCTGGCCGCGGCTGGCCGAGTTGGGCTTTGGCGGGCTTTACGTGCCCGAAGCGGCGGGCGGCGCGGGGCTGAGCCGGCTTGAGGCGGCGCTTGTCTTTGAGGCGCTCTCGCGATCGTGCGCGTCGGTCGCGGCATTTCTGTCGATCCACAATATGTGCGCAGCGATGATCGCGCGCTACGGATCGCCCGCGCTGCAAGACCGCTTTCTGTCGAGCGCGATTTCGATGGAGCGCTTCTTTTCTTACTGCCTGACGGAGCCCGGCAGCGGCTCGGACGCGGCCGCGCTCAGGACAGTGGCCGAGCGCACCAACGAGGGCTGGCGGCTGACCGGCACCAAAGCCTTCATCTCGGGCGGCGGCTATTCGGATGCCTATCTCGTCATGGCTCGGACGGGGGCCCTCGGCCCCAAAGGCATCTCGGCCTTTATTGTCGAGGATGGGGCAGAGGGCCTGAGCTTTGGTGCCCTCGAAGACAAGATGGGCTGGCGTGCGCAGCCGACCCGCCAGGTTCAGCTCGACGCCTGCCCTATCGAGGCCGATGCGCTCTTGGGCGAAGAGGGGCAAGGTTTTCGCTACGCGATGGCTGGGCTCGATGGCGGACGCCTCAACATTGCCGCCTGTTCGCTCGGCGCAGCGCAGGCCGCCCTTGACGCCACGCTCGGCTACATGCGCGAGCGGCAGGCCTTTGGGCAGAGCCTCACCGAGTTTCAGGCGCTGCAGTTTCGCCTGGCGGACATGGAGATTGAGCTTGAAGCCGCGCGCATTTTCTTGCGCCAGGCCGCGTGGAAGCTTGACCAAGACGCGCCAGACGCAACGAAGGCCTGCGCCATGGCCAAGAAATTTGTCACCGAGGCGGGGAGCCGCGTCGCCGACCAATGCCTGCAGCTCCATGGCGGCTATGGCTATCTCGCCGATTACGGGATCGAAAAGATCGTCCGTGACCTGCGCGTGCACCAGATCCTGGAAGGCACCAACGAGATCATGCGGCTGATTACGGCGCGCGCCATGCTGGCCCCATGAGGGGGGGCGCCGAGGTCGACATCCGGATCGAAGGTCGCGTGGGGCGGATCACTTTAGAGCGTCCACAGGCGCTCAATGCGGTCACCCACGCCATCGTACGCGCCGTAGACGCCGCTTTGCGCGCGTGGCACAGCGACGACAGGATTACGATGCTCGTCATCGACGCCGTGGGCGACAAGGCGTTTTGCGCGGGCGGGGACCTTCAGGACATCTATGCCGCCGCCAAGACCGGCGATGCCGAGCCGGCCCGCGCCTTCTGGCGCGACGAATACCGCATGAATGCGCGGCTTTTTGCGTTCCCCAAACCCGTCGCAACTTTCCTGCACGGCTATACAATGGGCGGCGGGGTCGGCCTGGGATGTCACGGCTCGCACCGGATCGTGTGCGAGACCAGCCAAATCGCGATGCCCGAGGTGTCGATCGGGCTGATGCCGGATGTGGGGGGCACACTGCTTCTTGCGCGGGCGCCGGGGCGGCTCGGCGAGTATCTGGGTACGAGCGCCGCGCGCATGGGTCCGGGCTGCGCCATCCATGCGGAGTTTGCCGATTATTTCGTCCCGCAGAAAGCGTGGAATGCGCTGAAGGCGGAATTGATCGAGACGGGCGATTGGACCGCGGTGGACCGGGCCGCCCTGCCCCCACCGCCGAGCGCGCTCGCTGCTGCGCAGCCGCAGATCGACCATTTCTTTGGCGGCGAAACACTGGGCGACATCCTCCGCGCGCTCCGCTTTGAGGGCGGCGAGTTTGCCCAAGCTTCTCTCAAGCGGCTTTCTCGCAATGCACCGCTCGCCATGGCCTGCGCCGTCGAAGCAATTCACCGCGTTCAAGGGCCGACGGCTGGGATCGCGCGTGCACTCGAATTGGAATATCGTTACACTTATCGCGCGATTGAACAGGGCGATTTCGTCGAGGGCATTCGGGCGCAGATCATCGATAAAGACCGTGCACCGGCATGGGCGCACCCATTTGGCGACGTCCCCCTGCGCGAGGTCACAGCGATGCTGATGCCGCTCGGGGCGGAGGCGCTCGATCTGAGAGGTGTGACGGCATGAAGCTTGGATTCATCGGCCTGGGAAACATGGGCGCGCCGATGGCGGCCAACCTCGCCGCGGCAGGGCACGACGTGACTGGCTTTGACGTTGCCGCCCCCTGCCCTGGCGGCGTCACCCCGGCAGCTTCAGCGGCGGAGGCGGCTGCCGGAGCGGATATCGTCCTGACCATGCTGCCCGATGGCGAGGTTCTGATGCGCGTGGCGGCCGAAGTGATCCCGGCGTTGACGCCCGGCGCCGTTTTCCTCGATTGCTCAACGGTCGACGTGGAAAGCGCGCGCGCCCTCGCGCAGGAGGCCGAGCGCGGCGGGCTTATGGCGCTCGACGCGCCAGTCTCGGGCGGTGTCGGCGGGGCGGCGGCGGGCACACTGACATTCATGGTCGGCGGTCCGGAGGCCGGGTTTGCGCGCGCCAAGCCGCTTTTCGACGTCATGGGCCAAAAGGCCGTGCTTTGCGGCCCGGCGGGGAGCGGGCAAGCCGCCAAGATCTGCAACAACATGATCCTCGGCGTGACAATGATCGCGACCTGCGAGGCCTTTTCTCTGGCGGATAAGCTCGGCCTCTCGCGACAGGCGCTTTTTGATGTCGCGAGCACTTCATCGGGGCAATCCTGGTCGCTAACGACCTATTGCCCGGCGCCTGGGGTCGGCCCGGCCTCACCGGCGGATAACGGTTACCTTCCGGGCTTTTCGGCCGACCTTATGCTCAAGGACCTGCGCCTCTCGCAAAAGGCGGCGCGGTCGGTCGACGCCGATACGCGGCTCGGAGCGTCCGCTCGGGACATCTACGCACAATTCGTGGAGGCCGAGGGCGGCTCAGGCAAGGATTTCTCGGCGATGCTTCAGCGGCTGGAGGCGCGCGGACGGAGCTGAAGACCCTCTTCGGCGCCTATTCAGCCGCCAACTTGCGAGGCAGTAGCATTGGCTTCAGGTACCGGCCCGTATGGCTTTCGGCAACCTCGGCGACCTCCTCGGGTGTGCCGACGGCGACGACAGTGCCGCCGCCATCGCCGCCCTCGGGGCCAATATCGATGATGTGGTCTGCGGTCTTCACCACGTCGAGATTGTGCTCGATCACGACGACCGTGTTCCCTTGGTCCACAAGCTCATGCAAGACTTCAAGAAGTTTGCGAACATCCTCAAAGTGCAAGCCCGTGGTCGGCTCATCGAGAATATAAAGCGTCCGTCCAGTGGAGCGCTTGGCGAGCTCTTTGGAGAGCTTCACACGCTGCGCTTCGCCGCCTGAAAGCGTCGTCGCTTGCTGGCCGACCTTAATATAGCCAAGGCCCACGCGTACCAGCGCGTCCATCTTCTCGCGGATCGATGGGACAGCTTTGAAAAACTCCTGCGCGTCTTCAACCGTCATATCAAGAACGTCGGCTATGCTCTTGCCTTTAAATTTGATTTCCAAGGTCTCACGGTTGTAGCGTGCACCCCCGCACGTCTCGCATGTGACATAGACATCGGGCAGAAAGTGCATCTCGATCTTGATGACGCCGTCGCCTTGACAGGCCTCGCAGCGCCCGCCTTTCACATTGAAGGAAAAGCGCCCCGGCTTATAGCCCCGCGCCTTCGCCTCCGGCAGGCCGGCAAACCAATCGCGGATCGGGGTGAAGGCGCCGGTATAGGTCGCTGGATTAGAGCGCGGTGTGCGGCCGATAGGGCGCTGGTCGATGTCGATGACCTTATCCAGATGCTCCAACCCTTTGATCGTCTCGCAGGGGGCCGGCGTCTGCCGCGCCCCGTTGAGGCGCATGGATGCTGTCTTGAAGAGCGTCTCGATGGTCAGGGTGGATTTGCCGCCGCCGGACACGCCTGTCACGCAGATGAATTTGCCCAGCGGAAAGTCGACCGTCACGTCCTTGAGGTTGTTGCCGCTGGCTTTGACGACCTTAAGCTTCTTTTTGTTGCCCTTGCGCCGGGTTGGCGGCACGGCGATCTCTCGCCGCCCGGCGAGGTAGTCGCCGGTGACGCTCGCCGGGTTGGCCATAATCTCGGACGGCGTGCCATGGGCCACAACCTGCCCGCCATGCACGCCCGCGCCCGGGCCAATGTCGAAGACATAATCGGCTTCGCGCACGGCCTCCTCGTCGTGCTCCACGACAATCACCGTGTTGCCCTGGTCGCGCAGGTTTTTCAGCGTTGTCAGCAAACGGTCGTTGTCGCGCTGATGCAGGCCGATCGAGGGCTCATCGAGCACGTAAAGCACACCTGTGAGCCCCGAACCGATCTGGCTGGCGAGACGAATGCGCTGGCTCTCGCCGCCGCTTAAAGTACCGGCTGCACGTGATAGCGTAAGATATTCAAGCCCAACATTATTCAGAAATCCAAGCCGTTCGCGGATCTCCTTCAAGATGGCCCGCGCGATCTCGTTTTTCTGGGCGGTCAGGGCTTCGGGCACCGTCTCGCACCAGGCAAAAGCCTCGCGGATCGACATCTCGGTCACATGCCCAATATGGAGCCCCGCGATCTTGACGGCCAGCGCCTCGGGCCGCAGGCGATAGCCGCCGCAGGCCGCGCAGGGCCGGTTGTTCTGATACCGCTCAAATTCTTCGCGGATCCACGCGCTGTCAGTCTCGCGATAGCGCCGCTCCATGTTCGGGATCACGCCTTCAAACGGGCGCGAGACCTGATAGACGCGCCCGCCCTCGTCGTAGCGAAAGAGGATCTCCTCGTCGCCGGAGCCGTAGAGGAAGACCTGCTTCACATGGGCCGGAAGGTCCTTCCACCGGGCATTCTTGTCGAATTCGTAGTGCTTGGCGATGGCCTCGATCGTTTGCAGGAAGTAGGGGCTTTTGCCCTTGCGCCAGGGCGCGAGCGCGCCGTCGTAGATCTTGAGCGTCGCATCCGGAACAACAAGTTGCTCGTCAAAGAAGAGCTCCTGGCCCAGCCCGTCGCATTCGGGGCAGGCGCCGAAGGGCGCGTTAAACGAAAAGAGCCGCGGCTCGATCTCAGGGATCGTAAAACCGCTGACCGGACAGGCGAAGTTCTCGGAAAAGGTGATGCGCTCGGGCTCTTGCGTATCGTCCTGGGTCGCCGTTTCGAGGATTGCAATGCCTTCGGCGAGGTCGAGCGCGGTGCGAAAGCTGTCGGCAAGGCGGGTTTCGATCCCCTCACGGACGACGATCCGGTCAACCACCACGTCGATATCGTGGCGAAACTTCTTGTCGAGCTTTGGTGGGTCGTCCAATTCGTGGAACGCGCCGTCGACCTTGACGCGCTGAAAGCCTTGCTTGCGAAGTTCCAGGAATTCTTTGCGATACTCGCCCTTACGGTCCCGCACGATAGGCGCGAGGAGATAGGCGCGCGTCCCCTCCTCCAACGTCATGACACGGTCGACCATGTCCTGCACCTGCTGCGCCTCGATGGGCAGGCCGGTGGCCGGCGAATAGGGCGTGCCGACGCGGGCGAAGAGAAGGCGCATGTAGTCGTAGATTTCCGTCACGGTGCCGACGGTGGAGCGCGGGTTTTTCGACGTCGTCTTTTGCTCGATGGAGATCGCGGGCGAGAGGCCGGTGATATGGTCCACATCCGGCTTTTCCATCATGTCGAGGAATTGCCGCGCATAGGCCGAGAGGCTTTCGACATAGCGCCGCTGCCCTTCGGCATAGATCGTGTCGAAGGCGAGCGACGACTTGCCCGAGCCCGAAAGGCCAGTCACGACCACGAGCTGGTCGCGCGGGATATCCACGTCGACCGACTTTAGGTTGTGCTCCCGCGCCCCGCGGACCTCGATATGCTTCTGCTCGGCCATGAGTCCCACCTCGTTCCTCAACTGGGAACCTAGGGGAAGTGCTCCGTCGGGCCAATGGGAAAAAGAGAACGAAGTATGAACATGCCGACAGAGCCTGCCAAGTCGGCAGTAAGCCCTTGGGCGGCGGCGTTTCCTGGGCGATTCAAGCGGCGGGGCCCGAGGCTCCGGCCCGCGGCCGGCGAAGAAGGCCAAGGGCGAAATGCGTCAACCCGCCAAGACAGAGCGCAACGGCGAGCGGCACCAGAAGCCCAGGATAGCCCGCGACCGCGATCCCCGCGGCCAGGATCGGCACGCCGATCGTATTGCCGAGATTGCCCATCTGCGCCATGCCGCCATTGGCCAATGCGCGGTCGGTTGGAGCGTCGTTGAGCTCGGGCACCGCGGCAAAGCTTGCGCCCTGGACAAGTCCGAGCGCGGCCGCCGTCAAAAGGCACACGACCGGGTTGCCGGGCAGTGCGAGGAGCGCCAGCACCCCAAGCACCGCCGCTACAAAGCCGAGCTCCACCACCCGCACGGCAGGCATCACCCGCAACAGCGCGACACCGATGACCATCGACGACGCGATCGAGACGAGCGGCATTGCCGCCAGCGTCGCCGTGCGCAGAGCTCCGGGAATGTAGGGCGGGATGAGCGTGAGCAGGCTCACAAAGGAGAAGGTGTAAAAGAGCCAGCCCCAAGCCGCCGCTCCGATCCAGGGCGAGCGATAGAGGCGTGCGGCCTGGCGCGTCACCTCGCCCAACGAAGGCAGCGCGCCGTCCGACCGGTTGTCGCCCGGCAAGAGCGGCGCGAGAAGGAGCGCGCAGAGCGCAAGCCAGATCCCATGGGCGAAAAAGAGCGCACCGATGCCCTGTGCTTGTGCCAATGGCACCCCGAATGCGGCGACAAGGGCGAAGGCGACACCAAAGAACGTGCCCCAGAGCGTCAGCGTGAAGCCGCGATGGCGCTGCGCAGACAGCTGCGAGATCAGCGTTGGCGCGGCGACGACGAGGGCGAGGTGAAATGCGCCCTCCACCACGCGCAACGGCAGCAAGAGCCAGAGCGGCGGCATAAACGCTTGTAGGGCCGACAAGACCGCACCGCCGAGAAGCCCGACTGCCATCGCCCGCTTGAGCCCGACACGGGCCACAACGACGCCCGCCACGACGCCAAGGACGAGGCCGACGACGCCAACCAGCGACACGGCCCACCCGAGCGTCGCCCCCGCGCCCGGGTAATAGGCGGGCAACATGTCATAGACGACCGCGACCTTGCCGTATTGCGCCGCCGCCCCCAGCCCTGCAAGCCACAGCGCAAGGACTGCGGCCCAATGGGTCCGGTCGTCGTTTGGCATGGCCTAGCCCGCGCCCTCGCGCACGAGAATGTAGGCGGGAAAGCTGCCGTTGCCGTAAATCTGGATCCAGAGGAAGCGCGTCTCCCCCCGCTCGAGCACAGCAGGGATGTATTCGCTCCGCTGCCCGACCACGCAATTGCCCGCGATGGCTGCGCGGGCCTCGCGGCTGCCAAAGATCGGATCGCCCTGATCCATCTCCTGGCGGATGCCAAAGCGGTGATAGTTTGCGCGCTCCTGTTGGATGATCGCGCACCAATCGGTGAGGCGCTGCCCCCGCGAGTTGAACATGTCCTGTGGCGCGATCAGCGTGAAGTACTCCCCGATCAAGGATTGGGCAGCCGCTGGAACAGCACCTACAGCCCCGGCAACCGAGAGACTCATGGCATACAAGAAGGATCGACGCATCGGGGGCTCCAGTTTGACTGAAAGCGATGCTTTAGACGTGGATCACGCGGTCATAGGCGTCGAGCACCGACTCGTGCATCATCTCCGAGAGGGTCGGATGGGGGAAGACCGTCTCCATAAGGTCCTCCTCGGTCGTTTCGAGCTTCTGCCCAACGATATAACCCTGGATCAGCTCGGTGACCTCCGCACCAATCATATGGGCGCCTAGAAGCTCGCCGGTCTTGGCGTCAAAGACGGTCTTGATCATCCCCTCGGGCTCGCCGAGCGCCAGCGCCTTGCCGTTGCCGATGAACGGAAACCGACCGACGCGGATCTCGTGCCCCGCGTCTTTGGCCTTTGCCTCGGTCAGGCCGACACTCGCCACCTGCGGGTGGCAATAGGTGCAACCGGCGATTTGGTGCGGCTCGACAGGGTGTGCTGTGTTCTTTCCGGCGATCAACTCGGCGACCATCACGCCCTCGTGGCTTGCCTTGTGCGCAAGCCACGGTCCATTGGTTGCGTCGCCGATCACATAGAGCCCCTCGACGCCAGAGCGGCGATATTCGTCCGTGACGACGAAGGATCGGTCGAGCTTTGCGCCCAACTTTTCCAGGCCCAACCCTTCGGTATTGGCGACGATTCCGACGGCGGAGATCACCGTGTCGAACGCGTGCGGTTCGACCTTGCCGTCGATCTCGATATGCGCTGTCACCTTGTCTTTGGCCCGGTCGAGCTTTTTCACCATCGCCTTTTCCAAGATCTTCATCCCCTGCTTGGTGAAGCTCTTCTTGGCAAAGGCCGAGATCTCGGCATCCTCGACGGGCAGGATCCGGTCTTGCACCTCTACAACGGTCGTATCGGTGCCGAGCGTATTGTAAAAACTCGCAAATTCGATCCCGATCGCGCCGGAACCGATGACGAGGAGCTTTTTCGGCATGTGCGGCGGGACAAGCGCGTGCTTGTAGGTCCAGACGCGCGCGCCGTCCGCCTCAAGCCCCGGCAACTCGCGCGCCCGCGCGCCGGTGGCCAGCACGATGCCTTTGGCCGTCAGCTCTTGGGTGCCACTGTCGGTCTTGACCGACACCTTGCCTTTGCCCGAGAGCGTGGCCTCGCCGAGGATCGCTGTCACCTTGTTCTTCTTTAGAAGATGCTGGACGCCGGCATTGAGCTGCTTGGCAATGCCGCGAGAGCGTTTCACGACGGCGTCGATGTCATAGCTGATTTTTTCCGCGGCGAGGCCAAACTCCTTGGCCCGTTCCATCAAGTGATACACCTCGGCCGAGCGCAGCATGCTTTTGGTTGGGATGCAGCCCCAGTTGAGGCAAATGCCGCCAAAGTGCTCGCGCTCGATACAGGCCACTTTCAGACCCAGTTGCGCGCCCCGGATCGCGGCGACATAGCCGCCAGGGCCCGCTCCAATCACGATCATATCGAACTGCGTCTCAGCCATGTCTCGCCCTCTCGCCTCAGTTGCATCCGCGCGGCACCGCCCTTGGCGGGGTGTACCGGCCTTGAGCCGGTGTAAACGAACCCATGCGGAAGCTAAACCGCACGGACCCGCGCCCAGAGGACGCGGGCGCGCCGCACAGGACGGACGTGATAGATGTTAAGCGGCGTCCAGCTCCCGCACGACACCGCCATAGCCGCCTTTTTCGAGGAATGTCGCCTCGCTCGGCGTTGATGTTCGCCCGAGGGCTGAGTTGCGGTGGGGAAAGCGTCCGTAGCGTCGGATGACCTCGCGATGGGCCCGGGCGTGGAGGAGGTTTGAGCCGCCAGTTTGCGGCATTCTCGTCAAGATCAGCCGCAATCCGCGTTCTTGGTCCTCCAGCACCTCCGAGTGCATGAGCGGCAGATAGAAGAATTGCCGCTGCGGTTCGGGCACCCGCGTATCCCAGCCCTGCTTAATCGCGCGCAGCGCGGCACCGCGCGCTATGCCATCCGTGGCAAAGGATCGGCCCTCCTCGCGGAACATGTTGCGCGGGAACTGATCGGTCAGGATCAGATAGGCAAGCGACCGGTCCGGCCCGCATTTCCAGTGCTGCAAGCCGCCGGACCGCGCCACCTGCCACGCTGTCTGAAAGCGGGCGCGGATCTCGGCATCGACGGCGTCGTCTACGCTGTACCAGCCGCTCGGTCCGACCTCCTCGACCCAATAATCGGTCACGTCGGACGGTTTGATCTCCGTTGCCTGCGAAACACCTGCTTGCCGAACCGCGCTCATCTTTGACTGCCCCTTTATCCAAGCCCATCCAACCGTCACCGTGCGGGCGAGGATGTCCCGTGAAAAGAGCCGTCCTGTGGCCGCGTGTGCAACATCGGCAAAAGGCTGCCTGTCACTTGGGCAAGGCGCCTAAATCGCTGACAAAAAAGTAACAATGCGTGAGCGACCTCCGGCATCGGACCGGCCGGCTGGACGGGCCCAAGGCCTGCGCTATTATGCCGCAACACCGCGCACAGGCAGGCAGGCAGGATTTTTCAAAAATGTATCGACTTAAGCTCGCGCTCTTCGCGCTCGATCACGTGTCGCAATACGGTATCTGGAAGGCGGGGGCTGACATGTGCGGCGGGACGACCCGACGGCACCGCGCGGACGCGCACAGAAACCTCGCCGCACAAGCGCTTCATCACATGGTCGGACGTCCGGGCGACGGACGCCAATCCGAAGGCGGAGCGACCCGCCGTGTCGAATAGCGCGGCCTAGACCGCGACGACGATTTCGGCGCGTAGACCGCCCATCCCCACGCTCTCCCCAAGCTCTAGCCGCCCGCCATGGCTGCGCGCGATGTCGTGGGCGATGGAAAGGCCGAGCCCCACGCTTGAGCCCATGTCCTGGTTCCGGGCAGCGTCGAGACGCGCGAACGGTTTGCGCGCCTGCTCGCGCCAGTCTGGTTCGATCCCAGGACCGTCATCCTCTACGACAAAGTGCAGCGTCCGCGACCGGCGTTGCAGCGAGACCTCCGCACGCTTGCCATAGCGCATTGCGTTTCCGATGAGGTTCCCGAGCGCCCGCTCGATGGCGCGGCCGCGCAAGGGCACAGGGTCGCCCTCGTCGAATTCGGCGGGCAGAAGCGTCACGGCGCCGCCGGCCCGCTGCGCCTTCTCGACGGCGCGGCTGACGATTTCGACCGGATCGGACAGCTCGGGCTCGGCCTCTGCATCTGCGCGGGCAAAGTCGAGGAAGGCATCGATCAGCGCCTCCATCTCCTCGACATCCCGCTCCATCGCCGCGACGTCCTCGCCCTCAGGCAGCATCGAAAGCCCCAGGCGGAGCCGCGTCAGCGGTGTGCGCAAATCGTGGCTGATCCCCGAAAGCATCAGCGTGCGTTGTTCGATCTGCCGCTCGATCCGGCCTCGCATGTCGAGAAACGCCGTCCCCGCTTGGCGGACC
Source organism: Pseudomonadota bacterium (assembly GCA_038745585.1). Taxonomy (GTDB): domain Bacteria; phylum Pseudomonadota; class Alphaproteobacteria; order Rhodobacterales; family Rhodobacteraceae; genus HLUCCA09. The sequence continues at coordinate 134,715 of JBCDLH010000005.1, forward strand.
TCAAGTGCCCCGCGCGGGCGATAGGACACGACCCGGCCCTTGCCAAAGGCCTCGGCCGCGTTGGCCAGATCGGACACGGGCCGAAGCTGATTGCGGAGGTAGACGAACGCCACAACCGTTACCAACACCCCGAAGACAAGCATGATGACAAGAAACTGATGCGGGTTCGACGCCGCAACGAGGCGGCGCGAGAACTCGACCCCCATTACGCCGAATCTCGTCTCAAGCTCGACAAAGACCGAGCCTGTGTCGCGCGCCAGATCGACGGCGCGCAACTCCGGCACCTCCTCACGCAAAGTGGCGACCACCGTCACGCCTGAGAGATCGTAAAAGAGGCGCCGTGTCGTGCCCGGGGCGGCGGGCATGGCAAGCGGGAGCGTCACGTCGAGATCGAGGTCGCGCCGCAGATCTACCGTGTTGGCGATTGCACCTGCTCGGCTCCGGGTCTCGTCAACTTCGCTCATCAAGAGGTCGAGATCCTTGACGATCCCCCGCGTCATCTGCCGCGTGACGTCCTCGAAGTGGCGCTGAATGAAGACGACCGAGACCACGACCTGCAATGCGATGAGCGGCACCAGCAGGATCAGCGCCGTGCGCCCGTAAATGCCTCGCGGCATGGAGCGTTTGAGCCAGTCGAACGTCATGGGCTAATGCTAGTCCACTTGACCATTGTCCGACATCGGCAATTTGCGCTGGGCGGGCGCCCGTGATGGAGAAGGATCATCGATGCAAGCCCCCGCGCGCGCCGAAGAGATCGAGCCCGGGCTGCGCGTCGTTCGCGCGCCGAATCCGTCGCCGATGACATTCACTGGCACCAATACCTGGATTGTCGGCGCAAGGTCTGTCGCCTTGATCGACCCGGGGCCCGACTTGCCCGCCCATTTTGACGCGATCCGCGCCAGCCTTGCGGGCCAGACGGTCGCCGCCATTCTCGTGACCCACGCGCACCGCGATCACTCCACGCTCGCCCCCCGGCTTGCGCGCGAGACCGGCGCGCCGATCTATGCCGCGGGAGACATGACGGGGCGCCGCCGCCCGATCATGGCCGAACTCGCGGCGGCGGGGCTCGTGGGCGGCGGGGAAGGCGTCGATCGCGCATTTGCGCCCGACCATGTGCTCGAGGATGGCGGAGAGGTTTGCGGCCCCGGATGGCGCTTGGCGGCGCTCGCGACACCGGGCCATACGTCCGACCACCTCGCCTTCACCCAAGGCGACCGTGTCTTTACGGGCGACCACGTGATGGGCTGGGCCTCGTCCCTTGTCTCGCCTCCCGACGGCGATCTCCGCGCGGTCCTAGCATCCTGTCATCGGTTGAAGGCTGTGCAAGCGCGCCGGTTCTTTCCCGGCCATGGAGACCCGGTGGACGCGCCCGCTGCCCGTCTGGATTGGCTCATCGCACACCGGGAGAGGCGCACGGCGCAGATCCTCGCCGCGTTGGCGGCGGGTCCGGCGACCCCAGCCGCCCTCACACGGGCGATCTACACCGACATCGACGCAGGACTCTTACCTGCTGCGGAGCGTAACGTCCTCGCGCACCTCATCGCGCTGAGTGAAGACGCCCGGGTCGCGCCGCGCGGCGCGCTCTCTGCCACGGTCGAATTTGATTTGGCCTGACGGAGCGCACCGCTCGCGCCCGGCGGCGAATTTCGCGTCGCCCCTCTGGACGCGTTCAGACAGCCTTGCTATAGCGCGCCGCAGTTCCGGCGTAGCTCAGCGGTAGAGCAGTTGACTGTTAATCAATTGGTCGTAGGTTCGATCCCTACCGCCGGAGCCAATTAACCTTTTAAAAGCAAGCCTGTGCTGCGCACTCTGCATGTTGTAGTTTAGGGGCGCGGCTCCAAGCGGCTTTACCTCAACACGAAAAAGGCAGGCGCTCGCGGCGCCTGCCCTGTCTTCACCTCCGAGTTGGAGGTCAGTGCGCGGTCTGTGCGGCCGGGCCTTCGTTACGGAGGGCGGCGGCCCGGGCGAGCGCAGCCTCCTCTTCAGCCGCCTCGTCCCACTCGATGGGCTCGGGCTTGGCGACGAGCGCGTGCTCCAAAACCTCGGAGACATGGGACACGGGGATCAGGTCGAGCCCAGCCTTCACATTATCCGGGATCTCGGCGAGGTCTTTTTCATTCTCCTCTGGGATCAGCACGGTCTTGATGCCACCACGGAGCGCGGCGAGGAGCTTTTCTTTCAGCCCGCCGATGGGCAGCGCGTTCCCGCGGAGCGTAACCTCGCCTGTCATGGCGATGTCTTTGCGCACCGGGATGCCGGTGAGAACCGAAACGATCGACGTGACCATCGCAAGGCCCGCCGATGGCCCGTCCTTCGGCGTGGCGCCCTCAGGCACGTGGACGTGGATATCCATCGTGTCAAAACTTGGCGGCTTTACCCCGATTTGCGGCGCGATGGAGCGGACGTAGCTTGAGGCGGCGTCGATCGACTCTTTCATCACGTCACCGAGCTTACCGGTCGTTTTCATCCGGCCCTTGCCCGGCAGGCGCAGCGCTTCGATCTGCAAGAGATCGCCACCGACCGACGTGTAGGCGAGCCCAGTGACGACGCCGACCTGATCCTCGACCTCCGCCAGCCCATAGCGGTGCTTTTTCACGCCCAGGAAATCCTCAAGATTGTCGGGCGTTACCGTGACTTTCTCAAGTTCTCCCCGAACGATCTGCGTCACCGCTTTCCGCGCCGTCTTGGCGATCTCGCGTTCGAGGTTCCGCACGCCCGCCTCGCGCGTGTAGACGCGGATCATCTCGGTCAGCGCCTCATCCGTCAGCTCGAACTCGCCTTTCTTAAGCCCGTGGTTCTTCACTTGCTTTGCGACGAGGTGACGTTTGGCGATCTCGCGCTTTTCGTCCTCCGTGTAGCCGGCGAGCGAAATGATCTCCATCCGGTCGAGTAGCGGCCCGGGCATGTTGTAGGAGTTCGCCGTGGTCAGGAACATCACGTTCGACAGGTCATACTCGACTTCGAGATAGTGATCGACAAAGGTGCCGTTCTGCTCGGGGTCGAGCACTTCGAGCATGGCCGAGGCCGGATCACCGCGGAAGTCCTGGCCCATCTTGTCGATCTCGTCGAGCAGGATCAGCGGGTTCGTCGTCTTGGCCTTTTTCAGCGCCTGGATGATCTTACCGGGCATCGAGCCGATATAGGTCCGCCGGTGCCCACGGATCTCGCTTTCGTCGCGCACACCGCCGAGCGAGATGCGGATGAACTCGCGGCCTGTGGCCTTGGCGACCGATTTACCCAAGCTCGTCTTGCCCACGCCGGGCGGGCCGACAAGGCACAGGATCGGGCCCTTGAGCTTCTTTGAGCGCTGCTGCACGGCGAGATACTCGACGATCCGTTCCTTGACCTTTTCCAGGCTGTAGTGGTCATCGTCGAGGATGCGCTGCGCGCGGCCGAGGTCCTTTTTGACGCGGGAGCGGGTGCCCCACGGGATCGACAGCATCCAGTCGAGATAGTTGCGTACCACAGTCGCTTCGGCCGACATCGGGCTCATATTCTTGAGCTTTTTGACCTCGTTTTCGGCCTTTTCGCGCGCTTCTTTGGAGAGTTTCGTGGCCGCGATCTTCTCCTCGAGCTCGGCGATTTCGTTCTGGCCCTCTTCGCCGTCGCCCAGCTCGCGCTGGATCGCCTTCATCTGTTCGTTAAGATAGTATTCGCGCTGCGTCCGCTCCATTTGCGATTTCACGCGCGTCTTGATCTTCTTTTCGACCTGCAAGACCGACATTTCGCCTTGCATCAGGCCATAGACCTTCTCCAGACGCTCGGCGACGGAGAGCGTCTCCAAAAGCTCCTGTTTCTTGTCGACCTCGACGCCGAGATGACCTGACACTAGATCCGCGAGCTTGGCGGCCTGGCGCGCCTCTGCAACGGCCGTAAGCGCCTCTTCGGGGATGTTCTTTTTGACTTTGGCGTAGCGCTCGAACTCACCCGCGACGGAGCGCACGAGCGCCTCGACCTCTTCCGCCTCGCCGGGGAGTTCGGTCAGGTACTGCGCCTTCGCTTCAAAGAAGGCGTCGTTGTCGAGGTATTCGTCGATCCTCACGCGGGCCTTGCCCTCGACCAGCACCTTCACCGTGCCATCGGGGAGCTTGAGGAGCTGCAGCACGTTGGCAAGCACACCTGCGCGGTAGATCCCTTCGGGTTCTGGATCGTCCTCGGCAGGGTCAATCTGGCTCGCAAGCAGGATCTGCTTGTCGTCCGACATCACTTCTTCGAGCGCGCGGACGGATTTCTCGCGTCCCACAAAAAGCGGGACGATCATATGGGGGAACACGACGATGTCGCGCAGGGGCAGCACCGGGTAGGAGGGGCTCAGAGGCTCTTGCATGTGCTCGATGTCCTGTTTTGTTGGCAAGACGGCCTTGGCCCCGCTTCGCGGCAGCTCCCATCCGTCTCCGGGTTCGGGGGTGATACCTGGGGCCGGTGTGGCATGGTTTCAACATCAATCCCCTTGCGCGCAGAGTGTGCCCGTCGTGGGGGCCGGCGGCAAGCGGCAGTTTGAGAATTCCTAAACGTGGGGACGTATGGGGGTGTTGCGTGGGTCTAAGCGCGACAGCAGGGGTGGATTAGGGCGATTGTTTTGGCGGGGTGGGAGATCTCACCTCATGGCCCGTGCGCCCATAAGCCTTACACGTCGAGTTTCGCAGCCTGGCACGGAGCAAAAGCCTAGGGCCGCCGTGCCGGCGCCGTCCCGTTCCGTCGCACCAAAGGTGCACCGATCTCTGGTTGGCGAGACGGGATGGCGCTTTGTCTCCGTAAGCGCTTAGGTCCGGTCGGGGAGGTATGTGGCTGGGATAAAGCACTGCAGCCCAACGGTTGCTGCGCCAACCCCCGGGACTGCGCTGGCACGGCTACGCTCTACGTTCGAACGTCTAAGGCTAAATCGGCTCAATGTCCCCCTGCGCCCGAAGCGTGTGGAACTGGGCCTCCCACTTTGCGAATGTCCCGGCTGCAATCGCAGCCCGCATGCCGGCCATTATCTCCTGGTAGTAATGCAGGTTGTGCCAGGTCAGCAGCATCGAGGCGAGGATCTCGCCCGACCGGAAGAGATGGTGCAGGTAGGCGCGGGAGTAGTTGCGGCAGGCGGGACAGGTGCAGTCCTCGTCGAGGGGACGCGGGTCGTCGGCGTGGCGCGCGTTTTTGATGTTCACGACGCCGCGGCGCGTAAAGGCCTGCCCGGTCCGGCCGGAGCGCGAGGGCAGAACGCAATCGAACATATCGATCCCGCGCTTCACCGCGCCGACGATGTCGTCGGGTTTGCCCACACCCATCAAGTAGCGCGGCCTTTCCTTGGGGAGCTGGCCCGGCGCATAGTCGAGGCAGCCGAACATCGCCTTCTGCCCCTCTCCGACCGCGAGCCCGCCCACCGCGTAGCCGTCAAAGCCGATCCGGGTCAGCGCCTCGGCGCTCGCGGCGCGCAGATCCTCCTCAAGCCCGCCCTGCTGGATGCCGAAGAGCGCGTGGCCTGGACGGTCTCCGAACGCGTCGCGAGAGCGCGCGGCCCAGCGCATCGAAAGGCGCATGCTCTCGTCGATCCGCGCGCGGTCGGCCGGGAGCGCGGGACACTCGTCGAAACACATCACGATGTCCGAACCCAAAAGCTTCTGGATCTCCATCGAGCGTTCGGGGCTCAGCATGTGTTTGCTCCCGTCAATATGGGAGCGGAAGGTGACACCCTCTTCCGTGAGCTTTCTCAGCTCGGCGAGCGACATCACCTGAAAGCCGCCGCTATCGGTCAGGATCGGGCGCTCCCAATTCATGAAGCGGTGGAGCCCGCCGAGCCGCGCGATCCGCTCGGCGGTGGGGCGCAACATCAGGTGATAGGTGTTGCCCAAGAGGATGTCTGCGCCGGTCTCGCGCACGTTTTCGGGGCGCATTGCCTTAACCGTTGCCGCGGTGCCCACGGGCATAAAAGCGGGCGTACGGATTTCGCCGCGCGGCGTCTCAATGAGGCCCGTGCGGGCGGCGCCATCCGTGGCGTTCAGCGTGAACCGGAAAGGATTGGTATGGAGCATGGGCTGGGGCTCTGCCCCAGACCCCGCGATATTTCTAGCAAAAAGAAGGGGGCGGCGGCGCTTCTTCAACGGCTTTTCCTGGGATCTGAGGGGCGGTATCTGAGTGTTGTGTCGCGGGCATCACGCTCGCCCTACCAAATAAGGAGGCCGCGAGTGACTGAACCGCTGACCTTTGGCTGGGAAGAATGGGTTGCGCTCCCCGGGATCGGATTGCCGGCGATGAAGGCCAAGGTCGATACCGGCGCCAAGACCTCAGCTCTGCACGCCTTCGACATCGAAGCCTTTGGACCGGTTGCGCGCCCCAAGGTACGCTTTGCCGTGCACCCGATCCCGGGCAATGATGACGTCTCGATTGCCTGCTCGGCCGACATCGTCGATCGGCGCGAGGTGACGTCCTCGAACGGCGAGACCGAGCTGCGCTACGTCATCGCCACCGACCTGCACGTGGCTGATCAGAGTTGGCCGATCGAAATGACGCTCACGGACCGGGGCACGATGGCCTATCGGATGCTACTTGGGCGGCAGGCCTTGGGCGAGTACGTGCTGGTCAGCCCAGCCGAGAGCCAATGCCAGCCCGAACTCAGCTTTGACGCCTATCACACGCCGCGCGTGCGCGAAGCGGCGCCGCGGCGCACGCTGCGCATCGCTGTGCTGAGCCGGGAGGAAACGAATTATTCGACCACGCGGCTCGTCGCGGAGGGGGAGAAGCGCGGGCACGTCGTCGAGGTGATCAACACAACGCGCTGCTACATGGCGATCAACGCGCTTGCGCCCGAGGTCCACTACGACGGGCAGCGTCTGCCCCGCTACGATGCCATCGTCCCGCGGATCGGCGCCTCGGTCACCGCCTATGGCACCGCCGTCATTCGGCAATTCGAAACGCTCGGGACCTATTGCGTCAATGGTTCGGCGGGGATCACGTCGAGCCGCGACAAGCTCCATGCCCATCAGATCCTGGCCCGCCAGCGGATCGGCATGCCGATGACGGCCTTCGCCGCCTCACCTCAGGACACCGACAATTTGATCGAGGTCGTGGGATCGGCCCCACTCATCGTAAAGCTCTTAGAGAGCACCCAAGGCAAGGGTGTGGTCCTCGCCGAGACGAAGAAAGCCGCGCAATCGGTGATCTCGGCATTCCGTGGTCTCAAGGCCAATTTCCTCGTCCAGAACTTCGTGAAAGAGGCCGCGGGCGAGGATATCCGCTGTCTCGTGGTTGGCACGAAGGTCGTTGCCTCGATGCGGCGCAAGGCGGCGGCTGGCGAGTTTCGGTCGAACCTCCATCAGGGCGGCACGGCAGAGGCGGTACGGATTACGAAAGTCGAGCGGGAGACCGCTCTGCGCGCGGCCAAGGCCTTTGGGCTCCACATGGCGGGGGTGGATCTGCTGCGCGGGGCCGACGGGCCGAAAGTGCTCGAGGTCAACTCCTCGCCCGGGCTCGAAGGCATCGAGAGGTGCTCCGGCAAGAACATCGCAGGGTTGCTCTACGAGGAGATCGAAAAGCGCGTGCGCCCTGCCCCCGTCCGCAAACGTACGGGCGCGCGGGCCTCAGGCGGAAAACCCCTATAGGCGCGTTCGGCGAACGTCTGGACCGGAGCGGCGAGATTTCCTATATCGGCAATAAACCAGGATGTGAGGCCCTGCCCCATGAGCGCCAGCCCCGAGAGCACACAGCCGGACGCCGGCCCGATGGAGGGCGCGCCGCTGATCCGCCCTTCGACGACGGATCATCCCCTGTACGACCAGGTCGTGGAGGCGTGCCGCACGGTCTATGATCCTGAGATCCCCGTGAATATCTTCGATCTCGGGCTGATCTACACGATCGACATCGGCGAGGCGGGCGAAGTCTCTGTGATCATGACGCTGACCGCTCCGGGTTGCCCCGTGGCCGGCGAGATGCCCGGCTGGGTGGCCGAAGCCGTCGAGCCGCTGCCGGGCGTGCAGCAGGTCGACGTGGAGATCACGTGGGATCCGCCCTGGGGCATGGACATGATGTCGGACGAGGCCAAGCTCGAACTGGGCTTTATGTGACCGGTACGTGACCGACGCCTCGGACGGGCCCGTGGAATGGGGCAAGATGGTCTCCGGCGCGCTCTACGACCCCGGTCATCCGTATCTGAAAGCGCAGCACCGTCGTGCACAGGCACTCACCCGTGACTACGATGCGACGATCTCTGGCGAGGGCGACGCGCGGCGTCCGATCCTCGACGCGCTTCTCGGCAGCTATGGGTCGGGCTGTGCAATCCAGCCGCCGTTCCGCGTTGATTACGGCGTGAATATCCATCTCTGCGACGATGTGTTCTTTAACTTCGGCTGCGTGGTGCTCGACGTCTGTCCGGTGCGCATCGGAAGCGGTACGCAGATCGGCCCAGGGACGCAACTTCTCGCAGCCGACCACCCGCGCGACCCGGCGATCCGGGCGGAGGGGCTCGAATTCGGCCGGCCGATCACGCTGGGGGCGCAGGTGTGGATCGGCGGCGGGGCGCTGATCCTGCCGGGCGTGACAATCGGCGACGGGGCGACGATCGGAGCCGGTGCCGTGGTCACCCGCGAGGTGGCGGCGGGTGCCGTTGTGGCAGGCAATCCCGCGCGGCCTCTTCATGCCGCGCCCTAGGGCGGGACGGCTTTGACAGCGCACCCGGCCTTCGTTTGTGGGATTGCGGCCCTGTCTGCATGCCATGGCGAGCGCTGCCACGCGCCCACAGGAAAATACCTAACCGCCGGTATGGCTCATATGGCGAGAGACCTGACCGTCGACGCGTTGCCGTGAATAGTCGAAGTCATGCCCCTTCGGTTTACGCGCAATCGCCGCGCGGATCGCCTCTTCGAGCGGGCCGTCATCCTCGGCGGTGGCGCGCAGGGGCACACGCAGATCGGCGTTGTCCTCCTGGCCGAGGCACATGAAGAGCTCGCCCGTGCAGGTCATCCTCACGCGATTGCAGCTTTCGCAGAAATTGTGCGTGAGCGGCGTGATAAAGCCGATCTTCTGGCCGGTCTCTTCAAGCCGCACATAGCGGGCCGGGCCGCCTGAGCGTTCGGCGAGGTCGATTACTTGGAACCGCTCGGCGAGGCGAGCGCGCAGGTCTTTCAACGACCAGTACTGCCCGATCCGGTCTTCGTTGCCCAAATCCCCCATGGGCATCACTTCGATGAACGTGAGGTCCATCCCCTCGCGCGCGCACCACATCTGCAGATCAAAGAGCTCGTCCTCGTTGAAGCCCTTCAACGCAACCGTATTGATCTTGACGCGCATCCCCGCCGCGCGCGCGGCAGCGATCCCGCGGAGAACCTTCTCAAGCTTGCCCCAGCGGGTGACGGCGGCAAACTTCTCTGCGTCGAGCGTATCGAGCGAGATGTTGATCCGACGAACGCCAAGCGCCGCCAGATCTTCCGCGAAACGGTCAAGTTGGGAGCCGTTGGTCGTCAGCGTCAGCTCATCGAGCGTGCCCGCCTCAAGGTGACGCGCCATCGCCTCGAAATAGCCGAGGATCCCGCGGCGGACGAGGGGCTCTCCGCCCGTGATGCGCAGCTTGCGCACGCCAAGGCGGATGAAGGCCGAAGAGACACGGTCGAGCTCTTCCAGTGTCAACAGCTCCTTTTTCGGCAGGAACGTCATGTTCTCTGACATGCAATAGACGCAGCGAAAATCGCAGCGATCCGTCACCGAGACGCGAAGGTAGGTGATCGGGCGGGCAAAGGGGTCGATCAGCGGCACATCCATGCGCGGAGGCTAACGCGGGTGTGGTGAGCGGGCAAGCGCGCAGCGGCGTTGCGTTGGGCCGCGCGCCACCGATATGGAAACCGGGTGCGGGTGGAGGAGTGGCGAGATGGGACGACGGCAGGTGATCGGGGGCTGCGCGGCGCTTGCGCTTGCGGGATGCGCCCAGATTTTCGGCGGAGCGGACGGCCCGCAACCTGCCGCCTTGCCAGAAACGGAGGCCAACGGCAGCGGGTCTGCTGCTGCCGCTCCGCCGCCCCCGCGCGACGCGGCCACGGTTGAGGAGTTCGACACGACAACGGCGGCTGCGCGCGCCGCTGCCGCCTCTGCTCCGGCCGAGGCCGGCGGACAGGAACCGCTCGGGACGACCATCGCCTCGCTCGGAGATCCGGCCCAGCCCGGTTTTTGGGCCGAAACGCCGCTTGTCGATAGGGTCCGCCAGGGCCAGCTGACCTTTGCTCAAACCGGCAAAAGCGTGACCGTCGAGCTGCGGCCCTCGGGCGGCGGTGCCGGCACCGGGACACGGGTGTCGCTTGCGGCGATGCGCGTGCTCGACGCGCCGTTGACGGCCTTGCCAGAACTGACGGTGACTGGGCTCTGACGTTGGCGGCGGATGCAAGATGTCTCTTGCGGCGAACACCTGCGCGCGCAGATGAGCGCGCCGCGTGCTACACCAAACCCGCCGACGGATCGTCCACGATGCCGACCAGGGAGAATGTAAAGGCCTCGGCGCTGCCGGGCGCAGACGCCGCCTCGGCATAGTCATCGGTGAGCGCGAACGCTTCTAGCTGCGAGCTCGCATCGTCCCGCGCGTAGGTCTGCATGACAGCTTCGGCGGCATCGAGGTCGGTGAGCCCGTGGATCGCAGAGAAGTGCAGCCCGATCTCGGCTTTCGCTTCAATCGTCGCCACATCCGTTTGCGCTTCAGGCGCTGGATTGTCCCGGGCGCCGTTGATCAGCGCGAGCATAAACTTGCCGCGGCTGAACCCGCTATCGAGCTCAGCGGTCCAATACTCCTCCCCGGCAAGATCCGGTGCGCGCTCAAGAAAATTATCGTAGGCGGTGCGCACCAAGTCACGGTTGTCGAGATCGTCGGGATAGAGCGCCCGCGTCTCGGGTTGGTCAAAGAAACTCTCGGCGATGTCTTCGAGCGGCATCCCGTCCGACAGCCGCGTGCCCCAATAGGAGAGGCCGATCGCGTCCGGCGCGCGGTCGAAATAGGCGACATACATCTCAACGAAGAGCGAGATCTGATCGGCGCTCAGCTCGGCAATGCCGGTCAGCGCTTCCGTATCGACACGGCCGTCTGGGAACCAGACATTGCCGCCGTCGAAGTCGAGCCGCTCGACCGAACGAAGCTCATCGTTGCCCGTCGCGCCCTGCCCTCGGTCGTTGAGACGAAGCGTGCCCGTGTCATCGTAGGTCAGCGCGTAGCCGTCGATATCCGCAGCCAGACGCAGCGTGTCCGAGCCGCCGCCCCCGATAATGATGTCGTCGCCCGCCGCGCCATCAAAGACATCTGCGCCGTCATCGCCCGCGCGAACCTCTGCCAGTGGGGCGTCCTCCGGCTCGTCATAGTAGCGCCGGATCAGGCCGACATCGTCGGCCCAAAGCGTCGTGCCGGTAAAGGTGTCGGGGATCGGATCCTCCTGCACGCTCCGATAAGCGCTGCTCGGCAGGATGTCGCCGAGGCCAAGGATATTGCCGACCTCGTGCATAGCGATTGTGAGCACCGAGATTTGGTCGATATCAGCTACGTCGAATTGGATCGTGCCGCGCTGGATCACATCGTTGACCCATCGTGAATTCCAGAAGGCCCAGTTTCCGCCGCGCCCGCCAAGATCGGTGATCGCGACCGTCACATCCGCCGCATTCCCCGCCCCTGGGCCGCCGTCGACGCGCTGGAATGTGACCGTATCAAGGGCGGCGTCCCAAAGCGTGAACGCGGTTTCGATCTCGGTGAGGTAGGGGGTGATATCGCGAACGGCGTCCCGGTCGGCCCGGTTTGGGATGTCCAAGATGTCGTTCGTCCAACTCCAGGTGATCGTGCGGCTCTCGCCTGGGGCCGTCCAGCGGACGCCGAAATAGTCCTCGTAGAAGAGGTCATCGAGCGGGGTGTTGGGGTCAATCATCGATCGAACGCCTCGGCGGTTCTTCAACGCGTATGGGCACATGGTAGGAGCGGGATGTGGCAGGAGTTAGGTCGTGCACCGTGCCGCTGGCAAGGGCAGAGCATCCGGCGCGGTGCGCCTGGCAGGGCGCCGCCATAGATCAGCAAGACAGTGCCAATCCGCTGCGCGCAATGATGCCCTCCCCCAATAGCCAAATTGACGGCGGGGCGCGCAAGCGCTCCGCGCGTGGCCAGGCGGAGCGATCTTCTACTGTTTGATCGAGGCTATGCCCCCAAGATACCGGGCAGGCGCAGGCCGTGGCTGCGCGCGCAATCCAGTGCGCTCTCGTAGCCTGCATCGGCGTGGCGCCAGACGCCCGAGGCTGGGTCGTTCCAGAGCACCCGTTCCAATCGCCGCGCGGCCTCCTCCGTCCCGTCGGCGAGGATCACAACGCCCGCATGCTGGGAAAAGCCCATGCCGACGCCTCCGCCGTGGTGCAAGCTGACCCATGTCGCCCCCGACGCCGTGTTGACGAGCGCATTGAGCAGCGGCCAGTCGCTCACAGCATCTGAGCCGTCGCGCATCGCCTCGGTCTCGCGGTTCGGGCTCGCGACGGACCCGCTGTCGAGATGATCGCGCCCGATCACGATGGGCGCCTTCAGCTCGCCCGAGGCCACCATCTCGTTGAACATCAGGCCCGCCCGGTGCCTGTCCCCGAGCCCGATCCAGCAGATCCGCGCGGGTAGTCCCTGAAACGCGATGCGCTCGGCGGCCATGTCAAGCCATTGGTGCAGATGGGTATTCTCCGGAAAGAGCCGCTTCATCGCCGCGTCCGTCTTGTAGATATCCTCCGGATCGCCCGAGAGCGCGCACCAGCGGAACGGCCCGATCCCCTTGCAAAAGAGCGGACGGATATAGGCGGGCACGAAGCCGGGGAAGGCGAAGGCGTTCTCCAAGCCCTCCTCCTTCGCGACTTGGCGGATGTTGTTGCCGTAATCGAGGACCGGCACACCGTCGTTCCAAAAGGCGACCATGGCGGCCACGTGATCCTTCATCGTGGCGCGCGCGGCTTCTTCCACCGCCTCCGGATCGCTCTCCTGCTTGGCACGCCATTCGGCGACGCTCCAGCCCGAGGGCAGATAGCCATGGAGCGGGTCGTGGGCGGAGGTTTGGTCGGTGACGATGTCGGGACGCACGCCGCGCGCGTGGATCTCGGCGAAGATGTCGGCGGCGTTGCCAAAGAGGCCGACGGACTTCGCCTCGCCCGCCTCGGTCCAGCGCGCGATCATCTCCAGCGCTTCATCCAGCGTCTGAGCTTTCTCGTCCACGTACTTGGTACGGAGCCGAAAATCGATGCGGGTCTCGTCGCATTCAACGGCGAGACAGCAGGCTCCGGCAAAGACAGCAGCGAGTGGCTGCGCGCCGCCCATCCCACCCAAGCCGCCGGTCAGGATCCAGCGGCCGGTCAGGTCTCCGCCGTAATGCTGGCGCCCGGCCTCGGCAAAGGTCTCGTAGGTCCCCTGCACGATGCCTTGCGTGCCGATATAGATCCAGGACCCGGCCGTCATCTGGCCGTACATCATCAGGCCCTTGCGATCGAGCGCGTTGAAATGCTCCCAGGTGGCCCAATGCGGCACGATGTTGGAGTTGGCGATGAGGACGCGGGGCGCATCCACATGGGTCCGGACGATGGCCACGGGCTTACCCGATTGCACGACGAGGGTTTCGTCGCCTTCGATATCCTGCAGCGCCGCGCAGATACGGTCGAAATCCTCCCATGTCCGCGCCGCGCGCCCAATCCCGCCATAGACGACAAGCTCGTGCGGGTTCTCCGCGACATCGGGGTGCAGATTGTTCATCAGCATCCGCATCGCCGCCTCGCCGCCCCAGGTCTTGGCGGTTTTCTCGGGGCCAGTGGGCGGAACGACATCGCGGATGTTGTGGCGGGGATCGGTCATGCGAACTGGCCCTTCCGTGCGCTGAAATCGAGGGTTTCGAGGAGGTGCCGCAGGAGCGCGCGCAGGCGCTCGGCCTTGGCCACGTCATAGGTCCAGGGCTCCGCCTCGGCGGCGAGATAGGTCGGTTGCGCGAGCTCCATTTGGATCGCGTGGACGCCGTCCTGGGGCTGACCATAATGCCGTGTGGTCCAGCCGCCCTTGAAGCGGCCATTGAGGACAGAGGTGTACCCTTCCGCGACCGTGCAGGCGGTGCTTACGGTCGCCTCGATGCTCCAATGGCAGGTCTCGCCATTGTTCGTCCCGACATTGAGGTCGGGCAGCGTGCCCTCAAACAGATACGGGATCTGGGAGCGGATGGAGTGGCAATCGTAGAGGATCGCGACGCCATGCAGAGCCTTCACGCGGGCGATCTCGCCGGCCAGCGCGGCATGGTAGGGCCGGTGATGGGCGGCGACGCGGCGCGCGATTTCATGCGCGTCCGGCTCCTGCCCCGCGCGGTAGATCGGCCGCCCCTCGAAATCGGTGAGCGGGCAGAGGCTCGTGGTGTTTTGCCCGGGGTATAGGCTTACACCGGCCGGATCGCGGTTAACGTCGATCGCGTAGCGGTGGATCGGTGTGCGCACGGTTGTGGCCCCTGGGAGAAGCCCGTCATAGAGGCGGTCCACATGCCAATCGGTATCGGCGCGCGCTTTGCCCGTGCCGTTAAGCACGTCCCAGACATGCGGCGGGATCTCGGTGCCGGTATGGGGCAGGCCCAGGATGATGGCGCTGTCGCCGCGTGTGACCTCGATCTCAGTCATGAGCCCTGCTCCAAAACAGGAAAGTCATGGTCTCGGCTGAGCACATTGGCGCGCACGAGCGCGGCCGCAGCTTCGATGTCGGGCGCGAGGAGCCGGTCCTCCTCGAGCCGGGGCACCACTGCGCGTAAGGTGGCCAGTGCGCCCTGGAGCGCGGGGGAGGTCTGCAGAGGCGCGCGGAACTCGATCCCTTGGGCCGCGCAGATCGCCTCAATGCCGAGAATGGTCGAGAGGTTGGCGTTCATCCGGCGTAGGCGCCACGCGGCATGGGCGGCCATGCTCACATGGTCTTCCTGGTTGGCGGAGGTGGGCGTGGAATCGGTGGTGCAGGGATTGGCCAGGTGCTTGTTTTCGCTCATCAAAGCGGCAGACGTGACCTCCGCGATCATCAGCCCCGAATTCAGCCCGGGCGCGGGCGTGAGGAACGGGGGCAGATCGAAGCTGAGCGTCGGGTCGACCATGAGCGCGATGCGCCGTTGCGCGATAGACCCGATTTCGGACACGGCCATGGCGATCTGATCGGCGGCGAAACCGACCGGCTCGGCGTGAAAGTTCCCCCCCGAGACGATACGCCCCGCTTCGACCAGCACCAGAGGGTTATCCGTCACCGCATTCGCTTCGATCGCGAGCGTCCCCCCAGCGAAGCGAAGAAGGTCCATCGCGGCGCCGACGACCTGGGGCTGACACCGGATGCAATAAGGGTCTTGCACGCGGGTGTCGCCCTCGCGGTGGCTCTCGCGGATCTCGCTGCCGTCGAGGAGCCGCCGCTGCGCGCGGGCAAAGTCGATCTGGCCACGCTGGCCGCGCAGGGTGTGGATCTCGGGCACCAGCGGCGCGGTCGAGCCCATGATCGCGTCTGTCGACAGCGCGCCGGTCACAATGGCGGCGTGGAGGTTGTCCCAGGCCTGCCAGAGACCCGCGAGGGCGCAAGCGGTGGAAAACTGCGTGCCGTTGATCAGCGCGAGCCCCTCTTTCGGCCCAAAGACGATAGGTGCGAGGCCGGCGCGCGTCAGCGCCTCCGCTGCGGGCATTCGCGCGCCCTCGAGCACAGCCTCGCCTTCCCCGATCATCGTGGCGGCCATGTGGGCGAGCGGCGCGAGATCGCCCGACGCGCCGACAGAGCCCTGGCTCGGGATGACCGGGTGAACCCCACGCGCCAGCATCGCTTCGAGCAACGAAACGGTCGACCAGGGCACCCCGCTCGCGCCGCGGCCGAGGGAGGCGAGCTTGAGCGCCATCATCAGCCGGGTCGTCGCGCCGTCGAGAACTTCGCCCACGCCACAGCAATGGCTGAGGATCAAGTTGCGTTGGAGCGTGGCGGTGTCGCCCGCGGGGATGCGCACGCTTGCGAGCTTCCCAAAGCCGGTGTTGACGCCATAGACTGCCGCGTCGCCCTCGGCCGCGGCGCGCACCATCTCCGCCGCTGCCTCCACGTCAGGACGCGCGGCCGGGTCGAGATGCGGCGCCGGGCCGCCCCGCCAGAGCGTTTCGAGCGCGGCAAGCGTCGCCGCGCCGGGGGTCAGCAGAGCCGTCACAGCACGCCTCCGACAATCCGCGCGTAAAGCGGGTTAAAGCCGATGCGGTAGGCGAGCTCGGCCGGATCCTCCACATCCCAAACCGCGAGGTCGGCGCGCAGGCCCGGCGCGATCCGGCCACGGTCGGTGAGGCCGAGGGCTTGGGCGGCATGAACCGTCACGCCGCGCAGCGCCTCCTCGGGGGTGAGGCGAAAGAGCGTGCAGCCCATGTTGAGCGCCAGGAGCAGCGAGGTCATTGGCGAGGAGCCGGGGTTGCAATCGGTCGCGAGCGCCATCGGCACGCCCTGGGCGCGGAAGGCCGCAATCGGCGGCACGTGCGTCTCCCGCAGCGTGTAAAAGGCGCCGGGAAGGAGAACCGCCACCGTCCCGCTCTGGGCCAATGCGCGCGCATCGGCCTCGGTGGCATATTCCACGTGGTCGGCCGAAAGAGCGGCATAGCTGGCAGCAAGCGCCGTGCCGCCCAGAGGGCTGAGCTGTTCGGCATGGAGCTTGACCGGAAGGCCGAGCGCCCGGGCCGCCTCAAAGACCCGCGCGATCTGCGCCGGATCGAAAGCGATCCCCTCGCAAAACCCGTCCACCGCGTCGGCGAGCCCGGCCTCTGCCGCCGCCGTGAGGGTCGGGATCACCACGGTGTCGATATAGGCATCGGCCTGCCCGTCGAATTCCGGCGGCACGGCGTGAGCGCCGAGAAACGACGTCTTGACCGTCAATGCCCGCGCCGCTGCGACTTGGCGCGCAACGCGCAGCATCCGCAGTTCGGTGTCCCGGTCGAGCCCGTAGCCCGATTTGATCTCGACCGTCGTCACACCCTCGGCGATCAGCGCATCTACGCGGCGGAGCGCGCCAGACAGAAGGTCCGCCTCGCGCGCTGCTCGCGTGGCCGCGACGGTCGAAACGATTCCGCCCCCCGCCCGCGCGATCTCGGCGTAGCCCGCGCCTTTGAGTCTGAGTTCGAACTCCCGCGACCGGTTGCCGCCAAAGACGATATGGGTGTGACAATCGATCAATCCGGGCGTCACGAGCCGCCCCTCTAGATCGACGATGTCGCCCTCGAATGTCCCTGGCGCCGCCTCCCTCGGGCCCAGCCAGGCGATACGATTGCCCTCGATATCGATTACGCAATCCTGTAACAGGCCGAAACGATCCAGCCCTGACATGGTGGCGAGCGTGGCGCGGGAGAGGCGCATGCGGTTCCGTGTCCTGGTGGTGGACTGACGTTTATGTCTGTACATAAGTTCCGCCAATCCGGGAAGGGCGCAGCGATGCAAAGGATCTGGGCGCAGCGGGCACTGGTTGGCGGCGCGTGGGCAGATGCGGTCGCGGTGGACATCGCCCAGGGTAAGATCCGGTCCATCACGCCCGGTGCTGCGCCCGCGGGCGCTGAGGTCGATCTTTTGGTCCCTGCCCCGACCAACTGCCACAGCCATGCCTTTCAGCGCGTGCTGGCAGGGCTCACGGAGAGGCGCGGCGCGGCCGCGGACAGCTTCTGGACGTGGCGCGACCTGATGTTTCGCTTTCTCGAGCAGATCACGCCAGATCAGGTCGAAGCCATTGCGGCTTTCGTCCAGATGGAGATGCTCGAAGCGGGTTTTGGCGCCTCGGTCGAGTTTCACTACCTCCACCATCAGCCGGGCGGACAACCCTATGACCGCATCGGCGAGATGTCGGAGCGGATTGCGGCGGGGGCCGCCGAGAGCGGTATCGGGCTGACGCTCCTGCCTGTCATGTACCAGTTCGGCGGCTGCGACCAGCGTGCCCTGGGGCCGGGACAGGCGCGCTTTGGCAATGCGCTCGACAGGTTTACTAGGCTTGTCGAAGACGCGCATGCCGCCATTGCCGCCTTACCCTCCGACTGCCGTATCGGGACAGCGCCCCATTCTCTTCGCGCTGTGGCAGCGGAGGATTTAGGGCGGGTGGCTGCTTTGGCGGCGGGTGGACCTGTCCACATGCATCTCGCCGAGCAACCGGCCGAGGTGGCTGAGGTCGTCGCCGCCCACGGCGCGCGTCCGGTCGAATGGGTGCTCGACCATGTGCCGGTGGGCCCCGATTGGTGTCTGATCCACTGCACGCAGATGGCGCCGCACGAGACCATGGGGCTGACCGAGACCGGCGCCGTCGCCGGGCTTTGCCCGCTGACGGAAGCGAGCCTGGGCGACGGGATCTTCGACGGGGTACGCTGGGCGGGCACGGGCGGGCGCTTTGCCGTGGGCTCGGACAGCAACATCCGGATCTCGCTCGCCGAAGAGTTGCGCCAGCTCGACACGAGCCAACGGTTGCGCGACGGAAGCCGCGCAGCCTTTGCCACGCAGGAGCGCTCAACCGGCCGCCGACTGATCGAAGAGGTCGCTCTTGGAGGCGCACAGGCCGCTGGGCGTGGCGTTTGGGCGAATGGGCGCTTTCAGGGCGGCGAGATTGCGATTGGCGCCTATGCCGATCTTCTCGCGCTCGACGCCGATCACGTCGATTTGGACGGGCTCAGCCCCGACACCGCGCTCGACACATTCGTCTTCGCTGGTGACAGCCGCATGGTCCGCGAGGTTTGGTCGGCCGGGCGGCACCTCGTTGCCGAGGGAGCGCACATCGCGCGCGCCGCGATCACTGCCCGATACCGGGCTGCGGTGCGCCCCCTGCGTGACGGGCTCTGAGCGGCTCAGTAGCGGGTGCGCATCCAGTATCCCGGCCGATAGGTCAGCCGCACATACGTCACCGGCGCGCCGTCGAACCAAGTGGAGCGCTGCGCCTCAAAGAGCGCGTCGCCTTCCGCGCATTGCAAGTGACGCGCGCGGATTTCATCCGCCGCCGTGGCACCAAAGCCGATCTCAGCATTGGAAAAGGGGATCGTCGCGATCAACCATTCGTTCGGCCCAGCCTCGGAAAAGCCCTGCTCGCGGGCATGGGGGAGCGCGTCCAAACAGATCCAACGGTCCTCAAAGAGATAGGGCCCACCATCGGCTACATGCAGGCAGAGCAGGTGCAGCACCGGCGCGCCTTCGGCACACCCCATGCAATCGGCGAGCCAGGCGGGCGCATCGGCCTCCGCCCTCGCAACGAGGGTATAGCCGTAGGTTGCACCGAGCGCGGTCACCTCGTCACGGATTAGCGGGATCTCAACGCGCGCGCTCCGTTCTGGGACCGCGCGCACCCGTGTGCCCGATTTGCGGCGGCGCTCCAGATAGCCTTCCTCGGCCAGCTCGCGCAGCGCGCGGTTGACCGTCACCCGCGCGCATTCATAGGCGGCGGCCATGTCGGCCTCCGTGGGCAAGGTCTCTCCCGCGCGCCATTCGCCCTCCATCAGACGGGCCAAAACGTCGGACTTGATCTTTTGGTAGGTCGACGACATCGGACGCCCTTCGGCATGGATCGCTGCCCCCGCCGGTTGCGCGCGCGGCTCGGGAGCGCCTTTGACGGGTATACGCGGGCCGCGACGCAGGACAAAGCGCTACGCGAGACGGCCTTTTCGCGCGTCAGGCCCCCGCGGAGCCTCGGAGCGGAGACGCGCCATCGCTTCGGCGATGTGCGCGATGCCAGCCCGGATGCGTGTGGCCGGGATCGAGGAATAGGCAAGGCGGTAGAACCGCCGCTCCGGCGTGCGATCCGCGAAAAACGCGTGACCGGGCTCGATAACCACGCCACGCTCCCGAAGTCGCATCGCGAGCTCTCGCGTATCGGTCCCTTCGGGCGCGGAGAGCCAGAACGACGAGCCCCCGCTTTGCAGGCCCGGCCCAGCGAGAAGGCGATGCTCGGCAAGGGCCGCCTCCATCTCGGTGCGGCGGGTCTGGTAGATCTTGCGCATCCGGTGCATTTGCGTGTCGTAGTGTCCGAGCGAGAGAAAATGCGCCGCCGTCCGCTGGATCAAACCCGGGGGGTGACGCAGCACCGTGCCGCGCAGCCGCCGCGCGGCTTGTACGAAGGGCTCTGGCGCCACGAGATAGCCGAGCCGAAGTCCGGGAAAAAGCGACTTCGAGAACGAACCGATGTGAATTACGCAGCCATGGGTGTCGAGCGATTTCAGCGCTGGTGACGCGGCGCGCTGGAAGCTGAGCTCAAACTCGTAATCGTCCTCGACGATGACGGCCCCGCGCTCGGCTGCAAGGTCCAACAGAGCGCGGCGGCGGTCGAGTGGCATTGTCACGTTAGTGGGGCTTTGGTGGCTGACCGTGGTAAAGATCACGTGGCTCTCCGGGTCGATCGCCCCAGGGGGGAGGCCCCTTGCGTCCACATCGACCGGCACGACGCGGCAGCGCGTTTCTGAGAGAACATCGCGCAGCGCGGGATAGCCCGGGTTCTCGATAGCTGCCACGCGGCTCGGCGACAGGAGGAGTTGCGCGGTAAGCCACAGGGCATTCTGCGCGCCCAGCGTGATCAGGACCGTATCGGGCCGTGCCGAGATCCCCCGCCGGGGCAGGATCTGTCGGATGATGTATTCGACAAGCTTTGGATCGTCCCGGTCATAATGATCGGCAGTCAGCGCGTCGAAGTCGCGCTGGCTCAGGGCCTGAAGGGCGCAAAGGCGCCAGTTTTGATGGTCAAAGAGCTTGGGGTCGGTTTGACCGTAAATGAATGGATACGGATAGCGCTGCCAATCGACCGGCCGCTCGACCGTGGCCGCACGCTCAGGTGGCGCGCCGATCAGGTGCGCCCAGTCGAGCGCGCGCGCGCTCTCCGCATCGACCGTGCTTGGCGGCGCTTGCGGCTTTGGTGCGGTGTCGGACACAAAATAGCCAGAGCGTCCGCGGGCGACGATGTAGTCGTCGGCCACAAGATCGGTATAGGCATATGCGACTGTGATCCGGCTCACGCCGAGATGCCGGGCAAGGCCCCGCGTCGACGGCATCCGCTCGCCGGGCCGAAACCGGCCAGACAAGATACCCGTGATGACGATGCGCTTGATCCGGTGCTGGAGCGTCCCGTCGCCGGCCGTGTCAAGAAAGAAGCTCTCCGCTGGAACGCTCATAGGGCCCTGCTCACCAGCTTTATTGACTGGGCGACAACGGTATCCCGCAATCTGGCCTTATGCAACGTTGCAATCTGGCCCTACTGCGGCGGCACCTTTGTCTGCACTCTTCGCGAATTCTTCCGATAGCCCTGAATCCGAAAACCCTGAACCCGATAGCACGGAGTGGTCCCATGAACGTGGTCTTCAACCCCAATGACATGTCCCGCGTGATCGAAGCCGACCGCGCGCATCTCTGGCACCACCTCATTCAGCACAAGCCCTTCGAGACGAAGGACCCCAAGATCATCGTCGAGGGTAAGGGCATGCGCGTCTGGGACCAGGACGGCAAGGAGCATCTCGACGGTGTGTCGGGCGGCGTATGGACGGTGAATGTCGGCTATGGGCGCGAGCGGATCGCGAATGCGGTGCGCGATCAGCTTATGAAACTCAACTATTTTGCCAATTCCGCAGGCTCAGTGCCCGGCGCACAATTTGCCGAGATGCTGATCGGGAAGATGCCTGGAATTAGTCGCGTGTATTACACGAACTCCGGCTCGGAAGCCAATGAGAAGGTTTTCAAAATGGTCCGTCAGATCGCGCATAAGCGGTATGGCGGCAAAAAGCACAAGATCCTCTATCGCGAGCGTGATTACCATGGCTCGACCATCGCCACGATGTCGGCCGGCGGCCAGGAGCAGCGCAATGCGCAGTATGGGCCGTTCACGCCGGGCTTTGTGCCCGTCCCGCATTGCTTGGAGTATCGCGCGCAGGTCGAGACCGAGCATTACGGGGAATGGGCCGCCGATCAGATCGAAGCGGTGATCCTGCGCGAGGGGCCGGACACCATCGGCGCGCTCTGCCTCGAGCCCGTGACGGCGGGCGGCGGCGTCATCCCCCCACCCCAAGGGTACTGGCCGCGCGTGCAGGAGATCTGCCGCAAGTATGACATTCTGTTGCACATCGACGAGGTTGTCTGCGGCGTCGGCCGGACGGGCACGTGGTTTGGCTATCAGAACTATGGCGTGGAGCCTGATTTCGTCACCATGGCCAAGGGGGTCGCCTCTGGCTATGCCGCGATTGCGTGCATGGTGACGACCGAGGCGGTCTTCGAGATGTTCAAGGAAGCACCCGAGGATCCGCTGGATTACTTCCGCGATATCTCCACCTTCGGCGGCTGCACGGCGGGCCCCGCGGCGGCCATCGAGAATATGGGGATCATCGAAGAGGAGAATCTCCTCGAAAACACCGTCGAGATGGGCGCGCGCCTCGTGGCCAATCTCGAAGCGCTCTCCGAAAAGCACGCCGTGATCGGCAATGTGCGGGGCAAAGGACTTTTCTGCGGGGCCGAACTCGTCGCCGACCGCGCAACCAAGGAGCCCGCCGATGAGAAGAAGGTGCAAGCGGTCGTCGCAGATTGCATGGGCCAGGGCATCATCATCGGCGCGACCAACCGGTCGCTGCCGGGCTTTAACAACACGCTTTGCTTCAGCCCTGCCCTGATCTCTAGCGCAGACGATATCGACCAGCTGACCGACGCCGTCGACAGCGCCCTAACCCGCATCTTCGGAGCCTGAGCGCCCATGGCAGATCTTCCCAGCACCGCGCGTGTCGTCATCATCGGAGGGGGCGCCGTGGGCGCCTCTGTCCTTTATCACCTCGCCAAGGCGGGCTGGACGGATTGCCTGCTGCTCGAAAAAAACGAGCTGACGGCGGGCTCGACCTGGCACGCTGCGGGCAATATCCCGACCTTCTCGTCCTCTTGGTCGATGATGAATCTTCAGCGTTATTCGACCGATCAATATCGCGGGCTCGCGGCGGAGGTCGATTACCCGATGAATTATCACGTGACAGGCTCGATCCGGCTCGCGCATTCCAAGGAGCGGCGGCAGGAGTTCGAGCATGTCTGCTCGATGGGCCGGGCGCAGGGCACCGAGATGGAGATGCTCGCCCCCTCCGATCTGCCCGGGCTCTACCCCTTCGTCGAAACCCATGACCTTGAAGCCGCCCTCTGGGACCCGGTCGATGGCGATATCGACCCCGCCCAGCTCACCCAGGCCTTCGCCAAGGGCGCACGCGATCTCGGCGCCACCATCGTCCGGTTCTGTCCCGCCACGGGCGTGCGGCGTGAGAACGGCGAGTGGGTGATCGAGACGCCGAAGGGTGAGGTGCGCGCGGAGTTCGTCGTGAACGCGGCTGGCTACTACGCGCGGCGCGTGGGCGAGATGTTCTACCCGTTCGGTGGGCGCCCCGTCCCGATGATGGTCATGAGCCACCAATACATGCTCTTTGAGACGGTCGAGGAGGTCCAGACCTGGTCCGAAGAGCGCGGCGGCAAGCTCCCCCTCCTGCGTGACCCCGACATCTCCTATTACCTCCGGCAGGAGAAATACGGCTTCAATCTCGGCCCCTACGAGCGGAACTGCCGCGCCCATTGGGTCGACCCCTTCGATCCGATGCCCGAGGATTTCAGCTTCCAGCTCTACCAGGACGATCTCGACCGGCTGGAGTTTTACATCGAGGATGCGATGGCCCGTGTGCCGCTCCTGGGCGAGGCGGGGCTCTCCAACGTCATAAACGGGCCCATCCCCTATGCGCCGGACGGCTTCCCCTTGATCGGGCCGATGCCCGGCGTGCCCAATGCGTTTGAGGCTTGTGTCTTTACCTTCGGCATCGCGCAGGCGGGTGGTGCTGGCAAGGTGCTCGCCGAGTGGATCACCGAGAGCCAGACCGAATGGGATATGTGGTCGGTCGATCCGCGCCGTTTCACCGGCCATGCGGACGAAGACTACTGCGTCGCCAAGGGGATGCAGGTCTATGGCCACGAATACGCAATGCATTTCCCACATCACGAATGGCCCGCGGGGCGGGACAAGAAGGTCTCGGCCGTGCATTCCCGGCTGGTGGAGGCGGGCGCGCAGCTCGGCGATTTCAATGGCTGGGAGCGGGCGACATGGTTCGCCAAGCCGGGCGACGATACCTCCGAAGCGGCGACGCAGACCTGGGACCGCGAAGGGCCCTGGTTCGCCCGCGTGCGCGAGGAATGCGAAGCCGTCCGAGACCATTGCGGGATCATCGCGATCCCGGGCTTTACGCGGCTGAAGCTCGCCGGTCCCGGCGCGCGCGCCTATCTCGATACGCTGACCGCCTCGCGGCTGCCCAAAGCCGGGCGGGTCGGGCTCGCTTATTTCCCTGATACGCGGGGGCGGATCATCACCGAGACCTCGGTCTTTGCCTATTCCGACGAGGAGTTCATGCTGGTCACCGCCGCCCTTGCTGAGTGGCACGACAGGGAGCTGATCGCCCGCGACCTGCCCGAGGGCCTCACGCTCACCGACCACACGCCCGAGCGCGAGGCGCTTCTAATCACTGGTCCCGCCGCGCGCGACATCCTTGCGCCGCTGACCGAAGGGCACGATCTGAACGCACGGTGGCTTTCCTTTAGCACCGACGGGACGGTTGCGGGGCGACCTTGCGTGTTGGCGCGGGTGTCCTTCGCGGGGGAGCTCGGTTGGGAGGTCCATTGCCGCCCCGACGACGCGCCCGCGATCTGGGACGCGGTGACGGCAGCGGGGGCCAAGCCCTTTGGCATGTATGCGCTCGACGCGCTGCGCATCGAAAAGGGCTATCGCGCGTGGAAGGGCGATCTTTCGACAGACTACACGCTGCTGGAGGCCGGGCTCGACCGGTTCATCGACTTCTCCAAGCCGGACTTTCCAGGCCGCGCGGCGCTGCTGGCCGAGCGCAACGCTGGGCCGGCGCGGAAAGCCGTCGGGCTCACGGTCGATGCCGGAGCCGCCGACGCGCCCTACATGGCGCTCCTGTGGAAAACGGGCGAGCGGGTGGGTGAGGTGACAAGCGGCGGCTGGGGCCACCGCGTCGGCGCCTCGCTCGCCATAGCGATGGTGCGGGCGGACCTGGCCGAAGCGGGCACCGAGCTTGAGGTCGAGATCTACGGCGAACGTCGCCGCGCCGTGACCCGCGCCTTGCCGTTTTGGGACCCAAAGAACGAAGGGATCCGAGCGCAAGGGACGGTGCTTGCCGAAGCTCGGCCTGCCGCGGAATGAGCGCCTAGCAGGCGGAGTAAACGGCCAGGGGATAGAGGACGAGCCGCGCCTTCGTCGGGCCGCGGTTCGGCAATCCAACCGTCGTGCGTTGCGCTTTATCTCACCATGTTCGAAGAAGCTCCAAACGAAGCTCCAAACAAAGCGCCGACCCAACCCAATCGCCGGGCCGTGGGGGCGGCCCGACGATGGCGCGGCGGCCTGGCGGCCTTTTCTTCGCGCCGAGGTGTCGCTTAATCCGCGAGAGCCACCAGGCCTTCCCTGACGCGTTTGGCAGGGTGCCCACCGCTCTTCTGACCCACCTTCGAGCAAAGCGACCTGGCTCGGAGTCAAGCCCGAAGGGAGCCGTGCCAGCGATCGCCCATTGTCTCGCCATCGGTCCGAGAGACAAAGGGCGATGCCGTCCCCACGGGATGGCGCTTTGTTGCCGATGTACCTTCGCTGAGAGTGGAGAGGGCTTTGGCTGGCATAAAGTGCTCAGTCCAAAAGTTGCAGCGCGAACCCACGGGACGGCGCTGGCACAGCTTGCGCTTCGTTCTACGGACCTCGATCCTGTCCTCTAGTCCCCGTCAGCCACCCCTTCCGCACGCTTCCGAGCGCGCCGGCTGCGATAGCTCGGCAGCAGCACGAGGAGGGCGGCCAGCACCAAAAGCGCCAACGTCATCGGGCGTTCGAGGATAAAGTCGAGGCCGCGATAGAGCTGCATCGAGCGCGCGAAATTGTCCTCCAGCATCGTGCCGAGAATGAACCCAATGAGAAGCGGCGCCAGGGGGTAATCGGCAAAGCGCAGGATCGTGGCGAGCACACCAAGACCCACGAGGATCAGCAGCTCGGTCGCGTTGTTCTGCCCGATATAGGCGCCCATCAACGTGAAGAACAAGATGAAGGGAATGAGGTAATTCCGTGGGATCGCAAGGATCTTTGCAATGTAGGGGATGAGGGGCAGGTTCAGGATCAAAAGGATCAAGTTGCCGATATACATGGATATGATGACCGCCCAGAAGACCTGCGGCTCATCCGTCATCAGGCGCGGCCCCGGCGTAACGTTGAGCGCAATGAGCGCGCCGAGCAAGATCGCCGTCGTCCCCGAGCCCGGGATGCCCAGCGTCAGCAGCGGCACAAACGAGCCGGTGCAGGCGGCGTTGTTGGCGGTCTCGGGCGCCGCCAGCCCCTTGACCGAGCCCTTGCCGAACTCCTCTTGCTCGGCGCCTTTGGCGATGTTGCGCTCTACGGCGTAGCCAAGAAAGGACGCAATCGTTGCGCCTGCCCCCGGCAAGACCCCGATGAAAAAGCCCTGGACCGATTGCCGCCCGATCACAGGGGCGATGGCCTTGGCCTCGTCACGCGTGATGCGCAGGTTCGTGATCTTGCTGCCGCCGCTCTGCGTCGCCGCCCCACGCGCTGGGTTCATCACGAGAAAGAGCGCCTCGGGCAGGGCGAACATCGCCATCGCGAGCGTGATGAAGGAAATGCCGGATTGCAGGTCCATGAGACCCATCGTGAACCGTGGCATGTTGAAGAGCGCGCCTTCGCCCACTGTGGCCAGGACCAGGCCCAGGATCGTCATCATCAGCGCCTTGGCGACTTGCCCCGTTCCCGCGAAGGCCGCGATCGCCGAAAGACCGACAACCATCAGCGCGAAATACTCAGCCGAGTGAAAGAGCAGCGCCACGGTCGAGAGCGCGGGCGCGAAGATCATCAGAAGCACAGCGCCGAGGGTGCCGCCAGCAAAGCTCGCGATGGCCGCAATGGTGAGCGCCTTGCCCGCCTGGCCGCGACGCGCCATGGGATAGCCGTCGAAACTCGTGGCAACTGTCCCGGCGACCCCCGGTGCGTTGAGCAAGATCGACGAGGTCGAGCCCCCGAAGATCGCGCCATAGTACACGCCCGCAAGAAGAATCAGCGCGGCGGTCGGATCGCCCAACGTGATTGCAACGGGGATCATGATCGCGATGATCGACATGGGCCCAAGGCCGGGCAGCATCCCGATAAATGTCCCGATCAGGCACCCGCCCACCACCATCGCGAGGTTGAAGGGCGAGATCGCCGCGGAAAGACCGATGAGAAACCCTTCGAGCATCGCGCGCGCCCCCTATAGAAAGCCGGGCAGCGGGCGCAGAAAGATGCCGAGCACTTCTTCCACCAGATACCAAACGGCACCCGCCGCGATCAGCGCCACGGGGATCAGGATGTGAAGTTTGCGCTCCCCCAGCACCAGCGCGCCCCCGGTCAGAAAGAGCGTCGTTGCCAGAAGAAAGCCGAACGGGCGCAGCGCGAGCGCGTAGAGGACCATCGCAAGGAGCAACAGCCCGGCCTGCCCGAGCTTGTACTCGCGCAAATTCGCGATGTTGATGTCGGTCGCGCTCTTTTCTTTCGCTTCGGCCGGCTGTTCGAGGCCGAACAAGACAATCAGCCCGACGATGACTCCAAGCACGGCAAGGATCTTGGGAAAGGTCGAGGGCCAGACCGGGTTGCGCTGCATGAATGGCGGCAAGAGCTGGTCCATCGTGAAAAAGGCCGCGTAGCCGTAAACGCAACAAAACGCGATGAAGACGAGCGCGATCCAACGGTCAAGCGCCATGGGCTATGTCTCTTTGCTGAGTTGGGGAGGAGCGGGTATGTGCGCCAGCGTACGCTCTGTTACACGACCGACGGCGGATCGTCTGGATTGCAAAGCGGTTTTGAGACCGTTCCGCGCCAGCGGGCGCAGTGCTGATCGCAACCGGGGTGCAGGGGCTCGGTGTCGCTGGCAACACAGGCCCGACGGCGAAGGGTGGGCGATCCGCCCACCCTGGCGTATCATCACAGGAACCCGAGCGTCCGCATCAGGTCTCCGATCTGCTGCTCTTGTTCTTCGAGGAAGGTGCGGAAGTCATCGCCCGAATTGTGGATGTTGACCCAGCCGTTGCGGGCGCGGACCTCTTCCCACGCGTCGGTTTCGTACATCTTTTCGAGCGCCTCTTGGTATTGGACCAAAAGCTCATCCGGCAGGCCGGGGGCGGCAAAGAACCCGCGCCAATTGACAAAGGTCGTATCGAGCCCTTGCTCGACCATCGTCGGCGCGTTTTCATAGGCCGCCACACGCTCTGGCGCAGTGACGCCGAGGATGCGCACCTCGCCTTGCTCGGCAAGCGCGATGGCTTCGGAAAAGCCGGTCGAGAGCGCGTCGATCTCGCCCGAGAGGAGGCCCGCCATCGCCTCGCCACCCGCGTCATAAGGGATGTAATTCACCGCTGTCGGGTCTTCGCCCGCCGCTTGCATGACCATTGCCGCCACGAGGTGATCCATCCCGCCGGGGACAGAGCCGCCGCCAACCGCAAAGTCATCGCCCTGCTCCTGATAAGCCGCCAGAAGATCGGCCATCGAGGTCACTGCGCTGTCGGCAGGCACGACCATCGCGGCGTAGTCGCCGATGGTGCCGGCCACCAGCGTCAGGTCGCGAAAGCTCTGCGGAAAGACGCCGGTGAGTGAGCGAATGACGATGGGCGTCGAGTTTACCATGAGCGTGTCATGCAGGCTCTCGGCGTTTTCGATCATATAGCCGATGGCGACGCCGCCGCCGCCGCCCGACATATTCTCGTAGGACGCATTGCCGACGAGACCGGAGGCCGTAAGCGCCTCGCCGGTGCCGCGCGCTGTCCCGTCCCAGCCGCCACCGGCACCGCCCGGAACGAGGAAGTGGATCTCGTCGAGAACCTGATGGCCGTCTGCCGCGGCGAATGAGGTGGCGCTGAGCGTTGCAACGGCCGCAGCCATCACGACCCGCCGGGTCATGCTGTTGTTCATAATTTACCCTCCCAAGGTGCCGGCGGTTCTGACCCGCCCGTGTTGTGCCGGAATTCTCCAACTTGGCCAGACTCTGACACGGAGCCCGCCCGCCGCGCAAGCCCGCCCCTCACCTTGGCGCATCTGCTCTGGCTCGGTGCGCTGCGGCGCTTCGGCACGCTTGGCTTTGCGCGCCCCGCTTGCACGAGGCGGCGCTGGTGACATCCACAGGCGATCGGGGGCCAACGCGGAAGGACCCATTGCCGCACTCGACGTGCATCCCATGGGTTCACAGACGCGACGTCGTATGTGGTGCGGGGAGGATGGTGTCACGCGGATGGCCAATTGGACCCGCGACCGCCAAACCGGCAGAGTGCTGGCGCTCACCCAATCGCGTGGGTTAAGTGCCGGCAAAGAGAGCCCCGCTCGGTGCCTGGCGCCGCCGCGGGACATCGGATCGGCGCGTTCCGACCGAAATGACAAGAACGGGAGGATCCGAAGATGCTCAAACCCTTCGCGCTGGCCTGCGCCACCGCCGTCTTCGCGTTTGGCGCCGCGGCCGCCGAGCTCAAATTCGCCAATTTCGCGTCACCCGCCCATACCGTGAACGCGGCGATCATCGAAAAGCTCAACGCCACCCTCTCGGCCGAGACGGGGGGCGCGCTTACGGTCCGTGGCTACCATGGGGGTGAACTCGGCTCGGGCCCCGCCGAGCAATACGTGCGCGTCGTGCAAGGTGTCGCCGACATGGCCTGGGGCCTGCCGGGCTACACATCCTCGCAATTTCCGAAGACGATGATTGTCGAGATGCCGGGCGTTTTGCCTGAGGATAAGCCGGGCTATGACGCGCTATGGGACGCGTTTGAGACGCACCTTTCGGCCGAATTTCCCGGCACAGTCCCGCTCGCGCTTTGGACGTCGGAGCCCAACATCATCATCATGCGCGATCAAGACGTGCGCGCCCCATCCGATTTCCAGGGCCTGCGCATCCGCGTGGCGGGGGCGACGGCGGGCGATGTCGTCGAGGCGATGGGTGGCACCCCGGTGCAGATGCCGATCAGCCAAGTCTACAACGCGCTTCAAACCGGCCTCATCGACGGGGTGATCACCGTCCCCTCGACGGTGCTGACCTTTAAACTTGACGAGGTCGCATCTAGCTACGCGCTCGGCGCGCCTCTGGGCCGGCTCAGCTTTTTCACAGTGATGAACGCCGCAACCTATGCAGCGCTGCCCGCCGACCAACGCGCGGCCCTCGATGCGATCCGCGGACGTCCCCTCTCGCAGAGCGCCGAGGAGGGGTATCTCGCCGCCGGATCGGCCGGCATTGCCGCGGCCAGGGCCGCCGGGAACAACACTGTGATCGACCTCTCGTCCGAGGAGATCGACGCTTTCGAGGCTGCGCTCCAGGACGTGACCGCAGCCTATGTCGACGCGGTCGGCGGGGCTGAAGTCTTGGCGACGCTGCAGCAATAGCAGGCGATGACCCGGCTCCGTCTCTGGGCGGATCGGCTGATCGGCCTTGCCGCGGCGTTGGGTGCGGCGGGCCTTCTCTTTGTGATGCTGGTCATCCTGACCGATGTAATCGGCCGCACGCTCGGGCACCCCCTCTACGGCGCGCAAGACCTCTCCACCATGGCCATGGTGATTGTCGTCTTTGGGGCGATGGCGCTCTGCGACAGGCGCGGCGGACATATCTCCGTCGATCTTCTCGAAAGGCGCTTCTCGGGCAGGCTGAACCGGGTGCTCGACATCGTATCTGCCACGCTCGGTGCCGTCATCTTTGTCAGCCTCGCTTGGGCCACGTGGCAGAGCGCGGCGCTCTCGCAACTTCTCAACCTCTCGACCAACCTCATAAACCTGCCAAAGGCCTGGTTTCAGTGGGTTCTCATGGGCTTTTCGCTCTTGACGGCATTCAGTCTCCTGCTCCGGGCGGGCGAACTCGCCTTTCGAGATCTCGACATTCGCCAAGACGGCGAGACGAACGCATGAGCCCCGCCGCAGCCGGCGTCCTTGGGATCGCGGCGCTTCTGGCGCTCCTCCTCCTGCGCATCCCCGTGGCCTTTGCGATGTTCGCGGTCGGCTTTGTCGGGATCTGGGCGCTGAATGGCGCGATGGCGGCAATGAGCCTCTTGGCCTCGGAGGCGTTCACGCTCGCAAGCAAGCCCGAGCTCATCGTCATCCCTCTTTTCATCCTGATGGGCAATGTGGCTGCGCGCGCGGGAATGAGCGGCCAGCTCTATGATGCGGCCTATGCTCTTATCGGCTCGCGGCGCGGCGGGCTGGCCTCGGCGACCGTGGTCGGCTGCGGCGGATTTGCCGCGCTGTCGGGTTCATCGGTCGCTGCAGCGCTGACGATGGGCAAGGTCGCGCTCTCGGAGATGGAGCGCTTTCGCTACGACGACCGGCTCTCGACCGGCGTCATCGCCGCAGGCGGCACGCTTGGGATCTTGATCCCGCCGTCGACCGGCTTCGTGATCTACGCAATTCTCACCGAGCAGAGCATCGGCCAGCTCTTTCTCGCGGGCGTTTTGCCCGGTCTTTTGCTGCTTTCCCTCTTTGTCGCGGTCATTGGTCTTCTCTGCCGCGCACGCCCAGAAATTGGGCCAGTCGGCCCCCGCACCTCGCCCGCCGAGAAGCTACGAGCGCTCGCCGGTGCGGGCCCGATTGCCGGAGTGATCCTACTGACAATCGGCGGGATTTACGGCGGCTTCTTCTCGCCGGTTGAGGCAGCCGCCGTAGGTGCGGGCGCGGTCATCCTGATCGGGCTTGCAACGGGCCGCCTCCGGCTGAGGGCGCTGTGGAGTGCGACACGCGACAGCGTTGTCACCACCGCCACCGTGATGCTGATCCTGATTGCCGCTCATCTCCTCAACCCGTTCATGGCGCTCAGCCAGATCCCCGAAGTGATCGGTGGCGCCATCGAGGAACTGGCGCTGACGCCCACCGCGCTCCTGGTCATGCTTCTTGCGATCTACGTCGTCTTGGGCTGCTTTCTCGAAGGCTTTGCAATGCTCGTGCTGACGTTGCCGATCTTCTTTCCGATTGTCGCGGAGGCCGGGATCGACCCGATTTTCTTTGGCGTTCTCTGCGTGTTAGCGCTAGAAATGGGGCTAATCTCGCCGCCTGTCGGGCTCAATGTATTCATTGTCAAATCGGTGGCGCCCGGGGTCGCGCTGGGGCGGATCTTCGTTGGGGTTCTGCCGTTCTGGCTGACGATGCTTGCCGCCCTCGCGCTCCTGCTTGCCTTCCCAGAGATCGCGCTCTTTCTGCCGACCACGATGATCCCGTAAAACCAGGAGGCGTGTTTTGGCCCTCGGAGAAAACATGATCGCCATAGGCGACGCGCCGCCCTTCTTTCGCGCCGATCCCGCGTCGGGCCACGGCCTCACTCCCCCGGCTCTGCGCGGCGACGAGGCGATCCGCTGCGCTGTGCGCGCGCTCTCAGGCTTTCAAAAGGAAGCGCTCGTCACCTCGGCGCGGACGGGTGCGACGTGGCGGCTTGTCTCGGACGAGGGCGCGTATCTCAGCGGTCACGATGCAGCGCCCTGCCCGCTCGGGTTCTTCACCTGCGGGATGATCGCGAGCTATTTTGACGAGATCACGCGGCATGCAGCGGCGCGCGGCGTTACGCTTCGTGCGCTCCGGCTCACCCAGAACAACGTCTACACCATGCAAGGCTCAATGCGGCAGCGAACGATGGTCGGCGGCGCGCGCCCCATCGCGCTCGACGTTGCGGTGGAGTGCGACCTCAGCGATCACGCGCTGCGTGAGCTTGTGGAGACGGCGGTCGCTGCGTCGCCTGTCAGCGGGCTGGTCAAAGGGGTGTTGCCGAGCCTCTTTACGCTGACCCATAACAGCACCGAGATCGCGACCGGCGCAGCCACATCACTCGGCGCTTCGGCACACCCCGAAGTGGCGGCGCACGCGCCCCGCCCGGCCCCTGGCGATCTGGCGCTGGTCGAACGCATGGGCCTCTCCCCCGAAAAGGTCGTGCCGAAGGGAACCGAGGCGCCGGCCTCAAGCCTCGCGGACGCCCAGGACCGGACGCTCAACCCGGCTGCAACGGCATTCCGCCGAGAGGATGGGCTGATCGAGATCGAGCAAGTTCTCTACAGCCCGCGCGGCTCAGTCTTTCGCTTTTTGAGCGAAGAGGCGCCCATGGCAAGCGGGCCGGCGCGGGCGCCGGATGCGCTCAGTCTCCTGGCTGCCGGCATCGGTTTTTGCTTTATGACGCAATTCGGGCGCATGGCCGTGATGGAAAAGCGTGCGCTGTCACACTATGCCGTCGTCCAGGACCTCCACGTCACGCACGGAACAGCCGGTAGGCCAGGCACGGCCGATCCGGTCGAAACCCATGTGCATTTGCACATGGCCGAGGGCGCCGAGGTCGCCCGCGAGATGCTCGACGTGGCCGAGCGCACCTGCTTTCTTCACGCGCTGTGCCGGACGGATCTGCATACCGAGATCAGCCTCACGCGCCTCTGAGAGACCTTTGGAGTGGCACGGACACGCAGCTTCAGCTCAGGGTCGGTGCTGAGGCCACCCCCTCGGGGTGCCGGTCGCCAATGCGGGGCCCTTGGACAGCGCGCGATGTGGCTGCCATAACCGCCAAGACACGCCCCAAGGCTCGAAGTAAAGACCGGCCCATGACCGAACCCTGTATCATCTGCGTCGCAATCACCGGCTCTGTGCCGACAAAAGCGGACAATCCCGCCGTGCCGATCAGCATTGAAGAGCAAGTCGAGGCGACCCACGAGGCGTTTGAAGCCGGTGCGAGCATCCTTCATGCCCATGTGCGCGACGATGCCGGCCGGCCGACGTCAGATCCCGAGCGCTTTGCCCGGCTGAAGGAGGCGGTCGAGCGCCTCTGCCCCGGCATGGTCATCCAGCTCTCGACCGGGGGCCGTTCGGGTGCGGGCCGAGCACGTGGGGGCATGCTGCCGCTGAGGCCCGACATGGCCTCGCTCTCGGTCGGCTCGAACAACTTTCCGACACGCGTCTACGAGAACCCTCCGGACCTCGTGGCCTGGCTCGCCGCCGAGATGAGGACCTACGATATCGTGCCCGAGATCGAGGCGTTCGATCTGTCGCACATCGTCCAAGCCGCCCGGATGTCCGAAGCGGGGACGTTGCCAGCGCCGCTCTATGTGCAATTCGTCATGGGCGTTAAGAACGCCATGCCGGCAGATGAGCGGATCTTTGAGTTCTATATCGAGACGCTGGAACGGCTTGCGCCCGGCGCGGCTTGGTGCGCGGCAGGGATTGGCGCCGCGCAGATCCGCGTAAACGAATGGGCCATCGCCCGCGGCGGGCACACCCGGACGGGACTTGAAGACAATGTCCGCCTCGACCGCGAGACCCTAGCCCCGTCGAATGCCGCCCTCGTGCGCCGCGCAGCCGAGATCTGCGCGCGCTATCACCGCCCAGTCGCAACTTGGCAGCAGGCGCGCGAGATCCTCGGTTTGCGTCCTGTGACAGTGTAATATCGGGGTAGAGCGCTCCGGCTTTGGCGCCCGGACTGGGACGTGTGGCGTCAGGTCGGCCAAAGGACGATGGAACGCCACGCTGGGATCGGTGGGCAGCTTGCCCGCGACGCCGCAACACCGGATGCTAAGATCCCTCAGATCGAGGCTTCCCGCACCGGCTCTGCCTGCGCCCCATCGACGACCCAACGTTCCAGCGTGTGGAGATCCGGCGCCAGTCGGACGCTGAGCCCCGCAGCGAACCGCTCGAACGCCGCTGCATTCAGCGCGTTGAGGCCCACAAGCACCGGCACGTCGCGCGCCAGCGCCTCGCCGATCACGCCGCAAAAGCCGCGCCCCTGCGCCTCGTGCTTACCAAACTTGTTCACGATCAGGCATGCAGCCCCCCGCGTGAGTTCGGTCTCCACCAGAGCAACGGCCGTCTCTAGCGCGCAAGGATCGAGGCGACAGCCCCGGGATCCAGCGCCCAGCGATTGGGAGATGCGCAGTGTGGCGCCCTTTGGCAACACGCGCACATCCATGTCGCAGCGCCACCCGTCGCGCGCGCCCGAGTTGATTTGCACAACGCCGACCGTCCGCAGCCCACGCCGCGTCAACCGTTCGGCCAGCTCTTCGAGCAGGAGATCCGTTGCGCCCTTCCCCGGCGCCGTTGTTGCCGCAATCCGCATGGTCAGAGCTTACGCCTGGCCGCCCGCCTGTGCAAAGCCGGTGAGCACGACAAGGGCATCCTTGGCGCGGGTGGACGGATCGGCGACGATTGCGCACGCCTCATTCCGCGCCGCCTCGGACCCGGCGAGCAGCTCGCCCACCGTATCGCTCCGCTCTGCCGCGATCAGCGCGCGGACCGCCGATCCGATGACCACGGGGTCGTTCTCCGCCAGCAGGCGCGCACAGACGGCGGAGCGCACGGCAAGGCTCGGATCCGCGACATACGCCAAGAGGTTGTCCGCAGGCAGGCAGGCGACCGCCTCGGCGCGCACCAGGGCGTCGGGATCGGCCATGGCTTGGGCGCAGCGCGCTGGATCAGGGTCTGTCGCGCGCAAAACCTTGAAGGCCGAGAGCCGGATTGGGGGGATATCATCGCGCAGCGCGGCCTGGGCCGCCTCTCTTGCCTGAGGCCAATCCACCCCGCGCACGCAGCCGTCGCAGGCCGCCTGCCAGGCTGCCGCACGGCGGGCCGGGTCGACGTCTGAGAGCGCGTCTTGCAGAGCGCCGCGCAGATCGGGATCCGCCAGGCCATCGGCGATCCGGATTGCGTCAAGCGCCAGCGCGTCGGCAATCTCGTCTGGCCCCTCGATGGCGCGACGCTTGCGGCGTTTGGCCGGGGCTTCCTCGGGCGTGTCCTCTGCGAGAGACGGCGTCCGTGCGACGTCCGACGTCTGAAAGATCGTGGCCAAGGTGGAGTTGCTCTCCGGCCCCTCGACGCACGCGGCGGGATCGTCCTCGACAATCTCACCGTCCGAAGAGATGCGGATGCGCCGTGCCGTCGCCCCCTCCCCCTTTGGTGCAGCGACGTCCGGCGTCGCGACCGTTGCCGCGTCATCTGGCCCGGCGTTTCGGAGGCGATCATCTTCGTCGAGCAGAGTGCCTCTGATCGCAGCGGCGAGGAACGCACTCGCAGCCTTCTCACCGCCAATGGCGCGCGCGCGGAGACCGACCAGGCCGGCCATGCGGACCTGCTGGGCGGGGCTGCGCAGAAGATCGACCAACATCGCGATAGGCACCGGCGGCGCACAGGCCGAAATGGCGCGCGCGGCCGTCACACGCGCCTGCAAGGGGCGGGTGCTGTTGCTGGCGAGCGCAGAAAGCGCCTCCCCCGCGGCGGGATCGAAGCGCGGCAGATGTCCCGCAGCGGCCGACATGAGGGGCAGCGGGGCCGTCTCCATCCAAGCGCGGAGGTTGGCAACGAGCGTGTCGCGGGCCTCTTTGTCGGGCGGCGGCTCGAGGTGCTCCAGCGCGCGGGCCTGAACCTCTGGTGCAGGATCGCACAGCGCCTCGCGCGCGAGCCCTGGTTGCGCACCGGCGCAGCGATCGAGCGCGGCCGCGCGGATCTCAGGCGCTGGGTCAGCAGTGACCAGCGCACGCAGTTCTGCGCCCTCGGGCGACAGGAGCGGTAGACCAAGCGCCCGCAGGCGCGCGTCCTCAGCTCCGAGCAAGACGTCGCGATAGGGCCACAGCCGGTCCGGCGCGCAGCGGCAAAGCGCCTCGGCCGCACGCTTGGCGGCAAGGCCGCCTTCGGTCTCGACAATGGCGAGGAGATAGGCTGCGCCCCGATCCCCTAGCGCCGCGAACGCCTCGAAGACTGGGATGTCGAGAGACTGGGCCAACGCGTCCTCGCGCGCGGTGAGCATATCGTCGATGGCCGGCTCGACGCCGATCTCGCCCAAGGCCCGGATCGCGGCGATCTGGATGTCGAGCCAATCCTCCCAATCGCTGTCTTCGTCCTCCCAGGCGATGCGGCCCTCACAGCGGGAAAGCGCGAGCGCGCGGAGAAGATCGACGCTGGCGCTGTCCTTGAGCCGCGCCAGGGCCGCGATTGCGGCGAGCTTGACCTCGCGCACCGGGTCGCCCTCGAGGGATCGGCGGAGGGTGTCTGCATCGTCGGGCTGGGCAACTGCGACAAGCGCTTCCATCGCATCGCTGCGCAGATCGGGGTCGGGATCCAGGAGCGCCTCGATCAGGCGCTCGCGAAGCCAGTCTGCCCCCGAGGGACCCGCCCACGCCACAAGGGCGCGAAGAGCGGCGCAGCGCAGAACGTCGTTGTCCGAAGCGAGGAAGGGCAATATCGCCGGGTTTGGCTCCGGCGCATGGGTGAGCGCACCGATGTCGTCGCGCATGGCGAATTCCTTTGCAAAGGGAGTGCGGCGCTCGTCGCCCAACGGGCCGGGCCTTAAGGCGCAGCGCTCAAGCGATGTCGCGGCGGGCAAAAGACATCGAGCGGAAGTTGTGCTTGTAGGGGCTCTCACCCATCTTGCGCACCTTCCCGACGCCCATCTTGTAATTGTAATTGCCGCTGATCCAATCGACGACCCGCCCCGCCAACGCGTTCGCGGGCTGCGCGGTATGAAGGAAATCCATGTAGCCGAGGTTCTCCTTCACCGCCGGGGTGACGATGGCGACCGCCGTGATCGACGCCCGCGTGAGTTCGATATGCCCGTTCCTGAGGAGCGAGGCGAAGTCGAAATCCGAGCCCTCGACGCCGACGATCGTGTCTTTCTGAACCGGGATCCGATCCGAATAGACCTGCACGTAGTCGCCACTCTCGATCCCGCGCGCTTCGGCGACCGTTGGGTGCAGTTCGATCCAGTTCTCCGGCCAGCGCTGCACGATATAGGGGCGGCGGCGGTCGTCGTAGCCCGATTGCCAGCGCTCGTTGATCCGGCCCGAGGAGATCCAGATCTCATCCTCACGCGGCTTCAGCCACTCCCAATAGCTGGAAAACAGGCTCCACGGCGCCTTCTGGATGTTGCACTTACCGGTCTGGCTGTTGAAATGTGTGAGCTTTTTGTTGAATACGTTGCGACCTTGCGGCCCCTCGGCGGGCAGCACACGTGCCACGTCGTGGAGGCGCTTGGTCTCCACCAGATTGCCGTCACCGTCCATGAGCACCGGGCCCTGGATACCGTTGGTGCCGAACTCCGCAAACTTCTCGTGGAGCGTCTTGCCCTCCTGCCGGGCTTTGACGAGG
Organism: Pseudomonadota bacterium; assembly: GCA_038745585.1. GTDB lineage: Bacteria > Pseudomonadota > Alphaproteobacteria > Rhodobacterales > Rhodobacteraceae > HLUCCA09. Next base: position 172,778 of record JBCDLH010000005.1, read on the forward strand.
ACCATGTTAAAGTCCTTGCGGCTCCCGCGGGAATGTCGTGCGCCTTCCTCCAAGACTTGGTTTGAGTTCTCCCAATCGAAGCCTTCAAAGCCCATGCGTTTGGCAAGGTTGGCGATGATCCACCAATCGGGTTTCGCCTCGCCCGGCGCGTCGTAGAACTTCGGATAAAGCCGCAGCCGCCGCTCGCCATTGGCGCGGGTGAATGTGTCTTCCCCCCAACCCGACGCCGGGAAGACGATATCGGCATAGCGCGCGCCGATCGGATCGACGAGGTAGATGTCTTGGTTCCAAACGACCATGCCCCCGCTATCGACCCGCTTTTTCAGCGTCGCGATGATGTCCTCTTTTTCGAAGCTGTCGACCTGGTGCGGGTTGCGCGTCGTCAGCTCGTCGAATTTCGCCTGGAGGGATTGCGAGCCGCACATCGCCTGGACCCAGGTCGTGCCAATCACATGCGCAAGTCGCGTGTGCCCGCTCATGAGGTAGCGATCCGTATCCATCGCGCGGCGGCGCCGGCCCGGAAGCTTTTCGGGCGATTTGTTGCGCGGATAGCCTCCGCCGCGGAGGCCGCCCCGCTGGTGCCCGCCGGCACGCCCGATCACCTGTCCGGGCCGTCCGCCCGCGCCCACGGTGATGCCGAGGGCCGAGATTGCTTGCGTGTTGCCGGTGTTGTTGGACCAGTAAAAGCCCTTCTCGATCATCACAGACGTTTTGGGCCGCGAGCCGTCTGCGCGGGGCTTGGCCATCCATTCGGCGGCGGTATAGATCTTCTGGACGTCGATCTGTGCGAGTTCAGCGGCATTTTCGGGGATCGCGTAGTCTTGCGCGAGAAGCCACGCCTTCCAATCCTCAAAGCCCGCCGTCTGGAACTGCCCCCAGGTCGTGCGCCACTGCCACGGCGTGTTGCGCGTGCCCTGGCCAAAGCCCGAGGAGCTTTCCCACTTGTTGTTGACCCAGTTCTGGATCCACTCGGTGTCTTCCCATCCGTTCTCGACGATCACCCGCGCGATAGCGAGGACGACCGGCAGGTCGGTGCCCGGCTGAATGTCGAGGCAGAGACCGCCGTTCTTTTCGGCAAACGCCACGCCTGCGGTCTTGCGCGGAAGAAGGAAGATCGCCTTCTGCCCGCCGAGGATCGCAGGCATGATGTAGTCGGTGTAGAGGATCGTCTTCGACTCGTAGGGATCCGTCCCACACATCAAGAGCGTTTCGGCATCGGCCCAATCGTCGTAGCTCGGCCCGAAATTGTCGAAGCCCGCATCGCGGAAGCCAGGCGTCGAGGTCACATCCGAGGGCGTGTCGTGGAAGGTAAAATTCGCGGTGCGCACGTGGCGCAGGGCGTATTTCGTGATCGCGTAGGTGTTCTCCATATAGCCGTAGGAGAACGTCTTGACGCCATAGGCGTTGGTCCCGTGCTTTTCGAGGACGTAATTGCCGACCTCGGCCGCGATATCGAGCGCAAAGTCCCACGTCACCGGCATCAGCACGCCGAACATGCGCACCATGGGCTGTTGCAGCCGGTCGCGTGTCGGCGTCTGCGGGTTATAGACCTTTTGCGCCAACGCCCCGCCCCGGATCGAGGAATTGCCCGTGTAATTGACGAATTCGGTGTCCTTGTCGGGGATGATGACGATGTGGTGCGGCTCGCCGTTATGGAGCACGATGTTGTGCATGTTGGGCGCGACCCAGGCGCCGAGCGGGTTGACCGGGAAGTCCTCACCAAAGGCATTCTCCTCGGCGCGTGGCCCGCCGACACGCCCACCGGCGACTTTCCAGCGATAGACCTTATAGCCACAAGCGACCACGCAGTAATCGCAGGCCGTCGCAATCACATCGGCCTCGGGAGGGGGCAACGGAACAGAGGTTTCGGGGACGTAATACGGTGTGGACATGGTCGGTCCCTCCTCAGCCCTGCAGATTGTCGAAACGGCCGTAGATCAGGCCAAACATGCCGACGGCGTAGATGTCGTCGCCCTCGAGCTCGAGGAGCACTTGCGGCAGCGATTGGTAGGCCTGGCCCGAGATGAAGATCCCGTGCCGCGTGAGGTCAAAGGTCGTCAGATGCAGCGGACACGGGCCCAGGGCCTTGTCACCCGCCTGATACGTCCCTTGGAGCGCGCCGCCTTGGTGCGTACAGGTGTAATTGAAGGCAACGACGTCTTGGTCAGGCCCGATCCCGCCTCCGGCGCGCTGGCCGAGCCTGACAAGGATTGATTCCGCGTAGAAGCCCTCATCGGGGTACTCAAAGTCGAAAGGCTCATCAACGTTAAGCTCCGACAGGCGCGCGATGAGCTTTCGCGGATAGGTCGAGATCGCAGCGGGCGTCTGCGCCTCTGGCATGCCCGGCACGCCGACCATCACGACAGTCGTGGCGATCCCGCCCGTCAGCAGGAAAGACCGCCGGTTCATCAGGCAGGGGCGCGTTCCCGCCTTTTTGGCCTCGTCGTTGGCGCCGTTGATCGCGGCGCGGATCTTGGGATCGACTGTGCTCATGGGGGCTTCCTCAGTTGCCGGGCTGGAGCAGGCGGTCCCGCAACGCGGCATAGGCGTCGCGGGCCATCGCACTGGCCGGGATTTCGGTGACGTCGAGGGCAGCGGCCTGATCGAGGCCCGCCTGACCGACAGCGATGAGCATCGTCATGCCGTAGCGGCCGTGGCGCGCGCAGGTCACGCCGTAAAGACCCTCGGTGTCGAAGGTGACTTCGCTGCGGGCGCGGCCCTGGATGTCGACCGGCGCGATGCCCTCGGGCCAGAGGCCCTTTTGCGATTGCACCGTGTGATCGCCCATGGAGTTCAGGAACGCGACCGCCTCGCCGGGTTCGAGCATGAGGATGGCCGGCTCGAACCGATACATGTGCTGCGCGGACGCCGCACCAAGATCGGTGTGCTGATGGACGACGTGCACTTCTTTGACATCGGTCGCCCATGCGCTGCCCGCACAGACCAGGCCAGCGGCGAGAATGATCAGCAAAGCGAGTTTCGGCTGGATCAATTTTCCCCTCCCGTCAATTCTGCGCCATGGGAAGCGGCTCCATCACGGGCACGTCCGGATAGTCCGGCAGGATCTCCTCACCGCTCAGACTGCCCAGAAAGGCAACAAGGTCGGCCTCTTCCTCGGCCGTAAGGCCCAATGGTTGGATGAGATCGGACTTGTTGGCGGCGAACTCGTTGGTGCCGCCGCCCGCGTTGTAAAAAGCGACAACGTCTTCGAGCGTCTCGATCATGCCGTTGTGCATGTAGGGAAAGGTGTAGGCGGTGTAGCGCAGGGAGGGGACACGGAACTTGCCCATATCCGCCTCCTGTTTGGTGCGGAAATAGAGGCCAGGATCGTCCTTGAGATTACGGTACTTCTCCTCCGTCACACCCTTGGCATAAAGCTCGAACCGGAAGGTGATCTGCGCCAGCGGATCCTCGTCCCAGCCATCGTAGGGCGGGACGCCGATGTTGTAATAGGCCTCGTTGGAGAGAAGCGGGCCCGAGTGGCAAGCAATGCAATTGGCCTTGCCCGCGAAGAGCTCGAGCCCCCGCTTTTGCGCGGACGACAGCGCATCGTCGTTGCCGCGCATATACGCGTCGAACGGCGTGTCGGTCTGCACGAGCGTCCGCTGATAGGCCGCGATCGCCATGTACGCGTGGCGGACCGAGGGCCAGTCGTCGCCGAAGACCTGCCGGAACGCCGAGCGGTACTCCGGCACGAAGGCGAGCCGCGCCTCCATCATATCGTCTTCGCCATTGCCGGCGACGCCCCCGCGCGCGGCAGAGCGCGCTTGGTGTTCGAGGCTCCCCGACGCACCGGCCCAGAAGAGCTTGCCGTAATAGGCCGAGTTGATGATCGTCTGGCTGTTGCGCCAATGGGTCGTGCCGGGATAGCCGAAGCTGATCGGCGCCTGGACGGCCCAGCCTGCTTCGGGCGCATGACAGGCCGAACAGGGCATACCCATGTTCCCAGACAGGATGGGGTCGAAAAAGAGTTTCTCCCCCAATGCGATCTTCTCGGGCGTCATCGGATTGTCGGCGGGGATCGGCGGCGGCCCGAGCGCGGCGAGGCCTTCGGGGCGCGGATTGTCCTGCGCGAGGGCCGGTGCAGCGGTGACAAGGGCGAGGGCGGCGATTGTAGTAAGAGCTCTCATGGGTACCTCCCTCAATTCTGCACGTTGCGCCAGTCGGCGATGGCCTCGTAGCCATAATCGTCGGCGCGCCAGACATAGGCGTCGATGTCAAAGCTCTCGCCACTCAGGCTTTCGAGGAAGGCAATGAGATCGGCTTTCTCGGAAGGCACGAGCCCGAGGGGCTGCAGGCGCGCATCCTTCAACGGATCGGCGCCGCCGCCCGCATCGTAGAAGTCGACGACCTCTTCGAGCGTCGCGAAGACGCCGTTGTGCATGTAGGGCGCGGTCCACGTCAGCTCGCGCAAGCTGGGCGTGAGAAACGAGCGGCGCTTAGCATCGTCATGGGTACGAATGTAGGCGCCGATATCCTCGCGGAGGTTCATGTAGGCGGGCACGCCCATGAACTTGGCATAGGTGACAAAGGTCGAGTGCCGCTCGGGGTCCGACCAGATATCAGGGTTGCTCGGCACGCCGATATTGTGGGTCTGGTGGTCGGTGAAATACGTCCCGGCATGGCAGGAGGCGCATTGCCCTTTGCCTTCGAAGATCCCCTGCCCGCGCAGAGCCGCATCCGACATCTCTCCAGTGTCAAAGGGCGCGTCGCGCGACTGGATTGTCTTCATGAAATCCATCAGCGCGTTGCGCGCGCCGCCATTCGACGGCTCCGACATACCCGCGGCGGCGAACATCTCCACATAGACAGGATCCTGCTTCAGCCGCTCCTGCATGATCCGCATGTCCATGTTCATCAGGTAGGTCTCGGTGATCATCTCCCGGGCGACGTCATTAAGGTTTGTCCCGAGCCGTCCATCGTGCAGCCAGGCGTCGCGAAAGCCCGTGTTGGCCAGCGTCGGCGTGTTTCGGAAATGGCGGTTGCCGGAATAGGCCTCGGACAGCGCGAGACCGTCGGTAAAGGCCAGTTCTGGGCTGTGGCAGCTCGCACAGGCCAATGACGTATCGCCAGAAAGGCGCGGATCGTAGAAGAGGCGCTTGCCAAGTTCGGCCCGCGCCGCGTCGACGTTTAGCGGGGGTGCGGGTGTCACCGCTTCCCCGACCGCCGCGCCACCGCTCGTTATGAAAATTGCAGCTAGAACGGTCCTCAGGATCATGACGCTCTCCTCTCCTGGCTCACGTCGGAACGAAGCCAAGACAGGGTGCTCTGCATGACGTCGCCGCGGATGTCCTCGCCGCGTCCGTCCGCCCCGCAATGTTCGCGCCCCTTGTGGGGCGACTGATCTACCTGGGCGGCGGCCTGGGGTGTCAACATCTGCTCTCAGGCTAGCGCGCCCACCCGCTGCCGATGTTGCACTCATCCTGCAAAATGTTGCGAAATGTGACGACCGATCGCCCGCAGCTACGGCCAAAGCCCTGGCAAATCAGGGCGCCATGGGGGCGGGATGCGTCTGCGCGGTATCCAAAACCGCGCGCACTTGTCGCGCGAGGCGGTCCGGTTCGACCGGTTTTTCGAGGATCTCTGGCAGCGGACCGGGCAGCGACATCGCCTTTGGCGTGTATCCGCTACAAAATATGACAGGCAGATCGGGCCGAATTTCGCGCATTGCGCGGGCCAGTGAATCGCCCGTCATGTCCGGCATGACGATATCGGTGATCGCGAGATCAAACTTATCCGGAGCTGCACGGAAACGCTCGAAAGCCACGTTCGGCGACGTGAACGCCTCGACGCGGTAGCCGAGCCGCAGGAGCTGACGACGAAATGTGCCCGCGACCTCGGCCTCGTCGTCGATCAGCAGGACGCGCTCGTGGCCGCGCGGCAGGTCTCCGGCCTCTTTGATGGCCTTCGCAGCGTCCTCTGACGTCGTCGGCAGGGCAACCGAGAAGCGCGCGCCCTCCCCCGGCGCGCTCTCGACGGTAATGCGCCCGCCGAGTTCCTCGACGAGACCGTGCACAACCGCCAGGCCGAGGCCGGAGCCTTTGCCGAGCGGTTTCGTCGTAAAGAACGGCTCGAAGAGATGGCGCATCGTGTCGGGCGTCATGCCTGGCCCGTCATCGGCTACATCGAGCTTGGCCCATGCCTCAGCCCGCCCGTCGACGCCCTCGGGCGCGGGACACAACGCGAGCGTGACGCGGACGGTGCCCGGCGCGCCCGCCATAGCCTCAGCGGCGTTCCGACAGAGGTTCATCACGATCTGATGGAGATGCGTGGGGTCCCCCATCACGTTTATCTGGGGGCCGCTGTCGGGCACTTCGATCCGAATGACGGGCGGGAGCGAAGCGCGCAGAAGCGTGGCGACCTCGGCCATCACATCGCGCAGATCAACGGGCTGCAAGTCGCCAGGCTCGCGCCGCGCGAAGGTGAGCAATTCGCGCACGAGGCTTTGCGCGCGCCGCGCGGCAATGCCGATCTGGTCGATCTCATGGGCAAGATCGCTGCCCGGCGTTGCATCGAGTGACGCAAGGTGGCTCGCGCCGACGATGGTCGTCAGAATGTTGTTGAAGTCATGCGCCACGCCGCCTGCCAACTGACCGACCGCTTCGAGCTTTTGCGCACGCACCACCTGCTCGCGCGCGAGGCGTGCCTCGGTGATGTCCTCGCCGATGCCGACGAAGTTCTGCACGCTGCCATCCGGCGCTTTCAACGGCAGGATGTTGGTCTCCGCCCAATAGCTTGAGCCGTCCTTGCGCAGGTTGCGAAACACCCCGCGCCAGGGGCGGCCCGCGGCGAGCTCTGCGCGGATCTGGCGGTACCCCTCGTCTTCGGTGTCGCCCGATTGCAGGAACGCCGGGGTCTGTCCCTTGATCTCGGCTCGCGTCCAGCCCGTGAGCTCCTCGAATTTGCGGTTGGCATATTCGATCCGGGCATCCGTCCCGGTCATCAGAATTGTCGCGGGGATCTGCTCAACGATGGTCGCCAACCGGGCCTGCGCCTCCTCGATCTTGCGACGCTCAGCCAGCTCGTATCCCAGATCGCCGACGGCACGGCGCAGGTCGCGCACCAGCCAAGCGAGCAGCGTGCCGAGGACGAGCGCGGAGAGCACAAGCGCAGCGACAGAAAGAAACCCGATCCAAATGAGCGTCTTGCCCTGCCCGACCGCGGCTTGGATGCGGCGCGTGCTCTCGGCCTGGAGAGCGCGCCACTGCCGTTCGAGGGAGAGAAGCGCCGCGATGGCGTCGGTGTCGTCGATCCGGACGAGATTGTCGGTGCGCGGGGGCGGCCAGGCCTCCTCTGCCGCAAGAACAGCGATCGGCAGACGCGCCTCATAGGCCAAGATCGTCCGCTCGATGGCCGCAATGTCAGCGACCTCGCGCGCGGTGAGGGGTAGTGCTGCAAACTCCGCGACCGTGGCGCGGAAGAGCGCGATCTGTGCACGCGTCGCAGTCAGGTAGCTCGGCTCCTGGCGCAACACGTAGTTTTTGAAGTTATGGATGATCCCACCATAGCCGAGATACCCCCGGACCTCGCTGATGAGCGCGCCTTTGCGCTCGGCCCCTTGGGCATAGTCGGCCCAGCTCGCCTCGACCTCCCGAAACTGCGCTTTGGTCTGCAATCCCAGCGAAACCCCCAACGCGACCGTCACGACCAGTAGGAGTGTGGCCGCAGCGGCGAGGATTTGCGGGCGCGCAAGGGCGCTTTGGGGGGCGGAAGACGCCATGGTGCGAGCATGGACCCGCCTTGCCGGACGGGGCAAGCCTGAGTATGCGAGATCCGTTACGGGGCTCGGCTTGGGCCGAAAAGGGGGCGGGGCAGCGATGAAGGATCACATCCTGATCGTCGACGACGACAGCCAGGTCACATCTTTCTTGGAACGTTTTTTTGAGAAAAATGGCTATCAGGCGACGGGCGTTTCGTCGGCCAGCGATATGTTTGCCGCTCTGGAACGGCTCGAGATCGACCTTGTTGTCCTCGATCTGATCCTCCCCGACGAGGATGGTCTCGACGCCGCCCGACGGCTCCACAACAGTCGGGACTTGCCGATTATCATGCTCTCGGCGCGCAACGAAGCTCATGACCGGATCGTTGGGCTCGAACTCGGCGCCGATGACTACGTCACAAAGCCGTACGAGCCGCGCGAGCTCCTTGCCCGCGTCCGCTCTGTACTCCGACGGCACAGGCGGAATGCAGCGGTGGATCAGCCGGTGCATGGGGACCCCGATACGATTGTGTTCGATGGGATCGCGCTCAACTGGTCCGAAGGGACAGCGCTTCATACCGAGACGGGCCAAAGCCTAAATCTCACCAGTACTGAGCTTGCGCTACTCCGCTGTGTGGTAGATGCACAGGGCGAGGTGGTCAGCCGCGGGCACATCCTCGACGCCGTCTATGGCGCTGCGACAACGATCACCGATCGCGCCATCGACGCGCATATGGTCCGTCTGCGGCGCAAGCTCGCCTCCGCAGTCCCCGACCGCGACGTGATCGTTACGGTCCATGGCAAAGGCTACCGCCTCGCGGCAAAGACAACAGCGCTGTCCTAGCGCCCGGTCCGTATTGGTTTCCCGATGGCGAACACAGCGTTTCGAAACAAGTCTTCCAACTGCACCTTTAGCCATGCAGGCATCCGGGCCGCATCGCGCTACGCGTAACGCGGTGTCAAGAATTGCGCACAGGTTTGAAGTTTCGAAGGGCCGACATCCTGCTGTGGTGCCGGCCCCTCTTGGTGTGTGTTGCTCGGCGGATTGGGAGTGTCCTGGGGGGATGGAACCCAAGATCCGAGCTGCGGCTGTTCTGTACCGAGTGACGGTGTTGACTGGGAAGCGGGCGTCCCTGCCCGGACCTCGCTTTCCAGTTCCGCCTAACCGCGTGTTGAAAAATGCGGGTGGCACGACTTAGGTCAAGCACGGTGGACCGATGCATTTGACTCGTTTGATCGCATAAGTCGCTTCTTAAAGGCGGCGTCCGCAGGGCGGAGTGTGCGCGTGCGATGCCGGGCCCACAATCTGACCATGCGTAAGCCATACTCGGAGTAAGGACCGAAGGCTCTCGTCACGTGCGCTCCATGAGCCGACCCTCTGTTTTGCTTTCGTATTGGGCCCAACCGCGGCGCCGAGACTTGTCAAATCCCCGGCCTCAACATGCCATGTTTGGCGCAAACTTCGCGCGCCACTGCCGGAAAAGGAGCGCAGAGCCGCCGCAATTGTTCCCAAAGTGCAAAGCCCGGCCAGCGGGCATCCACGCTCGGTGCTTCTGGCGATTCTCTCATCATGTCCCCTCGACGGGGCGTGATTGCCGCCTGGCCGTAAACGAAACGACACGATCCGGCGCATTGTTCACAGGTTTCTGCGGCCAAAACGCAGATCCAGGTGGTGCTCAGGCGATTCCTGTCGTGTCCGCAGCCAGGTGCCGCGCGCGCCGTGACCTTTCGGTGGATTGCCCCTCAAGATGCCGCGTGAAATGCCCAGTCAACCAACCCGCGACAGGCGATCCGGCACGACCTCGTGAGTGTCCGGGTCGATCCCCAGCTCGCGCATCCGGTTGATTGCCCGCTCTACGTGGCAGAGGAACACCGCGTATTCACGCCCATCGGTCTCGCTGAGGTAAATCCGGCTCAGCCGCTCGGTGTTGACGCCCAGTAGTGTCGCCGTGCGCTGAAGCGGCACCGGCGAGATCGTGTAGAACGCCCTGCCGCCCCGTGCCCCGATGATCCGCATCAGCCCATCAATGGCGAGTGCGAGGCATTGCAGGCGCTCCTGGGTCGACTTGATCTCTCCCGAGACCACGAGCCGCGTCCCCTCCCAGGTGTCTGGCGCGCAAAGCTCGGGCGAAAAGAGATCCTCCGGGATCCCGCGCAAGATCCCGTTCGAGGCATCGTTGAGCATGTTGGTGTAGCTGCCCCAGGTCGTCGTACTCGGCTGACAGCGCGCGCCACCGACCACCCGGTCGCCCTTCACAACGACAGAGTACTGCGCCAAAGGCGTGTCGTATTGGTCCATCTCGACGGTCCCGTCGGTCGGCACCTGCCAACCGAGACCATCGACGAAAAAGCTCTTGCGAAGCCTCAGGAAGTCATAAAACGCCGAGCCATGCCGGTGCATGGTCGACATATCGAAGGTGATGCTTCTCACGTTCGAGCCCCCGTTTCACCAACCTGCAATGAACCCAAAAGCGAGGCGGATGTTAAGTGAAATCTTGAAGAAAGCTCTTTCGTTGCAGCGGGCTGCGGCAATTTCCTCACATGACGCTTAGATCAGCCCGTAGCTTGATGCAACGGAGACCGCCTGCGGCGTGGTGCGCGCGCCGAGTTTGTCTTTAGCACTGCGCAGGCGCTGTTTCACGGCGCCTTCCGAGATCCCGAGGCTATAAGCGATTTCCTTGATCAGCTTTCCGTTCTGGATGTCGCGCAGGACTTCGAGCTCCGCCTCCGTCACGTCGGAGGGGGCGGTTAGATCGGCAAAGAGGAGTTCGAGCTTCTGCGTCAGCTCTTCGATCTCCCTGCATTCCAGCTCCCGATCCCCGCGGCAGAAATTGCCAAAGCTGCGCACGCTCGGATCTTCGGCGTCGCGCAAGGAAATCGCCGCGCCGTAATTCAGGCCGTACCCTTGGGCGAGTTCCAGCACGCCGTCGCTGTCGGGGATCGGTATCTCGCTCCAGCGGATCGCGCCGGTGTTGGTGTAAATCCAGCGCATGACGGGGTCGAGCATCAGAAGGCCTTGCTGGGTGTAGCGGTGCACCCAGGGCAGCGGCAGCGTGTTGTGCTCGAATTCGGGGAGGAGAAACTCCAGACGGAACGCGATGTAGAAGCCCGCATTCGCAATCTCGGCGAAGGCGTAGTCCCGGATTTTCTCCGACGAGCCGATCATTTATGACTTTGTCCAAGGGTCACGGGCGTTGCGTAACGCCAATGCCATCCACTAGACTTCATGTGGGGGTGGGCAGGCCGCCGTCCAACGATGCTCCATCTGGAGAGGTAAAACATGAGCCCATCCGACCAGGTCGTCGCTCTCTTTGACGACCTCATCGCGCTCAGCCCAGCCGGATACGCGATTGGCCTCCACCTGAACTTTACCACGTCAAAGTACATCTTTCAGAACTACACAAAGGACTGGATGGAGGAGTACTCGCGCAAGGGCCTGATCCTGAGTGATCCGACCGTACGTTGGGGTCTGGAGAATGTAGGTGCGATCCGCTGGTCGGCTTTGCGCGATACGGACCCCGGCGGTGTGATCGCGGCAGCCGAGGCGTTCGGGCTGAAATTCGGCGTTTCCATCTCAGTTGCCGAGGGCGACGGCCGTTCGCTCGGCAGCTTTGCTGCGACCGACGGTGAATTCGACGAAGAGGCCATCTCCCAACTTTCCCATAGGCTTAGACAGATGCACGCGCTGACCGCGCACGTTGAGCATGACTCCGCGGACGACAAAAGAATAAAACGGTTTGCTGCCTCGCTTTCTGGGATCGAGCTTCACAATTTGTGACGCAAAGTGGCCGAGACGCGCTTCTGCCGCGCCGTCTTCTTTCTCTTCTCCTCCACACGGAGGATCGCTTCGGGAATATCTGCGGCAGTGTCCTCGCCAAAAAAATCGATCGAGGCAGCTGTCGACAGGGTGATGTCTTCGATCTTGTGGGGTGGCGCAAAGAGATATGGATCGGCCCGTACCAGGCGCACCGGCGCCTCGGCGTCATAACCGTTCTCAATCAAGAGCGCCGCGAGTTTACAGCTCGCTCCGCGCGGCAGGATCACCTCGACGCCCTCGGCCGTGGCCGTTTCGAGCTGCTTACCGTCTACAAACAGGGTATCATGAACAATCGTGAGCATACCTAACCCTCGCAATGACGTGCGATAGGACACCGGGCGGACGACCAAATTACGTCCAGCGTGAGTTGGATTGTAGGTCTTCGTCGCGCGAGTCGCCCGCCCATGCCTCGATTATGCCGCTTTTGCTGAGCGGCGCAGGGGGCGCGTACACTCTGTCCACAACTTTCTGCCGGAGCCGTTATATTGTGGAAAACTCTGCCGCGATTGCGGTGTAACAAACGATCAAGTAGCTGCGATGGATCTGGCCCATCGGGCATCGCGCGACACATTGCGGGGTCGGGATCTCGCCAAGGTTGTCGAGGCGCGGACACTTAGGGCCAGATCGCTGGATTGTGTGTCATAAAACTGTCAAATTGCACGAAGGGTCAGGTAACGCGGAGCCTGGGTACAGGCGATAAAGAAAACGTTATCGAGTAAGCGGCGGGTCCAGCCCCAGGGAATGCTGAGTCGGGACGGGCCGCTCGTCAGTTACCGAGTTGAAGATGAAGCTGCGATCCTGCGATCCGGGGCGACGGAGTGCATTTCCGTCACTTACCTCGCAAACCTTTCTTGATTCAGCAGGTCGAAAGGCTCCGCCTCGCTGGATCGCACGCGTCTTGCCCCCGTGGGCGAGACTGCTGTTTCGGCGCTGTTGAGCACGTCAATGAAACGCGGGGTACAGCGCGCGTGCGAAACGCGCGGACGCGCTGTCGCGACGCTTCTAAATCACATTCCAGTAACTCAGATTTAAGAGCAGGGCGCCTAGGGTCGCGCGGCTACAACTATGCAAAGCTTCGCGCATGAAACTCTCCACGCTGCTCGCAATCGTGTTTTTGCTCATTGGCGGAATGCTTGCCTTTATGGGCGGCATTGCGGCTGTAGGCGCACTGGCGGACCTCCGCGACATCCGTCGAACCGCCGCTTTGGCGAGCGCTGGGGCGACCGCTGTCAGTGCGACGGTCGCTATGTCGCTCGAACGTAGCGTGGTCCAAGTCGCGCTCGCATTTCCCGATCCGATCCCGGAGCCGTTCCGCGAGATCGTGACCGAGCAACGCCGGACGGCGGATGCGGGCCTCGCCGATGCGTTGGGCCAGGTGCAAAACGCGCAATTCCTCTCGACGGCACCGGATTACACGGCGCAGACCGAGGCGAGCCTTGGCCGTGTCGCGACCATGCGAGCCGAGATTGACGCCTTGCTCGCTCTGCCTCGCGTGGAGCGCGACGCCGCGCGCGCCAACGCCCTTCCGTTCGAGCTCAAGGAAGAGGTCGTCAACCTTCGGAATGCGACTGATCTCTTGCGCAACCGCGTCGGTGCCTCGACCACGGTCGCAGGCACGCTCCACAGTATTCAGATGCGTTCTTGGGATGTGCGAGAATTTGGCGGGCGCGCACGAACCTATCTTGCGATTGCAACCCTCAACGGCGAGACGATCAGCGCCGTCGATCTTGCTCAAATGAAGCTCGACAAGGTCCGCGCTGAAGAAGCCTGGGACTCGCTGCGCAACAGCATGTTTGGCGTCGACGGCCTGCCCGCGCCACTCTTGCGCGAGATCGATGCCGCGGAAGAGCTCTACTTTGGGAGCTATATGGCGCTGGTACGCGAGATTGAAGCGATCTCGCAAAGTACGCCGCCCGGCGAAGCCCCCGCCTACCCGCTCGCCTTTCCAGCGTTCTTCGAGCAATCGAATGCGGCGCTCGGCGCCATGGAGACGTTGTCGCAAAACAGTGGCGACGCATTGATCGCCTATTGGCAGGATCGCCAGAGCAGTGCCTGGGCGATCGCCATCGGAAGCGTCGGGGTTGCCGCCTTCGCCCTGCTGGGCCTCGCGCTGATCCACCGCCTCTTGACGGTCCGTGTTGTCGGCTTGCTCGGCGCGGCCACGCGGATCCTCACGTGCCTCTCCAAGGGTGATCTTGATATCGAGATCCGCCGCAAGCGGCCCGAACTCCGCGAGATCCAAGATCTCTTCGCGACCGTCGCGGCCTTCCGTACGGCGCTGCTCGACGCAAGAGAGCTCGAGGCGGAAAACCAGCGCGCGGCCGCGCGACAGAAGCAGGCCGATGCACAGCAGGCCGAACTCGAACGCGACCTTGCCACACAGCGCCAGACCGCCGCCGAGAAACAGGTCGCCGAGACCGAGGCGCGCCAAGCCCGGGAACGGCAGGCCGCCACCGAGATCGCCGCCGTTGTGGAGGCATGTGCAGCGGGCGATTTCTCTCGCCGGCTTGACACCAAAGACAAAGACGGGATCTTTCGCGAGATCTGCGCCGGCATGAACCGGATCGGCGAAGCCGCCGATACCGGTCTCGGTGCTGTCCGCACCGCGCTCGACCGGATGGCGGCGGGCGATTTCGGACACCGGATGCCCGACACGCTCGACGGCGTCTTCTCCGAGATCGCCCATGCCGTCAACGAGACGAGCGACAGCCTGACCGAAGCGCTCGCGCGGATTTCGGCGTCCGCATCGCGGGTCGATGCCTCGTCCCTCGAAATCGCCGGCTCGACCGAGGACCTCTCGCACCGCACCGAAAAGAACGCAGCCAGCATTCAGGAAACCGCGTCTGAACTCGACCAGATGACCCAGGCGATCGGCACGGCGACCACGGCAGCGGAGACCGCCCGCAGCGCCATTGAGCACATCGCCGAAATGGCGCGCGACGGCAACGACGTCATCGCCGAGACGGTGAGCGCCATCGACAAGATCCAATCGTCGTCCGAGGAGATCAGCAAAGTCTTGAAACTGATCGACGACATCGCGTTCCAGACCAATCTTCTGGCGCTGAATGCCGGGGTCGAGGCCGCCCGCGCGGGCGATGCCGGGCGCGGTTTTGCCGTTGTGGCCTCTGAGGTGCGCGCGCTTGCGCAACGCTCCTCGGAGGCCGCGCAAGAGATCGCAGGCCTCGTGGAGACGTCCGCCGGCAATGTCAGCACGGGGGTTGAGCTCGTGCACCGCTCCGGCGCATCTCTGAAAAAAATCGTGGCCGGCGTCGAGGATGCGACGGTCAAGATCCACGACATCGCCTCAGCCGCGCGCGAGACCTCTATCGGCATCTCCGAGATCTCGAAGGCGACGACCGCGCTCGACCGCGACACACAACAAAGCACGACGGTCTTCCGCGAAACGACCCACGCTGTGCAAGCTCTTCGCGACGAAGCGTCGAGCCTCTACAGCGCCGTGGCCGCCTTCCGCCTCCGAGCACAAGCGGGTGCCAGCGGGACCGCGACCACCGCACAACCCGAACGATTGGCGGGTTAGGCGGGAACCTCCGCAACCCAATCCGCAGGGACGATTGCACTACCCGCCGGTTGTCGGAACCGGCGGCGATGGGCGCACCATCGGCACGTCATTTGAGCTCAGATCGCACGGAAACAGGCCGGGTGCGGCGACCGCAATCACCCGTCCCGCAATCGGCGCAAAAGCCGCGCGGAAATGTGCAGTGCTCTTGACGCCAACGATCCACGCTGCCGCGGGATCGAGCCCAAACGCAGTGAAGTGCGCAAGATCTAGGCACTGATTGCGCACGCTCGTCACCACGACACGCAGATCTGCCCGAGAAGCCGGGAGCGAGAGCGCGCAGGACGGACCAAGCGTGCCAACCCCGCCGCGATACATCGCACCGGTGTAGCAGATCCGGCCATCGTGGAGCGCCTCGACCCGGAACCGCGCGCAAAACGGTGCGTCGCCCAAGACACCCGAACGTCCGCCGAGCGCGCCGTCAAATATGGCGCCGCAACCCAAGCTGTGGGCCTGCGCGGCGAGGGCGGGGTCGTGCACGAGCCCTAGAAGCGCCCGCTCTGCCCCGCTGGCGACGAGCGCCCGCAAAAGACCCGTGGTGTCCGAGCTCGCGCCGGCGCCGGGATTGTCCTGTACATCAGCGAGAACAACGGGGCGCGCTTCGCGCGCGGCCATCGCTTTGGCCACTGCAGCGTCGGCAGAAAGGAGGCGCCCATCGAACACCTCCCGCGCCGCGTTGAGCCGCGCGAGCGCCGCCTCCGCAGCCGCGTCCGCCGCCATCTGACTGCGCCCATAGGCCAAAATCGCAGGAAAGCGGTCGGGGGTATCGCCCGCTGTAAAGCCGAGCGCCATGTCGACGGACACCTCCGCCGTGTCGGGCAAGGCCCGGTAAAGGCCCCGCGCCGGTTCGGCTTCGGTGTGCTGAGCGTGCGCGGGGACGAGAAAGCGGGCCTGCCGCCGGGCTTTCGCGGGTCGCCCCTCGCGCAGGCAGCGCGCCAGCTGCGTCCAGGCACGCGCGCCCGTCTCGGCCATATCGAGATGCGGATAGGTGCGGAAGACTGTGATCGCGTCGCTGAGCGCGACCATCCGCTCCGAGACGTTGGCGTGCAGGTCGAGGCTAAGGACGAGGGGCAGATCCGGACCGAGCGCCGTGCGCAGGCGCGCGAGCAGCGCGCCCTCCCCGTCCCGGTGCTGCTCGGTGATCATCGCCCCGTGGAGATCGAGATAGAGCCCGTCGAGCGCCCCGGCGCGGCGGATCCCCACCAAGATCTCTTCGGCGATCGCGTCGAACGCGGCCTGCCGCACCGGCCCCCCGGGCTCGGCCGCGCACCAAAGGATCGGGATAAGGGTGGCGCCACCGGTCGCGGCGGCCTCGGCGAAGCCTGCGATTGGCAGGTTGAGCCCACGTGTCTTTGCAATCACAGCGTCGCCGCGCAACAGGCCCGGCCAGCTATCGGCCATCTCGAAATCAGCAAAATCCGTCAAAAACGGCGCAAAACTGTTGGTTTCGTGCTGAAATCCGGCAATGGCAATGCGAGGTGCTGCCATCCTAGCGAACCAACCTGCGCGCAGATGCGTGGCCCGACACCGCCCTACGTCTCCGACTGAACCAGGATCTCCGCAAGCTTGGCCGCGACGCGTTCGGGTCGGTGGCGCACCATTGAG
This sequence comes from Pseudomonadota bacterium, assembly GCA_038745585.1. Taxonomy (GTDB): domain Bacteria; phylum Pseudomonadota; class Alphaproteobacteria; order Rhodobacterales; family Rhodobacteraceae; genus HLUCCA09. The sequence goes on from JBCDLH010000005.1 coordinate 189,476, forward strand.
ACATGTCCGAGCCCGGCGATTTCGTAAAACGCACCGTTCGGCACGAGGTCCGAGACGACGCGGCACATCGCGGGCGGGGTCTGCACATCCTCGGAAAAGGCGATGACGTGAAACGGCACAGGGCACGACCGGAGCGCTTCGCGGCAATCAAAGTCGAGGCAGGCCTGCCATTGTTCGATCGTGTCCTGCGGATCGCGGTCGCGGAACCGGGCGGTGTAGCTCTCTTTGACCTCGGCCCAAAGGACCGGATCGCCGAGCGCTTTGGCAGGAAAGGCATAGGCGGCGTAGTGCGGTGCGAGAAAGTAATCCGGCAGGCGGATCCCCTCGCGGCGGAGGTCGATCTCGGCCTGCATCCAGTCCCGCGTGAAGCCGTCGATATAGGCCGACGTCCCCATCGGAATCGCAAGGCGCACCTTCTCGGGGTACGCGATGGCCGTCGCCTGCGTCACGAGACCCCCGAGCGAAAGCCCGCTCACGACGGCACGCCCACCGGCGAACGCGTCGATGATGGCGGCGCAATCCGCAGCGTAATCCTGCATCGTCCAGGGCGGCGCAGGGCTCACGGTGTCGCCCGCGCCGCGCGGATCGTAGGAGATGCAGCGGAAGCGGTCGCACAGATGGGCGAATTGCTGAGAATAGGCCTCGGCCGTCTGGTCCCCGCCCGGTACGAAAACGACGTCCGGCCCGGCACCGCCCACAACAACCCGCATCGTGACGCCGCGCGCGGTCGTCAAGCGATGGGTCTCGGTGCCATCGGCAAAAACGGGGAAGGCTGTCATCGGTGCACATCCGTCCGAGGATTGAGGATTTTGCGCGGCGCTGCATCACCGGGCGGAGGCGAGATCGGCCACATTGCGCCCTCTGCCAGGCGCGCGGGCAAAGGCCCATGCGTCCCAGTGTCAGCGCAGCATAAGCGGCGCATGGTGGCGCGCCTTTGCAGCGCGGACACGCCATGCCGCGCACCTCGATCCTGGGGACATACCGCACTCACATCCCGTTCCTCGGGATCGTGTGGGTCTTCTCTTCCTCGAAGATCAGCTCCTCGCCGGACCACGCCTTGAGCCGCGAGACGAGGTGAAACTCGGTCGCCGTCGCGGTTTGCTCCGAATAGGTCTCAATCCGAGCCTTCCAAGCGCCGCGCTCAAAGCACGACATCTGCGTCATCGTCGCCTTGGCAGACAGCGGGTCGTCCGGTGTGATCGTGTAACGGCGATCGGCTCGGTCGGAGAGCTCTGTTCCGATGTCGTCGATACGGATCGTACCAATGGGGCCGAAAACACCGCCATCGACAAAGGTGCGCTGGGTGTGGGCCCCGCTGACGAGATCAACCGTCTCGCTCCGCTCCATGCTACCGGGACGCAGAGAGGTCATTCTACGCGGCGGCTGCGGCGGCGGCGCGGGCAAGGCGCGCGGCGTCGGCTCGCGCACAGGCGCGCGGCGCAGGGGCAAAGCCAGCGTGCTCGCCCCCGGCGCGAGCGTCAGCGTCACGGGCGCGGGCGCCGGCCAGAGCGCGGGCCAATAGCACGATGCAATCTGCACCATCAGCCGGTGACCGGGGGCGAGGCGGTGCGCCGTTCCGGGAAACGGGACGGTGACTGCCATGGTCTCGCCCGGTGCGACGGGCGTCGGCGCAGTGTCGCTCTCGCGATGTGTGAGGTTGCAAAAACCGCGGGCGATGAGCGCCTGTGTGCCATCCGGTGCCTCGTCGACCAAAAGCGCGGCGACGATCCCCTGGCTCTGATCCGCAGCGACCTGAAGCTGCAGAACAGGCTGGCCGAGGATGTCGAGCGGCACGTCCTGCGGCGCGAGGCGAAAGAGCAGCGCACCTCCCGCATCCTTGCGGCAATCGCCGGGGATATCCCCCGGCACGGCAAAGGAGGTCATATCGCCCGCCGCACTGCCAAAGGTCTGGGGCGAGCGGATCGCCATCGGCGCGCCGCCTGTCTCTTTCGCATCGCCCAGGGTACCGGCGTTGAGCCAAAGCGTCCGTGTCTCGACATTGGGCGAGGGCCAGCTCGGCTCTTCGACCCAGCGCCCTGGCCGCGCCTCTATCCGTGCGGCGGGAACCACATACTCCTGCAGATAAAAACGGAGTGGCGGCTCGTCCATGAGGCCAGTGTCGCGGCCCTTAAGCCAATGGTCCCAAAAGCGGAGGACCTCAGCGATGAAATCGACTTTCGGCTCGGGGATCCCCTCATGAGGGTAAAGATGCGCCCAGGGCCCCATCATCACCTTGACGGGGCCGCTCAGGTGCTCAGCGATGCGAAACGGCGTGTCGCGAAAGATGTCGAACCAACCCGAGAAGAAGTACACGGGGATTTCGACATCGGCATAGTTTTCGCAGATCGAGCCGCGCCGCCACATCGCGTCATGGGTCTGATGTTCGAGCCACATCGCCGGCCAAAACCGCTGTCCCTCAAGACGCGCGCGCCACATATCGAGCCAGCGGTCTTCGCCCACGATTTCGGGATCGGGGGGCATGGCATTGTAGAGCTGCATGATCGAGCCCCACCAAAAGTTGTCGTTGGCCAGGCAGCCGCCGTAAAAGTGGATGTCCTCGCGCCAACGATCATCGGTGCCCGCGACCGGCACAATGGCCTTTAGCGCGGGGGGGCGGCGCGCGGCGACCTGAAACGAGTTGTAGGCGCCCCAGGACTTTCCGAACATGCCGACATTGCCGTCGCACCAATCCTGCGCGGCGATCCATGCAATGACGTCGACACCGTCCTGCGTTTCGATTTCAGCGTATTCATCCTCCATCAGGCCCTCGCTGTCGCCGGAGCCGCGCTGATCGACGCGGATCGAGGCATAGCCGGCCTCGGCGAAATGGGGGTGCGTGCTCTCATCGCGCAAGCGCGTCCGGTCGCGCCGGCGATAGGGAATGTATTCGAGGATGCAGGGCACGGGCGCCTGCCGCGCCCCGTCGGGCAGCCACAGCCGCGCGGCCAGGCGCGTGCCGTCGGGCATTGGGATCCAGACGGTTTCGAGCACCTCCGTCATCGGGCAGCCTTCCCTGGAGCGGGATCGGAACCGCGCGCGACCTGCAGCTTTGCTGGACGGGACACGCGCATCAGGCCGGGCGCCCGGGACCGGCGAGGTTGGCCGAAAGCAGCGTCTTCGTATAATCGTGCTGCGGCGCGCGAAAGATCTCGTCGGCCGCGCCAACCTCGACGAACCGGCCCTGATACATCACCGCGATCCGATCGGCCACGTGGCGCACAACGTTGAGGTTGTGGGTGATAAAGATCATCGCAAGGCCGAGCCGTTCGCGCAGGTCATTGAGGAGGTTCAACACCTCGCCCTGGATCGATACGTCAAGCCCGGCGGTCGGCTCATCGGCGATGATGAGCTTGGGATCGAGCGCGATCGCGCGGGCCACGCCCACGCGCCGCGCCTGTCCGCCCGAGAGCTGATGCGGAAAGCGGTCGGCGAATTCGGGGCCGAGCCCGACAAGCGACAAAAGCCGCGTTGTCTCGGCAGCGAGATCGACATCGGCGACGCGGTGAATGCGAAAGGGCTCGGCCACCAGATCGCCGACCTTCATCCGCGGGCTGAGCGAGCCGATAGGATCTTGGAACATCATCGAAATGTCGCGCCGCAGCCGCTTCATCTCCGCCGCGCCGCGGCCATGGATCGGCGCGCCCTGAAACGCGATAGAGCCGCCCGAGATCGCTTCGAGCCGCGCCGTCGCCCGCGCCAGGGTCGATTTGCCCGACCCGCTCTCACCGACGAGCCCAAGCGTCTCGCCCGCATGGAGATCGAAGCTGACGCCGGAGACGCCGAGGATGCTGCGGCGGCGAAACATCGGGCCGGTCCGGTAGGTCACCTCCGCCGCGCGGACGCGGAGCAGCGGGATCGCGTCAGCCGGGCGCTCGGGCGGGGGCGTCGCAGGCACTGGGACAAAGCTGCCCGGCGCATCCTGCATCGTCGGCAAACGGCGCGTCCGCGCGCGTTGATTGGCGGGGTCGCATTCCAAGAGGCGGCGTGTGTAGTCGTGCTGCGGCGTCTCAAAAACCGCTTGGGTGCTTCCCCGCTCGACGACCTCACCGGAGAACATAACGGCGACCTCGTCGCAAAGCTCGGCGATAACGCCGAGATGGTGCGAGATGAAAAGGACCGAACAGCCGATCTGCGCTTGCAGGTCCTTGAGGAGATCGAGGGTGACAACTTCGAGCGTCGCATCGAGCGCCGTGGTCGGCTCATCAGCGATCAGCAGACCCGGGCGCATCATCAAGGCCATCGCGATAGCGATGCGCTGCTTCATGCCACCGGAAAACTCGTGCGGGAACCGGCCGAGCGCGAGGCGCGCATCCGGGATCCGGACAGCGTCGAGCATCTCGACCGAGCGTGCATCCTTTTCGGCGGCGCTGCGGCCGTCGCGGTACTGGATGTTGCGCATCTGCTCGCCCACCGAGAGGACAGGGTTGAGCGCGCCCATTGGGTCTTGGAAGACGGCCGAGATCCGCGGGCCGCGCAGGTCCCGCATTGCCGCCTTGTCGAGCCGCGTAAGCTCTTGGCCTTCAAAGAGGATCGAGCCGCTGTCAATCCGCGCATTGTCGGCCAAAAGCCCGAGGATCGCATTGATCAGCGTCGACTTCCCGCTGCCCGATTCCCCGACAATCCCGACGATGCTTTTCTGCGGCACGTCGAAAGCCACGTTCTTGAGCGCGTGAAACGCCCTCGCTTCGGTTTGGAAAGTGACGTTGAGATCCGTGATCGAGAGGACGGTCATGAGCGCCCCTTCAGCCGCGGGTCGAAGACATCGCGCAGCGTCTCACCCAGAAAGGTAAAGCCCAGCGTCGTGATGATGATCGGCAACCCGCCGGCGATGGCGATCCAGGGCGTGTCGCGGATCTGGGTAAAGCCATCGTTGAGGATCGAGCCCCAGCTCGGCGTCGGCGGCCGCACCCCGAGGCCGAGAAAGCTCATCCCCGCTTCGATGGCGATGACGACAGGGATATCCATCGACGCCAGGATGACGAGCGGGCCAATGACGTTGGGCACGATGTGGACGGCCAGGATGCGCGCATTCGAGGCCCCCATGCTCTGGGCGGCGGTCACAAACTCGGAGGTTTTGATCGCGATGGTCTGCGTCCGGATGATCCGGGCATACCCCGGCACGTTGACGAGGACGACCACGACCATGACCGCCGTCAGCGATGGCCCCATGATCGTGACGAGGGCGAGGGCTAGCATCACCGTCGGAAAGCTCTTCATCGTATCGAAGAGAAGGATCATCAGGTTGTCGAGCCAGCGTGGCCCATAGCCCGCAATGAGCCCGAGCACGATCCCGATGACGAGCGAGACCGCTGTCGACACAAGCGCCACGTAAAGCGCAACCTGCCCGCCATGGAGGACGCGCGAGAAGAGATCCCGACCAAGCTGATCCGTGCCCAAAAGATGCGCGCCGCTCGGCGGCAGAAAACGGTCGCGGGGGCTGATCTGCGTCGGGTCGTATTGCGTTAGGACGCTGGCAAATACAGCACTCAGCATCACGACGGTTACGAGCGCCAGCCCAAAGACGCCCAGCGGCTCGCGCAGGAGCCGGCGCAGGGCGCGCCACGGGTCCGACGTCGCCGCGGGCGAGACGGGCGGACTAGAGGCTGCTTCTGACACGGGGGTCCAGGGCTCCGACGATGAGGTCTGCAACAAGGTTGAGCAACACGAAGATGACCGTGGTGACGAGCACGGCGCCCGAAACAAGCGGGAAGTTCCGCGTCAGGATCGCGTCATAGACAAGCTTGCCGATGCCGGGCCGGGCAAAGACGATCTCGGCAAAGACGGCGGACGACAGCATCTGCCCGATGCCCACACCGAGAAGTGTGATCGTCGGTAGGATGGCGATGGTGAGCGCATACCGATAGGTGATCATCCGCTCGGGCAGGCCAAAGGCGCGCGCGGTGCGGATATGGCTCGCCTCAAGCACCTCGAGCATAGAGGCACGCACCATTCGCGCGATATAGCCAACCCAGCCGAGCCCCACCGCGAGCGACGGCAGGATCAGGTGAATGAGTTGATCGCCAAGATCGCCCGGTTCGCCTGCGCCAATGGCAGGGAGCCATTGCAGCGTCACCGCAAAGACCAGGAGCGCATAGATCGCGATCACAAAGGACGGGACTGCGATCACGGCAACCGAAAGGATGCCCACGAGCCGATCGGCCAAGCTGCCGCGGTTGATCGCGGCCCAGCAACCGAGCGGGATGCCGAGCGCCACAGACCAAGAGATGCCGCCAGCGATCAGCGCCAGCGTATAGGGGAGCTGCTCCATCACCACATTGAGAACCGGCCGGCCGGAGAGCACCTCCTGCCCGAGATTGCCCGTCCACGCGCCGGAAAAGAAGTTCCAGAACTGGACCCAGATCGGCTGATCGAGGCCCATGCGAAGGCGCAGCGCCTCCTTCATCTCGTCGGTCGCCCGCGGGCCGAGCGCCACCGAGGCCGGATCGCCCGGCACGAGGTAGATCATGCAAAAAAGCAGGAACATCGCCAACGAGACGATGGCGACCGCGAGGCCCAGCCGTTTGATGGCGTATCCCAGCATGCGCGTTCCTTACCGCCGCTTCGCCAGCGGGCGGGCCAGCGTCGGACCCGCCCATCGCACAGCCTTAAGCGGGTTTGAAATCCGCAAAGACCGGCTCGCCGTTTGGCTTGAGCCCGATCTCAACATCGTCCTTGTGGATCGCGCCAACGACCTCGTGGGTCAGAAAGATGTAGGAGCCGCTCTCGTCCATCAGCGCCTGCATCTTCTTGTAAATCTCGTCGCGCGCCGCTGGATCGCTTTCCACAAGCCCCTCCTCATGCAGCGCCTTGTATTCGGCGTTTTCAAAGCGCTCCCAATTCCAGACGCCCACCTGCTCGGGCGTGAACCAGACCGAGGCCCAGCTTGGATCGGGCTGCATCGAAAAGCGCTGTAAGAACAGCTGGACGTCCATGAAGTAGTCGCCGTCCTTTGAGCCGAGGGACCAGAAGGTGCCGCTGTCGTTCTGCTTGATTTCGCAATTGATGCCGACATCGGCGAGATAGGCCTGGATCACCTGCGCCGCCGTCAGGCGTTCGGATTGGTTGAGAATGTCGAGCGTGACATTGAGGTTCGTCACCCCGGCTTCGGCCAAAAGTGCGCGGGCGCGGTCGGGGTCATAGTCGTAGGTGACGCTGTCGCGCGCACCGGGCAGGCCCGGGGCGACGATGCCGTTTCCGACCGAGGCCGCCCCGAAATAGGCGGCATCGACCACGACTTCGCGGTCGATGGCGTGCTGGATCGCGCGGCGTACGCGAATATCCGTCAGCGCCTCGTTCTCCTGGTTGATGCCGATCCAGACATAGGCGAGCGACGGTTTCTCCACGACGACGCTGCCCGGGGGCGGGCTCTCGCGAAGCCGCGGCAGCGACGAGACGCTGGTCCAAGTATAGTCGAGATCTCCGGCCTCAAAGCCGCGCTCGGCCGTCGCCGGGTCTTCGATCGGGATGATGTGGATCTCGTCAAACCCGCCGGGCTCATATTTCCAGTCGGGGTTGCGCGTCAGCACGGTCCGCTGCTTGGGGACCCATTCGGTCAGAAGGTACTGCCCCGATTGCGCGACCGTTTCAGTGGCAAACTTTCCGCCGAGCTCTTCGACCGCGCGTTTTGAGACGATGGAGGAGGCCGCCGTCGGCAGGGTCGTCGCCCAAAGCGGCACGAACTTGTTGTTGAGATGGATGAGACCCGAGAGCGTATCCTTGACCTCGACCTCGCGCAGCGCGCTCCAATCGCCCGCATAGGGGCTTTCATTGGCCGGATCGGCGATCCGTTCGATGGAGAACTTCACGTCCTCGGCGGTCATCTGCCCGAACCCGTCGGTAAAGCCGACCTCGGGGTGCAGCTGGAAGGCGACGGTCAGGTCATCGAGCTGCTCGATGCTTTCCACCGCAATCGGCTTCCAGCCCCACTCACTGCCCGACATCGGCACGACCAGCGGCGCAAAGATCGACCGGATGATGTCGTCCTCGGGTAGCGACAGGCGGAATGCCGGGTCGAGAATCTGCAGATCGGAATACGAGCGCACGGTGAGCACGCGGCCATCCTGGCTGACCGCCATATTGGGCAGGCTCAGGGAGGCTGCGCCAAACGCTCCGGCGCCTGCGAGCAGCGAGCGACGCGATACGCCGGGTGTTGGGTCATGGGTCATTGCCGTCTCCCTGGTGATCGTGCCCTGTGGCGAAGGTGTGGTCAGGCTGGCAGGCCCGTGGCCGCCGGTCGGGTCGTCAAAGGCTCGAACGTTTCTTTTTGGTAATGTGTCTGGGCGCAGCGCCGGTCTCACTCCGGTCGAGGGCCGCGTATTTGGGAATGATCACGGGAGAGTTCACCCAAATAAGCCGCGCGGGCTTGTCGCTCTTGTTGCGCGCGCTGTGCAGGATGTGGCCGGGAAAGCTGAAACTGTCGCCGGCGCGCACGGTGACGATCTCGTCTTCGAGGCGCAGCACCAGTTCGCCTTCAAGGACGAAACCATGCTGCTCGCCCTCGCGGAGATAGAGCTCGTCGACGACCTCGTCGCTAAAGGGCGGATAATACGAGATGCCCATGTGGAACGCCCCACCCATCGAGGAGGAGAGCAATTCGTCGGAATAGCCCGCCCGGGCAACCGTCTCGCCATAGAGCAGATTGAGATTGCGGCGGTTGCCCCGACGCACAACATGCGCGCGCTCCAGCGGCCCCGAGCCCGGGCGGAACGTAAAGAACCATTCTTGCGGCACACCGAGCGCATCGGCGATGCGCCCGATCTTGGTCAAGGTCGGGTTGACGGTGGCGCGTTCGATCGCGCTGAGGTGACTGACGGAGATGCCGCTCGCATTTGCGAGATCCGCCAGCGTCATTTGCCGCGCTTTGCGCAATTCCCGGACCTCGGCACCGAAGCTTGCGAGCCCTTCTTCGGGGCTGACGCGCTCCGCCGCGGAGCCGGGCTCTGCCTCGACCCCCCGCTCGGAACCGGATCCCGGGTCCTGCTGTGCCCGTGCTGACATGCACCCCCCAGTGCAACACCGTTTCAATAAGCCTACCGGCAAATTCTCATTTGAGAAGAATTTTCTTCAAAATCTTCGCAAATCTGCAATTCTGGCAGCGACATCCGATAGTTCGCCCCGGGTGCGACGCTCCAGGAGGGTCCAATCAATCGGTCGGGGACGCGCCTTTCGGAGCCATTTCGGGGGCGGCGGGAGCGTTTAGCGGTGTCAGGAGGGCGGGCAGATGACGGGCAAAAACGCGCGCGCCTCCGACACGAGGGAGCCACGCCGCGCCGTAGAGGTGACCGAGCACCTCTGGATCGCAATGCCCGACGGCACGCGCTTGGCCGCCCGGCTTTGGCTGCCCGACGGCGCGACGCAAGAGCCTGTTCCCGCGCTCTTTGAGTACATTCCCTATCGCAAGGCTGACATGGTCCGCGCGCGCGACGCCCGCACGCATCCCTTCTTCGCAGCCCATGGCTTTGCCTGCCTGAGGGTCGACATGCGCGGCTCTGGCGACAGCGAAGGCACCATGACGGACATGTACTCGGCCGCCGAGTTGCAAGACGCGCGTGATGTTATCGCATGGATTGCCGCGCAGCCCTGGTGCTCGGGCGCGGTGGGCATGTTTGGCACGTCCTGGGGCGGCACGGCGGCGCTCCAGGCCAACCTCGACGCGCCCGAGGCGCTGAAAGCAGTGATCGCGGTCTGCGCGACCCATGACCGGTTTGAGGACGACATTCACTACATGGGCGGCGCCCTACTGACCGATACGCTCGAATGGGGCGCAACGCTGCCCGCAATCCTCGCCGCGCCGCCCACGCCCGATGTCGGACCCGACTGGAAAACGCGCTGGCAGCGCCGGGTGGCGGGCCTTGGCTATCCGGTCGAGACCTGGCTGCGGGAGGGCGCGCGCGGCGCCTATTGGCGCCACGGCTCGGTGATCCACGCCGCCGCGCGCCTGACGCGCCCGATCCTAGCCATCGGCGGCTGGTCCGACCGGTACTCGAACTCGGTCATGTCGCTTGTCTCCGCCCGGCCAGACCTCGTCTGGGGCCTCGTCGGGCCCTGGGGGCACCATTACCCGGACCATGGCCATCCCGGCCCGGCTATGGGGTTTCAGGCGCTTGCCCTCGATTGGTGGCGGCACTGGCTCTGCCCTGCCCCACCGCCACCCGACTGGCCGCGACTGCGGATCTGGCTGTGCGGGTTCGACCCGCCGGAGGACCGGCTAGAGGAGAGATCCGGCAGATGGATCGAGGCGGACGGTGTCGCGAGCGCCACAGAGGCGCATCGGTTGGAGCTTGGTGGCGTGAAGCTCGCGACAGCGGCCGCAGATTGGCGCGTGGCAACGCGTCTGGAGGTCGGCCGGGCAGCCGGTGATACGGGGTATTTCGGGCGGCCGGGCGGGCTCCCGCTCGATCAGGCCATAGACGACAAAAGCTCCCTCGTTTTCGAGACACCGCCACACGAGGCCGAGCAGGTCCTCTTCGGCGCGTCTGAGCTTGCCTTGCGTCTTACATCGTTGGATAGGAATGCGCAGATCGTGGCACGCCTCTGCGATGTTGGACCCGATGGCCGGACGGCTCTCATCGCAAGGACAATCCGCAACCTCGCCCTCGATGACAGGCTGGACGCGCCGCGCGTGCCGCTCCCACGCGAAAGACATTTGGCGCTGCTCTTCCCAACGACGGCCTACGCCATAGCACCAGGGCATCGCTTGCGCCTGGCACTCTCGCTGTCCTATTGGCCTCTGCTTTGGCCCACGCCGCACGCGACCCGCATCCGCCTAAACGGCGGGGCGCTCACGCTCCCCCTGCTGCGCGGGACGCCAAGGTCCCTATCCGCCACGCTGCCCCCGGTCGAGGACCTGCCGCGCAAACCCGCGTTTCAGCGGTGCGACCAAGGTTCGCTGACCAGGCAAGCTCAGATCGACGCGAGCGGTACGCACCACACGCGGTGGCATCAGCCCATGACGGCGGTCCACCACCGCGATATCGACACGACTTTTGCCCACGAGACGCGCGCCACGTTTCAACTCGGCGTCCATGACCCGCTCTCGGCAATGGCAACCTTTGCCCACCACGCGCGTTATGCCCGGCCCGATGGCACTGCGCGCATCGAGAGTGTGCTCAAAGCCCACTGCGATGCGGCGCACTTCTATCTCACCGGATCGCTCGATGTGCGATGGGACGCGGAGCGGATCGGCGAACGGCGGTGGGAGGCGAAGATCCCCCGCAGATTTGGCTGAACGCGGCTGGCGCGGCTCGCCTAGGGCTGTCCGAGGACGTCGCGCAAGGGGCGTGTCTCGGTCACGTGCTCTTCGAAGAACTCCGAAAAGGTCGCCACGGGCGGGGGCAGCAACTCATAGGGCGGGTAGGAGAGGCTCAGCCAGAGCTGCGGTGTCTGCCAGTCCGGCAGAATTGGCACCAGTGTCCCCGCCGTGATGTGGTCTTTGACCAGGAACCACGGCAGGAGCGCGACCCCGTCTTCCCGCGCAAGGAGCCGCGCGATGAGGTCGCCACTGTTGACGCTGAGCGTCTTGCCCGCCTTGAGGACGCGCCTCTCCCCGCTGGAATGTGTCAGGACCCATTGCTCGAACCAGCCCGTCGCGTCATGGGCCACGAGCAAGTTCGCCGGCAGATCCGCCGGATCCGCGGCATCGCGCGCCCTGCTCCCGGCAGAGGCCACGAGTGTCCGGTCAATCGGGCAGATCTTGCGCCAGATCGTCGACTTATCGACCGGCGGCACAGTGATCCGCACGGCGACGTCATATCCCGCACCGACGATGTCGAGGAACTCGTCGCTGAGCACGATCTGCAGGTCGACCCGCGGATGCGCCGCGCGGAAATCAGCCACGAGATCGGGTAAGACTTCTAGCCCGAAAGACATCGGCGCAGTCAGCCGGACCCGGCCCGATATCGCGCCATCGCCCGCCTGGAGATCGGCCCCGGCGCGGTCGATCTCAGCGATGAGCGGCGCCATGCGCGCGGCATAGACGGCCCCCGCGGGCGTCAGCGACACATGCCGGGTCGTGCGCAGCAAGAGCTGGGTGCCGAGCGCTTTTTCGAGCCCAGCCACGGCCCGCGTGACAGAGGCGGGCGTCATGCTCAGACGGCGCGCCGTTGCAGCAAAGCCCGCGAGCTCTGCCACCGTCAGAAAGATGCGTACCGCCCTTAGATCGTCCATCTGCGATTATTGCACAAGGCGCAATTCTCCATTTCAAGTAACTGATCTTCCGCCATTATTCGGATGTGCTACATGCTAACACGCAGGCGGGTGCTGCGGCAGCGTGTCGCAGCTATGCAGGCAGTCACAAGAGCGGGTTGGCCGAGCTTGACGCGCTTCGCGTCGCGGTTTGAGCAACCGGTCGAGGCACGGATTGGAGAGCTGAGAGATGGGCGTTTCCCCGTATGTTCTGTCACTGGCCGCCGGCATCGCCGTGGGCGTGCTTTACGGGCTTGTTGCCGTGAGGTCTCCGGCCCCGCCGATCATCGCGCTCCTTGGCCTCCTCGGCATGCTTGCCGGAGAGGCGGCTGTGCAATGGCTTCGCGGCCATCCCGACGTCGTGTCCCGCTGCCTGCATTCCAAGACATTCACCATCGCGGCCAAGCCCACCGTTAAGCCCGCCATCAAGCCCACCGGCAAGCCCGCCCCTCAGGACGAGACCCCCAAGGCCTAAGCCCCAGGCGCAACGCGGACCCCACCAGACCGAGGAGACCCAACATGTCCAAGCACGAGATGATCAGCCCCGAAAACGCAGCCCTGGTGCTGATCGACTATCAGCCCGCGATGTTCCAAGGCGTGGAGAGCCACGACCGGCTATCGGTGATGCACAACGTGCAGATCCTCGCCAAGGGCGCCAAGCTCTTTGGACTGCCAACCGTGATCTCGACTGTCGCCAAAGACAGCTTTTCGGGGCCGTTCATGCCAGAAGTGACCGATCTCTTTCCCGAGCAAGAGGTCATCGATCGGACCTCGATCAATTCCTGGGTCGACGCCAGTTTCCGCGCGGCCGTCGCAGAGACCGGGCGCAAAAAGATTGTGCTGGCCGGTCTCTGGACCGAAGCCTGCGTGATGTTTCCCACGCTCGATCTGCTGCGCGAGGGCTATGAGGTTTACATCCCCGCCGATGCCTGTGGCGACGTCACGCCCGAAGCCCATGAGCGCGCCATGGACCGGCTGGTGCAAGCCGGTGCCGTACCAATGAATGCATTGCAGTTCATCTTCGAGCTGCAACAGGATTGGGCGCGCGGCGAAACCTATGACGGGGTGATGGACATCCTTAAGCTGCACACGCCCTACGGCATCCAGGTGCGCTTCTCGAAATGGGCCCTGGGCGAGCACGCCTCCGAAGCGGGCGTCGCCGCAGAATAGGACTTTGCCCTTGGGCGCGACCGGCAGCGCCCCCCTTGCGGCGCGCCGGTTGCGCGGGCTGGGGCGCTGCCCCAGACCCCGGAGTATTTCAACCAAGATGATGAGGAGGGGCGTGCCTTACGGGGGCGGGCACGTTTCGAGCTTAGATGCGGGAGCCTGCCATGGCCGATACCATTCTTTTCAACGGCAAGATCACCACGATGGACCCCGAGCGGCCCGAGGCGAGCGCCCTCGCGATTGCTGAGGGGCGGATCGAGGCGGTGGGGACGGATGCCGAGATCCTGGCGCTGAACTCGGCAGACACCAATGTGATCGACCTCGAGGGCCAACGCGTAATCCCAGGGCTGATCGACAGCCACACGCATATCATCCGCCAGGGCAACAACTTTGCCATGGAGTTGCGCTGGGATGAGGTCCCCTCGCTCGCAGACGGCCTGGCGATGCTCAAAGCTCAGGCACAGCGGACGCCGGCCGGGCAGTGGATCCGCGTCGTCGGTGGCTGGTCGGCCGATCAGTTTGCCGAGCGGCGGCTGCCGACGCTTGACGAGATCAACGCCGCCGCCCCCGACGTGCCCGTCTACGTGCTTCATCTCTATGACCGGGCCTGGCTCAACCGGGCCGCGCTCCGCGCACTCGGGATCGACCGGCATTTCTACGAGCCTTTCGTCTCGGGCCGGCTCCAGCGCGATGACAACGGCGCGCCGACAGGCCTTGCGCTTGCGCGGCCCAACGCGCAGCCGCTCTATGCGCTCCTCGACATGGCGCCCAAGCTCGACTTTGACGCGCAGATCACCTCGACAAAGCACTATTTTCGAGCGCTGAACGGCCTCGGGCTTACGTCCGCGCTCGATTGCGCGGGCGGCTTTTTGAACTACCCAGACGATTACGGCGTGATCAGCGCGCTCAATGCGCGCGGCGAGCAAACGGTGCGCATCGGCTATCAGCTCTTTGCGCAGCGCCCGCTTTTCGAGCTCGATGATTTCAAGCGGTGGAACGACCTCGTCAAACCAGATGCGGGAGACGACTACCTCAAATGCGTGGGTGCGGGCGAGATGCTCGTCGCCTCGGCCTATGATTTCGAGGATTTCTCCTATCCGCGGCCAGAGCTGCCGAAGCGGATGGAGGCGGACCTACGCCCCGTGCTCGACTTTCTCTTCGAGAACCGCTGGCCGATCCGGTTTCACTGCACCTACGAAGAAAGCGCACACCGACTGCTTTCGGTCGTAGAGGAGGTCGGTCGCGACAAGGGGCTGGAGGAGCTCAACTGGATCTTCGACCATGGCGAGACCGTGAGCGAGAAGACGATGGAATGGGTCGCGCGGCTCGGAGGCGGGATCTCCTATCAGAACCGGATCGCGTTTCAGGCAAGCGCCTACCGCGACCGCTATGGCGAGGCCGCCCTGCGCGCGGCGATGCCCGTGAAAAAGATGATGGCCTCAGGCGTGCCGCTCGCCGCCGGCACGGATGCGACGCGGGTCTCCTCTTACAACCCCTGGCTCGCGATCCATTGGGCCGTCTCGGGCAAAGGGCGCGGCGGCGATGTGATCTGGGCCGAAGAGAACCGGCTCGAGCGGCATGATGCGCTGCGACACTGGACGGCGGCGGGGGCGTGGTTTTCGCGCGAGGCCGGCAAGAAGGGGCAGCTCATGCAGGGGCAGTTTGCAGACATCGCCGTGCTCGACCGGGATTACTTTGCCGTGGCCGAGGACGAGATCGCAGCGATCACCTCGGATCTGACGCTGACGGGCGGCAAGATCGTCCATGCCAAGGGCGCTTTCGCGGCGCAGGCCCCAGCTCCGCTGCCAGAGTTGCCCGACTGGTCGCCCGTGCCCGCCTTTGGCGCCCCTGGCGCGCCGCTGGCGAAAGCCCCGCTCGCGGCGGAGTGACCCATGGCGGAAACGGAAGTCGCGATCACCTTCGAGGATCAGGGCAGCAAAGCCCGCTACATCGCCACCCTGCCCGGCGTTGACGGCGAAGGCGAGCTCACACTCTCCAAAGTCTCGGACGCGCTGTGGATCGCCGACCATACCGGCGTGCCCGACACGATGCGCGGCTTGGGCGTGGCGCGGGCGCTGGTCGCACACTTGATCGCGGATATGCGGGCACAGGGGCGGCGCATTGTGCCACTCTGCCCCTATGTTCGCGCCGAGGCCGAGAAACATCCGGACTGGTCCGATGTCATCGAGCGCTGATTTTGCCGCTGGCCCGCCGGCGCCCAAGCCTGGCGCCTTTGCTCCCTTCGGCCATCGGGCCTTTGCGCTCCTATGGACAGCGACGCTGATTTCCAACGTCGGAACCTGGATGCACGATGTCGGCGCGGGCTGGCTGATGACGACGCTCAATTCGAGTCCCGCGGTCGTCACCCTCGTGCAGGCCGCAACCACGCTGCCCGTCTTTCTCTTTGCGCTCTTTGCCGGGGCGTTGGCCGACCGGCTCGACAAGCGCAAGATGCTGATCGTCATCAACGTGATCCTCATGGCGGTGATTGCGCTGCTGACGCTGCTGGTCGCGCAGGACAGGATGACACCGCTGCTGCTCATCCTGTTTACCCTGGCCATCGGGACAGGCGCAGCCTTCATGGCGCCTGCCTGGCAGGCGGTCGTCCCGCAGCTTGTGCCGCGCGAAACGCTGAAGCCCGCAATCGCGCTCAATTCGATGGGGATCAATATCAGCCGGGCCATCGGGCCTGCGCTCGCCGGCGTTCTGATTGCCTCGGTCGGGCTCGCGGCACCTTTTGCACTCAATGCTGCAAGCCATGTCGTTATCATCTTGGCCCTGCTGGCCTGGCAGCCGGAGCCACGCGCGCCGCGCCGCGCCACGGGCTCGATCCCGTCGGAGATGATCACGGGGCTCCGCCATGTGCGCCACAACCCGGCAATGCGGGCGACGCTGGTGCGGGCGCTCGCGTTCTTTCTCTTCGCGTCGGCCTATTGGTCGCTCCTTCCGCTCATCGCGCGCAATGCCGAAGGCGGCGGTTCCGAGCTCTATGGGATCTTGATGGCGCTCATAGGGGCGGGCGCAGTTGCGGGTGCGCTCCTCCTGCCGCGGCTCCAGGGACGGGCGGAGTCGAACGCGCTCGTGCGCCTCGGCACGGTGGGCACGGCGACGGCACTCGTGGTTCTGGCGCTCTCCCCGCAACCGCTGGCGCTGATGGCGGCGGCGTTACTCGGGGGGCTGAGCTGGATCGCGGTGCTGACCTCGTTCAACGTTTCTGCACAGACGTCGCTGCCCGATTGGGTCCGCGCGCGCGGTTTGGCGGTGTTCCTGATGGTGTTTTTCGGCGCAATGGCGCTCGGCTCGGTCCTCTGGGGGCAAGTCGCCGCCACTATGAGCATCGAGCTTGCGCTCCTCCTCGCCGCGGCGGGCCTCGTCCTTGGGATCCCGCTCACCAGACGCCATGCCGTCGGCCAGGGCGAGACGCTCGATCTCACGCCGGCCGCCGCTTGGCCCGAGGCACCTGCCCTTGAGGCGGGTTCGTCCGGCGACGCGCCTGCGATGGTGACGGTGGAGTACCTTGTGGCCGCCAAAGACACGGAGGCCTTCGTCGCCGCGCTCGACGGCTTCGCCGGCGAGCGGCTGCGCGACGGAGCAACGCAGTGGATGCTCCATCAAAGCGTCGAGCACCCGGAGCTCTGGGTCGAGAGCTTCCATCTGCCGAGTTGGGCGGAGCATCTCGAACAGCACCGCCGTGCCACCCGAAACGACGCTGACCTGCAAGCCAAGGTGAGAGCCTTCGATACGAGAGCGGACGGCCCTGTTGTCCGGCATTTCATTGCGCCCACGCATCGCGGGCCCACTTGAAGAGGAGCGGCCCAACACACGACATCGGTGCCTGCCACAAGGACGGGCCAGTAGGACATTGCCAAAACGACGAAGGGGCCAAAACGACGAAGGGGCCAAAACGACGAAGGGGCCAAAACGACGGGGCCAGTAGGACGGGGCCCGTAGGACGGCGCAACAAAGACGGCGCCGAAACGACATTGCCACGAGGACCTTGCCATGACCAAAGATGCGCGATTTCCAACGCGCCGCGTTTTTCTCGGCGGAGCGGCGTCTGCCCTCCTCGTTCTGCGTTCGGGTGCGGCGTTCGCCATACCCGGCGACCTTCTCGGTGATCTGCAGCGGGGCGGCCTTGCGGTCTACTTCCGCCACGGTGCGACGACGTGGTCCGGCATCGACCAGATCGATTGGCCGCGGTCTCGCCAGCGGCTGCTCTCAGAGGAGGGTATCGCCCAATCCCGCATGATCGGCCGTGCGTTCACCGAGCACAACATTCCCGTGGGCGAGGTTCTCGCCAGCCCCTTCGCGCGCTGCCGCGATATGGCCGAGATTGCCTTTGGTCGGGTGGAGGAGCGCTTTGAGCTGCTGGGTTTGCTGTCCGATGCCGAGGGTCGCGCAGCGCGGGTGGCCTATCTCCGCGCACAGCTAGAAACATCGCCCGCGCGAGGGACCAACCGGATCATCGTATCCCACCGCTCCAACATCGCCGATGTGGCCGGAGCGACGCTGGCCGAAGGCGAAGCCGTCATCATCCGCCCCGGTGGCGATCGCTTCGACGTTCTCGCCCAACTGCACCCGGAGGATTGGGTTCGGGGCGACAGCTAGGATGCAAATCGGCCTGCCCCCGCGCGGGATCTGACCTTGGACCGGGCCGAATATGGGCCAGATCTGGGCCTGACCCGGGGCTGATCTGCGGGCCGGACCGGATTTGTGATTGGGCCGCGGGCTTTTGGAACCCAGGATGCGAAGCCGGGCCTGTTAAGCCGATTGGCCGGCCCCATCCGGTCGCTACGCGTCGCCCGCACCGGTATCGCCACGGCATCGGAGGCAAAAAGGAAGCGCAGGAGCGGCTTTGCGCACGCCCTGCGCATTTTCTTACCTTGCACGCACTGCTTGCAGCACAGACCGTCGCTCGAGCGGCAAAACAGCTGGGAAACGCCCAGGCCGCAGTGCAAGTATCGCCAATCAGGACCAGGTAAGGCGACCGTAACAAGAAAGGGAGCGGCGCATGAAAGTGCTCGCCTTCGCAGCAACGACCAGCAGCACGTCGATCAACCGCGCACTCTTGGGCTACGCCACTGCACGGCTGGAGGCGATTGGCCCGCCTGAGATCGAGATCGAGTTTCTAAAGCTGGCCGACTACGAGATGCCGATTTACTCAAGCGACCGCGAGAAGGCAGACGGCGTTCCCACGGCGGCCAAAGCGCTCTTTGACAAGATCGGTTCGGTTGACGCCCTCATGATCTCTTACGCCGAACATAATGGATCGGTGACCGCGGCTTGGAAAAACACGTTCGACTGGATGACCCGGATCGACACGAAAGTCTGGCACGACAAGCCGATGGTGCTTCTCGCGGCAACCCCCGGTCCACGGTCCGGGGCCGGGGTGCTCGGCAACCAACAGACCCTGATCCCGTTCTTCGGTGGCGTGGTGAAAGGCGTCTATGGCGTGGGCAAATGGTATGAGGCCTGGGACGCCGAGGCAGGTACGCTGACCGACGCTGACGCCATTGCCGGGATCGATGCGGCGTTGTCGGGCCTGGCAGCGCCGGCGAGCGCCTGATCTCGTTGGGGCTCAGCCGACCGCCCTGTTCACCGCATGCGGACGGCGAACAAAAGCCGGGTGCGCGCGAAGGCAACGGCAGCTGTCGTCGCAACGCTCCCTCTGGTTCAAGCATCTTAGGCGCCAAGCGCCCTGGCGCAAAGCCGCGCTTAAGCCGTATCCTTGACGACCGCGCCCTCTTGCACGACCAGCCGGATACGCGCGCCCTGCCCTGTGAGGCAGGTCAGATCGGCCAGCGGATCTCCGGCGACGAGGATGAGATCGGCCGTCGCGCCCGGCGCGACACGCCCCAGATCGGGGCGGCGGAGCAGATCTGCGTTCACAGACGTGGCCGAGCGCAGCACGTCGGCCACCGGCAAGACCTGGGCGCGCAAGGTGAATTCGGTCGATTGCTCTACGTGCATCCAACCCAAAAGGTCCGTCCCATAGCCCATCGGCACGCCTGCCCGCGCGAGGATGTCGAGCGAGCGCAGCCCCGCCTCACGCACGAGACGGTTCTTCTCGCGATTGGCCCCGCCGAGGCCGATGGCGTCGGCGTGCCGGTCGAGGCAATCATAGATGACAAGCGTCGGCACGGCATAGGCGCCGCGCTCCTTGAGGATGCCGGCCACCCTGTCGTCGATCAGGTTGCAATGCTCCAGCGTCCGCACCCCGTTCACGCAGGCATGCTCGATAGCGCGCGCCGTATAGGTGTGGGCGGCGACATAGGTGCAAGACGCGTCGGCCACCGTCACGATGGCGCGGATCTCCTCGGGCGTGAATTGAATCCAGTCGATCGGATCGGTCGGTGTCGCCACCCCGCCATTGGCCATGATCTTGATAAAGTCTGCGCCGAGGCGCAGCTCGTCTCGCGCGGCGGCAAGGCAGTGCGGCACCCCATCGACGATGCGCCCGAGCGAGGGCAGGTGCCGGCGATGCACATCGCCGATATCGGCCCGGCTCGTACCACGAAAGTCGGTATGTCCGCCGGTCTGTCCTAGGGCCTTGCCAGAGGTTGAAAGGCGCGGGCCGCGGATCAGCCCCTCTTCCTGGGCGCGGCGGGTCCCGGCATCGCCGCCGCCCACATCGCGCACGGTGGTAAAACCGCGGTCGAGCATCGCCGCCATGTACCCGGCGGTCCAATGGGCGACATAGGTCGGGTGCATCCGCTCCAACGCGGCAAGGTCCGGCGTGGCGGCGGCGATATGGACATGGGCGTCGATGAGGCCAGGCATGAGCGTCATGCCGGTCGCGGCGATCACACGGTCGGCCTCCGCCGGGATCGACGTCTCCGAGACTTCGGCGATCTTGCCGTCGGCCACGAGCACGTGCCAGCCGCGCCGAAGATCGTCCGACACCCCGTCGAACAGATCGCAGTTCTCGAACTTGATGCGCATCCGCAGCCCCCCTGCCCCGCCCCGCTCCGCCGCGGCTCGGGCGTACCGTGCCATCTGCGCGGCGGAACGCAATCGAGATTTCCCTTGCCTGCCCCAGCGCACAGCGCCTTGATGCGCGCCATGGACCCGCAGACACTTGAAGCCAGCCCAAGGATTGCCGCCGCTCCGGCCGCGCGGCCCGCGCCATGCAACGCGGCCCCACCGGTCTTGGATCGCAGCCCCAGATGACGGATGCCGCGCATCTTGCCGCCTGCCGCGCGGCGCCCGATCTCTTCAAGGCGGTGGAGACCGCCCTCGGCCAGATCGTCGGGCACAAGCTTTTCACGTTGATGGCCATCGATTGGGAGGGCGCGGCCGCCGCGCGCATCTATACGAGCCACCCCGAGGCCTATCCGGTCGGCGGACGCAAGGCCCTCGGGGCGCTCACGGCCTGGGGCGAGATCGTCCTGCGGGGCCGGCAGCCTTGGATCGGAAACAGCACAGAGGACATCCGCGACGCATTCCCCGACCATGAGCTGATCGCCAGCCTTGGCTGTGCGGCGTGCCTAAACCTTCCGGTGATCGACGCCGAAGGGCCGGGCGGGGCGCGCGTCATCGGAACTGTGAACCTCCTGCATGAGGCAGGCCACTTTCGGCCCGAGCATATCACGCGGGCAACGCCCTTTGCCGCGCTCCTCCTCCAGCCCTATCGCGACTGGGCAGCTGGAGCGCGCTAGACGCGTTCGATCTCCCAAGCACGGAAGCAAGGCCACGATCGTCGCCGGTCCCGCACGCCCGTCCCCGGGGCGGAACGCTCTGGTGTCGCTGGGGCGTCGTTCGGCTCGAGAACGACTTGGGAGGCATAACGCCCGTCAGCCTATAGCAGCGCGCGCACGTCTGCCCTGGTGCCACCGTTGGCGTTCGGGCAAGGCCGCCCGCGTCGGCAAGGCTCTTCGGCAGGGCCCACAGCACGCGCCATAGGCGCGTCGCCCTAACCGATCCGCACAAGTTCGGCCAGCCGCAGCGCATCCTCGACCGCATCCTGCAGACGTTGGATCCGTTCCTCATCGTCCGCGCTCTCTAGGTCGCGATTGAGGAGTTCGGTCACCTCCGCCTCGACCTCAGGCGCAATCGGTCGGCCCGTGCTCACCGCCTCTTGCCGCGCGATGACGACGTCTTGGCGCGCCGCCGCCCATTGCCCTTCCCAACGGGCGACACGGGCCTCCGCCATTGCAGGGGCCTCCGCCGTTGCAGGGGGCGCAGTCGGCGCTGCGGCGCTGCCCGGTTCACCCGTACCGTAGCAGCCCGCCAGGGCCGTCAGTGCCAAACCGAAGAGCACATGCCGTATCACTCGTTCCCCTCCAAAAAAGCTGTCAGCCAGGCATAGGAGCCGTCCGGCGCGTCGCCAACAAGGCCGAGATGCGCATAAAACGTCTGTGCATCCGACATCGCGCGGTCCGAGAGCCGCGTGATCCCACGGCTCGAGGCGAAACGGGGCTGAAATTCGATCTCCATATACTCCGACAAATAGCGGTTCGTGAGGACCAAAAGGTCGTGATAGTAGGTGCGGCTCGCGTCGAGATCAGCGGCGACGCCCTCTTTGATCGCCGCGATCTGGGCAACTTGGCGGCGCATCGTCGCCAGGGTCTGCTGCGCGCCCGTATCATCGGCAAACTCGGCCTCGGCTTCGCTGAGGTTCTCCTCGGCCGTGCGAAGCGACTCCTCGACCGAGGCGAAGCGCTGCAGGTCATTGCGCAGGATCCCGGCGGTGTAGGTCCCCACAAACGCGGCTTTGCGCGCGCCCTCGCCCATCAGGGCGGCAAAGCCTCGTGCACCCGCGGGCTGAGCGTTCTGCCACGCGGCGAATGCCTGCTTGACTTGCGTATCGGGCGGATAGCCGACGCTCGGCACAAGATAGCCAGCGAGTTCGAGCGCGGCGGTCGCCTGGGGCAAGTCCGCCGCGGCGATTTCGGCCTCCTCGGCGTTGCCTTCGAGGCTGTCGATCCGGAGCCGTGCCACGATGGCGTAGATCCCTTCAGGATAGTCGTCGAGATAGCCGCGATAGCTCTCAACGCTATGGGCCCCAACCGCCCGGCGCCACCGCGCGAATTCATCGTCGGGGTCGCGCCGGTCGGCGGCGGGCGCAAAGGCATGCTCGCCCAGCACCGCCTCTTCGACCCAGGGCACCTGCGCCCCGCCCGAGCGGCGCACCACGTCCTGCCGGACGCGGCCAAACATCAGCCGCACGTCGAGCCCCGGCGTTTCGATGTGCTGCAGGAGCGCTGCGGTAAACGGGCTGTTCTCGCCGGCGCCGTCGGCCGCCACATTGCCGGGATCGGTGGCATAGGCCACAAGGGTGCCCGCCCCACCCGAAACCGGCGCAAGCCCGGGCCGACCGAGGCCCGCAGGCCCGAACGGATTGTCGCGGCACGCGTCAAGGACGATGAGCGACAGACCGGCGCCGAGGCCCTCGGTCGCGCCGATCAACTCGCTCAGGGTCAGGCTCGCTTCGGTGAGCGCCGGCCCCGAGACCTCGGTGAGCTCCGTGCCGATCAGGTAGTTCTCCGCGCCGACCTGCACCGCGTGACCTGCATAAAAGATCATCGCGATCTCTGCGCCTTCAGCGGCGCCGCGAAACCAGGTCAACGCCTCCTGCATCTCTTCGCGCGTAAGATCCGTTTCGCGACGAACGTCGAAACCGAGACGTGCTAGCGCTGCATCCAACGCCGCGACATCGTTCGCAGGGTTGCGCAGCGCAAGCTCGTCCCGCGCGTAGCCACCATTGCCGATAAGGAGCGCCACGCGCCCCTCGGCCGCAGCCGTCAGTGGCGTGAGGCAGATCCATAGAACGACGAGAACGGATCGCATGGCAAAAACGGATCGCATGGCAAAACCCTCGTGACCGACACACCGGTTCCGAGGTCATTGCAGGAGCGCTTTCACCATTCAAGCGCGAAGGCCGCGCCCCGCATCCGAGCGTCTCGGCCAAGCGCCGCCGATTGCAGGTAAGCCAGAGGTCGCAAAGCCCACATGCGGACCCTTCAAAAAAATGGAGAGAACTTTTGAACCAACCGTCGACCCGCTCCGACCAAGAGCTGTCAATCGCAATGGCCCCCCCCTGGCCACCCCTTAGGAGCACGCAACATGGCACAAGTTTGGAGCGACGTGTACTACCGCAAAATCCTCGCCTATCTGGGCCTTCCCAACGAGCCCCGCTTCGTCGACCTCATCACGAAGATTCAAGGCTATCTTGAAGACGAGGATTACGCGAATGCCGAGAAATGGGCGAAAGCCCTGGCGGATCTGGTCAAGTCCGAAGCGGGCGCGGGCCATGAGACCTGGGGCACGGACGCGGTCAATCAGACCCAGATCGTCAACGACGTCTTCGACGCCATTCGCCTTGGCATCTCGATCCTCGAAGAGGACGGCGATCCGGAATTCGAAGATGATCTTTTGGGCGATTGGGTCCTTCCCGATGGCAATGTCGATCCGGTTGCCGATCCCAATGCGGGCGGCGTGGATGTCGGCCAAGCCGAGCGCGACGAGGCCGCACGTGCCGAGGCTGAAGAGGCCGCCACCGAAGAGCGCGCCGAGAACCTCGTTCACATGGCGGCCCGCAACCTCGATCTGATCGGCGACACGCGCTACGATGGCGACATCATTGCGCTGATCAACATTGCGCTGATGGGCGATCCCGGCCTCATTCGCGTGGCCGAAGAGTTGGCACAGGCGATTGCGGCGGATCGCGGCATGGCGCCTGGGCCCGAGCTGGACGCGTTCGTTCGGGACATGCGCACGCGGCTCGCCGATCAGGCGATGCGCGCAGCCGAGGCCTGGAACGACCCCGACAGTCCGGAATTTCCCAATCTCGGCAATGACACCCGCGTGTTGACCGTAGGCGGCGATGACGAGAGCGACGGCGGCGGAACGCAGCCTGGCTTTCATCCCGGTGGCGGTGATAGCGACAGTGACAGTGACAGTGACAGTGACAGCGACGGGAGCGATCGCGGCAACGGAAGGGACGGCGATCGGAACACCCTAGACCGCAGCGACCTCTTCAGCCGGGACGAAGAGCCCATGCCGATCCGCGACGAAGACCCAGAGCGTCCGCCCTCCTCGCACTATGAGCCGCCGAATTTCCGCCAGCAGATGGACGCGCAAACCGAGCCCGAGCTGCAAGACGCCGAGGCGGCCGAACGCGCCCGCGCGGCAGCCGAGGCGGCGCGCGAGGCGGCCGAGGAGGAAGCGCTCGACATCGCGAAGATTGCAGAGTTCCTCAACGATAACGACAAGGAAGGCGCCAAGGCGCTCGCCCTGCGCGCAGCCAACGAGATGCGCCGAGCCGGCCGAAGCGACGAATCTGCGGGTGCGATTGCAAAACGGCTCCTTGCGGCGGCAATCGCACAGGCGCGGGCCGGTCGGGAGGCGACCGAGGCGGCAAACGCGCTGCCAGACGCTGTCTGGGATGACCCGCGCATGCTGCGCGTCGGGATGCAGTTCGTGCAGGCCTACACAAAGGGAGACGTCAAACTGGCGCGTCAGATCCTCGCCAAGGCCGTCGCTCTCGCACGCCAGATCGCAGAACAACTCGGCCTGCTCGCTCAGATCGGCGCCGAAGAGGTCCTCAACAACTTTCTGCCCCACCGCGCCGACCGCGACATCGAAGGGCCAGAGGCCGAGTTGCGCGCCGGACTTGATCAGGTCGACGCCGCGGTGAAGGCACATGAGGAGAAGAAGGCCGCCAAAGCGCGTGCCGCAACTGAGCCGCCGACCGTGGCGCCACCAGACCTGCCACCGCGCGACGAAGGCGAGGGGCCCAGAGATGGGGCCAGAGATGGGGCCAGAGATGGGGCCGACGATGTCTCAGCCTCCGATCCCGACCCGTCCGACCTCCGCGCTCATATCCAAGCGCAAATGGCCGAGATGCTCCGAGCGCTTCAGGCCAACGACCCGCAAACCGCGCGCGCCCTGGCGCTTCGCCTCGAAGCGCGGCTTGCCGGTGTCGCGGGACCGTTCGGCGACATGAAAGCCGCCGACATCCTGAGGCTGGTGATCAAAAAGAAGCGCGCCATCGACAAGGAAAACGGCGTACCCGATCCCATCGTTGCCTCGGCCGACAAGAGCAACGACGACGACAGCGAAAGCACCGTGTCCTCGGTCTACAGCGTCGACGTCAAAAACGACGACAACCGCGACAACGACGATGATGAGCCCCCAGCCGCGGGTGCTGCGCTCAGTCTCAAGCTCGTGGCCAAGGTCGATTGGGAGAAGTTCGTCGAGGTCTACAGCCTGAGCCCCGAGGAAATCGAAGCCCTCAAGGAGATCGCCACAAAGATCGTCCGCAAGGGCCCCGATGCCACGGCCGTCATCAAGGGCGGCAAGGAGCTTCTTGCACGCGCCAAGAAGGCCAAAAGTGGCGCCAAGTTCAAGAACGGCATCCATGTCGCCGCCGCCGTCGAAGACGTCCTCCTGCGCCGCGCGGAGAACAAGAAGCTGACGAAGCCGATGAAGGCCTCCGACATCCCCGACGACGCGGATGTAGCGGCCTGAGGAGAGCAGCCCAATGTGTTTGTAACGAGTGCCCGACCGGGCGGTGTCCCCCACGCCGCCCGGTCCGTTTTCCTGCGGCCACCCCGGGGGCCAAGCGCCACCCCGCCATTAGAAGAAGGAGACCGCTCTTGACCCGCACGCGTCGCGCAGCCCTCATGACACGGCGCCGCGCCACATTTCTTGGGAGCGATGGATGGCCGGCACGGGCAGATCAGCGTATCGAGTGCAATAGGGTCCGGACGTGCGTCTCCGCGCCGAGCCGCCGCCTTGGAGGATGACCGAGATGGATGACGACGACCGCGTTCTTGCCTATGTTCAAGGCCGCCTCGATGGCCCAGACCAGAGCGCCTTCGAGCGCGATTTGGCCAAGCGGGCTGATTTGCGCGCCGAGATTGCCGCGCTGCGCGCCACGCGCGACGCCTTTGCGCAAGAAGAGGCCGATGCGGCACCGGCAGAGGGCGCCTGGCAGCGCCTGTCTCAGAGCATCACGACCGAGCGGGCGCCGGCCAATCTAAACCGCCGCCCGGCCCTTGCACAAATGGCCGCCGCCGCCATCGGCGCCATCGCGATCTGGCAGTTTCTTGCGGTGCCCTTTTTGCCGGGCGGCGAGGAGGCGGGCTTTGTCCCGGTCAGCGAGGCGCCGCTGAGCCCGGCGGAGGCCGAGCGGGCACTCCGCGTTGGCTTTGCTGAGACGGCGAGCGTCGGCGCGCTGACCGCACTCCTCGCCGAAGCCGGTGCGCGCATCGTCGACGGGCCGAGCGCTGTCGGCCTGTTTACGCTAAGCTTCGACGACGCCGCCGCGCGAGAGGCCGCCGAAGCGATCTTCGCGGCCCGCGGCGCGCTTGTGCTCGTCGTCTCCCGCCCATGATGTCGCGAAGAACGCCAAAGGGCTATACGCCCTCCCCAGCGCCCAAAGCCGGCCAGGTCGGGGATGCCCTAGCTGCCAAGACAGCGCAGAAGCGCCTGTTTGGCGTGAAAGATCCGCGACTTGACGGTCCCGGCCGGGACATCTTCGACGGCGGCGATCTCCTCGTAGGTCAGCCCATCGAAAAAGGCGAGGCGCACGACGAGCCGTTGCGCAGCCTTCAGCCCGTCAAGACAGGCCCGCACGCGCGCCGCATCCTCAGCCGACGCAAGGATCGTCTCGGAATCGGGCTCGGTGTCGCTGCTTTCGGGCACCTCCTCGACAAAGCTTACGCGGGTGCCGCGCCGCACCCGATCCACATACTTGTTGCGCGCAATGGCAAAGAGCCATGTGCGGGCGGACGACGCGCCACCAAAGCGGGCGGCCGTCCGCCACACGTCGAGCATCGCATCGTGCAGCAGGTCGGACGCCTCCTCGGCCTCGGCACCGCGGGCCCGCAAGAACCCGCGCAACGCGCTCTGGTGGCGCTCGTAAAAGACCCGCATCGCCGTAGTGTCCCGCTCCGCGATGCGCGCAAGCAGGCGCTTGTCGTCCCAATCCTGCATCGATGGGCAGGCCTCCTTTATGCACCAGCGCGCGCCCGATCGCGGCTACGGGGGCGTATCTCGGTGCGAAAGTCGGGGATTCTCCCTGCAAGGTCAACGCACTCGGGCGAAGCTGGCGGATCTGTGCACGCCGCAGCCACGCGCGTGCGGGCAAAGCGGCCCGGGGCAGCCGGCGAAATCAGCGAGCGAGCAGCATGCGTGTCATGAACCTCTCCGGCATGAACCTCTCCGGCATGACTCTTTCCGGCTTGACGCGCATTTGGCGCCTCAGCGTCGGTGTCCTGGGCTTGGCTCTGCTTCTGGGCTGCGTCGCGCCATCCCCGCCCGGCACGGCGCGCGGAAGTGTCGAACTCTTCGCGCCCGGCGAGGTTATCGCCCTTACGCCGGATGCCGACACCGCCGCATTGGTTCGCGCCGGCGCCGCTCGCGCGGATTTTGAGCTTCTGGAAGACGTGTCGCTGTCGGCGCTCGACTTGCGCATGCTCAGCTTTGCCTATCCGCCCGATCTCGACGGACGCGGCGCGATCGCGGTGCTCGAAGACCTCAATCCGTCGGTGATCGCCGGGGTCAATCATGCCTATCGCCTGGCATCCCTCGAAGGCGCGGAGCAGTTCGACTATGCAGACGCGCTTTTGGCTTGGCCCTCGGGCGGCTGCCGAACGGTTGGCCCAATCGGACTGCTCGATACAGGTGTCGATGTCAGTGCAGCCGCGGGCTCAACGGGCACGGTCGTCCGGCGCAGTTTCGTCCGCGGAACGGGGATCGGCGACCGGCATGGCTCGGACGTCGCGTCGGTCCTGCTCAACCCCGAGCGTGTGGCCGGCGCACGGATCTACAGTGCCGCCGTTGTTGAGCGCGCGGGCGCGGGGGATGCGCGTGCAAGCGTCGACAGTCTGATCAAGGGCCTCGACTGGCTCGCCTCCGAGGGCGTGCGCGTTGTCAATGTCAGCCTGACCGGGCCCTACAACAAGCTCCTGGACCGGAGCGTACAGGAGGCGGTGCGCGGGCGCATGACGCTCGTTGCGGCCGTTGGCAACGAGGGCGCAGGCGGCCCGCCGCGGTACCCGGCTGCGTTTGAAGACGTGATCGCCGTGACCGCCGTCGACGCCGACAGGCGCATCTACCGCAATGCGAGCCGCGGCGCCCATGTCGATGTCGCAGCGCCGGGTGTCGACATCGCCATCACCCGCGGCGGCGAGATACGGTTCGTGACGGGGACATCTGTCGCAGCCCCTTTCGTCACCGCGCGGATCGCAACAGACCCCGCACTTTTCGGCCAACCCGCCGCGCAGATCCGGCGCGCATTGGCCAACTCAACCCAAGATCTCGGCCCCCCGGGCATCGACGCGACCTTTGGCGCAGGCCTGCTCCGCGCGGCACCTCGCTGCGCCCGCTAGCGCGCCGAACGCCGCAATGCACCCAGAGCGTGCCCTGCGGTGCAACGGAGCTTTGGCGATGGAACGTAGGTCTTATGGTGCCTTCCTCTGTCAGAGGAACGCAGAACGCGCGGCCACTTACAGGCCAGCATCTGGCCGGTATCAAGCGGGTGCCGGGCCGGTATCGGGACAGTAGAGAGCCGGAGTGATTGGAGGCGGGCCGCCCAGGGAGACCAACGACCCGCCAAGAGGATCGCGTCAGCTGTCGCTATCCCCGTCTTCATCGCGTTCCGCCTTAAGCTGAGCGACAAAGCTCAACGGCAGCGTGCCGCACTCGTCCTGGCGCATCCCTGCCGAGCGTTCGAGCTGCGTGCAGTCGCGGTCGATTGGCGTGACCTGCATCGCCGCGTCGGGGTCGATAAAGGCCAGCGGCATTTGCGGGTAAAGGGTGTCCGCTACACTTGTACTTGCGAAGAGCGTTGTCGCCGCAGCGGCAACAATCAGCGTCCGAGTAAGCATTTTCCGTTCTCCGTTTCAGATGTCCGTACCCGTGGATCGTGACCGGCAACGAACGAAGGCCTGACAGAAACGTCACGATAGGTCCCAGGTTGACCTTTGGGCGTCAGCCGAGCGTGGGTCAGACGTTGGGTGATCATGCGGCCGCCGTTAAATCGGCCTGCCAGAACGGGTCGCGTTCAAAGCCCCTGCCCTTGCCATGAAAAAAAGCGCGCGCTCGCAACGCCATAGCGACTCCGTTTGCGGGCGCAACGCCTAGAAAAACGCCTCAGCTCGGCTGCTTCCCGCCCAGTCCGCACGCGGATGCGTCAAAAATCCGTCAATAGAAACAAGGCGCCCCAGTCGCCCCATCGCCTTGCCGCGCAGTGCCGCGTTAAGCTCTTCTCGGGACGTCAGGGGAGTGATGGGAGGATGAACGCAAACATAGCGCATGCGTTAGGCTCGAAACCGGGGCATTTCTCCCCTGGTTCCGTGGCATTTAAAGAAATTGATTGGGATGCCGATGTCGCGCCAAAGTGTGTTAATGTGCCGTTTTGTAAACCGCGCGCAAAAGAGATGCAGGCAACCCGACGGACGGCAAACTTCCAACTCCGACTGCACGGCAGCC
Organism: Pseudomonadota bacterium; assembly: GCA_038745585.1. Taxonomy (GTDB): domain Bacteria; phylum Pseudomonadota; class Alphaproteobacteria; order Rhodobacterales; family Rhodobacteraceae; genus HLUCCA09. Next base: position 219,266 of record JBCDLH010000005.1, read on the forward strand.
CGCAGCTGACCGGCCCAACTGGTGCGCGGGTCGAGATCAAGAGCAAGCGCGCCGTTGCCATTCTGGCGATGCTGGCCCTGGCCCCAGGCCAAGAGCGACAGCGCTCCTGGCTGATTGGGCAGCTCTGGTCGAACCGACAGCACGCCCAAGCGCTGGGGAGCCTGCGCCAGGAGCTGCATGTCCTGCGACAGAACACCGGGCTTTATGGCGATCTCCTTGCATCCGACCATAGCCGGGTCTGGTTGGTCGACGGCGCGCTCTCGCTCGAAGCGCCCGATGGCAGGATGCCGGCCGAGTTCCTCGAAGGGATCGACATCCCAGGCGCCGAAGGGTTTGAGGACTGGCTCCGCGAGTGCCGGACGGCGGCTCAGCTCACGCTCCTTCCGCCGGAGTCCAACCGCGGCAACTCGGCCAAACCGTTCGCGTCCGCGCCACGCCCGCTGCAGATCGAAATCGTGCTCTCCAGCCCGGCAAGCGGCCACGGGCGCGCAAACGTCCTTTGCGCGATGCTCGGCCGCTCGCTCTACGAGGCAGGCGGCATCCAGGTCCGCGTGCCTGGGGTGCATCCGAACGACAGCGCGCCCGATCTCCGCGTGTCCGTCGAGGTTCAGGAATTGGGTTCAGAGGCTTGGGCCTCGATCATGGTTCATCGTTACTTCGACGGCATGCTGCTGGTCAGCCACGGCGCTGACGTCTCCGATGTCGGTCGAACCGCTGACACCGCCTCTCAGGCCTTGGCCGAGTTTGCCAGCGCGGCCGTCGATCAGATCCTCAGTGCCCTTGTCCGCGACAAGGCGGTCTTTGAGAGCGATCGCTTTTTGGCCACGCGCGCGGCGACTGAAGGGTTCTATCGCGTGTTCTCGCGCCGGGAGGGGGCTGCCCTGGAGGCAGATGGCTTCTTTTCACAGGCTGTCTCGGCTTTTGACGACGCGTTCTTCTATGCCGGCTGGGCCTATCTCGGCGCGCTCCTGCTCGAAGAACAACCGCGCGAGAACCACGCCGAGATCCGCGAACGCGTGCGGGAATACGCGGCCCGTGCAGAAGAACTCGATCCGCAGAATGGCCTGGCAGCGGCCCTTCTCACCCATGTTCATGCCTTCGTTCTGCGCGATCTGGGCCGGGCCGAGGCGTTTAACGAGCGCGCACTGGCCTTGCGGCCTTCCCATGTGCTGACACAGGACGCGACGGCCTTGCTGCATCTCTATCGCGGGGATGTGCGCGCAGCGCGTGCCTCTGCAAACCGGGCCGAGACCATGGGGCGTCTCCTGCCCTATCGCTATGCTCTGGCGACCACAAAGGCGATGATAGAAACGGTTTCGGGCAATTACGAGCTCGGACTGAAAGAAGCTCGGCGTGCGCTCTCGCTGCAGCCGCTCGGCGCAGTCCGGCCCTATCCGCCGATCCTACGCTATATGGGCGTCTGTCAAACCGAGCTTGCTCATCTCGAAGAGGCCAAAAAAACCTTCGAGAGCTTAGAAGAGCTTGAAGGACAGCTCCACCTGAAATCCCTCAATTCCGACGAGTACCTCCTACCCTCCGAGGATGCGTTCGCGCTCATGCGGCGCAGTCTCGGGCGCCTTAAGAAACGAGATCACTAGACCGATCCATTCACGACCAACGCCTTTTACGCCGAAGGAGTTCTGCCATGCTGCTGAGCCGTCGAGCCTTTCTAAAGTCTTCCTGTGCAATGGGCGTTGCCGCGGTGGGCATACCGGGCGCCGGCGCGGTACGAATGGCTCTGGCACAGGACGGCGGCGTGGTCCCCGGATCGCCCGACGAACGCCAAAACGCCGTCATTGCGCTCTTTCACGCCCTCTACGAGCTTCAGCTCGAAGAATTCCTGCCGCGTATCGTCGAACCTTCGTCCGTTTCCTATCTTCAGCAAGAGGTCTTCCCGCAGCCGAGCAGTGACGGTATTGGCCTGCCGCTCGATCAATTGTTTCGCATCTTCGGTCCGAATGGACTGCATACACGAACGCGGACGCGTTCCAGGACGCGCACACGGACCCGTACCCGCACAAGAACGCGCACGCGCACAAGAACGCGGACGCGCACAAGAACGCGGACGCGCACCTCCGGGTTCGATCTTGCCGCAACCGGCGTGCCGGATCTCGGCCTCGAAGCGCTCGCAGTGGTTGATGAAGAGTTCCGCATTCGCCTGATCGAGAATTTCGGCGCGATCAAGGCCATCCTCGATGAGCCGATACTCGTCTGCGAAGGCGTTGCCAGCTGCAAGGGCCTGGTCGAAGACCCCAGCGTCTTCCACGTGCTGCCCCCGCCGGTTGAACAGCAGCCCGATCCCGTCGGGCCGTCGCTTGACGAAGAGCTCGCCTATCTGCGCGTGCTCCAGGAAGAGCGCGAGGCTGGCGGGTTTGCCATCGAGGCACGCATTCTAGAGACCGAGGAGGAGGTCCACGAGATCATCCACCGGTTCACCGAGAGCTTCACCAATGAATTGGGCGCCCCTGCGCCCGTAGTGCGTCTTCTCGGTCTGATGGAGATCGCGGGCCATGTCATCGTCGCGCATTACAAGGCGAAGTTTCAGCGCGCGCGCCCCGATGTCGTCGACCCGCGCATAAACCCGATCATCGCTGTGCCCAACCATGACGCCTATCCCAGCGGGCACGCGACACAAGCCTATCTCATGGCCGCCGCGATGACCGAGATCCTTGGGGACCGGGGCGAAAACGTCGCCGAATTCCACGAGATCGCCGAGCGTATCGCGACCAATCGCGAGTTTGCCGGCGTGCACTATCCCTCCGACAGCGAGGCGGGCAAGATCATCGCAGACAGCGTCTTTCCGATCTTGCGGGTGCTTTTTGACGAGGTCTTTGTCGACGCCGTCCGCGCGCTCCATGAGGACATCGAGTCCGATTGCCGCTTCCGCATGGAGCAAACCGAGATTTTGCGGGTTGCGGGTGCGCCTGTGCCACAGATCCCTCCGATCGAGTGGCACAAAGAGGTCATTGGCTTTGATACGAGCCAGCCGCCGGCGCCGTTTGACGGTGGGATTGCGATGATCGACACGGCAGTCGACTTCATGCACCCCGCCTTTCATGCGTCCGATCAGGTCCGACCTATTGAACCGGCATGGCTCATCAACCTCGATCACCCGATCCCCGCCGACGATCTTTTTACCTTTAGCTCGCTGGGGACGGGTCATGGCACTGCCATGGCGGGCATCATTTTTGGCCGGAAGAACGAGAGCGGCAGCTATCCACTCTCGGGGTTCGTGCCGTCGGCCGACCCGCTCTGCGCTCGGGTGTCCTCTGTGCTCCACGACTCGACCGACAATCGGCTAACGCTCGCCGGTGTCGTCTATGACCTGTTGCATGTGCAGTCGGAGCTGCCCCGCGCGCTTCTGATCGTGCCGGCAATCCAACCGCCCGCAGATCCCGAGACGGCGTTTTTCACCGCTTACGGTACGCTTTGTGACGCGATCGGAGGAACTCGGCCCAATGAGGATCCCAACAGCGCGGAAGACTGCTCGATGGATGGCGGCGACGTTACCTACGAGGCTGTCGTCGCGGCCCATGACGTGACGGTGCTGCCGCCCTGCGATCCATTTATCCTGGCGATCATGGTGGCGTCGATGCTGCGCCCTGTTGTTTTGCCCGCGGGCAATACCGGCGCGGCTGAGTTGGGCTATCCCGGCAATCCCAAAGACTACGCCGCTGTGACCCGGACCTTGCAAGATCCGATTGGCCGCTTGCTCGCCCTGCGGCTGCTCGAATTGGCGCTCTTTACCATTGACGAAGCGTCGGTTCCTAGCGCCGGACAGGGCCCTCAGGGCCCGTCCGAGGGCGGATCTGACGCAGAAGATGCGGGCGATGCAACAGATGAGCCTCCGGCGGGCGCAGACGCGGAGACGGACCCACCCGCCGCGCAAACCGGTGCGTCGGCGACCGCGCGCCCGACGGCCTTTACGCCCGAACAACGCGCGCTTCTCCTGAGCTTTCTCGGCGACGTTGCCACGACTTTTGCCGTCACGCTCCCCGATGCGACGGCCGAGGGCCCGCGCGATCTTTTTGAGAATACAGGCGTTGTCGTGGTGGGCGCGGGCACGGTTGAGCTTGCCACCCAAATCGACAACAACGGCCCCCCTAAGTTGGTAACGCGAGGGGGAGGCAAACTTGTAGATGCCCATCTTGAGCGGCCCAACTACAGCCAGCACGGGGAGGGCCTGTGTTTTCTCGCGCCAAGCGACGGGGACTTTCAGCCCTTTGAGGACTGCGCGGCTTTGCCCGAGTACCGGACCCGGCCCGTGCCGACGGCCGATATCCGCGGCTGGGGCGGCTTCTCGACCGATCCCGACGCCTATTATTCAAGCTCCGAACAACGCCAAGGCTTTGGCGGGACCTCGGCCGCATCGGCCATCGCCGCTGGCATTCTTGGCCTTCTGCCGCAATCCATGACAGGCCCGGACGCCCGTCGTGAACTCGTCAAGATGGCGATCGACAGCGAGTCGCGTCATCCCGCCGACGGCGGTCTGCGCCATCAACGTCCCGAATGGACCTCGGAACGCGGCTACGGACAAATCCACCTCAGAGCGATACCACGCGCATGAAAACCACCTCTCTTGTCACCGCCCTCGTACTCACCTCGGTCGGAGCCCCCCTGCTTGCGCAATCCGAAATCACCGCGGAACGCCTGTTGGAAGAGTTTATCGAAAAGGGCAAAGGCACCTCGAAGGACCTCCCCAACGCCGTCAGAGCGGTAGACAACAAGTTGATCGAGCTCACCAAAGACGGAGTGAGCCAAGATTGCCTGCCCTATGCGCTCCGCGTGCCCGGGCCCTTGGCGGATGACCTGGGCTTTCGCGACTTGCTCGCCTCTGACGCAGAGTTGCCCGCCTGCAAGGACCTGCTCGAAGGGATTTTCGGCGGCAATGAAGCGCTAAGGATGATCGAAGGGGCGACGGAGCGGCGCCTCTCACCCATCGAGAACGAAGATCTTGATCTCGTCGCAAGGCTGTCCAACAGCGTCAAAGACGCCCTTGGCGTCGCCGCGCAAGTCGAGCCACTGCCGGTTGAAGTCATCATCGACGGTGAGCCCGGACGCGTGCTTCGCATCATCGCCCCCGATGGAAACACCCAGATGGCCATTCCGACGGACGAGGAGTTGCCGGTGAGCATGATGCCCATTCCGACGGATCCCGACACGCCGGACATCGGACTGATCGACCCTGGAATGACCTCCGAAGACATCTTCACGGTCGTGGCCGCGCCAGAGAGCGGGGTCACCATCGAAAACCCGTGTACGCCCCATGATGGCACGCTCGGCTCAGATTGCCTGTCGTCGGCCGTTGGGATCGCCATGCGGAGCAGTTCGACGGCCCCATGCGATCTGCGCGGCTCCGGCGTCATCATCGACAGCGCGGGCGTGATCGCGCTTACGGCAGAACATGTTTCGAGTTCCATATCTGGAGCGCAATCCGGCGGGATGGTCGTCTTCGCTGGCAACCAGAGCCAGGCCGGGCCGACGCGGTGTCCCGATGCCGCGCAGGTCGTCGAAGGCCTGTACCCCGTGGCGCAACGCGATGTGCCTCATCTAAAGCCGCCAAGCACGGATTTCGTCGACTGGCGGGGTTGCGAGATCTCGCAGGACTGTGTCGAGATCGACCTCGCGGTGCTGAAACTTTCGGAGGCGCTCGAAGTCAACGCGGCGGACGGCACCGATACAACCCGGATCCCGCACCATCCCATCTTGCGGGCCGAGGCCACCGCAACCGGCCAAGACGGGGATGCGGACGGCCCCGGTGACACGAGACCGAAAAGCATGGTCGATGGCATCTCGATTTTCGGCATGGCGGCGGGCTATGGCCTCGACACAGCACTCGGAGCCCAGCCTCCGAACACGACCCGGGGCGACAAACGCCGCGGTTTCTTTCGGATCGGCGATTGCGGGATTGCCGCGCATGCTGCCTGCGAGATTGGCGTGCAATTCCCCGGGGTGACGGCGGCAAAGCTGCTGTTTGAGGACGGCAAAGTGCTCGACGCCAATGCCTGTTATTTTGACAGCGGCGCCCCGGTCTATGTCGAGATGTCGGACGGCTCGCTCGCCGTGGTCGGGCTCCTGCGCCAGCGCGTTGGCGGCGGCACCGGTTGCGCGCATCGTTCGCTCTGGGTCAACCTGACCAACCCCATCGTACAGGATTGGCTGCTCGACCAAGCCGCCGCGCTAGCCGGCGTCAGCCGAGACATGATCGAAGAGCGGGTCCTCACTGCGCCGAACCTTGAGATCTCGGATCCGCGGCCGGTCGCCGGCGCTGCGGAGCCAGGCGAGCAAGATCGCGGCTAAGGCCGCGCCCCCGTCGCGATTTGCCCGAGGAGAGATCGCCCGAACACGGAACGGACGACCTCTCCTCAAACGAAGCGGGATCACACAAAAACGAGCGGATCACTGAGCACCCCCGCAACCTCTACGATCAAATCTCCCTCTCCTGCCGCCCCAGCCTCCGCGCGGTAGGCCGCAATGAGATCGGCAGCGTTCGACAGGCTCGCCGCGGCATCCGCACTGTCATAAGCAGCAAGCGCCTCAGCGGCGTCGGCCACGTTGCTCAACCCCGCCTCGAGGGCGAAGGTCAGCGCGATCTGAACCTTGTCGGCCAGCACCATGGCGTCGTCGCTAGAGCCGCTTGCGGCCTTGGCGCCCTCGATCATCGCCGAGGTCAGCGATGAGAGGTCGAGCGCGCCGCTCTCCAGCTCCGAGACCCAATACGCCCGCCCGGCGGCGTCCGCGTCCCGCTCGAACAGCCCCTGGTAGACCGCATCGACCTGCGCCCCAGGATCGGCTGACGCGGGCAGCTCTTGCTGATCATGGAGGGTTGCCGCTACGTTGCTCAGGGATGTGCCCACTGCGAGCTCAGTCCCCCAATAGAGGAGGCCAAGGACGTCCGGCGCGCGGTCGAGATAGCCGACATAGAGCTCGGCCAGCGCCTCAAACTCCGCTTCGCTCAGATCCAGCGCACCGGAAAGGAGCGTCAGGTCGACCGCGTCTTCGCTGCCAAGCGAGAAGCCGTCGGCAAACTCCACGAGCTCGACGTCTTCAAGCTGATCGGCACCGTCGCCCGCCTCCCGCATATCCGTCACAGTGAGAAGGTCAGTCGCCGCGTCCAAGCGCAAAACATAGGCGTTTGACGCGCCGGTATAGACAGCGGTGTCGCGCCCGGCGCCGCCGTTGATCTCATCGTTGCCAGCCTCGCCGGCGACGCGGTCATCCCCCGCGCCCGCGTTCACCTCGTCGTCGCCCGATCCGGCCTCGACCTCGTCAGACGCAGCGCCGCTCCCGGCAAAGGTGTCGTCGCCCGCTCCGAGGATCGCCAGGCCACCGGTCTCGGTTCCGGCGATGTCGTCATCTCCGCCGCGCGTAAAGAGCGCGTCCCACCGGATTTCGGCGTTCGCGGCGACCGCTTCACCTGCTTTTGACGCCTGTTCGTTGCCGTCTTGAAAGTGAATGCCGCCATAGAGACGACTGACCCCGGCCTCCAGAGCGGCCTCGGTCAGCGTTTCCCATTGCAGAGTAACGGGGCCCTCACCCTCGGGAAACTCTTCAAAGACGAGCTCGGTCGCCACGAATTGGCCCAAAAGGTCGATCCCGGGCACGTCGTCGAGGTCATAGACCCCAAGCGTCTCGCCATCGAAAAACGCGTCCGAGCCGACATAGGACGCAATCGTCCGCGCAGCGGCCATCGAAAAGGCAGAGTGCCCAGAGCCGAATTCTGGGAACGGCGGCGTGACGAAGGTCACGTTCTGATAGGGCTGCCACTCTTCGCCTTGGATCGTCTGCGTGCCGAGGTTGGGGCCCGCCCAGGCGTCTATGTCTTCGCCGAAATAGAGGTCACGAATGGCCGATTGCGGACGCACATAGTCATAAAAATACTTGTCGCCCCAGGTCGTGATCCCGGCGTCAAAAATTGCGGCATTCAGGGCAAAGAACATCTGCACGTCTTCGTCGATGCCGTGGCCCTCACGAAGCGCGATGTCCTGTGCGATCTGATTCCAATGGCCAGGAGGCGCTTCGGTGCGCGGCCCGTCGGCCCAAAATTCAGCGATCACCTTTTGCTCGGTGGTCAGGTCGGCCGAGAATTGCAGCACCTCCTCGGCTTGCGCGCGGTATGCGGCATCGTTCGTCGAGACATTGCCGCGCGCATCGACATATTCCGAGAAGTCGCCGAGCTGCGGTGGCGGCGGCGCGCGAAACTGCTCCGGCCCTGTCAGCGCGAAAGGCGTCACCGAGCCCCAATGGGGCGTTAGTGCCAGCTGATCGACAAAACTCGCAGGATCGGAATTGTCAAAGATCGGCACGCCATTTTCGTCCGTAAGCGTCCCGGTCGGCACACGGAGGGGCTGCCAGGCATTCGGGTCGAAGGCCTCGCCCCCGGGTGCCGCGTCGCTCCCGGGCTCGGGCGAATTGGTGGGCACATAGCCAGACGTGTCGGCAAACCCGTTCTCGAAATTCGATCCATCGTCGGCGCGTGCGGCCAAGACGTTGGCCGCTGCCAGGTTGCCGAGCCCCGCTGCCGTCGCCGGATCGGTCGAGACATTCGCGATGTCGTAGCCGAGCGCCTCCATCTGCGCGTCAAAGAGCTCTTGCACGCCGGAAAAGACCGTCGACAGCATGGTATAGGCGGCATAGCTAATCGCCTCTTCCTTGACCGCGTCTGTCGCCCCAAGCGTCGTCTCGATTTCGGAATACTGCCCATAGGAGCTCTCGCTCAGGGCGGCCCAGGCGTCGTACATCGCCGATGTCACGAGGTGGAGTTGATACGTCGTCGGTGTCGGCAGCGCGCTCGTTGATCGGATCGCGTTGAGCATGACCTCGTTCCAAACCGCAACAAGGGACTGGTCGTCTTCCATGGACAAATCTCCTAAAGAGGTGACGGATGCCGATCGGCGCATCCGAGAAATGCTTTTTGACGGCGCGACGTGCTGAAGGTGGCGGTCGCAACGCAAGCAAACTTGCGCGGCAGCAACAACGCATCGTCAGCCACGCCGATGCAACGCGTCAAAACTTCGTTAATCCAGCCTTTTGAAAGGGCTGAGCGACAGTCTTCAAGCGCATGACGCGAGCAATTCCGCGTGCATTCAAGCATGGGTTGTCAGATTTGGCCGATGAACGGGCCCGATGACACGGCACGAGTGCACCACTGCGAGACTCCGGCCCAGCCCAACCTTGCCCAGCGTCTTCATCGGAATGTTTTGGGCAGCCCTCTTCCAACGCATGAGCGCCGCTTTCGTCTCCTCGGCAAAGGCTTACTCGTCGCAAACGCGTACGCGACCGGGTCAACGCCCATCCGCTTGAGCCAAGCACCGATGACCGTGTCCTTGCCGCAGCTGCGCGCCGAGGGTTCGTCCGTCTTCTTTAGAGAGCGCGACCTATTCGAGCGCGGCGCGCATACGCGGGCTGAACGTCGTGTTACGCCCGCGAGGCACCAAAGACACGCCCCGCTCTTCGGCGAAACCGCACGTGCCGACGGTCACGTCACGGCATAGAGGCGCGGTTGCGTGTTCGCGGTTGCCGCGCCCGGTATGCCGCAGGGAAAGCGGCTCGCCAGATGCAGCGCGGCGCGGATGAGGTCCGGGTCCATCCGGCCTTCGGTCAGCGCGTCGACCGCATCCCGCGCAGGCGGCGTATCGTCCCGCCGCATATGGTGGATCATGGTCACGAGCTGCGCCTCGTCCGCCGTAACATGGTCCTTCTTGTCGTCATCCGACGGATCATGAAAGCTGAGCGCTGGCCCGCGGAGGTCGATCAGCACGCGGACAAGCTTGGCCATCTGATGCCCGACGGGAAAGCCAATCCGCTCGCCATAGCGTTCGGCCGAAATCGAATAGGCCCGATGCCAGGCCACCGAGTCCTTGCGCGAAATGGCCAGCCAGAAATGCCGAGCGATCGGTAAAAGGCCCTGCTCAAACGCGTCACAGGCGAGTGTGTCGATATGGCTGATCTCGCCCCGGCGCGTTGGCATCGGAATAGTCATGGCAATCTCCCTCAGTGGATTGCGAGCCACCCTTGCGCCGCGCCGTGCTTGCCGGCTTTGGGCCTTGGCGGGTGGCGGAGCGCGACCCTCGTCGCGGCGCGGTAAAGAGCGTTGCCTTAGCTGGCCGTGGCCGAGATAGCCCGTCGGCAGACCGAGTTTGAATGTCCTAGTATTTTTGTCGGACAATCGCAAGGCCTTTTGCCTGCGCGCACTCTGGCCGGGTGCGCGCGCTTTTTGGGCATCCGCGCCCGATCGCTCCGCCCGCCCAGCGACTTTTTGACCATCCAGTCAGCTTTGCTTGACGAAGGCGCCCGCGCGCTCCGATCTTTCAAAGCCATGATGCATGCATCACGCCCCTCCACCGCCGCCCCCGCCTGGGATCAGCGACCGACGGCAGACCTCGCCGGCGAAGCAGCCGCGCTGCGCGACGCACAGTGGGGCCGAACGATCACGTATTCGCGCAAGGTTTTCGTTCCGCTGACGAATATGTGCCGCGACACCTGCGGCTATTGCACCTTCGTCAAGCATCCGTCCTCGCCCGAGGCCGAGATCCTAACGCCTGAGCAGGTCCTACGGCTTGCCGAGCGCGGCGCAGCGAAGGGCTGTAAGGAACTCCTGTTCAGCCTCGGCGAAAAGCCCGAACAGCGCTACGCCGAAGCGCGCGCTGGGCTCGCGCGGCTCGGTTACACCAAAATGACCGATTATCTGGCCGATATGTGCGCGCTCGTTCTGCGCGAGACGACGCTGGTGCCCCATGTGAATGCCGGCACGCTGAGCGATGGCGAGATCCTGCAGCTCAAGCCCGTGGCCGCCTCCATGGGCATGATGCTCGAAACGATCAGTCGCAGGCTGATGCGCAAGGGCCAGCCGCACCATGCCTGCCCCGACAAAACGCCGATCCAGCGCCTGCGGACGTTGGAGCGCGCGGGCGTCCACAAAGTGCCGTTCACGACCGGCTTGCTCATCGGGATTGGCGAGACGTGGCGGGAGCGCCTCGAAGCGCTCCACGCCATCAACGACGCGCATCGCCGCCATGGACATATCCAAGAGGTCATCATCCAAAACTTTCAGCGCAAGCCCGACATCGCAATGGCCGAGCACCCCGAGCCCGCGCTCGACGACATGCTTCGAACCTTGGCCGCTGCACGCCTCATCCTCGACCCCGAGATCAGCTTGCAGGCCCCGCCCAACCTCTCTGAGCGGCATCTCGACTATCTTGGCGCGGGGATCAACGATTGGGGTGGGATCTCGCCCGTCACCATTGATTTCATCAATCCGCAGCACGAGTGGCCAGAGATCCGCGCCCTGGCCTCGTCCTGCGCTGAGGCGGGCTTTCGCTTGCAAGAGCGGCTCACGGTCTACCCCAAATTCCTCGAAGAGAGAGCAACCTACATCTCGGCCGGCCTGCATGCGCGCCTGGCTGAAATGTCTCGCGCCGATGGTCTCGCGCGCGACCAACGCCTGGAGGCAGAGCGATGCAACTCCCCCCAAAGAGCTTCGAACGCCGCCGCGATGTCGACCTCCAGGCCTGCCTAGAGGCGGCGCGCCCGCCCGTTTGGCGCGCGCTCAACGGCGTCTTGGTGGGCCGCGAGCTGAGTGAGGCGCAGGCGGTGCTGCTTTTCGGCGCGCGCGGCGCCGATAAGCGCGCAGTCTTTGCGACCGCCGATGCCCTGCGCCAGCGCGTGAACGGCGACGACGTGAGCTTTGTCGTCAACCGAAATATCAACTTCACCAATGTCTGCTACATGGGCTGCCGCTTCTGCGGCTTTGCCAAACGCAAGGAGGAGCGCGGCGCCGAATGGCTGGCGGTGGAGCAGATCGTCGCCCGCGCCGAAGAGGCTTGGGCGCGCGGCGCAACCGAGGTTTGCATCCAAGGCGGGCTCCATCCCGATCTGCCCGGCACCTATTATCGCGACATTCTCGTCGCGCTCAAAACGGCGCTGCCCAACCTCCACATCCATGCGTTCTCGCCCTTTGAGATCTGGTATGGCGCGGCCAAGCGGCGGATGTCGCACGCCGATTACCTCGCCGATCTAAAGGAGTGCGGGCTTGGCTCCATGCCTGGAACGGCGGCCGAGATCCTCGACCGCGAGGTGCGGCAGATCCTGACGCGCAACAAGCTGAGCGCCGAGGCATGGGTCGAGATCATCAAAACTGCGCACCGCAGCGGCATCCCGACGTCGGCGACGATCATGTATGGCCATGTGGATCGGCCGGCGCATTGGGCGGCGCACCTGTGCCTCCTGCGCGACATCCAAAAGGAGACGGGCGGCTTTACCGAACTCGTACCGCTGAGCTTCGTGCATACCGACAGCCCGCTTTACACCGATAATCCGTCCGACGTCCGCCCGGGGCCGACCGCAGGCGAAGTCGACCTGATGCACGCGGTCGCGCGGATCCTGCTCAACGGCCGCATCGACAATATCCAAGTGAGCTGGACCAAACTCGGCGCCGAGCGCGCGCGGCAGATGCTCGCCCGCGGGGTCAACGATCTCGGTGGGACGCTGATGAACGAGAGCATTTCGCGGGCGGCAGGCGCGCGGCACGGCCAAGAGATTACAGCCAAAGAGCTCGTCGATCTCATCCGGTCGGCGGGGCGCGTGCCGGTCCGGCGTAACACAGTCTACGGGCAGATGGAGCGCTATGAGCACCACGACCCTGTCCCCCTCCCTCCCCTTGTGGCACGGGCCGGGGCTGCCCCGCTCGACTTTCTGACGATGTTTCCCGAATGCGAAAGCGTCGAATGAACACGCCGGTCAAAGTCACCCTACTTGCTGGCGGTGTCGGCGGCGCGCGCATGGCCGAAGGCTTTCAGAGCCTGGCGGATGTGGCGCTGACCGTCATCGGCAATGTCGCAGACGATGAGGCGTTTCACGGTCTCTGGGTCTCGCCCGATATCGACACGATGACCTATACGCTTGCCGGCGTCATCGACCGCGCCCAGGGATGGGGCGTGGCCGATGAGGGCGACCGCGCGCTCTCGACCCTCAACAGGCTCGGCGCCGACACCTGGATGTTTCTCGGAGACCGGGATTTCGGGCTCCATATCTATCGCACCAAGCGCCTGCGCCGGGGCGACCGGCCCTCCGAGATCGCCCGCGACGTCGCCGCCCGGTTCGGCGTGCGCGCCGAGATCGTCTTGCCGACCGACGACCGGGTACAGACCAGGCTCGAAACGGCGGCGGGGTGGTTGTCGTTCCAGGAATATTTCGTGCGCGAGCGCTGTGGGCCCCGGGTCAGCGCGCTGTCCTATGAGGGGATCGCAGCGGCGGCGCCCACCCCAGAGGCGCTGACCGCGATCGCCGAGGCGGACCTGTTGGTCATCGCCCCGTCCAACCCGCTCCTCAGCATCGCGCCCATTTTGGGCATCCCCGGGATCGGGCCTGCGCTTCAAGCCGCCCGTGCCCCTATTCTAGGTGTCTCGCCCCTCATCGGTGGGAAGGCCGTGAAGGGGCCCGCCGACCGGCTGATGACATCGCTGGGTCACCGGCCCGATGCCCTCGGCGTGGCCGAGATTTATCGCGACCTTCTCGACATGTTCTTCATCGACACCGCTGATGCGGCGCTTCAGGACGGTATCGCCGATCTTGGGATCACGCCCCTCGTCGCCGACATTCTGATCCCCGACGCGCCTGCAAAAGCACGGCTTGCCCGCGAAATCCTCGACGCAGCTGTCGCCGAGCCTGCCCTCGAGACCGGGGCCGGTCCGACCCGATGAGACGCCACCTTTCGCCCACGCTGATTGTCGTCGCCATGAAGGACCCGGGGGCAGCCAAAACACGGCTCTGCGCCCGCCTCGGGCCCGCCGAGCGGCGGCGACTGGCTCTCACCCTCTTCGACCGGACGCTTTGCGTGCTGGGCGCGGTGCGACGCAGGCTCGATGTGGAGATCGCCGTCGTGACCCCAAGCCCCGACATAGCGGGCCGCGCGATGCGCGCCGGCGCCCACGTCATCGGCGAAGACCAAGCCGCCGGGCTCAACGCTGCGGCGGCCCGGGCCGCGCGGTGGGCCGAAGCGGCGGGCCATACGCGGCTTTGCCTCCTCCCGGCGGATATCGCAGCGCCCGATCCTCGCGACATCGCCCAGCTGATCGCAACCGCAGAGGAGACGGCAGCGCCCGTCATTTGCCCGGCCCATGATGGCGGCACGAACGCCCTCGTTCTGCCTTTGCCCGCCGGTCTGGCATTCCGCTATGGTCCTGGATCGGCGGCACGGCATGCGGCGGTGGCGCGCGCGGCCGGCTTCGATCCGATCTTGTTGCCGCTCCAGAGCTTGCGCGAGGATGTCGACACGCCCGACACCTATGCCCGCGCGTTGGAGCACCGTCCCGACTTGCGGCGGGCCGTCGCCGGATGACCCGCTCCGGCGTTCAACTCGACGCCCTTCCCGGCGTGCCAGACATTCATCCCGGCGACGATCTCGCCCAGGCGCTCACGCAGAGCCTTCGAGCCCATGGCGGCCTTGCGAACGGGGATATCCTCTGCATCGCGCACAAGATCGTCTCCAAGGCCGAGGGTTGCGTCCACACCCTTGCCGAGATCACCCCATCCCCGCGCGCCCAAGAACTCGCACGAGAGCTCAACAAAAACCCTCACAAAGTCGAGGTCATCCTCTCGCAATCGGCCCGCATCGTCCGCGCATTCAAACGCCCCGAGCAGAACGAAGGTACACTGATCTGCGAGCACCGGTTGGGCTACATTTCGGCCAATGCAGCGGTCGATGAATCGAACGCCGACTTGCCTGGAACGGTGATCACCCTGCCGGCTGACCCCGATGTCAGCGCGCGCGCACTCGGCCGGGCGCTTGAGGCGGCATTCGGGGTAGAAATCGGGATCGTCATCACCGACACGTTCGGCCGGCCCTGGCGCCTGGGCCAGGTCAATGTCGCCATCGGGCTTTACCGTGTGCCCGCTAAGACCTCGGAGATCGGCCGCACAGATGCATGGGGGCGACCGCTATCGGTCACCGAGCCCGCGCTCGCCGACGAATTGGCCGCGGCCTCCGGCCTCGTCGTTCGCAAGGCGGCCAAGACCCCGGTCGTGCGGGTGCGCGGCCTCGCGTGGGGCGCTGACACAGACAGCTCGGCGCAGGATCTGCTGCGCAGCCAGAAGGAGGACATGTTCAGGTGACAATCGCAATCATCGGGGGGACGGGCCCCCAGGGACAGGGCCTTGCTCTCCGCTTTGCCCGCGCCGGCGTTGCAGTTGCCTTGGGCTCACGCGATGCCGCGCGTGCCGCCGAGATCGCGGCCGAGTTGCGCGGCAAGCTGCCCGCGGGCGCATCCGAGATCTCCGGCCATGCGAATGCCGAGGCGGCCGCCGCGGCAGAGGAGATTGTCGTTCTCGCCGTGCCGTGGTCGGGCCACAACGCGACGCTCGAGGCGATCCGCGACGCGCTCGACGGCAAGATCCTCATGGATATCGTGGTGCCGCTGGCCGAGGGCGACCCAAAGAAGGTGGACATGCCGCCCGAGGGCTCGGCGACCGAAGCCGCGCAATCGCTCCTCGGCCCCGACATCCCCGTGGTTGGTGCCCTGCACAACGTAAGTGCCACGACGCTGAACGCGCTCGACTGGGACATCAATTGCGACGTCCTCGTCTGCGGCAACAAGCTCGACGCCCGCAAGAAGGCGATGGCGCTTGTGGAGCGGCTCGGCGTCACCGCCTACAATGCTGGCGACGCCCAAGCCGCGCGCTGCATCGAGGCCATCACCCCGATCCTCATTCGCATCAACATCTCGAAAGCCGTGCCATTCAGCCATGCGGGGATCCGCATCTGGGCACCCGAGCACTGACCCCTCCGAAGAAAGGCCAACACCATGGAATTCGGCATCACGTTCAAAGGCTTTATGGAGCATAACCGGGCGCGCAAACTGGTGCGCCAAGCCGAAGAGGCCGGGTTTACCTATTGCTGGTTCTACGACAGCCACATCCTCTGGCGCGAAAGCTATCCGGCGATGGCAATGTGCATGGAACACACCGAAAAAATGCGCTTCGGACCCTGCGTGACCAACCCCAATACACGGGAATGGTCGGCGGCGGCCTCGCTCTTTGGCTCGCTTGCGCTGCAATCGAACGGGCGGTTCGACATCGGCGTTGGCCGCGGCGACAGCGCGGTGCGCGTGATGGGGCGCAAGCCTGCGATGCTCAAGAAGATGGACGAGTTCATCGATGTCGTGAAAGGGCTCGTCCGCGGCGAGGAGCGTCAATACGGCGATGTCCCGAACCCAATCCAGTTTCCCTGGACGGTCGGGTATGAGCTTCCGGTGTGGGTCGCCGCCTATGGGCCGAAGGCGCTCGATTCCGCGGGGCGCATGGGCGACGGGTTGATCCTGCAAATCGCCGAGCCCGCGATCTGCAAGTGGCTCTCTGATCAAGCGATCGCCGCAGGCAAGGCGGCCGGGCGCGATATGTCGGGCTACCGCGTCATGTCGGCCGCGCCGGCCTTTTTCGGCAGCCGGGACGAAGGCCGCGAGGCCACGCGCTGGTTCCCCGCCATGGTCGGCAATCACGTCGCCGACATTGTCGAGAAATACGGCACCGACCGCGACGATATTCCATCCTCGCTGACTGCCTATGTCAAAGACCGCAAAGGCTATGATTATTCCAAGCACGGCCAGAGCGACAACCCGTATCTCGACTTCATCACCGACGACATAATCGACGGCTTCAGCGTCCTCGGCACCCCGGACGAACACATCGCCAAGCTAAAAGAGCTTGAGGCAGCGAACATCACACAGTTCAACATCTACCTCGACAACGGCGACGAAGAGAACATCATCGCCACCTACGGCAATGAAATCATTCCCAAATTCAGCTAGGGCGAGAGCCCGGGGCTAAAACCAGGATGCGGTTTCGCGTGCCGCACTCCGACCGGGCACCGGGCATTGGCAAAGCGCGGACCACAAGGCCCGAGCCGCAGGAGAGACGAACTCGGTCCGTCATCGTTTGAGAGACCGCGCGCCGCCGACACGCGTCACGGTCAGTTGCCCAACAAGGCGCTCGCAACGCGGATAGGAGGCGCGGGGGTAAACGAAGCTCGGTGCTCCGAGGATCGCTGCGCTGGGACCGGTTGCCGAGCCCTGTCGTTGGACGCCCGTCCACCGCCGGGGTCGCAGCGGCGCCGGCCCGCGCCCAAAACGGCCAGTCGTCGCTCCGACAAGCCGGACGGGTTGCTTTCCCAGCGTCCGCCCCCCAACCGACCCTCAGGCTGCACACGACGTGGAGCCCCCCACCGCGCTCAAGGCCCCGCCGCGCTCAAGCCGCAGCGTGCCCAAAGGCCCAGGGCTGCCCTCACGGCCGCGACGGTCGCGACCGGGGAGCGCGCTCAACTTGCCTAGGCGCGCGTCGCGCCAGCGTCGGCGTCGTGGGTCGAGCCTGTGCGTGACAGGTCACGCAGGACGGCGCCCATGCCAAAGAGAAAGAGCCCGGCCATCCCGTACCATGTGAGTGCGTAGGAGAGGTGCGAGTTCCGAAAGGCGACCTGTGTCAGCCCTCCGCGCGGCCAGGCCTTTGCCGCTCCGCTATGGTCGGCGTCGACAAAGAACGGGGCGACCTTGCTGAGCTCCGCCGCCGCCGACAGAGCCGCCACATCGCGGGTGACCCAGCGCGCCGCGCCCGGGTCGTTCTTTTCCAAAAGCGTGCCGTCAGGCTCTGTAATCCGCAAGAGGCCCGTCACGTCTGCTTCGGCCAAAGGCGCAGTCATCGCAACGGCCGACAGGCCTTGCGGCACGAAGCCTCGATTGATCCAGACCGACCGGTCGCCGGTGTCGAGCGGCACCAAAACCCAATAGCCGGGCCCAAGCTCGGTGACCGCCTTCACGCGCTGGGTGTGCTCATGGCGAAACGTACCCCGCAGCGCGACCCGCAGATAGGCATGCGCCTCGGCTGACACGGCCCCGGAGGGCGGCGGCACCGGCACACCGTAGGCGCGCGTCTCGACCGCTTCGATCAGGTCGCGCTTCCAATCCAGCCGCCGCATCTGCCAGTTTCCGAGCCCGATCAACGTCACAAAGAGCGCGGCTGCCAGTGCGAGCAACGTCAAGTTGACCCAGAGCGATCGACCCCGCTTTGGCGGCGCGCCGATCACGGCAGGTTCCGCACCCGTTCGATCTGCTCGTGATCGGGCATCATGTTTTCCTCGAGGTGAAACATCACCCAGATCGACCCGGCAAGGCAGATGACGAGAAGGATCGCGGTAAATGCGAGTGACATCGCCTGCCAGCCTTGCTCGGCCGAAATCGTGACATGCAAGAAGTAATGCACATGGACGAGGATCTGGATCGCCCCGAGCCCAAAAATGACGGCGAGCGCGAGGGCGAGGCCAATCTCGACCTCCGCGAGAACGACCCAAAACGGCACCACCGTCAGCACCACTGAGAGCGCGAACCCGATGACATAGGCGCGGTAGCTGCCTTGGCTGTCCGGGCCGTGGTGACCCCCGTGATGGTCCCCGCGATGGTCCCCGCGATGGTCCTCGTGGCTGCTCTCATGCGCGCTCATAGGAGGACCCCGGCGAGATAGACAAAGGAGAAAACCCCGATCCAGATCAGGTCGAGGAAGTGCCAAAAGAGGCTGAGGCAGAGCACGCGGCGCGTATTGGCCGGCGTGATCCCATGCATCTGGAGCTGTACGAGGAGGACCGCAAGCCAGAGCGCTCCCACCGTGACATGCAGCGCATGCGTCCCGACAAGCACATAGAACGACGACAGAAACGCGCTGGCCATCGGCGTCGCCCCGAGATGCCAAAGATGCATAAATTCCTGCAAGGTCAGGCCAACAAAGGCGAGGCCGAAGACGCCAGTTATCGCGAGCCATTGCAGCATCGCGGTCTTCTGGCCGCGCTGCATGGCAATGACGGCAAAGCCATAGGTGATCGAAGACAAGAGCAGCGCGAACGTTGAGATCAAGATCATCTCGATCTCAAAGAGATCGGCCGGCGCGGGCCCCGCGGCATAGTTCTGACCCAGCACGGCATGGACTGCAAATAGGACGCCGAAGATCAGGCAATCGCTCATCAGATAGATCCAGAACCCGAGCATCGTGCCCGTGTCGTGATGCTCTTCTTCGATCACGTCGAACTGATAGCTGCCCGTGCGGATCTGCGGCGCGGCGTTCTGCAGCGGGGCGGCTGGCCCCGTCGCACCCGCGGCGGCGAAATCGGTGGAGGCTGTGGCGTCGCTCGGGGCCGTCATCATTCAGCCGCCGACAGAGTGACGCCGCCGTTCAGCTGGCGCGTCCGCGACGTTTCGACCGCGTCCACCTCGCGGGCCGGCACGTAGTAATCGCGGTCATAGTTGAAGGTATGCGCAATGCCATAGACGATCGAGGCGAGCAGGCTGATAAGGGCCAGCCAATAGATGTGCCAGACGAGCGCGAAGCCCATCACCGTCAGTAGAGCCGAGATCACGATGCCGGTCGCGGTGTAGCGCGGCATGTGGATCGGCATATAGCCTTCGGTCCGGCGCCCATAGCCGTTGCGCTTCATGTGATCCCAAGCGTCGAGCTCATAGACACGCGGCGTGAAGGCGAAGTTGTAATAGGGCGGCGGCGACGAGGTTGACCATTCTAGCGTGCGGCCGTCCCACGGATCGCCCGTCGTGTCGCGCAATTCCTCGCGCTTCACGATGGAGACGCCGACTTGGATCAGGAAGGCCACGATGCCGACCGCAACAAAGAGTGCACCCACAAGGGCCACGTTAAAGTAGATCGCATAGGCGGTGTCTTCGAATTGGCTGAGCCGCCGCGTGACGCCCATCAGCCCGAGCACATAAAGCGGCATGAAGGCGAGGTAGAAGCCGATCAGCCAGCACCAGAAGCTGACCTTGCCCCACCCCTCGACGAGGCGAAAACCAAACGCCTTGGGGAACCAATAGACCAACGCTGCAAAGAGCCCGAAGACGACCCCGCCAATGATCGCGTTGTGGAAATGCGCGATCAGGAACAACGAATTGTGGAGGACGTAATCGGCGGGCGGCACAGCAAGGAGCACGCCCGTCATCCCGCCGATGGTGAAGGTCACCATAAAGCCCAGCGTCCAAAGCATTGGCGTCGTAAAGCGGATGCGGCCCTTGTACATGGTAAAGAGCCAGTTAAAGAGCTTCGCGCCCGTCGGGATCGAGATGATCATCGTCGTGATCCCAAAGAACGAGTTGACACTCGCGCCCGCGCCCATCGTGAAGAAGTGGTGGAGCCACACGATGTAGCTGAGGATCATGATAACGCAGGTGGCATAGACCATCGAGGTGTAGCCGAAGAGGCGTTTGCCCGAAAAGGTCGGCACGATCTCGGAATAAACCCCGAAGATCGGCAAAATGAGGATGTAGACCTCCGGATGCCCCCAGATCCAGATGAGGTTGACATACATCATCGGGTTGCCGCCGAGTTCGGAGACGAAGAAATTTGTGCCCAGATAGCGGTCGGCGGTCAGCAGGGCCAAGGTTGCCGAAAGGACCGGGAAGGTCGCCACGATCAGCACGTTGGCGCAGAGCGACGTCCAGGTGAAGACTGGCAACTTCATCCAGGTCATGCCGGGTGCCCGCATCTTGACGACGGTCACGATCATATTGATCCCGCTGAGTGTCGTCCCGATCCCGGCGATGTTGAGCGCCCAGAGATAGTAATCCATGCCGACAGTGGGGCTAAACTCGGCCCCCGAAAGCGGCGGATAGGCCAGCCAGCCGGTGGTCGAGAACTCGCCCACAAAGAGCGAGATCATCACGAGGATTGCACCGGACGCCGTCAGCCAAAAGCTGAAATTGTTCAGAAACGGAAACGCTACGTCGCGCGCGCCGATCTGCAGCGGCATCACGTAGTTCATGAGGCCAACCACAAGCGGCATGGCCACGAAGAAGATCATGATCGTGCCGTGCGCGGTAAAGATCTGGTCGTAGTGGTGGGCGTTGAGAAAGCCCTCGCCCCCCGACGCCGCCATGGCCTGTTGGATGCGCATCAAAAGCGCGTCGGCAAAGCCGCGCAGCAGCATCACGATCCCGAGGATCACATACATGATCCCGATCTTCTTGTGATCGACGGAGGTGAGCCACTCGCGCCAGAGATAGCCCCAGAGCCGGTAATAGGTCAGCGCGGCGAGCACCGCCGTCCCAAGGATGCAGACGACGATAAAGGTGTAGAAGATGACGGGTTCGTAGAACGGAAAGATGTTCCAGTTGAGCTTGCCCCAAAAGGGATGAATGTCTGCGGCGTAGGACGAATGGGTATCTGTAGAACTGGCCATGCCGGGTTAGTTCGCTCCTTCGCGCGGGTCGCGGGCCTCAGGCAGCAAGGCTTGCCGGAACGCCGCGGCCAAAGTCTCGTCGTGGCGCAAGCGCGGGTTCGGCTTTACGAGCGCCAAGATCACGCCCGGGTCGTCGGCTGCGCAGATCCCCGCGAAGAGTTCGCGGTTCCAAAGGCCGTCGAGCCCGCCACCGCCGAGCGCGTCCACCATCATCATGTCGTTCTGACATAGCCGGTCTTCGCCCACGCAAAGGTTGACGATCCGGTCCCAAAGACCCTCCTCGACGCGCTCGAAATAGCGCACGGGCGCGTCGATGCTGGGCTGTTCGACATCGAGAAACATCGGCCGGTCGAGGATGCCCTCGCCCCCGGCACGGACCCTATCGACCCAGGCGTCAAAGCCCGCCTCATCGACCGCTTTGAGGTCAAAGCGCATATGGGAAAAGCCCGCGCCGCTGTAATTGGCCGAAAAGCCGTCATAGGTGCCGGGCGCGTTCATAACGGCGTTGAGCTCGGTCTGCATGCCCGGCATGCCATAGATCATGCCCGCCATCGCCGGCACGTAGAACGCGTTCATCACCGTCGTCGACGTGATGTGCCATTCGACCGGCCGGTCGACGATGACAGCCACTTCGTTGACCGTCGCGATCCCCTGCTCGGGATAGAGGAACATCCATTTCCAATCCATCGCAACGGCCTGGATCGTCAAAGGCTCGACATCCGGGTCGACAGCTTGGGTCGCGGAAATGCGTGTGAGGTCGTCGTATGGATTGAGCCGGTGCGTGGCGACCCAGGTCAGCCCAGCAAGGCAAATGATGATCGCCAGCGGCACAGACCAGATGACGATTTCAAGGCTGATCGAGTGGTCCCAATCGGGCTCATAGCTCGCCGACGTGTTCGATGCCCGGTAGTAAAACGCAAAGAAGAGCGTCAGCAGGATCACAGGGATGATCACGATCAGCATCAGGATCGTGGCGTAGACGATCAAGTCGCTTTGTTGCGAGGCAACGTCGCCCGATGGATCCATGACGACCAGGTTGCAGCCCGGCAGAAGGCAGAGCAGCAAAAAAGCACAAAGAAGGCTCAGAGTCCGCATCGCAGCATGCAATCGCATCTTCGGAGGCTGCACGTATTGCGGTACCGTAGGGTGCCCGGCGACACGGCGAAGATGAAATACGCCCATTTCACGGTTAGTGATTCAGTGACGCCCAAGGTACACGTGATACGGTCTGCCGCGTTGCAGGAAAACGTCGCACCCGTCAGGCTGAGACCTGCAACGTCGCGTGGGCAAGCGGGAAACAAAGAACATGGCGGATACTCAAAGCGTCGGCGCCGCAGCCCCTTCCCAGGCCCAATCTAAGTCCCTGTCTCAGTCCGCGGCCCAGTCGCACCACCAAAGCGTGACGATTGATGAGGTTGTGACCACCGTGATCATGTCGCGGGTCACCGACTTTTTCGGTTTCTTTGTCTATGCCATTGCCTCAGCACTCGTTTTTCCGCAGCTTTTCTTTCCCTTTCTCGACCCGGTCCGCGGGACGATGGCGGCCTTTACCCTTTTCGCGTTGGCCTTTGTGGTCCGGCCCTTTGCGAGCATCGCCGGGCGCTGGGTCCAGTCGAAGATCGGCAAGATCGGCAAGGTTTCCCTAGCGCTCTTGATCCTCGGCACGGCGACTGTCGCGATCGGTCTTTTGCCCGGCTACGAACAGATCGGCTGGCTTGCACCGACGCTTCTGGCCGCGCTGCGTATCTTGCAGGGGATCGGCCTCGGCGGTGCCTGGGATGGGATTACATTACAGCTTCAGAACGCCGCGCCGCCCGGCCGCAAAGGCGTCTATGCAATGGTGCCACAGCTCGGCGGCCCGATCGGGTTTATCGTGGCGGCCGCGCTCTTTTATGTGCTGACGGGGTTTCTGACGGCCGAAGAGTTTATGCAGTACGGCTGGCGGTTTGCCTTCTTTGCCGTCCTAGCCGTGAACGTGGTGTCGCTCTTCGCACGCATCCGTCTCTTGCAGGCTGATTTCGGCGCCGACGAGAGCACGTTCAAATCCGCGCCTTATCTTGAGACGATCCGAACGCAATACCGGCCGATCCTGCTGTCGACGATGGTCCCGCTGGCCAGTTATGCGCTCTTTCACATGGTGACGGTCTTTCCGCTGGCCTATGCTGTGCTCTACACCGAACAGCCCATCGAGGAGATCATCCTCCTCCAGCTGTGCGGCGGCGTACTGGCGATCTTGACGGCGATCGCCTCGGGCGTGCTGGCCGACCGCTACCACAAGAGCGCGGTTCTCTGGGCCAGCATCACGCTCATCGCATGTCTCAGCCTGACGTTGCCGCTTCTGCCAACCGCGCCGGGGATCTACATCATCGGCGGCTTTGCCGTTCTGGGCTTGGCCCATGGGCAAGCCAGCGCCATCGTGCCCAACAGATACCCGCCGCGATACCGCTATTCGGGCACCGCCCTGTCGACAAACCTCTCTTGGATCGTCGGCGCGGCCTTTGCGCCGCTGGTCGGTCTGACATTGACTGCGTGGTACGGCCTCGGGGCAGCCTCGCTCTATCTGCTGTCTGGCGTTCTGGTCACGGCAACAGCGCTCGTCCTCCTGCGGAAGATAAAGCGCCACTGAGCCACACGCGCCCGAACTGGGGCTGCACTTGGGCGCCGAAACCAGAATGGACAACGCCCGAATGCAGTGCACGGTGGGGTGCGCGCCGGCCGACGCCGAGACAAAGCCAGGCAGAGTTCACCGCGCCTCGCGCGCTCGCCCCTATGCTCCCCTAGGCGGCGGCGCATCTCAGTGCGACTGAGGCGGCTCAGATGGCGCAGCCCCCGCAGCCGCATCGTAGCACACAAAGGCGATCTTGTTGCCGTCGGGGTCGCGCACATAAGCGGCGTAGAACCCAGCGCTGTAATGCGGCCGCAGCCCCGGCGGGCCTTCATCCGATGCACCACCCGCCATGGCGATCCGATAGAGGCGGTCGATCCGCGCAGGCTCGGCCACCAGAAACGCCGTCATCGCGCCATTCCCGGCGCCGGCGGGCGCCCCGTCGAATGGAAGGCAGGCAAAAAAGCGCGGCGCGGTCTCGTCGGCCGGATCGCCCCAAGAGACGACCTGCGCATCTGAGAAGACCTCTTCGACCCCCATCTCGGCAAAAACCGGACTGTAGAAGGCGCGCGCCTTGGCCAGGTCGCTTGTGCCGACCATCGTATATCCAATCATCTTGTTCTGCTCTCCCGCGACGGTCGGCTCTGCGCTTGCGCCCCGCGGTTGGTGGGCGACGCGTATACGTCTCTAACCTGCAGCAAAGCCCGCAGCCAATTGTGCTGCCCGGTAGATGCCGAAGGTCTGAAGCGGCCCCGGTCCTTGGCGGGCGCCCGGTTCGAAAACAGTTCTGTCTGTCGCCCCACCGGCGCGGGCTGCCGACGCATCCTTTGCGGTCATGGGCGCCTCGTTGCCGGCAGGGCCACCTTGGGAAAACCCGCCGCGACGAGAAAACCGAGGACCCACCGCTGCCCAACCGCGCCCAAGCAGCCCGAGCGCACGCGCAAGCAAAAAAAAGCGCCCGCACGAGGCGGGCGCAAGTTATTGAGGCAGGTTTCATACAGGCAAGAAACCTATCGAGCAGTGACTTAGGTATACGCGAAGCGCTGCCGGTGTCCAACCTAAAAGTTTGAAAAGGTTGAAACTGCCCCGTAACCTTGAGGGCAAAGAACACTCGAGCAGGCGGAGGTCGAGACTTGCCATGAGCACCCATTCGCGCAGATCCGGGGCGCCCATTGCCGCATGGGCCGTCGCGGTGTTTCTCCCTCAAATGGCGCCAGGGGAGCCTGTGCATGGCATAGCTATGTACGGAGAGCCCGTGCTTCCACCGGATTTTGTGTCCCTCCCCTACGTCAATCCGAACGCGCCCAAGGGCGGCAGCGTCAGCTTCGCCGAGGTTGGAGGCTTCGATTCGCTCAATCCTTTCATCCTCAAGGGCGACTCCGTCTACGGCCACCGGGTCTACGGATTTGAGAGCCTGATGGGCCGGTCGTGGGACGAACCTTTCACGCTCTACGGTCTTTTGGCCGAATCGGTCGAGACACCGCCCGAGCGCAATTGGGTCGAATTCACGCTCCGCGAGAATGCGCGCTTCTCAGATGGAACCTCCGTAACACCCGAAGACGTGCTCTGGTCGTTCGAGACGCTCGGCACGCTCGGCCATCCGCGCTATCACGGCGCGTGGGACAAGGTCGAGACGGCCGAGATCATCGGGCCGCGCACCCTGCGCTTTACGTTTAGCGAGATTGACCGGGAGCTGCCGCTGATCCTGGGCCTCCGCCCCGTTCTGAAGAAGGACACCTATGCCAACCGGCCGTTCGACGAGTCCTCGCTCGAGCCGCCGATCGGCTCAGGGCCCTATACGGTCGGCAATTTCGAGCCCGGGCGGTTTCTGACCCTCGTTAAGGATCCCGATTGGTGGGGGGCCGATCTGCCGTTCAACCGCGGTCAGCACAACATCGACGAGATCCGCTACGAGTGGTTCGGCGACGGCGATGTGGCGTTTGAGGCATTCCGCGCGGGCGAAATCGACAGCGTGCGCGAGTTCAACATCGCCAAGTGGAACACGGCCTACGACTTCCCAGCCGTGCAGGATGGCACAGTCGTAAGATCGATGATTGCACACCAACGGCCCTCGGGCATCGCCGGTTTCGTGATGAATACGCGCCGCGCGCCCTTTGACGATTGGCGGGTGCGCGATGCGATGATCCATGCCTTCAACTTCGAATTCATCAATGCTGCGATCAATGCCGGCGAGCAGCCGCGCGTGACCTCGTATTTCTCAAACTCGGTGCTCGCGATGGCGGACGGGCCGGCCGAGGGCCGAGTGGCCGAGCTCCTCGCGCCGTTCGAAGAGGAGCTGTTGCCGGGCGCGCTCGAGGGCTACAGCTTGCCGGTCTCAGACGGGTCGGAGGCGAACCGGCGCAACACACGCGCCGCAATCGCCCTCCTCGAGGATGCAGGTTACAGCGTTCAGGACGGGGTGATGACAAGCGCTGAGGGAGTAGCGCTCGAATTCACTCTGCTCCTCCAATCGCAGGCACGCCAGCCGATCAACACCGCCGAGATCTACGTGACGGCGCTCGAACGGATCGGTGTCGTGGCGCGGATCGAGACGATCGATGCCGCGCAGTTTCGCGAACGCGCGCAGGTCTATGATTTCGACATGACCTATTACACCCGGCCTGTGACCCTCTCGCCCGGAAATGAGCAGATGCTGTATTGGGGCTGTGATGGTGTGACCGAGGACGGCACGCGCAATTGGATGGGCATGTGCTCGCAAGCGGCCGAGGCGATGATCAACGAGATCCTGACCGCCGAAAGCCAAGAGGATTTTCGCGCCGCCGTCCAGGCGCTCGACCGGGTGCTGACGACCGGGCGCTATGTTGTGCCGATTTGGCATTCCCCGCAATCCCGCCTGGCGCACAAGGCGTGGCTGCGGTTCCCCGAACAGACGCTGCCGATGTATGGGGATTGGATCGGCTTTCTGCCCGATATCTGGTGGGTCGAGGAGTAGCCCTCGGCGTTGGCTGCGGGCGGTTAGGCCGGGGGGCCAGCCCCCCGGACCCCCCGGGATATTTAACGCCCAAAGAAGGCGGGCGCGCGGAAACAAAAGAGGCCACCTGTGGAAGGGCGGCCCCCTTTCTTTGACGCGCGCCGGGTCAGCGCTTGGAGAATTGGAAGCTCCGGCGGGCCTTCCGGCGGCCGAACTTCTTGCGCTCGACCACGCGGCTGTCGCGAGTGAGGAACCCGGCGGCCTTCAGAGGCGCGCGCAGGGTCGGATCGTAAAGCTGCAGCGCCTTCGAGATCCCGTGCTTGACCGCACCGGCCTGTCCCGAAAGACCGCCGCCTTTGACAGTCGCCATCACATCGAACTGGTCTTCGACGCCGGCGACCTGAAACGGCTGGCGCAGGATCAGCTGTTGGACGGGGCGCGCGAAATAGGTGGCCATCTCCTTACCGTTGACGACGACCTTGCCCGAGCCCGGGCGGATCCAGACACGGGCGACCGCATCCTTCCGCTTGCCCGTCGCATAGGAACGACCGAGCGCATCGCGCACCGGCTCCCGGGGTGCGTCCTCTTCGACGAGCACGCCCGGCGCGCCGGGCTCGACACCGCCGGCGACTTCGTTCAGCTCGGCGAGTGATTTGATTTCTTCGGCCATGCTCATGCGCTCCGCGTGTTCTTCTTGTTCATCGACTTCACGTCGAGCACTTCGGGCTGCTGCGCCTCATGCGGGTGCGCAGCACCCGCATATACGCGCAAATTCGTCATCTGCTGACGGCTTAGGCGATTGCCCGGCAGCATCCGCTTGACGGCCTGCATGACGACGCGCTCGGGGAACTTGCCCTCGAGGATCTGACCCGTCGTGCGGGACTTGATCCCGCCCGGATAGCCCGTGTGCCAGTAATTCGGCTTGTCGCGTTTCTTACCCGTGATCTGCACCTTCTCGGCGTTGATCACGATCACATTGTCGCCCATGTCCATTGAGGGCGTGAAGGTCGCCTTGTGCTTGCCGCGCAGGCGCATGGCGACGATGGAGGCGAGACGGCCGAGCACGACGCCCTCAGCGTCGATCACGATCCATTTCTTGTCCACGTCCGCCGGGGTAGCGGAGAAGGTTTTCATATCGGTCCTGTGAAGTTGGGGCGCGGCAGACTCCGCGCTGGAAACGCAATGCCGCGGTTCTACGCGTTGCGCGTGTCGCGTCAAGTGACTTCACAAAGGAATAAGTATGTGAAATCAGCATCATACAATTACGGTATTAATGTACCTCACCTCAGCGCCATGAAATCGCGCCCTTTCACCGCGCCGGCGGGATGGAGTAGGTCAGGCTGGCGCGGGCCACGGCGCCCGTTACACCTTCGGCGTGGACGAGCGTATCTCCCACCGCGAGCGCCTTGCCGAGCTTTAGCAGCCGCGCGGTACAGACGAGCTGGGCTCCCGAGGGCGGCTTGCGCATAAAGTCGATCGCGCAATTCGTCGTGACGGCGAGCGCCACCGGTCCGATATGAGACAGGATCGCCAGATACATCCCGACATCGACCAGGGCAAAGAGCGTCGGCCCGGAGACCGTGCCCCCTGGGCGCAGATGCCGCTCTGACGTGTTGAGGGCGACACGCAATCGATCCTCCGCCGCCTCCAACACGGTGAAGTCGTCGGCAACCTCGGGAAACGTCTCGGCGAGAAAGCCCTGCAAGGCCGGCACATCCATCTTCAGTGTCATCCCTACCCCTTCCACGCGTGTTGCGGCATAGAGGCCCCAAAGCGCGGAGGAGAGCAAGATGGCCGAAGATGTCCTGATCCGGGAAGACCGCAGCCACGTGGCGGAACTGACGCTGAACCGGCCGCAGGCGCTCAACGCGCTCTCAGACGAGCTGCTGGCCGCGCTGGACGAGACACTCGCGCGTCTCGCCGAGGACCCGGCGATCCGCGTCGTGGTGCTGCGCGGCGCGGGCAAGGCCTTTTGCGCAGGCCACGATCTGCGCGAGATGCAGACCGGACGGCAGGCCGAGGATGGCGGCAAGGCCTACTTTGCCGATCTCTTCACCCGCTGCGGCGCCGTCATGCAGGCGATCCGCGCCCTGCCCCAGCCTGTGATCGCCGAGGTCCACGGGATCGCCACCGCCGCTGGCTGTCAGCTCGCCGCCTCATGCGACATGGCCGTTGCGGCTGAGGGGACGCGGTTTGGCGTCAATGGCGTCAATATTGGGCTCTTCTGTTCGACGCCGATGGTTGCGCTCTCCCGAAATGTCGGGACGAAAAAGACGTTTGAGATGCTGGTGACAGGCGACTTTGTCGACGCCGCCGACGCCGCGCGGCTTGGCCTCGTCAACCGCGTGGTTCGCGCCGCCGCCCTCTCGGACGAGACCGCTGCCCTGGCCGACCACGTGGCTAAGAAGCTGAGCAGTGCAGTCAAGATCGGCAAACGCGCCTTCTACGAGCAACTCGAGCTGCCCCTTGCCGAGGCCTATGCCCATACCGCTGATGTCATGGTCGAGAACATGCTGTGGCGCGATACCCACGAAGGCATCCAAGCTTTCCTCGAAAAGCGCGCGCCCAACTGGAGCTGACCCCACGCCCGCGGTTATCTCTTGTTAAGGCCAAAGAACGGCCACATTCGAGAGGCACGAGCAAGCCCATGGTTAACTCGTATACATCCCGTTTCGTCCTACCCCTTGTGGGCATTTGCCTCTTCGGGGCGCTCCCTGCCGCAGCGGTAACCCTGCAGCCCTCTGCGATGACGGTAACCGTGCCCGGCACATCGGCGCCCGTGGCGCTCGATCCGGGCGCGCCGATGTCGTTCACCGACGACGTGTTCCTGAACTCGCTGACTTTTGGCACACGGACCTTCACCGGCACGGACAACTTTCGCGCCGCGAGCGATTTCACGGTTCTGAGCGGCCGTAACCAAGTCAACGTCGAATGGGGCGACGACGACGATGGCAGCGACGGAGACGACACGCCACTCGTCAAAGCCGGGATCACCAACACGACCAACGCCGAGGCGCTGGGGCCCGCGGATCAGGATTTTGCCCTCCTGCAGGTCTTCAACTCGCTTTCGCTCTCCGAGATGACCGACGGCGAAGCCGGAAGTGCGCATTCCTACCGCGTGCTCTTTGAAAACGGGATCACCGACAACGATGCCGGCGTCGACGACATCCCCGAAATTGTCTTTTTCGAGCGCGGGCGGAACGACACGTTCGAGCTGCTCCTCATCTTGGGCGGCACCTTCGACGACCCGATCCTCTCGGACGCGATCACCGTCAGCAGCGAGTCGTTTGCTTCCCCCGGGCTTAACGTCGACACAATCGAAATCAGCGGCTCGCAGGCGCTCGGGGTCGGCGGCTTCGACCTCAACGATTGGGGTATCCCTGTCGGTGCGTCGGTCTTCGGCTTTGAGTTTCGTGGCAGCGGAGCTGACCTCTCGGGGATCTTCGCAAGCGGGCTGAGCGATCAGTTCGTCCCGCCCCTGCCGCCCTCCGTCGTGCCCCTGCCCGCAGGCGTCCTCTTGCTTCTGACAGCCCTCGGCGGCTTTCGCGTTCTGCGCCGCCGTCAAGCTTAGCCGCGCGCCATCCGCGCGTCCTTTCCGACACGGCGCGTCGCTTTGCGGCTTGCTCTGTCGCGCGCGCGTCCCTCATCTGAGCCAAATGGCGAAGGGGAAGGCCGAGCATGAAAACGAGCGCGCGGGTCTGTGTCATCGGGGGCGGTGTTGTCGGCTGCTCCGTGCTCTACCATTTGACCAAGCTCGGCTGGTCCGATGTCATGCTCGTCGAGCGCTCGGAGCTGACCTCGGGCTCCACCTGGCACGCCGCCGGCGGATTTCACACGCTCAACGGCGACACCAACATGGCCGCGCTCCAGGGCTACACGATCCGGCTCTATCGGGAGCTGGAAGAGATTACGGGGATGTCTTGCGGCCTCCACCATGTCGGCGGCATCACACTCGCGGATACCCCCGAACGCTTCGATATGCTCAAAGCCGAGCGCGCCAAGCACCGCTATATGGGGCTGGAGACGGAGATCCTCGGGCCGTCGGAGATCCGCGAACGGGCCGAGCTCGTGAACACCGACGGCATCCTTGGCGCCCTCTACGACCCGCTTGACGGCCATCTCGACCCCTCCGGCACCACCCATGCCTATGCCAAGGCCGCCCGCATGGGGGGCGCTGAGATCGCGCTTCATTGCAAGGTCGAGCGGCTGGACCAGCGCGCGGATGGCACATGGGACGTGGTGACGGCCAAAGGCACGATCCATGCCGAGCATATCGTCAATGCCGCAGGCCTCTGGGCGCGCGAGGTCGGCGCGATGGCGGGGATTTATCACCCGCTGGTGCCGATGGCGCACCAATACCTCGTCACCGACGATATCCCCGAGATCTACGAGCGCGGGGCCGAATTCCCCCATGTGATGGATCCGGGCGGCGAGAGCTACCTGCGCCAGGAAGGGCGCGGCCTCTGCATCGGCTTCTACGAGCAGCCGTGCGAGCCTTGGGCCGTCGACGGCACGCCCTGGGCGTTCGGCCATGAGCTTCTGAACGACCACTTCGAGAAAATCGAAGACAGCGTGGCCTTCGCCTATGCCCGCTTTCCGGTTCTTGAACGCGCGGGCGTGAAGCGCGTCATCCACGGCCCCTTCACCTTCGCGCCCGACGGCAACCCACTTGTCGGCCCCGTGCCCGGCGTGCGAAATTACTGGGCGGCCTGTGCCGTCATGGCCGGCTTCTCCCAGGGCGGCGGCGTCGGCCTCAGCCTCGCGCAGTGGATGGTCGAGGGCCAGCCCGAGCGCAACACCTTCGCCATGGACGTCGCCCGCTTCGGAGGGTGGACAACGCCGGGCTACACCGTCCCGAAAGTCATCGAGAATTACCAGCGGCGCTTTTCGGTCACCTACCCCAACGAGGAGCTTCCCGCCGCCCGCCCCTTCCGCACGACCCCCATGCACGACATCTGGGCCGAGCGGGGCGCGGTCTTCGGCGCCCAATACGGGCTCGAAGTGCCGAACTATTTTGCCCTGCCCGGTGAGCCCCGGTTCGAGACGCCGAGCTTCCGCCGCTCCAACGCGTGGGAGGCGACGCGCGCCGAAGTTCGCGCCGTGCGCAAAGGCGTCGGCATCAACGAGGTCCACAATTTCGGCAAGTTCCGCGTGACGGGCAGCGGGGCGCGGGCCTGGCTCGACCGGATCATGGCCGGGCGCATCCCCGCCCCGGGGCGCGTAACGCTGACGCCCATGCTCGCCCCGAACGGGCGGCTCATCGGCGACTTTACGGTGTCCTGCCTCTCCGAGGCCGAGTTCCAGCTCACCGCAAGCTACGGCGCGCAGGATTATCACCACCGCTGGTTCGAGGCCCACGCCGCCCCCGGGGTCACGGTCGAGAACGTCTCGGACGCGCGCACCGGCTTCCAAATCGCCGGCCCAAAGGCGCGCGCGCTTCTCTCCCGCGTCACCCGGGCCGACACGTCCGAGATCCGCTTCATGGATGTGCGCCGTTTGACGATCGGCATGGTCGACTGCATTGTCCAGCGCCTGAGCTACACCGGCGATCTCGGCTATGAGATCTATTGCGATCCGATGTCCCAGCGCGCGCTCTACCACACGCTGGCCGAAGCCGGCGTCGATCTGGGCCTCCGCCCCTTCGGCATGCGCGCGATGATGTCGCTTCGCCTCGACAAGTTCTTCGGCTCCTGGCTGCGGGAGTTCTCTCCAGATTACACCGCCGCCGAGACAGGACTCGACCGCTTCATCTCCTGGAAAAAGAACACGCCCTTCATCGGCCGCGACGTGGCCGAAGCCGAGCGCGCTGCCCCGCCCGCGCGCCAAATCGTGCCCTTCCGGGTGGCGGCCCAGGACGCCGACGTGGTCGCCGATGAGCCCATTTACCTCGAGGGTCAGGTGCAAGGCTTTTGCACCTCAGGCGGCTATGCCCATTGGAGCGACACCTCCGTCGCCCTTGGCTTTCTCCCCCGAGAGCGTGCGCGCCCCGGCACCGCGGCCGAGATCGAGATCCTCGGCGCAATGGTCCCCGCCGAACTGCTCGCCGCCCCGCTCTTTGACCCCGACGGGACCCGCATGCGCGGCTGACCCATCGGATCTTTACGTACGTTAACCAAGCGCGCCCCGCCCGCCCTTCTTTGGGCAACAAATATCCCCGCCGGAGGCACCCGCCAGTGCCACCAGCCCAACTGGATCGGACCCACAGCCCCCCAGCCCAACAAGAAAGGGGAGATGGTGGGCGCCATCTCCCCTCCCCTTGGGAACCGCGCGACAAGGGCACGATGCGCGCGGCCCAGCTGCAAACACGCTGGGTTAGCGGTCAGACCTGCGCCGCCTAACCGACCCTTAAGCATAGTGTGTGAGAAAGCCGGGTCGACCTCGGGAGGCGCTGCACTCCGCCCTCTCAGACCCATACCCGCACGACCTTGTGCGGACGTCACACACCTGCGCGCTCCGGCAAGTCGTTCATCCTCAGCGCGCTCATGCGACCATACCTCGCCCCGCTTCAAAGAATGAAGCGCTAAAGGCCAGCGTGCATGCGACAGGCGGAGCGAACCGCCTCTCGCAGACCCACCGGTTGTCTCCGGCAGGGAAACAGGGCGCGCCGGGATCGGGCCGCATCCTGTGGCCTCGCCGCGCAGACGCCCAGACCTTGTGTTACTCTGTCACCCCCTGCGGGACAAACCGCGGGCCGCCATGCACCACCCTGTCCCGCTATCGCCGGCACGCACCGGGCGCGCCTCGTGTCGCAGGCTGCACCAATCCCCGTGCAATCTTTCGATTGTTTCCGAAGCGCAGAAAACCGCGCCAAGAAACCGCCAGAATCGCCCGGCCCAGAGCGCTAGCGCGCCGCTGCCAACAGCGCGTCGATTTCAGCTCGGGAAGGCATCGACGGGGCCGTCCCGGGCCGCGTGACAGAGATCGCGGCCGCCGCGGTGGCAAAGCGCAACGCGGCGGCGGGAGCCATCCCCTCGGCCAGCGCCACGGCGAGCCCGCCGTTGAACGCGTCGCCGGCTCCCGTCGTCTCGACGACCGGGCCGGCCGAAAGCGCCGGCACGTGCAAGACGGTCGTGCCGTCGTCATAGAACGCGCCGTTCTCGCCCAAGGTTACGATCGCGGTTCCTGCCCCTTGCGCCCGGAGGGCGGCCGCCGCGCGCGCAGCATCGTCGACCGACGCGACAGCGGCGCCTGTGATCCCTTCGGCCTCGGTCTCGTTCGGCGTGACATAATCGCAGAGCGCGAGCATCCCGCTTGGCAGTTCGGCTGCTGGGGCGGGGTTTAGGATCGTCGTCGCCCCGCCCGCCTTGGCGATCTCTAGCGCGCGCAACGCGGCGTCCATCGGTTGTTCGAGCTGGGTGACAAAGACCTTCGCGCCGCCGATCGCGCCCGCATGCGCCTCGATATCGTCCGGCGCGATCGTGCCCGCGATGCCGGGGCAGATGATAATCGCGTTATTGCCGGTCTCCGCCTCGACAAAGATATAGGCCGCGCCGGTATAGCTCTCGGCATGCTGGGTGGCGAGCGAGGTCACGCCGGCCTCGGCCCAGGTCGCCAGCGCCATCTCGGCGAAAGTGTCCTGTCCGAGCTTCGAGACAAAGCCCACATCGCCGCCCGCCCGCGCCGCGGCAACCGCCTGGTTCGAGCCCTTGCCCCCGGGCCCGAGTGCGAAGCTCTCGCCAAGGATCGTCTCCCCCATCCGCGGCGCACGGGCCGCGCGATAGGCTGTATCGGCGACGAAAACGCCGAGGATCACAATGTCTTGCCCCATGATGCTCAGGCCTCCGGCGGGATCACGCCCTTGCGCAGCAAAAAGCACCCGTAAAACCGGCGCTCGCCCGTTTGGATCACCGCATAGGCCTGCCGCGCCCGGTTGTAAAAGGCAAAGCGCTCGACGCTGACCATCGGCCGTGCGCGGCCCTCCGCGGCGTCGATGACCGTCTGCACCTCGGCCTGCACCGGAGGGACCTCACCCGGCTGGCCCACGATCTCCATCCGCGCGGCGTGATCTTCGACAAAGTCATCGAGCGGGAGGACCGAAAGGATCGCCTCCATGGCTTGGGCTGCGGTGAGGTTGTCCATCCTGAGAAGCGCGCCTTGCACCGTGTCGCGCGCAATGCTGTCGGATGGAAAGTTCGTGTCGGCGACGACCACGACGTCGCCATGGCCCATCGCGCGCAGGCACTGGAGCACCTCCGCGTTCAAGCGGTTGTCGATGCCTTTGAGCATTTGTGTCCTCCCGTTCTCGCCCGCAGCCTAGGCGCCGGGAGAGGGGGCCGCAACGGGCCGCCTGGCCCGCGCTCGTCGCGCAAGATCGACGTGCGGTGCTCTGCGATCCCCGCTATCGTCGCACCGGGGAGGACCGCGCATGGCGCAACCGACACGACACTGGCCAGCGGGCCTGCCGGGCTCTGCTGCCCGACCGCTCAGCTTCACTGAGATCGGCTTTGGGACGGCGCCGCTGGGCAACCTCTACCGCGCAATCGGCGACGCGGAGGCCGACGCGCTCCTTGCCCGCGCTTGGGAGGCCGGCATTCGCTATTACGATACCGCGCCGCTCTATGGCTTTGGCCTCTCCGAGACCCGGCTAAACCGGTTCCTGCGCGACAAGCCGCGCGACGCCTACGTGCTCTCGACCAAGGTCGGGCGACTGCTCGAGCCGTGCCCGCCCAACGAACGCACTGGCATTGGAAAATGGTTCGACGTGCCCTCGCGTCGCGAGCGTTACGATTATTCCTACGACGGCGTGATGCGCTCGGTGCAGATCTCGCTCGAACGGCTCGGGGTGGACCGGGTCGACATCCTTTTCGTCCACGACATCGACGTGCCAAACCAGGGCTCGCGCGAGGCTGTCCGCGCCCGGGTCGATCAGCTTATGGCCGGCGGCTATCACGCGCTCGACCGGCTGCGCCAAGACGGGACCATAGCAGCCTTCGGGGCGGGCGTGAACGAATGGGAGGTCTGCCAGACTCTGGCCGAGCGCGGCGCGTTCGACCTCTTCCTGCTTGCCGGCCGCTACACACTCCTGGAGCAGGAGGCGTTGGAGACGTTCCTGCCGCTCTGCGAGGCCCGCGGGATCGGGATCGTCATCGGCGGCGCCTACAATTCCGGCATCTTGGCCACAGGCCCTGTTGCCGGCGCCTTTTACAATTACGACCCCGCCCCGCCCGAAGTTTTGGCGCGTGTCGCGCGGATCGAGGCGATTTGCCTCCGCCACGGCGTGCGGATGATCGACGCGGCCTTTCAGTTTCCGCTGATGCACCCATCTGTGCTGAGTGTCATCCCGGGCGGTCAGGGCCTTTCTGAGATGGAGAGCAACCTCGCCGCGGCGGCGGCGACGATCCCGGCCGCCCTCTGGGCCGAGCTTAAAGCCGAGGGCTTGATGCGCGCCGACGCGCCAGTGTCGCCGGGCGCTTGAGCCGGCGACTGCGACACGGGCCGGGCCTTTCGGCTTGCGGCCCTCGCCCGCTGATGCGACCCACGGGCCAAAGAGAGACGCCATAGGATCGGCCGCCAAGGGTCGGCGGCGGCAAACCAGGGGGGATCACGTGCGACTGCAAGGAAAGTCAGCCGTTGTCACAGCGGCGGGCGCCGGGATCGGCCAAGCCACCGCGCGCGCGTTTCACGCCGAAGGTGCGCGCGTCCTCGCCACTGATATCGACGCCGCCGCCCTTGCGCCCCTTGCCGAGAGCGGTTGCCGAACGGCACAGCTTGATGTGACCGACGCTGAGGCCGTCGCGGCCTTTGCCGCCGAAACCGGCGCGCCCGACATCCTCTTTAATTGCGCGGGCTTTGTGCATCACGGCACAATCCTCGATTGCCCGCCCGAGGCGTTCGATCACTCCTTCGATCTCAACGTCCGCGCGATGTACCAAGTCACCCGCGCCTTCCTGCCCGCGATGCTTGCAAGCGGCGGCGGGAGCATCGTTAACATGGCCTCGGCCGTCTCCTCGATCATCGCCGCGCCCAACCGCTTCGTCTATGGGGCGAGCAAGGCCGCTGTGATCGGGATGACCAAGTCGGTCGCCGCCGATTTCGTCACGCAAGGTCTGCGCTGCAACGCGATCTGCCCCGGGACGGTCCAGAGCCCGAGCCTCGATGACCGGCTGCGCGCGCTCGGCGACTATGACACCGCCCGCGCCGCCTTTGTCGCCCGTCAGCCCATGGGCCGGATCGCCGGGGCTGACGAGATCGCGGCCCTTGCCGTCTACCTGGCGAGCGACGAGAGCGCGTTCATGACCGGACAAGCCATCGCGATCGACGGGGGCTGGAGCAATGTGTGAGGGAGAAAACACGTGAAACTCTTGCGATACGGGGCCGCGGGCGCCGAGAAGCCAGGGCTCTTGGACCCGGAGGGCGTGCTGCGCGATCTTTCGGGCGAAGTGGCGGATATTGCCGGCGATACCCTCTTGCCCGAGGGGCTCGACCGGCTCCGCCGCCTCGATCCCGCGCGCTTGCCGCAGGTCGCGGGCACACCGCGGCTCGGCCCGCCCGTCGGTGGCATCGGAAAGATGGTCTGCGTCGGACTCAATTATGCCGATCACGCCGCCGAGGCTGGGATGGACGTGCCGCCCGAGCCTGTCCTCTTCATGAAGGCGACCTCGTCGATTGCCGGCCCCGATGACGACGTGCGCCTCCCGCGCGGATCGGAAAAGACCGATTGGGAGGTCGAGCTTGGCGTCGTGATCGGGCAAGAGGCGCGCTATGTCGCCAAGGCGGAAGCGATGGGGCATGTCGCGGGCTATTGCATCGTCAACGACATCTCCGAGCGCGAATTTCAAATCGAGCGCGCCGGGCAATGGGTCAAAGGCAAATCGGCCGATACGTTCGGGCCGACGGGGCCCTGGCTGGTGACGGCCGACGACGTCGCCGATCCCCAGGATCTTGCGATGTGGCTCGAGGTCGACGGCAAGCGCTATCAGGACGGTTCGACCCGGACGATGGTCTACGGCGTGGCGCATTTGGTGCATTACATCAGCCAATTCATGTCGCTCCAGCCGGGCGACATCATCTCGACCGGCACGCCGCCTGGCGTCGCGATGGGGCAGGCCAACAAGCCCTATCTGCGCCACGGCCAAGTGATGGAGCTGGGGATCGAGGGCCTCGGCACCCAACGCCAACGCGCCATCGCTTGGGACGCCTAAGGCGCGCGGTCGCCTCCTGCACGCGGCGCGCCCCGGCGGGCGACGCAGACGACCTTCCCCGCGGGGAAGGCGTTCGGTGCGCTCACGTGACGTTTACGTCCCGCGCCATTCCTGCCCATCCGGGTACCGGTGCCGCGCGCGGCTCTCGGGCATCATCTCGACAGAAAAACCGGGGCGCTCGGGCAACAGATAGCGGCCCTCCCGCACGCGCACCGGATCGGCAAAGTGACCGTGCAGGTGATCTACATATTCGAGCACCCGGCTCTCAAGACTTGCAGAAACAGCGATATAGTCGACAAAACTCATGTGTTGGATGAGCTCGCACAGCCCGACGCCGCCCGCATGGGGACAGACCGGCAGCCCGAACTTCTCTGCCAAAAGCATCACGCCCAGGATCTCGTTTGGCCCGGCCAACCGACAGGAATCGACCTGGACAAAGGAAATCGCTTCGGCCTGCATAAGCTGCTTAAACATCACCGCGTTGTGGCAATGCTCGCCCGTTGCCACGCCGATGGGCGCGACCGCGCGCGCGATGCGGGCATGGCCGAGGATGTCGTCTGGGCTCGTCGGCTCTTCGATCCACCAGGGCCCGAAGACCGCCAGGCGGCGCATATTGGCGATGGCCTCTTCGACGCCCCAGACCTGATTGGCGTCCATCATCAAGACCCGGTCGGGCCCGATCTCCTCTCGAAGCAGGCGGGCGCGGCGCATGTCGTCCTCGATGTCGCGACCGACCTTCATCTTGAAGTGGGTCCAGCCCTGCCCCAGCGCCTCCTGCACGAGCGCGCGCATCTGCGCGTCGCTATATCCGAGCCAGCCGGCGGACGTGGTGTAGGCGGGATAGCCCGAGGCCTTCATTTCGGCGATGCGCGCGGCCTTGCCCGGCGCCTGCTCTTCGAGCCGTTCGCGGGCCTCCTCTGGCGCGAGCGCATCGGCAAGGTAACGCCAATCGACGAGCGCGACTTGTTCGGCCGGCGACATGTCGGCAATGAGCCGCCAGACAGGCTTGCCCGTGGCCTTGCCCCAAAGATCCCACAGCGCGTTCATCACGGCCGCGGCGGCGAGATGGATGACGCCTTTTTCGGGGCCCGTCCAGCGGAGTTGGCTGTCGCCCGTCACCAGCCGCCAAGCCGCGCCCATATCCGCAAAGAGCCCATCCGCCTCGCGGCCCAAGACGAGCCCGCCGACGGCATGGATCGCCGCACAACAGATCTCGTTGCCGCGCCCGATGGTAAAGGTCATGCCGTGGCCGTCGAGGCCGGTATCGGTGTGCAGGATCACATAGGCGGCGGAGTAGTCCGGCGCCGGGTTCATCGCATCCGAGCCGTCGAGGGCGCGACTTGTGGGAAAGCGAATGTCTTCGACGGTCAGGTGCGAGATGCGCATAGGCTCAGCCCCGCCCCGTCGCGAGGCCGTATTGGCGTGCCTTGTTGCGCAGAAACGGCAGGCCCTCACCGATCACGGCCTCGGTGCTCTCGGCCACCGGGCGCCAGACGGAGAGGCCATAGGCGATCTCGGGCGGCATATTGATGAAGCTTTCCATTGCCAGCCCGCCCTCAAAGCCGATGGCGGCCAGAGCGGCGTAGATCTCATCCCAGTCGCAGGTCCCCGCCCCCGGCGTGCCCCGGTCGCTCTCGGACAGGTGGATGTAGCGCAGGTGGTCGCGCGCCGCGAGGACGCCATTGGCGGCGCCCTTCTCCTCGATATTCATGTGATATGTGTCGAGATGGACAAAGATCTCGGCCGCGC
Source organism: Pseudomonadota bacterium (assembly GCA_038745585.1). GTDB lineage: Bacteria > Pseudomonadota > Alphaproteobacteria > Rhodobacterales > Rhodobacteraceae > HLUCCA09. The sequence goes on from JBCDLH010000005.1 coordinate 258,910, forward strand.
CGATCCGCTCGACCATCGAGACCGCCTGTGCGGCGGTGTTAAGGAGATGCGTCTCATAGCGGTTGACCGGCTCGATCCCAAAGGCGATGCCGAGCGACTTGGCGTGGCGCGCGGAGGCCTCAAGGCAGCGGGCGACGTTGTCGAGCTCGGCTTGGGTCGGCGGCTGGCCCGAGCGCTCTCCGATCCCGCCATAGGTGACGCCCGTCAGCGCCTCGGCCCCCATCGCTGCGGTCTTGTCGAGGGCGGTGCGCAGGAAGGCCGCGCCCGCGTCGGGGTCGCGCGAGGGCCAAGCGGCCTCGGGCAGGCCAAGCGAGCAGACCGCCGCGATCCCGGAGCTCTCAAAGAGCGCGCGGGACTGGGCAGCATCGACCATCGGCGGGTCGAGGAGCGCGACCTCGACAAAGTCGAACCCGCAGCGCACCGCTTCGCCGACCGCGTGTGTTGCGGCCTCCGGTGTCCAATGCATGGTCCAGATGCTCGAATGAATGCCAAAGCCGCGCATGTTTCTCTCTCTCCCCCTCCTGCCCCGCCTAGATCTCCGCAAGACGGCCGTGAAACGGCAGGGCGGCGGTGTAGAGATCGGCATAGATCGGCACCATCCGCTCATAGACCTCTTGCCAAGCCGGATCGGGCGCGATCTCGGGCCCGTAGCGCACCATGGCGCCCACGGCCTCGCCGAGCGAGCCATAGGTGCCTGTGGCGGCGGCGGCCATCGCAGCGCTTCCCACAAGGCCGCATTCGGGCTCTTCGGGGACGACGAAGGGCGCGCCGTAAATGCTCGCCTTGATCTGAAGCCAAAGCGCAGAGCGCGCGCCGCCGCCCGCGGCGATGACCCGTTCGGGCCGCGTTTCTCCCAAAGCTGCGTCGAGGCGGTGGCGCACCGAGAAGGCCACGCCTTCGAGCACCGCGCGGTGGAGCGCGCCCATGCCGTGCGCCGCCGTCAGCCCGAAAAACTGCGCGCGGGTCTCGGGTCGGGCGCGCTCGCCACTGAGATAGGGCAGGCATATCAGGCCGTCACAGCCGGGCGACACCGCAGCGGCCGCTGCTTCGATCGCGTCAAAGCCGACGGCGTTGTCGTGAAACGCGCGGCGCGCCCAGCGGGGCGCATCGCCGCCCGCGTCGAGCAGGATCAGCGTGCCCCAAAGCCCCTCGACCGTCCCGACATTGGCAAGCGTGGGGTCGGGTACGGGGGCGTTGTTAATAACGGTTAGGATCGTAGAGGTGCCTGTCACGTCAGAGGCGAGACCCGGCGCCGAGGCGCCCGAACCGAAGAGCGCGACCGGGTAATCCCCGCCCCCGGAGAGGACAGGAAGACCCGCGGGTAGGCCGGTTTCGGCGGCGGCCGCATCGGTCACCGGGCCGAGGATCGAAGCAGGATCGCGGATCGGGGGGAGAAGCGCGCGCGGCAGCTCGGTGGCCTCGAGCAGAGCGGGCGACCAGTCCCGCGTCTCAGGATCCATCAGAAAGCTCATGGAAGCTTCAGTGACGTCCTGGGCGGCAAGGCCGGTCAGCCGAAAATTGATCCAGTCTTTGGGCATGAGGACATGGGCCGCGCGCGCGACGGCTTGAGCGTCATGTTCCATCAGCCACATCAGCTTAGTGGCGGGCCAGGCCGGCGTCGGGACGTTCGCGCCGAGCCGCATCGCGCTCTGGCCGAGACGTGCGCGCAACCGCTCCGCCTGGGGCTCGCTCCGCTTGTCGTTCCAGAGCGGGACGGCGTCGCGCGTCAGTGCACCGTCTGGGTCGACGAGGACGGTTCCGTGCATTTGTCCGCAGGCCGCGACCGCTGCGACCCGCCCGGCCCCACCGTCAACTTTGTCGAGCACATCGCGCACCGCGCCCACCGTGCCGTCCCACCATTCCGCCGGGCGTTGCTCGGACCAGCCATGCTGCGGCACGATCTGTTCGTGTGGTTGCGCGGAAAGCGCCACGATCTGTCCCCGACGGTCGACGAGCCCGGCGCGGATCGAGCCGGTGCCCACGTCAATCGCAAGGAAGAGATCGCGCATGCCCGGACCGCCTCAGAGGCGCAGGTCGCTGTCAGGGTCGAAGAAATGCACCTGGGTCATATCGACGGGCACGGTGCAGGGCTGCCCCGGGACAGCCGGAAAGCGCGGATCGACCTGGGCGGTGAGCTTTTGCGCTCCGACATGGCCGATAAGGAGCGTGTGGGCGCCGAGCGGCTCCACGACGTCGGGCACGAAGGTCAACGCCGCCTCATGCTCGGAATGGCGCATATGCTCTGGCCGGATGCCGAAATGGATCGCCGCGCGCGCGCCGAGGCGCGTCGCATCGGCCTCGGTTAGGGCAAGGCGCTGCTCGCCGAGATGGATGGCGCCGCCTTCGATCTTGGCGTTGAGGAAGTTCATCGCGGGCGAGCCGATAAAGTTGGCCACAAAGCGGTTGGCCGGCTGCTCATAGAGCGTGATCGGATCGGCGGCCTGCTCGATCACGCCCGAGCGCATCACGACGACCCGGTCGGCCATGGTCATGGCTTCGACCTGATCGTGCGTGACATAGACGGTCGTCGTCGCCAAGCGGCGCTGGAGGAGCTTGATCTCGGTGCGCATTTCCACCCTGAGCTTGGCGTCTAGGTTCGACAACGGCTCGTCGAAAAGAAAGACCTGCGGATGGCGCACGAGGGCGCGCCCGATGGCGACGCGCTGACGCTGCCCGCCGGAGAGGTTCTTTGGCTTGCGGTCGAGGTAGTCGGAGAGGCCGAGGAGCGTGGCCGCTTCGGCAACGCGTTGCTCGATGGTTGCAGCGTCGGTGCCATGCACCTTCATCGCGTAGCCGATATTGTCGCGCACCGACATATGCGGGTAGAGCGCGTAGCTCTGAAACACCATGGCACAGTCGCGCGCCCCGGGCCGCTCCTGCGTGACGTCCCGCCCGGCGATTCTGATCCGGCCCGATGTGGCCGTCTCAAGCCCCGCGAGCATCCTGAGCGTCGTTGTCTTGCCGCAGCCCGAGGGCCCCACGAGCACGAGAAACTCCCCCTCGTCGATCTTGAGATCGAGCGGGGGGATCACTGTCACATTGCCAAAGGCTTTGGTGACCTCGCTCAGTTCCACGTGGGGCTGGTCTGTTGGCACCCGGGGCTGGCCCTTCTTCTGTACTGCTCGGGGTTTTTTCCCAAGAGGCGAGCGCGCCCGTGCGTGGGCGCGCCCTTTTGTGGCTTAGAGCGGCGGCAGGCCGACCGAGGCCCGGTACGCGGAGAGCTGTGTCTCGCGGCCGAATTCGTCGGTGAGCTCGTCCCACTCCGCCGCAATCGTGTCGAGTGCTTCTTGCGGCGTGACCTCGCCTGCAAGCGCTTTTGAGAGCTCAATCTCCAGGATCTCGGTGTACGAGAAAAAGCCCGGCAGGCGCAGGTCGAGCGCCACGTTGGGCGCGTCGAGCGAGGCCCGCTGCGCACCGAGATAGCTCGCGGCCTCCTCAGGCGTAAAGGTGTTCGACCAATTGTCGAGGTCCTCGTAGTGGCTGAACCGATAGGGGTTGACGCCCGTATTCGCCGTCACGATGGCGATGCCCGACTGCTCGGGCGAGGTCAGCGTTGCCACATAATCCCACGCCGCTTCCTGGTTCTGGCTGTCGGCGGGCACACCGGCCTGCCAGCCGCCGAAGGCGAGGAACGGCGAGGCGACGGGCTCGTCAAATGTGTCCCAATCGCCCGTCACGTGGTTCCAGATCTCGGTAGAGCCAGGCAGCATCGCGGTGCGCACGTTGCCTGCGATCGAGCCCTCCGTCGCGCCCAGAACGCCCGAATCCGCCCAGTCGATATTCATCGCGACCGTGCCCCCGGCATAGAGCGGGCGCACGTCGCCCGAGCCGAAGTTCAGCGCACCCGGCGGGGAGAAGTCGAGCGACTTCTTGTATTCCTCAAGCGCCCGCACCCAACCAGGATTGTTGACCTGCGCGTCCATCGTCTCGGGATCAAAGAACATCGAGCCGGGGTTGTTGGGATTGTTGGTGTAGGACGCCGCGTGGCTGAAGAAGTACCAGAACTGCTGCCCGCCCCGGCGGAAGGCTTCAGCGGTGCCGTAGAGATCTTCGTCCGGGCGGTGGAAGTGCGCGGCGATGTCGTAATACTGCGCCCAGGTGAGCGGATCGCCCAAGGGATAGCCGTATTCAGCCTCGAACGCCGCCATCTCGTCGGGGTCCTCCATGAGGTCAGCACGGAGGTTCAGCATGTGCATGTCGCCGTCCATCGTGGCCGACTTCACCTCGCCGTCCCAGACCATGAGCCGCTCGCGATACACCGGGTGGATATCCTCCCAATCCGTGCCGGCCTGGAGATCGGCGGGCATCGTGGAGAGGAACGGCGCGAAATCCGGCAGCCAGGCGGGGACAAAGCCGATCACGTCGAAATCGCCCGTCTGCTGGGACATTGCAGTGAGGAACTTGGGGTAGAGCTCGCCAAAGGGGAACTCGACGACGTTGACCTCGCCGCAGGTCTTCTCCTCCCAGGCCTGGCCCGCCATGGCGAGCGCGGAGGCGACAAAGGGGCCGTTCTGCGTGGAGACATTGAGCGTCACCCCGGTGAAATCGGGCTCGCAGGCCATCGCGGCGGTGCCGAGCGGCAGGATGGCCGCACTGAGAAGCAGTTTCTTCATGGGTTTAAGTCTCCTCCCTGAGACATTGGTTTTGCAAGTTTATGTGTCGGTTCACTTGATTGAGCCCGCAAGCAGGCCAGAGCGCATCATCCGCCCCAAAAGCCCCGCCACGACGACCATCGGCACGATGGCGATGAGCGCCGCGACAGAGATCGCCCACCACTCATCCCCCCGGCTGGAGTTCTGACCGGCGATGAGGATCGGCAGCGTTTGCCAATCCGCGGAGGTGAGCAGCAGCGCGAAGAGAAACTCGTTCCAGATAAAGGCGAGGACGACCATCGATGTTGCGATCAGCCCCGGCACCGCCATCGGCAGCACGATCTGAAAGAAGATGCGGAAGCGGCCGATATCGTCAACGAGCGCTGCTTCCTCCACCTCCACTGGGACAGTCGACAGGAAATCGCGCATGAGCCAGACGGCAAAGGGCAGGCCAAAGGCGGTATAGGCCACGACGAGCCCGCCGAAACTGTCGAGCATCGTGAGCCCCGCGCGTCCGATCTCGGCATAGAGTAGGAAGAGCGCGAAGGCCGCGACGATGGGCGGAAAGATCCGCTGCGAGACGAACCAGAATGTCACGTCGTTGTTGCCAAGGACGGGGCCCGGCAGCGGCAGCCGGTTGACGAGGTTCGACACGAGGAGGGCGGCAAGCATCACTGCGAGGAGCGCATAGGGCACCGTCCAGTCGTAGCGTTCGGTCAACACTACAAAGCCACCGATGGCGATGACCGCAAAGACGACCCCAGAGAGCAGGCGGATGCGAAACTCGAACCGTACAAGCGCATAGGCCGCCATCGTGCCGAGGAAGACCGAGAGCGTCGTGGCGGTGAGCGAAACCATCACCGAGGACACGACCGGCCCCACGAAATCCCCACGAAGGCCCGAGGCCGCGTCGCGGAAGGCCTGCAGTGTCGGCTCGTAATCGACCCAAGGGATATAGGTCGGCCCCTGGCTGACCGCGATGGGGGGCTTAAACGCCGTGACGAGCACGAAATAGAGCGGGAAGACGCAAAAGAAGAACCAAACCGCCGCAAGAACGAGCCCGACCCGCTTCCAGCCCCGCGCACCGAACCGCCGTTTGGTATCGTTGCGCGCGGCGGGCGCGGGGACGGCAATGCTCGTGTCGGGGGCCGCCATCACTGATATCGTTTGATCAGACGCGCCGCGAGCGCGAGATAGAGCGTGCCCGCGATTATGACGACGATGAGGAAGGTGAACGAAAGCGCCGACGTGTAGCCGAGGTTAAATTTCTTGAACCCCTCGTTATAGGCAAAGAGCGTCAGCGTTTCGGTCGCCGTACCCGGCCCGCCGCCGGTCAGCACAAAGACCGTATCGATGACCTTAAAGCCCTCGATCAGCCGGATAAAGATCACGGCGACCGAGAGCGGGAGCAGCATCGGAAACGTAATGTCCCAGAACCGCCGCCAGGCCGGGATATCGTCGACCTTGGCCGCTTCGAAAACCTCCTCGGGCAGCGATTGCAGGCCCGCGAGCATCAGGAGCGTCACGAAGGGTGTCCATTGCCAGACCTCGATGGTGATCAGCGTCGCGATCGCGAGGTTGGGCTCGGTCAGGAACGGCACATTGTCAAAGCCCATCCCTTCGATCGCGTCGTTCACAGGTCCGAGAAACGGGTGAAAGATCATCCGGGCGATGAGCGCCACACAGACCGGCGCGAGAAACATCGGCAACAGGAACGTCACGCGATAGAGCCGCGCGCCCGCAACGTTGTGGTGGAGCGCAATGGCCAGCGCAAAGCCGAGGACATATTGAAACGCGGTGGAGATGAAGACGATGGTCGCCGTCGTATACATCGATCCCCAGAACCGCGCCGAGCCTAGGATATCAGCGTAATTGTCGACGCCCACAAAGCGCGGCGGCAGCGGCGGCACGAGGCGGATCGACTGAAACGAGACGACGAGCGCATAGATCAGCGGAAAGAGCGTAACCGTGAGCACCAGAAGAAATGCAGGCGCCATGAAGACGTGCTTGATCGTGTCGCCACGCCCAGCGGTCTGGTGCATGCCCTGTCCTCCCTCTCGAAACGATGGCCCGAGTCGGATAGGGGTTCAAGGGAAAAGGCGTAGTGAAACTACGGGCGGCGGCGCAACGGGCTGCACTTTGGCGGGTTGTACAAGACCTATGTCGTAAAGCTACGTGCGGCGCCGTCATACGCTTTCGCAAACCGCGCAAAAGCCCCGCGAAACACGTCGAAAAGTGCTAAAATGCAGCGCGTCCCTTGGATAGAGCGTCAGCCTTACGTAGTAAAACTACATACTGGAAAAGCCATGCCACTTGGACCCCGCGCATCCGCCCGAGCCCCAAAGCTCGAAGAGCCGACCGCCCATGTGCTTACGCCGCGCTCTGGTGCGCTCGGCGCGGCATCGGCCGCCAATGAAAAGCGCATTGAGGATTTGGCCGGTATCTATGCCGATCAGGATGCCTTTGCCGCTTCCTGCGCCGACCGCCCGGGGCAGATCGTCTACCGGGTCGAGGATGTCCGCCCGGCCGTTGCATCGGGGGGACTGATCTTTGGAACAACGTATATGGCGCCCGGGCGCATCGGCGCGGAGTTCTTCGTGACCCGCGGCCACATCCACGCCATCGCAAACCGGCCCGAGACCTATCGCGGCGAGCGCGGCCAGGGGCTCATGCTGCTCGAAAGCCCCGAGGGCGAGACCCGCATCCTCGAAGTCGCGCCCAAGGTCACCGTCTATGTTCCGCCCTTCTGGATCCATCGCTCGGTCAATGTCGGGGCGGAGCCGCTGGTGATGAGTTTCTGCTATCCCGCCGATGCCGGACAGGATTATGCGCTGATCGCGCGCGCTGGGGGCATGGCGACGCGGATCTTGTCCGATGGCGCGGGCTGGCGCGCGGCGCCGAACCCGTCCTATCGTCCGCGAGGTGCCGAGGAAATCGCATCGATTTATGCCTCGGCGGATGATACCGGCTGACCGGGCGCGGCCTGCGCGCCGGCTTGTTCTTTAAGCACGTTGGGGAAACCCGGCCCGGGCACCCTCCTCCAAAGGATCGCGATGTGACCGTTTTCGACATGCTCTCTGCCCATGGCGTCGTGCCCGTGATCGCGCTCGATGAGGCCGCGGCCGCGCTGCCGCTGGCCGATGCCCTCCTCGAAGGCGGGCTGCCGGTCGCCGAGATTACGTTTCGGACCGATGCGGCACGGGGCGCAATCGCGTCCATCGCGGCGCATCGCCCCGAGATGCTCGTCGGGGCTGGCACCGTGATCACTGGCGCGCAAGTCGACGCGGCCGCAGAGGCAGGCGCACAGTTTGCCCTTGCGCCCGGGCTCGACCCAGAGACGCTCTCCCATGCGACCACGCGCGGCCTGCCCTTTGCGCCGGGCATCATGACACCGTCCGACGTGCAAGCCGCGCTGAAAGCGGGGTGCCAGATGGTCAAGTTCTTCCCGGCGGTGGCCGCGGGCGGGCCGAAAATGCTGCAGAGCATCGCCGGTCCCTATGCCCATACCGGCATCGGCTTTAACCCGACGGGCGGTGTGACGCTCGACACGATGGGCGCGTGGCTGGCGCTGCCCGAAGTCCGCGCCGTGGGCGGCACGTGGATCGCAACACGCGCCGCGATCGCGGCTGGGAATTGGGCCGAGATTACCGCCAATGCGCGCGCCGCTGTCGCCCGTGTGGCCGAGCTCCGCGCGGGCTAGCGCCCCCGGCCGCGCGCCTTGACAAGCCTCAGACTTGGGGGCAAGCGTGCGCGCCACCGAAAAAAGTGTCGGGCAAAAGGGGTCGCGGCGCGATGGCAAAGCTCTGGTTTCTCGGCGAAGCCTTGATCGACTTTGTGCCGGCCGCCTCGGAGGCGGGAGACGCCTTTGCCCCGCGCTGCGGCGGCTCGCCCTACAACGCGGCCAAGGCGGCGGCGCTCGCGGGCGCCGATGTCGGCTTTCTCGGCGCGATCTCGACGGATATGTTCGGCGACCGGCTGGCAGCGGATATTGCAGCGTCCGGGGTCGATGCGGGCCACATTCCGCGTGTGCCCGAGCCGACGACGCTCGCCTTCGTCGAGCTTGTGGGGGGCGAGGCGCGCTATGCGTTCTTTAACACCGGTACGGCGACGGCGACGATGAGGCCCGATCCGGCGGCCTTTCCCGGCGCGCCTGGCGATGTCCTCTCCCTCGGCTCGATCTCGCTGATCGACGCGCCGGGGGCGGGCAACCTCACCGCCTATGCCGAAACGCTCTCGCACCGTGCGACGCTCTCGCTCGACCCCAATGCTCGGCCTGGCATGACGCCGGATGCCGAGGCTTGGCGGGCGCGGATCCGCACGCTGGCCGACCTTTCGGGCATTCTCAAACTCTCGGAGGAGGACCTTGCTTTCCTCGCCCCCGGTCTCGCGCCACGCGACTTTGCCGAGGCGCAGATTGCGCGCGGCACCGGACTTGTGACCGTCACCCACGGGGCCGCAGGGGCCGAGGCCTTCGTCGCCGCGGGCCGCGTCTTCCGCGACGCGCACAAGGTCGAGGTGGTCGACACGGTCGGCGCTGGCGACACGGTCACCGGCTACCTGCTGGCGACGCTCGCCGCGCAAGGCTTGACCGGTCGCGCAGCCCTTGCGGCGGTCGATCTCGACACGGTCGGCGACGCCCTCGATCACGCGCTTGCCGCCTCGGCGCTGACCTGCACCGTCGTCGGTTGCGCCCCGCCGACCCTCGTCGAGGTCGCCGCTTTCCGCGCCGCGTGACGGCGTGGAGAGAGCTGCGATGACCCGCCTCGCCCGGACCCCGCCGGCGCTCTCCGAGAGCCGCGACCTGCGCCTGCGTGCGGCCTGGCTTTATTACTCGCGCGGAATGATCCAGCGGGATATCGCAACCCTTCTCGGCGTCAGCCGCTCGACCGTGATCCGCATGCTCGAAGAGGCGCGGCGGCGCGGCGAGGTCACGATCACGATCGAGGCTGTCCCCGGCGACTGCACAGCGTTGGCGGTGGCGCTCGAAGAACGCTTTGACCTCTCGGAGGCCCTCGTCGTGCCGGGCGAGGGCAACGCAGCGGAGACGGCGCGCGATGTCGGCGCGGCGCTGGGGCGGTTCCTGTCGGATGTGGTCGGCGACGACATGGTGCTCGGTGTCGGCTGGGGGCGTACGCTCCATGCCGCGCTTGCGACCTTTCGGCCGATGCGGCGCGAGAATGTCCGCGTGCTGTCGCTGCTGGGCGGGCTGGTCGAGGCGCAAGAGCTGAACCCGGCCGATGTCGCCTGGAACGTGGCGCACCGGCTTGGCGCGCGCAGCCACGTGCTGCTTGCCCCGCTCCTGGTCGACAGCGCGGAGACGAAGCGCCGGTTGATGCAGGAGAACGGTCTTGGCAGCGTCGCCGTTCTGGCACGCGAAATGGACATCGCGGTGATCTCCTGCGGGGATTTGGCCCAGGCGGGCTCGTCGCTCAGCCACGGCTTTCTAACGGACGCTGAGCTGGCCGGGCTGATCGACGCGGGCGCGGTCTGCGACTGCATGTGCCACTTTCTCGACGCCGCGGGCGCCCCGGTCGCGCACCCCGTCCACGACCGGGTGATGTCGGTGGCGCTGACGGATGTGGCGGCGGCCAAGCACGTCGTCCTTGCCTCGGGCGGCGCGCATCGAGCCGCCGCACTCCGAGCGACGATGGCGGCTGTCGGCTGTCACACGCTCGTGACAGACGAGGCGGCGGCTCGGGCGCTCTTGGCCTAGCCTGGGGGGTGTTCGAAGAGGGCGGCCTTGATCGCACGAGCGACGGCGCTGCTCTTCTCGGCATGCGGGAGGTGCCCTGCCCCTTCGATCAGCGTCGCGGTGAGGCCGTCAGGCAGGGCATCGGGATCGTGGGGATTGATCCGGTCTTCGCGGCCCCAGAGGACGGTCACCGGAACGTCGGGCACGGGGGGCGGCGCAGCGGCCAGAAGCGCGTCGGCGATCCGGGCCCAATCGGCACGCCGTGCCGCGTCAAGCGACGCCACGAGCGCATCGCCGATCCCCGGCGGGAGGAACCGGGGATTGGCGACGAGGCGTTGGAGGAGGTCTTGCGCCTCGACCCCGGTCTGTACCTGGGGCAGCCCCCGAAGAAACGCGTCGTTGAGCGGCCCGCCCCACAAAGCGGGAGCGATGAGGACGAGGCGCGAGACAAGGCCGGGCCGGTCCTGGGCGAGATGCAGTGCGACCGTGGCGCCGAGGGAATGCGCCACGACGGGCCGCGGCGCCGCCGCATCCATCGCGTCGGCCACGATGGCGGCGAGCCCGCGCGGCGAGGGATCGTCGGGGGCGCGCCCGGCCTTGCCGTGGGCCGGCAGCTCGGTGGCCTCTAGCGTCGCGTGCGGGCCGAGCGCTGGCACGAGGGCGGCCCAGGCCAGCCGGTCTGCACCGAAGCCGTGGATCAGCGTCAGCGGCGGCCCGGCGCCGCCCAGAAACGCGCGGTACGCGCTCATCCGATCTCGGCCAGTGTCGCTCCGACCTTGGCGATCTCGCCCTCCTCAACCACGATCTTGAGGACGCCGGAGGCGGGAGCGTCAAGGTCCATCGCCATCTTCGTCGTCGAGATGTTGACGATGGGCTCGCCCTCTTCGACCATTTCTCCATCGGCCTTTAGCCACTCGTTCACTTCGGCTTCTTCGACTTCGTTGCCGAGTTGCGGCACGACGAATGGTGTCATGGTGCGTCCTATGTTGCTGCGGCGGTTGGGGCTAGAGCCCGCGGCGGGCGAGGGCCAGCGCGTCCCAGTTCCGGAGCCCGCGCAGGTTGGCCTTGCGCTCGGGGTAGAACTCGGCGGTGACCGCATCGACGATGTCATGGGCCTGCGGAAAGTACGTCGCCTCCATCTCGGCCCCCGGCACGATCCAGTTCGGCGCGCCGAGCACGATCGGCGCGGCCTTCAGGGCTGCAAAGGCGTGGCGTGTGACGGTGCTGGCCATGGTTTGGGCGATGCTGCCGCGCTCGCAAGCCTCGGAAACGACGACGAGACGGCCCGTCTTTTCGACCGAGGCGAGGACGGGCGCATAGTCAAAGGGCACGAGGCTGCGCGCGTCGATCACCTCGGCGTCGAGCCCGAGCGCCGCGAGGTCGGCGGCCGCTTCGAGCGCCGGGTAAAGCGAGGGACCGATGGTCAGCAAGGTCACGTGCTGGCCTTGGCGCTTTATCTCGGGCGCGCCGAAGGGCACGCGATAATACTCGGTCGGGACCTCGCCGCGGAACGTCTCGACCCTGTCATAGAGCCGCTGGCTCTCAAAGACGACGACCGGGTCGTTGGACGACAGCGCGGAGGCCATCAGCCCCTTCGCATCATAGGGCGTGGCCGGGTAGACGACCTTGAGCCCCGGGATATGGGCGATAAGGGCCGACCAATCCTGCGAGTGCTGGGCGCCGTATTTCGAGCCGACGGAGGCGCGGAGGACCACCGGCAGCGCGAGCTGGCCCGCCGACATCGCTTGCCACTTGGCCATCTGGTTAAAGATCTCATCGCCCGCACGCCCGATGAAATCGGCATACATCAGCTCGACCATCGAGCGTCCGCCGGCGATGGCGTGGCCGACAGCCGTGGCGACAATCGCGGCCTCGGAGATCGGCGCATTGAAGAGCCGGTGGTGGGGCAGGACATCCGAAAGCCCCCGCGTCACGCCAAAGGCGCCGCCCCATTCGCGCAGCTCCTCCCCCCACGCGACAAGCCGCGCGTCGTGGGTCATATGATGGAGGATCGCCTCGGTCAGCCCGTCGCGCAGGGTGATCGCACGCATCGGCGATCGCGCCGCGCCGTCCTCGCCCACCCCGCCCCGCGCCTTGCGGGCCAGCTTGCGCAGCGCCGCGCTTTCCTCGGCCAGTTTGGCAAGGGTGGAGGGGCCGCTCGGCACCGGGATCTCGGTGTTGGAGAACATCAAATCGCCGATCAGGACCGGATTGGCGGAGATGTCGACAGCGGGCGCGAGCGCAGCGTCGATGGCAGCGCGGGTCACCGCCTCGATCAACGTGGCAATCTCGTCGCGCAACGCCGCCACTGTCGCTTCGGTCAAAATGCCCGCTTCGATGAGCTGGCCGGCGTGTTTGGCGATCGGGTCTTCGGCCTCCCAGAGTTTGAGCTCGTCGCGGGTGCGATAGGCATTGGCGTCGGTCGTCGAATGCCCGCAAGCCCGGTAGCACTCCACATCGAGGAGCGCAGGGCCGTTCCGCGCGAGAAGTCGCGCGCGCTGGCGGGCGACGGCGTCGGCCACAGCGAGCGGATTGGTCCCGTCGACCGTCTCGGCATGGAGCGCGTGCGGGGCGATCCCCGCGCCGATGCGCGAGAGCCTGTCCCACGCCATGGTCTCTCCGCCCGTCTGCCCGCCCATGGCGTAGAAGTTGTTGGTAAAAAAGAAAAGGATCGGCAGCCCGCCGTCGAATGGCGCCTGCCACAGACGGGTCAACTGTCCCATCGCGGCAAAGTTCATCGCTTCCCAGACCGGGCCGCACCCCGTCGCGCCGTCGCCCGCATGGGCCACGCAAATCCCGTCTTCGCCCGCGAGCCGCCGGCGCAGTGCCGCGCCGGTCGCGATCCCCGCGGAGGCGCCGACGATGGCGTTATTGGGATAGCAGCCGAAGGGCGGGAAAAAGGCGTGCATCGAGCCGCCCATCCCGCCATTGAAGCCGGTCGCGCGCATGAAGATCTCTGTGAGAAACCCCAGGAGCAGCACCCCTTCGGCGAGCGCCCTACCCTGGCCCCCGAGCGCCTTGGCGGCAGCGTCGCGTAGGCGCCCGCCCCCGTTTTCGGCGAGGATCGCGTCCAGCTCGGCTTCGGGCAGGCGGGCGATGGCCGCGAGGCCCTTGGCGAGAAACTCGCCGTGGCTCCGGTGCGAGCCAAAGATGAAATCCTCGGGCGCAAGCGCCATAGCCGAACCGACCGCCGCGCCTTCTTGTCCAATAGAGAGATGCGCCGGTCCCTTATAGGCATAGTCGATGCCGCGGTAGCTGCCGGTCGCCTTGAACGCCGCGAGCATGCTCTCGAATTCCCGGATCAGCATCATGTGCCGGAGCGCCGCCATGAGCGCTGCATCCCCCCATGCCGCTCGCTCTTCGGCGAACGGGCGGGCATAGGCATGCACCGGGATCTCGGGCACGCGCAGCGTCTGGGCGGCGCGCCTCTCGGCGGGGTCGACGACCATTTCCCTTGGCATTGCACACTCCTCTCCAAACGCTGCGGACATCGCCTGGTCGCGCGCATATGTCAATTCTAGACATCATATGTTCAGAGAATGGGCGACCGCGAGACCAGCAGCCCGGCCGGTACGTTGCGGGCGGTCCACACGCGTCGTCGGATCAGGGAGAGAATGTGGTGCCCGAGGTCGGCAACGACTATCTTGCGTTCTCAGTGTCTTGAGATTGATCTTGGGGAATTGGTGTTAAGGTCTATGGCCCGTCGTCAGTAGCGGAACTCTCTGCGCGCTCCTCCGCATCATCAAGGATCTCATCAATCGCGGTGATCTTTCCGTTAGCGGCCTGCGTCGATGAGATCGCCTCTGCCGCGAGAAGCGTAAGCTCACGCACGTTCATCGGATCGCGATCCGGCACGGGCACGGGCGTGCGTAGCTCCTCGGGGACGTCAGGGACGATGATCCGCGTCTCAGTCGCGCAACCGGCGAAGAGCGTCACGAAGGCGAGGGTCAAGAGCGGTGTCCGCATTATCGAAGTCTCCTGTCAGGATGTCCTCGAGGGCGTCGTCGAGCCGCTCCGCGCGCTCGCGTTCCCTCGCGAAGTGAGCCTCGAGCACCTGACGCGCCTCGCGCGCTTGCTCTAGCTCATAGGTTGCGGTTCTGAGGCGGTTCTCCGCCCTCTCGAGGTCTGCGGCCACGAAGCCAAGCCGAAGCCACAGA